>NZ_LMMX01000038.1:0-220460 GCF_001422425.1 Methylobacterium sp. Leaf102 | reverse complement strand
GCTCCGCACCCGTCTTCTGACCTCGCCGCATGTCCAGCTCCTTCGGTCCTGGCTGATCCTCTCAATCAGCCCGGTCCAAAGCCAGCCAGTCACGTCAGGATCGAACGCGAGGTCATGGAAGGCCTCATGGAGGAGACCTACGCGACGTCTGAAGCCGTGGCCCGCGAGAACGAGGCGCTCAAGAAGCGCGAGGCCGAGCTGAAGGAACGGGTCCTGGATCTCGGGACGCAGGTCTCGGAACTCCGCAAGGATGTCACGAGGCTAGAGCGAGCGGAGTTCTGGGATCGGGTCATCCGCGAGATCGCCGACGTCATGCCCGAGGATCGTTGGCTCGATGCCACGGAGATCATGCGACTCCTGCCCCCGAGCCTGGCCATGGAGGCGATCGCGTTGGACCGGGCGCTGACACCGGGTCGGATCCGGCGGAAGATGCTCATCCGCGTGGAGTGGGAGCGGTATTTCGAGCTCCGCGTGGAAAGCGGGACACGCAAGGAAGCGTATCGGCGGCTAAAGGGGTGGACCGGTGCCCTGGGGCCGCCACGCAAAACCGACGGTGGCGCCTAACGTGATTGCCCTGATCGACCCTCACCCTTCGTGGGTCTCGATCGACCCCAATGACGAACAAGCATACCGGCCGTCGGTCATATGTAATATTTTTGTAACTAGCAGGTAGTGGATGGAGGGAAGTGTTTCCCCCTACCCGCTACCCGCTACCCGCTACCCGCTACCCGCGGAGTCGCAATCCCTTGCCCCGGGATCGCGTCCAGGGGATAAGGATCGCCTGACCCAGGAGCCACCCATGAAACGCATAGGCTGTCCTTCGCCCCCCTGAAACACGGAGCGCGAGCGACCCACGCGTCGAGCCTCCGCAACCGCGCGAGGCCCGAAATGCCATCCCGAATTCTGTTCACCGCCGACGATCATTTCGGCCATCAGGGCATCCTGAGCCCCCGGATGGCGCTCCGCCGCCCGTTCGCGACCATCGAGGAGCACGACGAGACCCTCATCGCGAATTGGAATGCCTCCGTCCGCCCCGAGGATACGGTCTGGCACCTCGGCGATTTCTGCTACCGCTGCCCCGAGGCCCACGCCCGCGCGATCTTCTCACGGCTACGCGGCCGGATCTTCATGGTGCGCGGCAACCACGACCGCGTCAGCGTCCGGCTGCCGTGGGCCGGGCCCGTCGTCGACGTGGCCCGCGTCGTCGTTCAGGATTTTGACGGCCAACCTCAAGGACTCTTCCTGAGCCACTATGCCCACCGGGTATGGCCGCGGATGCACCGCGGCGACATCCACCTCTACGGACATTCCCACGGCACCCTGCCGGGCACAGCCGCCAGCACTGACGTCGGCGTCGACTGCTTCGATTACCGTCCCGTCACCCTCGACGAGATCAGAGTGCGCCTCGCCGAGAACGCCGGCGGCCGGCCGGACGGTTCCGGCCACGGCGGGCCATCGATGGAGACGGCGCCATGATCCGCGTCCTCCACACCGGCGACTGGCACATCGGGCAGACCCTCCGGGGGTATTCGCGCGAGCACGAGCACGCCCTGGTGTTCGATGCCCTGGTCACGCTCGTCGCCGAACGGGAAGTGGACGCACTGGTGATGGCCGGCGACGTCTTCGACAGCCAGAACCCGTCCGGCGAGGCCCAGCGTCAGTTCTACGAGCTGCTCGTGCGCCTGCACCGGGCCCGGCCCGGGATGACGATCGTGGTCACCGCCGGCAACCACGACGCCGCCGGTCGCCTGGAGGCGCCGCGCGCCCTCCTCGATGCCATCGGCGTCCATGTCGTCGGCAACGTCAGGCGGCCCGGCGGCGCCATCGACCTCTCGCGGCACCTCGTCCCGATCCTCAAGGACGGCGTGGTGGCGGGCCACGTGCTCGGGGTCTCGTATCCCACCGCCGCCTGCCTTCCCGGCCTCGCCGCCGGCCGCGTGCGCGACGAGGCCGGGTCCCCCATCGTTCGTGCCGTGCGCGATCTTTACGCCGCACTGCACGAGGCCGCCCGGCCGGAATTGGCCGGGTTGCCGTACCTCGTCACCGGTCACCTCCATGTCGCCGGCGGCCTGGAATCGGAGGGCGCGGAACGCCGGATCCTGGTGGGGGGCGAGCACGCTGTGCCACCCGATGTCTTCCCCTCCGATGCCGACTACGTCGCCCTCGGCCATCTCCATCGGGCCCAGGGAGTGGGTCGCCCGATCGTGCGCTATTCCGGGTCCCTGATCCCGCTCTCGGCCACCGAGCTGGCCTACCGCCACGGGGTCAGCTTCGTCACCATCGGGGACGGCCCGGCACGGAGCGAACACGTCGTCATCGACCGCCCCGTGCCCTTCCTGCGTCTGCCCGACACGGGCGACATGCCGCTGGGCGAGCTCGGCGACCGCCTGGCGGCCCTCGACCTCGATCCCGAACTGCCGCTGGAGGCCCGACCCTTCCTCCAGATCCGCCTCTCAAGGGACGGCCTTGCCGCGAGCCATCGCGCCGAGGTGGACCGCATCGCCGAGGGGTTCCCGGTGCGGGTGGTCGACGTCCGGGTCGCGAGCGTCGAGGGGATCGTGCCGGACTTGGTCCAGGCGGGTGTCCCGACGGTCCGCCTCGTCGAGCGCGACCCGGAAGATCTGTTCCGTCTCGCGTTCGCCCGTGCCCACGGCATCGATCCCGGTCCGGCGCACCTCGACATCTTCCATCGTGCGAGGGCCGGCGCATGACCCGTCATCACCGCCCAAACCGGTCCTGACCCATGCGGATCCTCGCGATCCGCGGCGAGAACCTCGCGAGCCTCGCCGCGCCGTTCGACATCGATCTCGACCAAGACCCCCTCGGAGCCACCGGCATCTTCGCCATCACCGGCGAGACCGGCGCGGGCAAGTCGACGATCCTCGACGCCTTATGTCTTGCGCTTTACGGGCTGTTTCCCCGCGTGAGCGCCGCGCGGCGCGAGGACGTGCCCGACCCGGGCGGGCAGACCCTGAACTCGGGCGATCCGCGCGCCATCCTGCGGCGGGGGGCCGGCAAGGGCTTCGCCGAGGTCGATTTCATCGGCCGCGACGGCGTCGGGTATCGGGCGCGCTGGGCGGCGTACAGGGCCCGAGGGCGGGCGGACGGCCGGCTGCAGAACGAGGGCCGCAGCCTGTCCCGGATCGGAGACGGCACCGCCGTCGCCACCGGTAAGACCGCGGTGCTGGCGGCCGTCGAGGCGGCGACCGACCTGACCTTCGAGCAGTTCCGGCGCACGGTGGTCCTGGCGCAGGGCGAGTTCGACACCTTCCTCCTCGCGAGCGAGGCGGATCGGGCGGAGCTCCTGGAAAAGATCACGGGGACGGCCGTCTATTCCGAGATCTCGAAGCGGGTCCATGCCGGCACGGACGCGCAACGGGCCGTCCGCGCCGGACTGTTCGCGCGGCATGAAGCCATCGGCCTCCTCGATGCCGAGGCGCGGGACGCGAAGCTCACGGAGCGCGCGGCGATAGAGGACGGGATGCCTGGGCTCCTCGCCGATCAGGCGGCCCTGGCGGCCGGGCTCGCCCATGCCCGCAGCCTCGCCGCCGCCGAGGCCCGGCTCGTCACCGCCTCAGCGCAGGTCGCCGAGGCCGCCGCTGCCGTCCAGGCCGGCCAGGTCGATGCCGCGAGGGTCGAGGAGCTCGAAGCCGTCGCGCCCCTCAGGCGATGGGCCGATGCCGCCGCCGCGTCGGAGGACATCCTCGCCGCCGCCGAGGAGCTTCGCGAGAGGGCTAAGGCGGATATCGCGGCCGCAGACATCGAGGTCGCTAAGGTACGGGCGGGGCATGCGATCGCCCTGTCGGCGAACGAGGCGGGGGAGAACGACCTTCGCACCTTCACGCCGGTCTGGAGCGCGGCGGACGCCCTCGATGCGCGGATAACCGAACTCGCGACTCAAGCCGATGCGGCCGCTGTCCGGGCGAGGGAGACGACGACCGTCCTCGCCACGGCCCGCACCCGGCGAGAGGACCTCGATCGCGTTTACGAAACGACGATGGCCTCGCGCGATGCGGCGGCCCGGCGGATCGCGGAGGACGCAGCCATCGAGCCCCTCGCCGACAGGGCCGCGGAGATCGCCGGACTGTTCGAGAAGCGGACGACGTTCGCAGCCGGTTCCGATGCCGCCCGTACCGCACTTGCCGACGCGGAGACCAGGATCGCCACCGCGGACGCCGCCACCGCCACCGCCCGGGCGACGGTCATGTCGGCCCGCGAGACCCGAGCCCTCGAACTTGCCGCCCGCACCGCTCACGAGCAGGAACTCCATGGGCTCGACGTCGAGGCCGCGGAGGAAATGCATGCCCATCTCCGAGCTCTCACGGAGCGGCTGTCGGTCGCCTTGGACCTTGGCCGGCGGCACGACCGGTCCGAGGCCGAGGTACTGCGTGCTCGTGCCGTCCAGGCCGAGGCCGGATCGGCACGGGACACGGCCGCCTCGCGGCGCACGACCGCGGAAACGGCACGGGGCGAGGCGGCACGTGCGCGGACAGAAATCGCCGCGCTGGCGGATCTCGCCGAGCGCGGTGCATCCGCGGAGGCCGCCCACCTGCGTAGTTTCCTCGTTCCGGGCCAGCCGTGCCCCGTCTGCGGTTCCGGGGATCATCCCGTCGGGGAGCATGGACACGGAACCGATGCGATGACCCGCCTTGTGGAGACCATGCGTGGGCGCAGGGGCGAACTCAACGACGAGTTCGCCCGGGCGGACGACGACATCGCAATGGCCGTCTCCGCAGGGGCAGATGCGACGGCCCGGTTCGACGCCGCATGGCGCGAGGAGGCACAAGCCCGGGCATCCCTGTCGGGCGACAACGACGCCTACACCGAACTCCTTCAGGGGCTGACCTCGGCATGCGAACTCGCGGTCGTACCGGTGGGGCCTCCGCGTGCCTTGGGACCCGACGCCCTCGACCGCCTCGCGGCGATCTCCGCCGCGACCGGAACCGCCCGTTCGGCGATCGCGGGAACTTTGGACAGGGCACGGGCCCTATCCGGCGAGATACGCATCCGGGAGACGACCATCGCAGCCGCGGATGTCGAGATCGCCGCCGCCGAGGAGTTCATCCTGGCCGAGGCCGACCCCCGCCAGGTCGCTGCACTGGCCGCGCAGCACCAGCGTACTCTCATCGCCGGGTTGTCGGAAAGGCTGGAATCCCTCGTGCGGGTACTGGGACCGTTCCTCGCCGCGGGCGGCCTGTGCGAGGCGGATCTCACCCGCGATGCGGACGGTACGGCGAACCGCATCGCAGGGCTCGGCGCCGCCTACCGTGACGTCCGCCATCATCATCGCGACCTAGAGATCGCCCTGAACGACGTCCTGCCACGCCGGGCCGTGGCGATCGAGACCGAGATCATCGCGCAGGCTGCCATGGAGGGGGCGGTGCTGGCGGCGCGCGAACGGTCGACGGCGTTGGACGATGCGCGGCAAGCGCGCGCTGGGCTACTCGGGGGGGAACCGACCAGTATCCACCGCGCCCGCGTCACGGCAGCCAGGGAGGTCGCCCGCGACAACTTACGGATGGCCCAGGAGGCGGTCGGCATCGCCGTCGCCCGCCACGCCTCGGCACAGGGCTCGGCGAAGCACGCCGAGGCACAGCGGCAGCGAGCCAAGGATGCCCTGATTGAGGCCCGCGCGCGTTTCCTCACGGCCTGCGGCGCCCGGGCGCCGGACACGGTGCTCACCCTGCTCGCGATCCCTTCCGAGACGCTCGTTGCCCTCCGCGATGGACGGGATCGTCTGTTGCGCGCCCATGAAGCGGCCGAGGCGGCCCTGGTTCCCCGTCGGGCGGATCTCGAAGTCCTACGTGCGATCCCCGTCGTCGACGTGACCGAGACAGAAGCCGCCGCGGCCCATGTCGCGGAACTCATCGCGGCCGATCAACGACGTCGAGGGGCCCTGGATGCGGATCTCGCCCAGGACGATGCGGCCCGCGGTAAGGTATTGAATCTCGCCGGGGAGATCGAGGCAGTCAAGGAAAGCCTCGCGCAGTGGGAGATGGTCGATGCGGCGGTGGGTTCGGCCAACGGCGACCGGTTCCGGCGCTTCGCCCAAGGCGTGACCCTTGAGCACCTCGCACAGCTCGCCAACGAGCAGTTGCGCCTCTTGAGCCCACGCTACGCTCTCGTGCGCAGCGAGGCGGCCGACCTATCTCTCCAGATCCTCGACCGGGACATGGGCGACGAGCTGCGTGGCACCCGCAGCCTCTCGGGCGGCGAGCGCTTCCTCGTGGCGCTGGCCCTGGCGCTGGCGCTCTCGGGCCTGGAGGGGCGTCAAAATTTCGTCGATACCCTGTTCATCGATGAGGGCTTCGGCTCGCTGGATGCCGACACCCTAGACGTTGCTGTCGATGCCCTGGAGACCCTTCAGGGCCAGGGTCGCCGGGTCGGGGTCATCACCCATGTTGCGGCGATGATCGATCGCATCGCGGTGCAGGTGCGTGTCGAGCGACGTGGCAACGGTCGTTCTACGGTGAGGGTCTCAGACGGTTCCATGCCGGGATGATTGGGTTCGTTGGATACCAGAAATTCGCATCGGATGAGATATAGAGTAAATCCAAGGCTTTGCATCTGCTTTGAATTTACGATTTGGGTGCCCAGCAAAAGCTCTATCGTCGCTCAGTTTATTTCAGGCTTGCGCCCGAAGCAGAAGTCCAGAGGGCCTATTTCGACATGCATAAGCCGAACCGGTCGAATAGCCCCAATTTAAGTCTAACCGTATCGGCGCGCGTCAGTATGCGCATAGCCTAAAAAAAGCACTATGGAGGCAATGGGATGGCAATCGACGCCAAGATTTTTCAGGACCAGTTTGAGGTCTTCAAAGAGCGGGTACTACGGAAAAGCAAAGTGCCCTTCACGTCGTTCCGCGAAGGGTTCGCCTCGGCCTGGGAGGGATACAAGCTCCCGCTGCGGAAGCGGGCGCTGGAACGGCTTGGTGCATCCTCATGGCCCCAGGGTTCGATCGGCAACGGCCAAATACTCAAGAAACTGATCTCCGCCATTGAAATCGCAGAAGAGGGGGGAGCCGCGTCGAATAACCTCGTTCGGTGGCCGAATGAATATGGGCATCGAAATCGCTCGCATTTCGCGCTGCTCGATGCGTTGGATGATCAAACGGCCTGTCGTCGAATTGAGCAGTGGGCGTTCGACTTCTTTCGTGGAGAGCCGGACTACGGTGATGCGTTCGAGGAGCTGCGGGCCCTTGTCGGGTCGCGGTACGATTTGCTCGCCTATCTGTTCTTTCTGCGCGAACCTGAAAGGTTCATGCCGATTGGCTCGCAGACCTTCGATCGCGCATTCGGGACCCTTGAGATCGGCGTGCGCACCGCGTGGCGCTGCTCGTGGGAGAACTATGCGGACTATACTGGTGCCCTGCAGGAAATCCGGGCGGCGCTGACCGAAATTGCGGGCTTGTCTGACGTCCGCCTTGTAGATGCGCACTCGTTCTGCTGGTTGCTCGTGCGGCCGGAGCTGGAACGGCCTGACGTGCTGCTCGTGAACAGCGCCAAGGGCAAGGCGTCTAACGCCACCATCTATGGAGGCGAGGATATTGCCATTCGCAACATGATCGACTCCATCGCGAACACGGTCAAACACGCCAATGGGCAGAAGGTAGAGGTTACCAAGAAGCTTAAGGAGCTAGGGCTGTCGCGCGACGAGTTGGCTGCGCACCTACGGGAGCTAATGAATCTCCAGCAAGGCAAGTGCGCCCTGACGGGCATCACAATCGATCTCCGGAAGGAAGGGTTCGATCGCGCATTGAGAGCGTCGCCGGACAGGAAGAACAGCGACGGCCACTATGAGTTGGGCAACATTCAAATCGTATGCGCCTTTGTGAACGGCTGGAAGGGCGCGATGCCTGACGAGGAGTTTCGTAGGCTACTGGAGCTAGTACGACGCCCGTCGGATGCAAACTAACCCATTTGCACGCGGACGCAAAATATATTGGCCGAAACAAGTTCAAAGAAATCGTCCATGATGGCCGTATCCCGAGCTCAAATTCTGAGAAAAATTGGGATCGGACGTCGGTTTGTCCATCAGCATTTAAAATCCATCACGCCATTTGACGCTCGCGCATCTTGATACTTCCGCCAAAAATTCAGATTGGGATCATGTGCTCACGTTGATTGCACGAAATTCGCCGGTTTCATCATTAAACTCCGTAATTTTCATCAAGAGTTTTAGCTGAGGATTGTAATCGGCATTGCCATTGATTTTCTGCAGTTTATCTTTCGCGTGCCCTATGACAACCCGAAAAAGGGAGCCGCACTCGCTTATTGAATGCCGTAGGTGAGCTTTGCGCGCGGTGTTTCCAGCAAGTCTTCCCCATTCCGCGTAGTCAGGACGATCAAAACAGTCGTAACTAATCGGAATAGTTTTGTAGTTTAATTCATCTCCCCACAAAGCCAGAACGACGACTTTCCCATCCGAACTTATGCCCGACCAATGACCGCGTACACTTTTAAGCTTTACCCCAAATGCGCCGAACGATTTGACCTTATCGACCATGTCCACCTCCTATTTGTTTAAATTATACGCTGTGTGAGAGGTTCGCGCGAAAGATAAGAACGGGAACGTCCGGCCAGACGGTCCGGGATTAGATCTCAAACAGAGGAAATACCGGACCAGACCTTGCCTTGACTTGCCTTCGTACTTAGGCTCACGGCAGCGTCCACATCTCCCCATCGATGAGCCTTCGGACAGCGCCGAACCCCGTCGCCTCGACGTCCCAATTCTCGCCGTGCACGGGGACGACCGTCTTCGCCGACACCGCAGCAGCGAAGGCGCGTAGGTCTGTCGGTCCGGCATGCCCGCTGGTGTGGAGACATTCGATCGCGGCGCCGGCCGTCCTGCACCATTCGAGGGGCTCCGCATGGTGCGGCGTACCGAGATAGCCGCGCCACATCAAGTGGACGAAGGCGTCGTCCGACGTCGGGGTCAGCCCTGCTCGGGTGTAATCCCGGATGAGTGATCGACGCAGCATCACGACGGCGTCGGAAGGCACCGCACGGGCGGCAACGCCATGGCGGGCCATGCGGGCGACGAACGCATCACGGCCGCGCTTGGCGTAGAGGCCACGGAGGCCCGCCGTGACGACCACCTGCAACCCGGGGAAGCCGGCACGCGGCAGCCGCGTTCCCTCCGCGATGCGGTCCATCACATCCGCCACGTACAGGTCAACGACCAGGGTGCGTCCTGTTCGCTTGGCGGCTCGATAGAGCGTCACGGTCCTGTCGACGTTCTGCCCGGACCACGCCACGAAGACCCGGCCGACGGTGCGTTCGAACAGGGCGGTGAAGTCGTCTTCCAACGCGTCCTCGGTGATCACCGACTTGTCGGTGCCGAGATTGGTCCCCTCGATGACCAGGACGTCAACGCCCGAGGGTGGCCTCGCCATGAAGGCGTCGACGAGCTTGCCCTTTCGCCCATGCCTACGGAAATCCCCGGTGTAGAGGATGCGGCGTCCGGCACCCTCGACGAGCAGCATGTAGGCATCGAAGGCGCTGTGATCCGTCAATATCGGCGTTACCGTGAACGGTCCCATGGTGATGGGTCCGGTCCGGCTGGCCCACGTCGATAGCGGACGGTCGAGGGGCGACCCGGAAACCTCACCCGTGATTGCGATGAGTTCGGCCGAAGCGGCGCCGGTCCAGACCGGCCAGTCCGACGGCACCTCGGCGACCAAGCCATGATGGTCCTGGTGGGGATGGCCGATGAGCACGGTCGCCGGCCGCGAAAGGTCGAGGGTGGCCGGGAGCAGCCCCTGGGCGCCCGCCGGGGCGTCGAGAGGGCGTCCCGCATCGAGGACGAGGCGTGCGCCGTCCGGATGGGCGATCTCGATGCAGCTGCCTCCGATCTGCTGCGTCCCGCGGTGGACGGTGAGCGTAAGGGCCATCAGAGTCGGACCTTCGCGGGATCCCCGACGTACTTCGTTCGACCGATGTTGATCTCCAGCTTGGAGCGGTGCGCGATCCATCGCGTCTCGTCGCGCTGCCCGGCGTCGAAGCCAAACACAACGAGCCCGACCGCCGGATCGTCGCCAAGGTGCAGCCGGGCCTCACCCTTGCCGACGGCCTGGATGAGCGGGGATAGCGGGCGGGTCCATCCCATCGCCTTGAACGCGACGAGGTTTGCAGCGACCTTGGCGTAGCTCGCCTCGACGTCATCGCGGTGCTGCGTAAGAAGCATGCGATAGCGCGCGACCTGGGCGCAGACCGGGGCGGACACCTTCTCGCTTTTCGCACGCAACTCGCCGTTGTCGTAGGTCTTCGCCTCCCAGAACACGAGGCGGGCGTCGGTTCCGTCGGTCTCGACCGCGGCCAGGTCGACGCGCGGTGCGGCCGTTTCCTTCCCCTCGAAGACGTACTTGCCCGGGAAGGCGATCTCGACGTCTATGACGTTGGGATTGCGAACCGCGATCTCGTGGCAGCCGGCCTTCTCCGCGTCGGCGAACACCCCGGCCGCCGACTTCATCTTTTTCAGCGTTTCGGGTCCCTCGTACCGCCCGAGGAAACCCTTCTGGAGCAGGGCGGCGATGTCGAAGGTCCCATCGCTCCGGAGCGGCACCTGTGCCGCAAGAGCGGGATCGAGCAGGAATTTTTCGTGCGTCGTGACGCGCAGGGCGTCCTGGACGAAAGATGCTTTGAAGAGGGACTGGCCCTTCCAGTAGACGTTCAGGGAACGTCCCCGGGTGGCGACCACGAGGGTCGGGTCGGCGAGGACATCACGCCACCAACCTTCGCGGTCCACCTCCTTACGAAGGGCGTCGACGAAGGGCTGCGAGAGTGCGTGATCGAATATCGTCATGGGCGTGCTCCTGAAATGGATCGATGCGGCGATGCGATGCGAGATCGTCCCGCGGCAGGCGGCGAGCCGAGCGTTGTCGGCGTCGAAGAGGTCACCGGCCATTTGCTCGATCCGGCCGCGCCAAGCCAGCCGGGCGAGCCACTCCTCAGGGATGGCGCTGGCGCCATACAGGGCCCCGGCAATCTGTCCGGCTACCGCGGCGGTGGTGTCAGCGTCCTCACCGAGGTTGGCCGCAAGAAGCACGGCATCCCGGAAGGTCGTGGTTCGCGAGACCGCCCAGAGCGCCGCATGCAGGGAGGCGACCACGTACCCCGACCCACGGACCTCACTGCGAGGCTGACCTATCCGGAAGCCGCGCACCTGTCCGGCGGCCGGGGAGGCGACGAGGTCCGACAGGGTGGCCCCCTGGATGGCCGCAGCGATCAGGTCGGCGAGGGTCTCGCATCCGTCGACCGCCTCCGGTGCGGCATGGGTGGTACGGGACTGATCTCTTGCGATGCGCAGCATCTCCTCCCGGTCCCGCCAATGACGCACCGCGACGGGTGCCAGACGCATGATGGAACCGTTGCCGGCCGTATCGGGGGCGTTCGACCCGGCGAAAGGGTCACCGGTCCGTTGGAAGCGGCGGAGCGCCGAGGCGGTGGTACCGCCGATGTCAAAGCAATCGCCGGTGCAGGAGTAGGCGCCGTCCCGGTGCCAGGACACGAAGCGACGCATCAGGTCGGACGGATCGAGGTCGGGGTGGGCGATGAGGCTATCGGCGAGCGCGAGGGCCATGGCGGTGTCGTCGGTCCACTGCCCGGGCTTCAGGCCGAAGGGGCCACCGCCGACCATATCGTCGAGAACGGCGTGGGTGGGCTTGGCGGAGAACTCGATGGTGGTACCGACCGCGTCGCCGACCGCCAGGCCGAGCAGCGCGCCCAAGGCCCGGTCGCGAGCCCCGGCCTCGTTCGGGCGGTCGTGATCCCGAGCGTGACCCTTTCGCACCCATGCTTCCTGAGCGATCGTCTCGATGGCCCGCGGGTCGCGGACGCGGCGGACGGTATCGATGGCATCAACCGGTGCGGTACCCATCTCGACCAGAAGCCGGGCGGCGACCATGCCGGCGCGACCGAGCCCGCCGCGGCAATGGACGAGCACGCGGTTGCCCGCGGAGAGAAGGGCACGCAAGCGGACGGACTGTTCGGGCCACTCTGCTTCGAAGGAGGCATTCGGCACGTCGACGTCCCGGATAGGCAGATGATGCCATTCCATGAAGCGCTCGCGTACCGCCTTCCCGATGCCGACGATGCCATGGAGGGCAAGCTCGTCGGTTCCCATCAGGGTGACCACCGCTGAGGCACCCCAATCGGCGACGGCATCGAGGTCTGCGTCCAGGTCACGGTCGTGGCTGCCGGTCAAACCGGTCGCCTGCTTCTTGCCCGGGGCGAAAGTCACACCGATCATGCCGCCGAGGGTCCCGGTGGGCAGTTCGGCGATGCGGAGTTCGTTCGACATGGTGTGCTCCCGTCGGTTGATGACGAGTTCACGGTAGCTCGGGACTGTCATCCGGACGGGTCGCGTCGGAATTTTCCGGATTCTAGCTGTTGGGGTTCACATGGGTGCGTTCGTCGGGTTTTACTGGACGTTCCCGGTCCGCTGGGCCGGCTTCCTCGACCTTCCCGACGACGCGGCCCGGGCGGCCGAGGCGAGCCGCACGATCGCCTATCAGCGCGCCGTCGTGCGGAAACAGGTGGACTGGGAGAACGGCGCCCTGATCGGGGAGGTCGTGGCCATGGAGGTCAGCCCGGACCGTGGCACCTCGGCCATCGAGGGGGATGTCGCCAGGGCTGGCCGGCTCTGCAGGGAGGCCAAGGCGACCTTGCTGCACGTGGACTTCCATCAGAACGGTGGCTGGCGCCCTCACCCGATCCTCTCCGAAGCGATGTCGGCCCTAAGTCGGATCGCCATCCCAGTCCTCGGGCTGCCGGCGGACGAGATCATGCTGGATAGGCGCAGGTTCGACCCTGCGGAGCACTTTTCCATGCGGCGCGTCCAGGAGGTCGAGGAGCGCGAACGCAGGCGTAGGGACGTGCCAGCGGCGCTGGCGGTGGCTTTATCCGAGGTCCCGGACAAGCGCGGCCGGTGGAAGGCCGTTGCCTCCCTTCTCAACGGACGGAAAGTCCCGACCCTCGGTGGCGGGACCAGTTGGACGGCGGAGAACGTACGGAAGGCTGCCAAGGTCGTTAAAGGGACTCCGGACACCAGAATGGAATGAGCGCGGATAGCCAGAGCCGGGTCCCATATCAAAGATGCCAAGCCAACCCGGCGCGTGAAACGGCGCGGCAACACCCTGGAGCAGCCGGGTTTGCCCCGAGACGATCATGGTCGACCAAGTTCGAGATGCGGTCCCCTTGCTACGTCACGAGGCTCGACGAGCTGCCGGTGGTCGCCGCCGCCTGAGACTGGAGAGCGAGGAGGCAGAATGAACCTGTACGCCCCGCCCCGCTGCAGTTTGCTTCTAGGTAGCAAATCCCTACGCGATCTAGTTTTTGCGGGTGACCCTCGAATGCGAAGGATGTTCCTTCGCTTTTCCAGCTCGGCAGGAATGCTTTCGTCGATGGCCACCGGCGAAATTCAGTGACGGCCTGGAAGTGTCAGGAATGCTTTTCGAATGACGCTCGGTGCGGTCGAAAAGCGGTTCAACGAGCACGGCCAAGCATGCCCGCGCCGGCTCGTGGCTGCCAGGCAAAATCTGGTAGTGCAGCGATGGTCCCGGCTATCGCAGTCGCGGAGCACCGATAGCAGTGGGTCACCATCCTTCGGGATGTGTTGGAAGGATCGATCGGGCCGTCTTTTACCGTCACCGCCATACCGACGATAGCGATCATCACTAGGGTAGACCCGCCCTCAAGCGAAAGCGCCACCAAAGACCGACCTTCTCCCCTCATACGACGCTGAGGCCGTCCGAGTACCGTCCGACCTACCTATCCGAACGGGGCATAAAGCCCTGATCCGAAGGTGGAATTCAATTTAAATATGATTAGAGCAGAACGCTTAGAAGGCGGCTGCTCTATCCAGCTGAGCTACGGAGTCGGGAGTGCCAGCGCCCGTAGAAGCCATGGGTCTCGCGGTCGGTCAACCCCGAGCGCTCGGCCTTTCGGGATGCGTGCTGCCCAGCGTCGCGGCTACACGTACATTGCCGGGAATGGCGAGGAGGCTGCCGAAGTGACAAGGCTGTGGCGCCGAGCTTCCGATGAAATACCCGGGGCCCGAATTCGAACCCAGATCGACCGCGCTCATTCGCCCTCCAGGGATACGACCATTCCAAAGCTCTCTTTCGGCTCCGCGGCGCGCGCTTTCTTCTCAATGACGAGGCATCGACCGACCGGAGGTGACTAGAATTTCTGTTTGTTCGATTGAAGATCTTTACCCGCGTTGATGCGATATCCTGCGATACACTGCGTGACGAACGGCGCCCTTAGTTTGTGCCGCATCCCATTCTGCTGGGCACGTCGCTCGCACTTTTCCCGCCAATCCGACTTCTGCGTCATCGCGCCAGCCATCGAAGGGTTCGCGCGTGCTGGGAGCCACGTCAAGGATAGGATGCAGAGGCTCGATAGGATGGTCACGCGAATCCGTCGTCCTTGCGACTTCGACCCCATGAAGCTGGAATCCGTCCTGCCGATCCGATGGGGCATGCTCAGACTGGAACGCCGAAGCGCTGGCCGAACAAGTAGAGTGCCAAGAAAACGACGGCGATCAGTACCACCAAAATTCCCAGGATTAACAGCAAGTTTTTCGATTTTCTCTTTTCCGCCGAGCCGTATTGATTACCATTGAGTGACATTTGTATAAACCTCGCCAATGTTTATATCAGATGGATCAAATATTCGTCATCCAGATGGAAATATAAATTCCTGATATTCGGGCGAGCCCGAACCACAGTAGAACACGCAGCATCGGGATGGGCACCTCACTCGTGTCATGAGTTCGCCCGATTCTGGACCTCGACCGGGAAGCGCGTAGGCAAACGATCCAAAACAAATCTCAGAAATTCGTTCCGCGGTAGATTTCACATAAGATTGATGGATTAAAGCTCGAACCTCGGTAGAGCACCGAACCATCGTCACGCAGTGATCTATTGGTCGTTCGGCGCTAAACTATACTGAAACATCTATAGCCGGCACGTTGTGAAATCTGGATTGGACATCACCGAGCAGCGATCGCATCGTGCCGTCGCAGGCCACGACGGATCGGAACCCTCTTTTTCTTCACGAACGTGCCTATCGGGCGAGCCGCCGTCGTCTACGCCTTGCTCAGCGAATCACATCTCACGTCTCGCGCGCGAAGGCGTGATCGGTGAAGGGCAAGTTGAGGCTACAGCGCAGACCGTCCGCATCATAGCTCAGTATCGTCTCGGCCTGGAGTTCATCCGCGAGTGTACGGTTCAGCATCTCGGTACCGAAGCCAGTGACGAGCGGTGCCGCCGCGATCCTCGGACCGCCGCGCTCCTGCCACGTGACCGCGAGCCAATGCGCATCGTGGGATAGTTTCAGGCGCCATGTCACGGATACGTGGCCGCCCCGGGCCGACAGGGCTCCGTACTTGATCGCGTTCGTAGTCAGTTCCTGGAATGCCAATCCCAGGCTCATCGCGGCCCTTGGTGCCAGCCGAACCGATGGCCCATCGAGGGAAACCTGATCGTCTTCACGGGCTTGGCCGGCCATGAACTCCGTCGCCAGAAGGGTGGCAAGGTCCACGCCTCCATCCGACGCGCAATCGATCGCCGACTGCGTACGGGTGAGCGCGTCGAGGCGACCTTCGATATGCAGGGCGAAGTCTTCGAGCGTCTCACTCGACTCGACCGTACGCCGGATGACGGAACGCATCATGCCCAGGACGTTCCGGCTTCGGTGTGGAAGCGCGATCGGGTGCGCTTCAGGCTCGGACCAACGACCCGCCAGATTGCCGTCCGGGGAAGGAGACCAGTCGTCCCCGTCATCGCTGCTCATGGAATCCTCGCATGGCGTGAACCTTCGACGGCTCATCCTCGTGCCCGAGGTGTCGACAACCGGACGTGAACAGATCCTAAGCCCACACGACGCCGACCTTGTCCCGAGTGCCTAGTCCGACCCAGGCGCACCTCCAGGCCCACCTGCAGGCCCACCTGCAACATGCAAGCCCCCTCGCAGGGATGCAGGCCCCATGAACGGCCCAGCGGATCGTAGGTGCACAACGAGAAGCGCACACCACCTGAAACCTATGTTGATGAAGCTTTCCTTTCGATGTCCGACACGTGTCGGTGTCGATCGGAGGAGTCGTACCTCATGCTAAGAAATCGCGCGAAAACCCCGGAATTCTGGGATACGGTGATCACGCATGTCACGGCTAAAGTCGAGCCCGTGATCGGCCGCACCGACACCATTCGCGAACCTGTGATCATCTACCTGCGAGACCTCGAGGCCGTCGCCCGGCGGGAGTGCTCCAGCCGAGACGCATTGCAAGTCATCGGGTCCGGACGCAGACTCCTCGGCGATACCACAGACATCGGTCCGGACCGCCGATCCCTGACGCGGAGATAGCGCGTCGAGCGATGCATGCGACATCGGTCCAGATGGGGCCAGCGGGAAATCAAGGCGCGCCCGGTCTGCAGACATGGCAGGCGCCCCTTACCTCGGAATGCAGCAGCCCCGTCGGACCGGAACCTTTGTGGACTGCGCTGACCGAGCGCATGCCTGACCGCCGGTTGTCGAGCTGCGGTGGGCCTCGCGGGTCCCAAAACCCCATCCTGGGCTCGCGATCTGTTCGGAGGGGCACGCCGTCCCAAGCCTGCGGATAAAACCAGCATCCATCATCGGCTTATCCTGAGTTATCTCGCTTTATCATAGATTATATCGACATATTTTTGGTTCGATACCACGATTTTTCTTGGAACATTGTTTTTAAGTCTGGAGTTCCTGGATCTCATCTACCGAACAATCAGGAGGGTGAGATGACACAATCCAACGGCAATCAGGGTCAGTCCGAGCATCGCGGTGGATCCGGCAACTTCGCCGAAGATCGGGAACGTGCCTCGGAAGCCGGGCACAAGGGCGGACAAGCCAGTGGCGGCAACTTCGCCAACGACCCTGAGCGGGCTTCGGAGGCTGGCCACAAGGGCGGACAGGCCAGCGGTGGCAACTTTGCCAACGACCGCGAGCGGGCTTCGGAGGCCGGCAAAAAAGGCGGCGAGGCGAGCCACGGCGGTCGTGGTTCCTGACCACTGAAGTCACATCAGGACACGGGTCGGCAGGCTAAAGCGCGAGATCTGCCTTCCTGGTCCTGTATTCGAGTCGGCCACGTCCGTTTCGATAAGGAGGCATGAGTCAAGTCCAGTTCCGTTTTACGGCGTTGCACTCGGCCCACACCCCCAAGTCCTCTCCTGCCGCGCATGCCGTGCGGTGGGACCGCGGTTCACCATCCATGCCGTCCCGGGCCGCAAGCATGGGGCGGCGATGCATTGAGGTGGCTTAAACCATGTACTATCACGACAAGCGTCTCCAATATCCCGTCAAGGTCGATTCACCCGATCCGGTTTACGCGCGTATGCTGCAACAGGCGATCGGCGGCATCGAAGGTGAGATCCGCGTCTGCATGCAGTACTTCTTCCAGGGTTGGGGCGCACGGGGACCGACAACGAAGTATCGCGACATGCTTCTTCACACCGCGACCGAAGAGATCGGCCACATCGAGATGCTGGCGACCGCCGTCGCGATGAATCTGGAGACGGCCCCGACGAAGGTTCAGGAAGCCGGTGTGGCGGACGCCGTGGTGGGCGCCGTCATGGGTGGTGAGAACCCCCGGCATCTCGTCGAAGGAATGCTGCACCGACATCTGCTGTCCACGGGGATGGCTGCGTTTCCGGCCAATTGTGACGGCGCTCCGTTCGACATGTCACACATCTATGCCAGCGGGAATCTCGCCGCCGACATGTACTGTAACGTGGCGGCGGAGGCGACGGGGCGGACATTGGCCGTCCGCCTGTTCAACGCCACGAACGACCCTGGAATGCGCGACATGTGGAGCTTCCTCATCGCGCGCGACACGATGCACCAGCAACAATGGCTCGCCGTCGTCGAAGAATTGGGGGGCCACGAGGGCGCCCTGCCGATCCCCAACAGCTTCCCGCAAAGCAAGGAGCACGAGAAGTTCAGCTATAGCTTCTTCGGAACGGCCGCGGACGGCACGGTGCCGCCGGAAGGCCGTTGGACGAGCGGTCCGTCGCTGGACGGCAAGGGAACCTACAACGTGGTGCAGAACGTACCCATGGGCGAAGAGCCGGTTCTGGGGCCCGCACGCCCCGACAGCGGCGCGCAAAAGGAACAGATCGCCTGATTTGAGGCGTTCCGAACCGGCGGTGTCGGAGCGGCTCGGGTCTTCTCGAGGTCGCTTCGCCATCCCCGTTCCCCGCATACCCGTCACCGGTGAGGTCGCATCCACGATGCGGCCTCGGTCGGCACGCGATCTCCCGGGTCGACGGGTCCAGGGTCAGTTCTGCAAGTGAACTTGTTCGACAGAAAAATTCGGCAAGGAAACCTCGTTCGCCATGACGCAATTCCCAAAGCCGCCGTTCGAGAATCAGCGCCCCCTCACACCGCCGGGGCGCGATGTGGATATGGATCCGAAACCTGATTACGGCGAGGCGCATTACAAGGGCTCGGGACGCCTCGCGGGCCGGAGCACGATCATCACCGGCGCCGATAGTGGAATAGGCCGCGCCGTGGCCCTGGCCTATGCACGCGAAGGGGCGGACGTACTCGTGAGTTATTACGACGAGCACGACGACGCTGCGGAAACGTGCCGCCTGGTCCAGTCCGCAGGCCGCAAGGCGATCCGGATGGCGGGGGATGTGAAGGATTCCAGCCAATGCCGCGCCATCGTCGACAGGGCCGTGGTGGAGTTCGGGCGAGTCGATGTTCTGGTCAACAATGCCGCTCACCAGAAAACCTTCGCGAACCCGGAGGAGATCTCCGACGCTGAGTGGGAAATCACCTTCGCAACGAACATTCACGCAATGTTCTACCTTGTGAAGGCTGCGCTCCCATATATGAAACCCGGCAGCGCTATCATCAACACCACGTCGGTCAATGCCGACTCGCCGAGCCCCCACTTGCTCGCATACGCCACTACGAAGGGCGCCATTCAGAACTTCACCGGCGGACTCGCTCAGATGCTGGCGGAGCGCGAGATTCGGGTGAATTGCGTCGCGCCGGGCCCGATCTGGACACCGCTCATCCCGGCGACGATGCCCGAGGAAAAGGTCCGCAGCTTCGGCTCGCAAGTACCAATGAAACGTCCGGGGCAACCCTGCGAACTCGCACCGGTCTACGTGATGCTGGCGAGTTCCGAAGCGAGCTACGTCTCAGGCGCCACGGTCGCGGTGACGGGTGGCAAACCGATCATTTAGACGCTCATTCGTACGCGCCGCACCCCACTCGCCTTTAAGGCGGCGTGACACCCGGTCATCTTCCGAGAAGATCGAGGCTTTGGTCGACTTACCGGCCCGAATGGTGCCGATGACTTCCCGGACAGCAGCCAACCTCGAACAGCTGTCTTACCTCAAATCGATCCGACCACAGGAGCGTGCAATGAAATCTAAAACTTCGGCCTATGCTGCACTCTGCTTTTTGACCGCCACCGGATCATTGGCCCTGGCGCAGACTCCGATCGGGCGCGGGGACACGCTCCCACCCGGAACCATCGTGCAGCAACAACCGAACACCACCGGCAACGACATCGACCTGGTGATCTCGCGGGGCCCGACGGGAGCCGACACGGTGACCACGGACTCGGCAGCGGGCGGGAATGCGAGCCTCCCCGAGCGGGCGATTCCGAACGGAAGTGCCGGTGGCGGCAGCGGCGGTGGGCGGTAGAGCGAGCGGACGCCTATTTGTTTCGTACGCGCGCCCGGACCAACCGTGCTGGCGTCAGAACCACACGGTTCTTCTGTGCATCGGCGCGATCGCGGGCGATCACTCGACCGATCTCGGCCAGTTCCCTCCGTTGATGCCTCGCCGGACATCGTTGGGCTTCACGGTATGGCCGATATGTCTCCGACCGACCGCGCAGCGATCACGTGTGCATTCGACCACATCGCAGCATGATCCAACCACCGATCAGCATGACACCGCCCCAGATCAGGAAACCCAGATCCCAATAGATCCACTGTGCACGTGGAACCGTCTCGTTGACGTGGTGCAGGCCCAGAAGGTGATGGTTGATCGTGCCCTCCGCGAGATTGAAGAGTCCGAAGCCCATCAGGATGCCACCCGGCAGCAGCCAGCCCGACCAGCGCAGGTGGTTCCGGCGTGCGTGGCGCCACAAAACGACGAGCCCCCCGAGGACGAACAGGTAGGTGCTTGCGTGAAACAGCCCATCCCACAGGGTGTTTATTTGAAGATTCTCCACACTGTCGGGCGGGTACCCGGCGCTCGTGAGCATGTGGTGCCATTGCAAGACCTGGTGCAGCACGATCCCGTCAAAAAATCCGCCGATACCGAGTCCGAACAGAATCGCTGCCGAGGTCGGAAAGTCCGCGAGGTCACTTCGATCGATCGTCATTGACGCACCCTGACATGCATTGCCGGAAGTCTACCGTCCGCCATCAGGTCTGGAGCAGATGGAGGCTGAACAAGCCTTGCGGATCGAGCCATACCCGCTCCGGATACCATCCCGCTTCCCTCGCGAGGGCTTGGAACTCGTCCGGTGAATACTTGTAAGAGACGTCCGTCAGGATGCTTTCGCCGGCCCGAAATCGAATCGCGGTGCCGCCGAGGCGGTAGATCGCGCTCGTGCGCGCCACGAGGTGCGCTTCGACTCGAAACGGATCGTGGTGCACCTGCACCGTGTGGTGGAAATTGTCGCTGTCGAGATCGGCATCGAACTCGCGGTTCAGGCGCGTCAGAAGGTTGATGTGAAATGCCGGCATCAGGCCGTCGGCGTTCCCATAGGCGCGCATCAGGCTCGCAACGTCGCGCGTCGGATCGGCCCCCACGAGGAAACGGCTCGGTCCGAGGGTGGCGCGGGCTCGCTCGAGAAACCGCTTCGCATCGTCGGGCAGGAAATTGCCGATGCTCGTTCCGGGGAAGAACCCCAGCACCGTGGTCCCGGAGAGATCGACGGGCACGTGCACCGGCGTCGTGTAATCGGCGTGCACCGGGATCATGTGGACGCCGGGATAGGACGGCGCGAGACCCGCGATGGCGGCGTCGAGGTAATCCCCCGAGATATCGAGGGCGATGTAGCGCGCCGGCCGATCAAGGGCGTCGAGCAGCGTACGGATCTTGCGGCTCGCTCCACTGCCGAACTCGACGATCGTGACACAGGAGCCGATCGATGGAGCAATTTCGGCCGAAACCTGAGTCAGAAGAGCAATTTCGGTACGGGTCGGATAGTAATCGACGCTCGCGCAGATCCGCTCGAACAGATCCGAGCCGTTCTCGTCCCAGAGGAGTTTACCTGGGAGGCGCTTCTGCGCTTCGGACAATCCCTGCAGGATGTTCGACAACACATCGGCTTGGGCCATCGACACGTCGACCACGGTCTCTGTCATGAAGCGGATCTTTCGGAATTTTCGTTGGACGTCAGGACGTCACGCGGGACGGGTCGCCGTGAGCACCACCAGGGCGATGCGGTCCGCTTCCGCATAGGCCGGGTCGTCGAGTTCCTCGCCGTAGGCATCCGGGTCGAATTCGCGGTACTGGGCCTGCAGACCGGCCCGTTCACAGAGATCCAGCGCAGCGTCGCGGAAACCATCGGTGCCGCCCACGATGACTGATCCGGTGAACAGCACGAGGCTGCCGCCGGGGGCGAGGCGTTCGGCGGCAGCCTCGACCACGGCCAGGGACAAGCCTTCGCCGAAGGCACCGCCGCCGTGGCGATAGGTGCGCCCGCTCCGGTCGATCATGAACGGCGGGTTGGAGACGATGAGGTCGAACCGACCCTCGATCTCCAGTAGCAGATTGCTCTGCCGGGGTACGATGCCGCCGACACCGGCCGCTCTGGCATTGATCCGGCCGGCGCACAGGGCGGCCGGGTTGATGTCGACCAGGACCACCTCGGCGCCCGGTGCGCGCTTCGCGATGGCGATGCCCGCAGCCCCGGACCCCGCGCCGATATCGGCGGCGCGGTGAATAGGCCGGTCACGCTCGGAGAGATGCATGATCACCGCAGAGACGAAGCGCGTGGTATCGGGCCCGAAGAAGACCGCATCGGTGGCGCTTGGCGGGTAGGCCGAGTGCAGGAAGAGTTCCCCATCGAGGCTCGAGACCCGGATGGTCGCGCGCGCACCCCCCTCCACGGTCTCGATCACACCCGCCCGGTACATGGCGCCGAGGAGATCCGGCGGCACGACCCCCTCGCGGAACGGGCGGCTCCAGCCGAGGACGTCGCCGAGATCGCGTGCCCAGTCTGCGCCCGGTCGCGCGTTGACACGGGCATGGCTCGCCGGCGTCACCGTAGTGAAAGCGTAACCCGTTGCCCGCACCGCCTGGATCAGGCCGACGAGCGCGTCCTCCGTCTCACGCCGTATCGGGTTCATCTCGCTCGTCTCCCTGTGCGACAATCGGATTCGTTTCGGAAGGCGGCGTCAGACCGCGAAGGCACCGCTCCGTAGATCCTCCACGATGCGTATCCCGTCCTGAGCATCCGGCCGTGGACGGGTCTCCGGCTGACGCGTGAACGGACAGGCCCAGGTCTCCTGGACGTGACGCCCGCTGTATTGGCAGGCTTCCGAACGTTCACCGTGCCGCGCCAGCATCGGGTTGACCGAACCTGCAAGCGCGATGTCGCGCTGAAGGATGGCGTCGCGCAGACCTTCGTAGCGACCGGCGGTCCAGAGGCGCTCGAACTGGTCGTGCAAGTTGAAGACGAGTGCCGGCCGCTCGAAACGTCGCGCCGGCCGGCTCGCCCGTGGATTCAAACCAAGGATGAAAAACGCTTCTCCCCCGAGGCTGAGAGAGAAGTGCGGATCCTCCGGATCGGGGCTGACGCGGGAATCGTAGGCGTGCCCCAAGCCGCTGTCCTGGTTCGACAACGCTTGGGCCCGCGTCCAGAGAAAACGCTCGAAGGCCACTTCAGTGAGGGATGCCGGCTGTTCGAAAAGCACCGCGAAGCTCTGAAACTGGTCGGGCCGGGCGCGATAGCGACAAATGAAGGCAAGCACTGCCGTATAGATCCGCACGTCGTCTGCGTGTGCCGTAATATCGCGCGCAACGAGAATCTTGAGCTGACTGCGCGCGAGGGCGGACTTTGCGCCAACGCATGGGAACGACACATCGCGAATGAAAGAACGAAAGCGCTCGGCGAGGGGGTGACTGGCATCGTCCGTCGGAAAGAGCATGCGGATCCGGTGCTTCTTGGCGTGGTTCGTATTGGATTGCTGTCGCCCGAGCATAGAGCGATCCGGGCGCTGACTTTGCCCGCGGCAGCACGGATTCAGGGGCGCGCCAGCTTGAGCGATGATGTTGGATCGACAACGCATGTATGATTCTATTGTTCCGATGTGCGATGATAAACCTAAATTAAACTATGTTAATTCTTGATTTTTATGCTTGGATAGCTTCGCTCTAGGCTATCGACCTTTCCGATAACCTCTTCATGGCATACACAATGGCTTCTCCGGGCACCGTGGACACCGTCCGGGCACATCCGGGGCGGGCCGCCGAGCGATCGGCCGATGGCGGTGCATCGGACGCACGGGAAGGTTTGATCGATGAATGCTCAGACCGGCCGACATCGCACGCATGTGGACCGGTCCCGTGAGCTGACCCTTCGTGGTCTGTTGCTCGGGGCCGCCATCACGGTCGTGTTCATGGCAGCCAACGTCTACATGGGCCTCAAGACGGGAATGACGTTCTCGTCGTCGATCCCAGCCGCGATGCTATCGATGGGACTGCTGCGGTTGTTCGGCGACAGCTCCATCCTGGAGAACAACATCGTTCAGACCCAGGCCTCGGCGGCAGGGACGCTGTGCAACGTCATCCTGGTCTTGCCGGGCCTGATCTTGATCGGACATTGGAACGGATTTCCCTTGTGGCAGACGAGCGGCGTGTGTCTCCTCGGCGGACTGCTCGGCGTCGCCTACTCGATCCCCCTTCGGCGGGCGCTCGTGGCCGAAGCGGGATTGCCGTTCCCGGAAGGGGCCGCCGCTGCCGAGGTACTGAAAGCCGGTGACACATCGGGCGATCACGGCGCCGGGGGCTCCGGCCTGCGCGACCTGCTCGGCGCCGGCGGCGCGGCGGCCCTGATCGCGTTCGGGACGAGCGGCCTGCGCCTTCTCGGTGAGGGCCTGCACACGACCCTGCAGGCGGGCCACGCCTTGTTTCGCGTCGGGACCGGCTTCTCCCTCGCCCTCGTCGGGGTCGGCTATCTCGTCGGCATCGGCGCCTGCCTCGCCCTGCTCACCGGCGTGATCATCGCCTGGGGCCTGGCCGTCCCGTTCATGACGGCGTTCGCGCCCGAGGGCGGGCTCGCGCCCGATGCCGCGGCGGAAGCGGTCTGGTCGGGGCAGGTGCGCTTGATCGGGGCGGGCATCATCGCGGTCGGAGGCGCCTGGACCGTGGCGACCCTGGTGGGACCGATCCTCGCCAGCGTCCGGGCCGCCCTGAAGGCCGCGCGCGGTACCGGCCGAGGACTCAGCGAACTGCCGCGCCAGGAGCGGGACATTCCCATCACCTGGGTCGTCGGAGCGGCCGCCGCGCTGACCGTTCCACTGGCCCTGCTGTTCGGGCAGTTCTCGATGGGTGCCGAACTCGCCGGCCTGCTTCCGGTGCTGATCCTCGCCGCGACGGTGTTCACCGTGTCATTCGGCTTTCTCATGGCGGCGGCGTGCGGCTACCTTGCGGGTCTCCTCGGTTCGTCGTCGAGTCCGATCTCCGGCATCGGCATCCTCACCACGATGTTGGTGGCCCTGTTGCTGCCCCTCGTGGTTGGCCGCGCGGCGGGACCCGAGGGAGACCGGTTCGTCATCGGCCTCGCCCTTTTCATCGCGGCGGTGATCGTCACCATGGCGTCCATCGCCAACGACAACCTGCAGGACTTGAAGACGGGCCAGCTCGTCGACGCGACGCCCTGGCGACAGGAGTCGGTGCTGATCGTCGGTGTCAGCGTCGGATCCCTGGTCATCGCACCCTTGCTGGCGCTCCTTTACAACGCCTACGGCTTCGTCGGCGCCCTGCCGCGGGAAGGCATGGACGAAGCCGCGGCCCTGCCGGCGCCACAGGCAGCCCTGATGACGCAGATCGCCAGCGGCATCGTTCACGGCGAGCTGCCCTGGGCCATGGTGCTCACGGGCATGGGGCTCGGCGCCTTGCTCGTGGGTTTCGAGGCTTGGTTGCGCCGAAGCGGACGCGTCTTTCCCGCTCTGACGGTGGGAATCGGGATCTATCTTCCGCTGAACGTCGTCGTCACGATCGCCATCGGGGGTGTCATCGCCTGGTTGAGCGAGCGGGCCTTTCGAAGCGGGTTCGAGGGTCGCACGTCGGCCACGGACGACGCTTACGAGGCGGTGCGCCGTCGCGGCGTGCTCCTGTCCTCGGGCTTCCTCGTCGGGGAGAGCTTCATCGGCGTACTTCTGGCCGGTGCGGACACCCTCACCGGCCGCAGCGCCTCCCTGGCGATCACAGGTCCCGGGGTCACCCCCTTCACCCCCCTCATCGGTCTGGCCGTCTTTGTGGTCGCGATCGGGACATTCTATCGTCTGGTCTCCCGGGCGCCGGGAAAGGGATCGAGCATCGCCCCCTGATCGGCGGCACCAGACACCGCTACCGCTCGCGCCACGCCTTGGCGACCTGATCGGAGAACGGCTTGAGCAGGTAGCTCAACACCGAACGATCCCCGAGCTGCACGAAGCTCTCCACGGGCATTCCGGGCACGAGGCGCACGCTGCCGAGCCGCTGCCGCTGGTCCTCGGGCACACGGATCCGGGCGGTATAGTAGCTCGAACCCGTCTTCGGATCGACGCTGACATCCGCGGAGACCCGGCTCACCACGCCGCCGATCTCCGGCGTGGTGCGCTGGTTGAACGCGGGAAAGCGAAGGACGGCCGGCTGGTCGAGGCGGACGTTGTCGATGTCCTGCGGCTGGATCTTCACCTCGACCGCGAGTTGGTCGGCCTCTGGCACGATGAGCATGGCAGGCTCGGAGGGCGTCACCAGCCCGCCGATGGTGTGCACGGTCATCTGATGCACGATGCCGGATTGCGGTGCGCGGAGGTCGACGCGTTTGAGCTGATCCTCTGCCGCGACCCGCTTCTCGACGAATTCCGACCACTTGCCCCGAATCTCGGCGAGATCCCTTCCGGTCTCCGTCCGCATGTCGCCATCGATCTGCAGGATCTGCAACTCGGTCTCGGCGATCTTGCCACGCGCGGAGGCCGTCGCGGCGATGAGCTGTCCGCGCTCGCCATCGAGCCGGGTGGCATCCCGCTCAAGGGCATTGACGCGGGCGAGGGGCACCAGGTTCTTGCTGTAGAGTTCGCGCACGCTTTGCAGCTCGCCGGTGATGAACCCGACCTCGCGCGCCTTGGCCGCGATCTGCTCGGAAAGGCCCTTGATTTCTTCGCGAAGTTGCTGTGCTCGCTCGCGCAGCTGCGCCTTCTGACCCGCGCGCCCGGCGACGCGGGCACTGAACAGCCGGGTTTCCCCATCGATCAGGTGGGCTACAGCCCGGTCGCTGCCGGCGCGCGCCAGCAACTCGGGCGGGAAGGTGATGTGGGTGGCGCCGTCGCGCTCGGCTTCGTTGCGGGCGCGGCGGCCGGACAGCTCGTCCAGCGCCTTCAGGATGATGTCGAGGTTGGCCCGGACCTGGGTCTCGTCGAGGCGGATGAGGATGTCGCCGGCCTGGACCCGGGCGCCCTCGCGTACCCGCAACTCACCGACGACACCGCCCGTCGGGTGCTGCACCTTCTTCAGATCGGACTCGACCACGAGTTGACCTGGCGCGATCACCGCACCCGAGATCTCGGTGAACGTCGCCCAGCCGCCGACCCCCACCACCAGGAGCAGACTGAGGACGAGGCCGACGACGAGATGGCGGCGGATCGACTCCCGCGCGATCGACTCCTCGGTGGCGGCAGGCGGCCCCGGGGAGGCGGGACCCGTGGAGGGGAGCGCGAGATCCATCAGGCACGCTCCTGCAGGGCGCCGGCCTTGGCGCGGGTGTCGGCGGGACGCGTCTCCACGAGAACGGGCGCCGGGCGCAGCACGCGCTTCAGCACTTCGTCCTTGGGGCCGAAGGCCTGGGCTCGCCCCTCCGCCATCATCAGGATGAGGTCGACGGCGGCGAGCGCGCTCGGCCGGTGGGCGATGACGATGCAGAGACCGCCGCGCCGTCGAACGCCGAGGATCGCCTCGGTCAGGGCATTCTCGCCCTCGGCGTCGAGGTTGGCGTTGGGCTCGTCCAGGATCACCAGGAAGGGGTCGCCGTAGAGCGCACGCGCCAGCCCGATGCGCTGGCGCTGGCCCGCAGACAGGCCCGCCCCGCCATCGCCGATCCGGGTGTCGTAGCCTTCGGGAAGACGCAGGATCAGATCGTGCACGCCCGCCGCCTGCGCCGCGGCGATCACCGCCCCGGAGGGGGGCTGCGGGTCGAAGCGGGCGATGTTCTCGGCGATGGTGCCGGCGAACAGCTCCACCTCCTGGGGCAGGAAACCGAGATGGACTCCGAGGTCGTCGGCCGACCACTGGTCGAGCGCCGCCCCATCGAGGCGGACCTTGCCGCGCACCGCCGGCCAGACGCCCGCGAGGGCGCGGACCAGGCTCGACTTGCCCGAGGCGGACGGCCCGATGATGCCGAGCCCCTGGCCAGCCGGGCGTCTCGGTCGTCCGGGTGCACGGTCTCGATGACCTGGGCGAGGCTCAGGCCTTCGCGTCCCACGGTGGGATCGAGGCCGAAACTGCGGGCGAAGAGCTCCGACAGGCGCGCCCAGGATTGCCGGGCTTGGACGAAACCCTTCCAGTTGGCGATGGCGAGTTCGGCCGGAGCGAGCGCTCGCGCCACCAGGATCGAGCTCGCGATGATGATGCCCGCACTGGCCTGGCCGTTGATGACGAGATAGGCGCCGATCGCGAGCACGCCCGATTGCAGGGCCATGCGGAACACCTTGGACGCAGCCGCGAACCCGCCGGCGACGTCGGAGGCGTGCTGCTGGGCCCGCATGTAGTCGCGGTTGGCCCCGGTCCAGCGTGCAGCGAGGCGTCCCTGCATGCCCATGGCGGCCAGAACCTCGGCATTGCGGCGCCCGGCCTCCGCGAGGCCGTTGCGGCGCAGGCCGTGGCCGGTTGCCGTCTGCGCCGGATGCTTCGTCGCCCAATCCGTCAGGAGGCCGAAGGTCGCGAGCACGGCCCCTCCCACCACCGCGGCGACCCCGATGAGCGGATGGAACAGGAAGCAGATCAGCAGATAGATCGGCATCCAGGGCAGATCGAAGAAGGCGGACGGGCCGGACCCGCCGAGGAAGGCGCGCAGGGTATCGAGGTCGCGCAAGGGCAGGAGGCCATCGCCGGGGGTGGCGCCCTTGAGGGGCGCGCGCACGACGATGTCGAAGACGCGCGCGCTGAGAGCCTCGTCCAGGGCCGCGCCGATCCGGATCAGCACCCGGGCGCGCAGGGTCTCGAGGAGCCCCTGGAAGCCATAAAGCACGAGAACGAGGGCACAGAGGCCGACGAGAGTCGGCACGGATCGGCTGGGAATGACGCGATCATAGACTTCGAGCATGAAGAACGAGCCCGTCAGATAGAGCACGTTCACGAAACCGCTCATGGCGGCCACGCCGAGAAATGCCGTACGGCACCGCGACAGTGCCGAAACCAACTCGGCGGAGTCCTTCTGCATCGTCACGGTCTTTCGCGAGGGGGTTGCCATCAAATACGTTCGACAGCGCGAGGCATCGGCGGTGTGCCTCGGTCGAGCGGATTCGGGCGCAAGTCTGGTCCCGCAGCCGCGAGAGCTGCGGGACCGTCGTCTGCCTACTGAAGCAAAAGCTCGAGGTCAGACGTAGATGCCGACCCCGGCCGCCTGAGCGAAGGCCCCATCCCCCGCAACCACGGCACGACCTTCGCCGGCGCCGTACTCGAGGAAATGCTGAAGCGGATTGAGCCCGGCTGCAGCGACGTCGCCGTTCTGCGCAAGGTAAGCCTTGGTATCGAAGTTCGCGGACGGGTCACGTCCCTCCTTCCAGCCATAGGTCAGGTAATGTTCGAGGGGATTGATCCCCGCAGCGGCGACGTCGCCGTAGGCGGCGAGATACCCCTTGGTGTCGAAGAAGGCATTTGGATCGCGTCCCTCACGCCATCCGTACTCGGCGAAATGCGCATCGGCATCGAGACCGGCGTCAAACACATCGCCATTCCGGCTGAGGTAGAACAGATCGTCCACGCCGGGCTGCCCATCGGCCTGCACGATGGTCCTGTCCTGAAACTCGAAAGCCTCCGTATTCTTGACCGTGTCAGAGCTGCCGGTTCCGGAGATCTTCGCCAGCGACCCGGCGGAGTCGATGACGCCCGCATCCCTGAAGTTGAAATTGAAGACCGCCGTATCGTACCCGGCCGCACCGTCGAGCGTGTTGGTGCCGGAGCCGCCCGACATTCTGTCGTCGCCAAAGTCGCCGAAAACCGTATCGTTACCAGCGGACCCCAACAACGTGTCGTTGCCAAGATCGCCATCGACGTAGTCGTCGCCATCACCGCCATCGACGAGATCGTCATCGTCCCCGCCGGCAACGAGATCGTTGCCAGCCTCGCCGAAGACCTGGTCTCGTCCCGCCTCGCCAATAAGGAAGTCGTTGCCGGCGCCCCCATACAGGATGTCGTCACCAGGATTGCCGGCGGCGTAATCATTTCCATCATCGGTGTAGATGGTGTCGTTGCCAGCCTCACCGATGATCTGGTCCGAACCGGCGCCGCCCCGGATCAGGTCGTCGCCGGGACCGCCAGCGATGTAATCCACGTTCGGCCCGCCGAAGATCGAATCGTTGCCGTCTTGGCCGTCGATCCGGTTGAAGCCACCCGGATCGGTGATCGTATCGTTCCCCAGCAAACCGAGGATGATGTCGTCCTCGGCCGTTCCAGTGAGCTGGTCGCCGATATTCGTACCCGAAATGCTAGCCACTGCGTATCCTCACATTTGATGGACCTGCCCATCCACTGTAATTCGCCACAAAAGAACACGATTTCGCATATGTTAATCGGTGTTATTACTATGGGAAAAAGCGCATCGATAAGCTTTCCTGTCGGGAGGGGATAGAGCCGCGGATCCGAATGTCGAGTTGTGGCATCAAGCCGCAAGATACAGCCTTCCTTCGTGAGAAATCCTGACTTTCGATGTCCATTCGCGTGCGGTTGTCGATCGTCCAGGGTGTTCCAGGCGCTCGTTGGGATTCGATTTGGCCACGAAAGGGCCCCCGCGTCCTCAATCCGCGACGAGCGACACCACGGGCGTCGCATGGCGGTGACACGGCGGGGGTCCATGCCCGCAGCGAACTTCGGCAAGTCTCCCGGTCACAAGCCTACCGGTCACTTGTACTCGATCAAGGCTGCCGAGCGTCGGCTCATTCGATTTGCGTAGAACGTCGCGATTCCGAAGACTTCCGGGAGTTTACCCAGGAGCGTGAAGCCCGCATAGGCCCAAGCCCCCCGCCCGGCGACGCTCCGGCGGCGCGCGATGCGGCAGAGCTGGACCGGGTAGAGCAGCGTGAGCAGGGCCGCAGCGGGGTGGAGGAACACGCCGAGGCCGCTCAGAACCGGCAGGCCCACGCCCCAGAAGACCGCCCGCGGCACCGCCGCCCGCCAGATGGCGTGGGGCGAGCCGCGATGGACCTGTGCGACCTGGGCGAAGGCATGGCCGCTGCGGACCATGCGCCACCACCACTGACGCAGGCTCGTGATGTTGGCGTCGTGCAAGGTCATCTCGGCGTCGAGGCGCCAGATCCGCCAGCCTCGCGCGCGCAATCGGACGCAGAGTTCCGGCTCCTCGCCGGCGATGAGGCCACCGTCGAAGCCGCCCACCGCCGCGAAGGCCTCGGTGCGAACCAGGAAATCGCCACCGCATTCCAGGGCTTCCCCGGGGGCGGTGTCCCATTCGAGATCGCACAGGCGATTGAACACGGAACGCTCGGGGTGGCGTTCCCGCCGTCGCCCGCAGACGACGGCGACATCGCGGCGTGCCGAGAGAGAGGTGTGGGCCTCGCCGAGCCAGCCCGGCGCGAGGGCGCAATCGCCATCCATGAACTGCACGAAGGCGAGGCTTGGCGCGAGATCCCGCAGCCTCGCGAAACCGGCGTTGCGCGCCCGGGCCGCCGTGAAAGGCCGGGCCGTATCGAGAACAACGACGGCGACGTCGAGGTTCTCCGCGAGGGCGACGCTGCCATCGGTCGAGCCGGAATCGACGTAGACCACGGGACCAATGGTGCGGTCGATCGATTCGAAACAGGCTCGCAGCCGCTCCCCCTCGTTGCGCCCGATCACGACGACACCCAGGATCGGGGTCCGGCACGCAGGCTCGATCATCGCGGCCCCCTCACAGGTGCCACAGGCCGTCGAAGGCCGTTCCGAGGGACAGCCCCGCGCGCAGAGCGGTCAGCATCAACAGCGTTGCGAGGAGCACAGCGGTGGCGAGAAGATCCTGCGCGCCGAAGCTGACGCGCGTTCGGACCTGCGCGACGAGGAGTACCGCGTAACGGACCGCGTCGGCGGTCACCAGGATGAGGATCGCTCCGAGCATGCCGCCGGCCGCGAACGCGAGCGGCAAGCCGATCACCAGATAGGCGAGCTTCACGCTGCTCGCAGCGGTGCCGTATTGCGGTTTGCCGCGTCCGATCAGAACGTATTCGTTCGTGGTGCAAAGCACCGTTGCCCAGGTGCCGAGCAGCAGCAGCGGCAGCATGGCGGCCGCGAGCGCGTAACGCGTGTCGTAGATCGCCCAGATGGCGAAATCGCCGCCCGCCGCCGCGGCCCCGATCCCAACCGCAGCGGCGAGCAGGAAACAGAGGCGGATCGAGCCGATCTCCCGTCGCAGCCGCGCGGGTGGCATCTCTCCGGCCGCGGACACCAGGGGAAAGACGAGGGAGTGGCCGAGCCGTCCGGCGAGGAGCGCCGGCAATTCGGCCATGGTGCGGGCGATGCCGTAGATGCCGAGCAGCGCCAGGGGTGCGACGCTGCCGAGATACAGACGATCGAAGTTGAGACTGAAGAACCCGAGCATCGACCAGAGGAAGATCCACTTCCCGAACGAGAAGATCTCGCCCACATGACGTCGGTCGAGCATTGGGCGGTTGCCGCCCTCGGGGAGCAGAAAGCTGCCACCGACGCGCAGCAGCGCGCTCAACAGGTTTCCGAGCAAGATCGACCAGATCGTCGGGCTCCAATAGACCAGGAGCAGCATCAAGGCGGTGCCGATGGTATCCTGGAAGAAATCGAACAGGGTGAGGGTCTGAACGCGCAAGCGTTTTTGCAGAAGGAACTGCGAGGTCGAGGTTATGCCGAGGACGGCCAGGGTGAGTGCCCCGAACTGGATGGCCGCCGCCGGCACCCCGTAGAGCTCGGCGAGCGGGCCCGCGAAGGCGCAGCACAGCCCGCACAGCAGCAGCCCGCGCAGCACCTGCAGGGTCCAGACCGTGTTGTAGAAGGCCGGCTGATCACCGCGGGGATTGGTGACCACGTTCTGACCGAGGCCGACGTCGGACAGGAGTTCGGCCCCCATCCGGATCGCCAGGATCACCACCACCATCCCGAAGATCTCCGGCGCGATGAGCCTTGACAGCAGGACGTTGGAGGCGAAGCGCACGATCACGCTGACGCCGTAGATGCCGATGATCCACGCGCTGCCGCTGAGGATCGCGCCACGCGAGATCGTCAGTGTGCTCATCGGGTACGCTCCTGGAACAAGTCACTCGCCGGAAATCAGACAGAACGGCCGGCCGGCCGGGATCACGCGTGCCGAGGGATCACGTGTCGCCCTGCCCGCCTGATCCGTTCGCCAGCCGGCCTCGGCTGCTGCGGCGGTCAGCCTAGAAGGGGTCCGGCGCCCGCGAACGCCGCCATTCGCAGGACGGCTTCTCCGAACCCGCGCCGAAGGGCGTAGGGCCTACCGACCTCGGGTGAGCCGGCTCCTCAGAACGACGCAGGCACGCCCCGTGAGCGTGGGCCGCTATCGTCGCGTCACGAATGTCAGGCATTCGATGGCATGAACGGGAACGAGCGACCGTGGTGAAAGAGCTGATCCTCGCCACCGGCCTCGGCATGATGGTGCCGTTCGCCGTCTGGGTCCGCGGCGGTGCTGTGCTCGGCAAGCGGCTGTGGATTCTGATGGGCCTGCTGCCGTTCCTGCAGCCGGGGCTGCCACAGCTCGATTTCGCAGTGCTGAGCTGGGGGGCGGACTGGCCCGGCCTCGTCAGCGGAATCGAGGTCAGCGCCTTCGATCTCCTCGGTCTGGCGATCTATGTCGGGCTTGCGCGGCCGCCCTTGCGCTCGCCCTTCTCGATCATTCTGGCGCTCTACCTCGTCGCCGTCCTGCTCTCGATCGGCCAGGCGGCGGAGCCCACGGCGGCCTTCTTCTACTTCTGGCAGATCTGCCGCGCCGCGCTCTTGCTCATCGTCGTGGCACGGGCGAGCACCGATCCGAAGGTGGCGGGCAACCTGCTGACCGGGATGGCGCTCGGCGTCGTCCTCGAATGCGCCCTCACGGCCTACCAACGCTTCGGCCTCGGCATCGTGCAAACCAGCGGAACCTTCGCTCACCAGAACACCCTGGGCCTCGTCCTCCACCTCGCGGTGCTGCCTCAAGTCGCGCTCTTGCTCGCCGGCCGTCGAAGCTGGGCCACCATCCTGGTACCGCTTACCGGCATGGCGACCGTGGTGCTCACGACGTCGCGGGCCGCGCTGCTCTACGCGGCTCTCGGCCTCGTGCTGATCTACTTGCTGTCGAGCCTGCGCCATCTGACCCTGCGCAAGGGCTTGCTCGGCATCGCCGGCTGCTGCGTCGCCCTGAGCTTCGCACCGCTCGCCGTCACCTCGTTCGAGAAGCGCTTCGAACGCGATCCCCTACGCGAGGAGGAATACGACGAGCGGGCGGCCTTCGAGCGGGCAGCGACCGCCATCCTGCTCGGCAACCCGCTCGGAGTTGGCGCGAACCACTACGTCTATGTCGCCAAGAACTTCGGCTACTCGGAACGCGCCGGCGTCATCGCCAACGAGGGCAACCGGAACAACCTCGTCCACAACGCCTACCTGTTGGCCGCCTCCGAGACCGGCTGGTTCGGCCTCGTCGCCTTCGTGCTTCTGCTGGGCTACCCTCTCGTCACCACCTTCCGGATCGGTTGGCCGAGCCGAGCCGGCCCGGAGGGCGATCTGCTCATCGGCCTCGGCGTCGGCCTCCTGATGGTCTGTCTTCACTCGACCCTCGAATACATCCTGCTGTTGCGCGATAGTCTGTACCTCCTCGCGGTGGCGATCGGACTGATCCTCGGCGTGGCCTATCAAGTGCAAGTGCGGGCACACATGCCGGCGTCGATGCCGGCGTCCATGCGATCCTTGTCGCCAAGGCCCGAACGCAAGGCGCTCCGGCCCGCGACGTAACCCGTGCGACACGAGGGGAGCAGGGATTACTTCGCTTCCGGTTCGGCCGAGCAGGGCAGGAGCGCTCGGCGGCCGCGGCGAGGGCTCGACCGGACCACCGGCCATCGTACCACTTCGGGACGAGGCCATGCGGGCACCGCGTACAAAGAAGGTGTTGTGCCGATCCTTACGCGTTCCTAGCGTCGTCGAGCCGATCTCCACCGGCAGGCGAACCGCAGATGTCCCACCGATCGGATTCCACGATTCTCGCACGAGACCCGCTCGCCGTCGCAGCGCGATCGCACACGAACGGCGACGGAGGTTTCGGTACGCACGGCGAAGCGATCGCCCTCCCGGCCTCCGACCCGGTCCCGGACAGCGTGCTTCTCGTCACCCACGTGCCGTTGCGGCGGATCGGGGGGCGGCTGTGCCTCGACGATCAGACCTGCGCGGGCCTCGATCGCTGGGGCGAGAACTTCGCTCGGATCACCTATACGGGCATCGACGCGGGCGCGGGTCCGCCCGCCGTTGGTGAGGCTTCCACCGCCTGGCGTCCGGTCGACGATCTCGCCTGCGCGGATCGCCTGTCCGTCGTCGCCCTGCCGGAGGCCTACCGCATCGCGACGTTCGCGGCGCGGTACGCCGGGACGCGCCGCCGCTTGACGGACCTCGTCCGGAGAAGCCGCTATCTCTGCTACACCCTCGGCTCACTCGCCGGAGACTGGGGCGGCGTCGCCGCCCTCGAATCGATCCGCCGACGGCGGCCCTACGCCGTCTGGTTCGACCGGGTCGAGCACGAGGTGATCCGCCGGACAGGGACGGATGCACCGCTCCGCAGACGCATGAAGAACGCGCTCACGCTGCCACTGATGGTACGCTACCATCAGCACCTGATCGCGCGCAGCCATCTCGGCCTGTTCCAGGGGCAGGATACGTTCCGGACCTACGCCCCCCATGCGCGGAACCCGTTCTGTGTCTACGACACCCACACCACCCGCGACGACCTCGTCACGGAGACCGCGCTCGCGGACAAATGCCGCGCTCTCCTGAAGGGCGAGCCGCTGAAGATCGTCTATGTCGGCAGGGCCGACGCCATGAAGGGGCCGCTCGACTGGCTGGACGCGCTCCATCGGGCTCGGCAGAGCGGGATGCGGTTCACGGCGACCTGGTGGGGCGATGGCCCCCTGCGCGAGACCATGCAGGCACGGGCGGGCGAACTCGGCCTCGCCGATTGTGTGGCGCTGCCCGGCTTCGAGGGTGATCGCCAGAAGCTTCTGGCTGCCATGCGCGCGGCCCACCTGTTCCTGTTCTGCCATCGCACGCCCGAATCCCCGCGATGTCTCATCGAGTCCCTCGTCTGCGGCACGCCGCTCATCGGCTACGGCAGTCCCTACTCGGAGGACCTGATAGGCCAGGACGGAGGAGGGCGCCTCGTTCTGATGGACGATGGGAATGCGTTGGTTTCCGGGCTCACGGACCTCGACCGCGACCGCGCGGGTCTCGCGGGCCTGATACGGGCCGCGGCCCGCACCGGCACGCGGTTCGACGAGGATACGGTCTATCGCACCCGCGCCGAACTCCTGCGGCGGTATCTCTGAACCGTGCCCGGCCGCGTCGTCCTCGCGCGAGTCACCCGCGCTCGATACTGGATTGGCCGGAACATCGGCTCGGGTTCCGGATGGCCGATGAAAGTGGGTAGCGCACGACTCACCCGCTCGATCCTCGCCAGCCTGCTCCTCGCGGCGGCCCCGAGCGTTCAACCCGCCCGGACCGAACCGGCTCCCGGCCTGGTGAGCGTTCAGGAGATCACGGTCGCCACCCCGGACATCCTGGCGGTGGAGGTGCGCGACCCGCCATTCGTGCCGGGCCGCATCCTCGCCCTCGATGCGCCCCGATCCGAGGCGCCCGGCACCTGGGTCCGGCACGGGGACGCGTGGGCCCAGGTGATCGGCCCCAAGCGCGACCACCTGCGTTCGAGCGACGCGCCGCCGGGTCATCACCTCGATCGAGGGGCGATCGACGCCGCTGCGGGCTACGGCCGGATCGGCGGCCGCCGGGTGGTGGCCGTCTACCGCAAATCGATGCCCTACGAATCGGGGATCTTTTACGATGAGGGCGGCGCGACCCGGACGGGCGCGAGCTTCCGCCATCAGATCTATCTCAAGCTCGACGGCCCGGTTCCGCGCGGAACCCACACCCTCGCGTGGCCCGGCAACCTGCTGCCACCGACGGCCTTCACCTACGACGACCGCACCACCCGGGCCCTCGCCCTACGTGGCACCCAACTCGGGCACGCCCCGGCCGACATCGCCAAGACCGCCTACCTCGCCCTCTGGCTGCCGGGTGGCCCCGACCTGGGGGCCGTGGATTTTCGCCGCTACGGGGTGAAGCGCTTCGCAATCCTGGATGAGAATGGCGCGGCGGCCTTCTCCGGCGACATCGGCCTGCGGGCCACACCCGACACACCGGAGCCCACCAACGGCCTGCCCAAACCCTTGGCCGACAGCGTGGACGCCGACGGCCTCCGTCGACCCATCGGCACGTTCCGGGCCCGCGACGGACAGGTCTCGGCCCAAGCCCATGGCTTGCGGGACGGCCAGCGGATCGCCCTCGAAGGACTCGGCGGCGACCGGATTCCGATCTTCGCCACGGTGGCGCAGCCGACCCCGGACGGCTTCGTGGCGGCAAGGCCGGACCGACCGCTCCCGGTCTCCGACCGCACCGGCGGCACCGTCGCGCCGGCCCATGCGGCGAACCGCGCCGGCACGTTCGTGTTCGAACTCGACTACTCGGCCTGGCAGCCGAAGCGCCCCGGCCGCTACCGCCTCTGGATCCCCGGGCTCGGTGTTTCCGATCCCTTCCCGGTCGGAGACGAGGTCTGGCTCGGCGCGGCGCGGGTCGCGATCGGGGGGTTGTACAATCACCGCAGCGGGATCGCCCTCGACGGACGCTTCGGCTATCGCCGCCCCGCCGCCTTCCGGCCGACGCCCGAGGCCCCGGTCCGCCGGAGCCGGATGCCGCTTGCCTGGTCCACGGAGGGACTGGACGGGTTCGCCTCGTCGGAGGTGGGGGCCGAGCCGGCATGGCTCACCGGGGGGAATGCCCCGTCGAACGTCTGGGGCGGCTACATGGATGCGGGCGATTGGGACCGCCGGATCCAGCACGTCGATGTGGCGACGCTCCTCCTCGAGGTGTTCGAGGGCCTTCCGCCACACCTCCGGACCACCGATTTCGGCCTGCCCCGTTCGAGCGAGGTGCTGGACGATCCGATCTACGCCACCGCCGACGCCCTGCCCAATCTCCTGCACGAGCCGATCTGGCTCCTCGACTTCTTCCGCCGTCTCCAGGGGCCGGACGGCGGCGTGAGCGGCGGCATCGAGAGTGCCCGCTACCCGCTCCTCGGCGAGCCGAGCTTTCTCGAACACCACCGGGTCTTCGCCTACGCCCCCGATCCCCTCGCCACCTACCGTTACGCCGGCGCGGCCGCCGGCCTCGCGCGGGTCCTGCGCGAGGCCGGGCAGGCCGCGTTGGCGGAGTTGTTCCGCGAAAGCGCATTGCGGGCGTGGCGCTGGGCCGAGGCCGGTTTCAACGACCCCGACACGGCCTATGCGGATGCCCTCGCGGTGGCACGGCGCACCGACCTGTTCGCGGCGGTGCCCTGGGAAACACGCCGGGCGACGCTGCAGCGGCTGACGGGGGAATTCCGCGTCGCCGCCGCCGCGGCCCTGTTCCGGCTGGGCGAGGGACGGGCGTTCGGGCAGCTCTTCGAGGAGGCCTGGAGCACGGGGTTCGGGATCGCCGAGCGCGGGGCGGATGCGGCCTGGGATTACGCCCGGGCCGCGCAGGCCGAACCCGAGATCCGCACACGGATCGACGTAGGCCTGGTCCGCGAGGCGACCGGGTTCGCGGCCGTTCAGCGCGGCGGGACCTATCCCAGCATGAAGCACCCCTATGCGCCCGCGGGCTGGGGCCAGGGCACCGCGCCGGGCGAAGGAATGACCCGCCTGTTCCTCCGCGCTCACCGGTTGAGCGGGAACCCCGAGCTGCTAGGATTGATGATGCAGACCGCGCAAGGGCTGCTCGGCACCAACCAGCTGGGCTTGAGCCTGACGACGGGAATCGGGGTCCGGCAGGTCCGGCATCCGCTTCACGAGGACCATCGTGCCATGGGCGTGCCGGTGCCACCCGGCATCACGATCTACGGGTTCGGGCCTCAATCGGCCTTCTCTCCGGAATGGCTGTTCGGTCCGGCCTGGGCTATCTTCCCGGAGGGCGATTCGACCGCGCCGGCCCATCGGCGCATTCATCCCGCCCGCTTCGCGATGCCCTATTTCGAATACCTGATCGAACACCCCGGGATGGTGATGCAGCAGGAATACACCGTACAACAAACCATCGTCACCACCGCTGCGCTGTGGCTCCATCTCGCGGCGCAGGCCAAGCTCGCGACACAGGCCCGGAGCCCGGCTCGATGACGCGCGCCTCCGATTCCAGCCGTCGGCCCATGGCCGACCCCGGTACGGCGGCGGGCGCGAAACTGCGGCTGTACTTCGACCTGACCGATGGCCAGACCATCCTGCGCGACGAGGAGGGCGTCGAGGTCACCGATCTCGACCATGCCCTCGCGGAAGCCGACGCGGTACTGGGGGAGCTGCACGGTTATGAAGTCGGCTGGTCGCTGGTGATCCGGAACCAGGCCGGCGCGGTCCTCGCGCAGCTCCCGGTTCGACCCTGAGCTGCGGGGCGGCGCGTACCGTCGGCGGCCGTCGCGCGTGACATGGTCTGTCCCTGCGGTCCGCTTGGCGCGCGCCCAGGGGCAACCCGGAGGTTCGAGGCCCGCGAGGGGCTTCGACCCGAGCCCGCGTGATCGGGATCAGTAGGCGTTCTGCGGAGCGAGCACCGCCCGGCAGGTCCGGACCATGATCCACAGATCGAGCCAGAAGCTCCAACGCTCGATGTATTGCAGATCCAACGCGATCCGGCGGGCGAGGGCGTCCTCGGTCCGGGTCTCGCCGCGATAGCCGCAGACCTGAGCCCAGCCGGTGATGCCGGGCCTGACATGGTGGCGCAGGGCGTAATCGGCGACCCGGAGGGCGAAGTCCCGCTCCTGATCGACCGCGTGCGGCCGCGGGCCGATCATCGACATGTCGCCTTTCAGCACGTTGAAGAGCTGCGGCAGCTCGTCGAGGCTGCTGCTGCGCAGGAAGCGACCGAGCGGCGTCACCCGCGGGTCGCCCCGCCGGGCCTGGACCACCGCCGTGCCGTTCTCCTGAACCGTCATCGTCCGGAACTTGTAGATCTCGAACGGGCGCCCGTGCAGGCCGCCGCGCGTCTGCCGGAACAGCACCGGTCCCTCCGAAGTGAAGCGGATCAGGAGTGCGACGGCGACGAGGAGGGGCGCCAGCAGGAAGACCAGCAGCGCCGCGACCACGAGGTCGAAGCCGCGCTTGAGCGCCAGATCGGTCTCGTCGAGCGGCGAGCGCGGCAGGGTGAGCCCGCACGCCTCGCCGGCCCCGGCGTCGAACAGTGCGGCTGGTCCGGCACTGGCGGGAAGCGCGTCGAGGATGGCCGCCTCGAGCGCGACCATCGTGCCAACCGGCCGGTCGAGGCCTATCGCCTCGCCGGCGGTCGGAAGACCCATTTGCTCGGCCCCGAGCAGCCAGGGCTGCGCCAGCGATGCGATGCCCTGTGACGTTGCGGCAGCCTGCGCGCTCATGACCGGCCTCGTTGACAACGAATGGACGATGGACGTTGCGGGAACATAGAAATAAATTCTAAATAAATAATCGTCTCACGTCTGAATATTAGACAGCTTGTTATTTATACTTTCAGACATCGCAGCTATATATGAATACTTACTATCGAGGTGACATCGAATATTTCGATCGAAACCACGGACTCGGACGTCAAACCTGATCAGCCAGTCCGGCCGACGATATGGTGCTCGCACCCGCGCGTTCGTCGGCGAAAGCGGGGCGACGGATTGCGCCGGCCTCCTCGAACAGCCGCCACAGGGTTCGGGCGAGGGCGCGGCGATCGTGCAAGCGCGCGACGCGCTCCCGTCCCACCGCACCCTTGGCGGTGAGTTCGTCGGGCGTCGCGAGGAGGGCCGCTTCCATCGCCTGCGTCAGCGCTTCGACGTCGCCGGGCGGGATCAGCCAGCCGCACCGCGCATCGAGCAGCTCCGGAATGCCGGCGACATGGGTCGAGATGACCGGGCGACCGAGGGCGAAGGCCTCCATGATCACGACGGGCAGGCCTTCGGCGAAGCTTGGGAGCAGAAGGGCTCGACTCGCGGCGACGAGGGAGCGTACCTCCGCGTTGCTCGCCCAGCCGTGCAGGATCACCCGGTCCGCGACGCCGTGGCGGCGGCAGGCCGCCTCGATCTCGGCCCGGCGATCGCCGTCGCCGACCAGGACGACCTTGAGGTCGGGGAAGCGTCCGCGCAGGGCCGCGACCGCCGCCGGAATCATCACCTGGCCCTTGGCGGCGCAGAGGCGTCCGACACAGACGAGGGTCTGGGTGTCGGTCCAGCGCGGGCGCACCGCCGCGAACTCCTCGAGGGCGAGCCCGCAGCGCGCCACACGGATCTTCGGACCGTCCTCCGGGCGGGCAAGTCCGATGAGGCGATCCTGGCAGTACCGCGAGATCGCCACCGCGAAGCGGGCCTGCGCGATCTTGTCGGAGAAGCCCAGCCGTTCCGGATCTTCGAATTCGTCCGGGCCATGGGCGGTGAAGCTGTAGCTCGGCCCGCCCATGAGCCGCGCCAGCATCGCCACGGTGGTGGCATTCGTGGCGAAGTGCACGTGGATGTGGTCGATCCCCTCGGCCGCCGCGCGCTGGCGAAGGTAGGCCGCCTGCAGGAGGTAGGCGACCGGCCGCACCGGCCCGTTGCGAGCGGCGCGCGCGAGCGTCAGCCACGGTCCGAGGCTCCGGGCGAGGCCGCGCGGATTGCCCAGCATCTCGCGCACGGCCGCGCCCAGCAGACCACGCAGGTTGCGGGTGAGCAGGTAATGCGTCGCCGCCCGCTCGGCGCGATCTCGGGGATCGACCAGGGCCTGCGGCCAGGCACGCACGGCATAGCGCCGGATCCGGTGCCCGAGTCCCTCGATCGCCTCGATCTCCCTCCGGATGAAGGTCGTGCTCGGCAACGGATAGGTGTTCATCAGGTACGCGATCTTCATCGCCGGCACGTCCTTCGATCCGTGGTTCCGATGGGGAGCGTCGGGTGCTCAGGACTTGACCGTCCGGGGCGGCAGGGCGCGCCGGGACGGCAGCCGCGCGAGACCCTCCTTCAGCAGGAGGCGTCCGAACGGCAGCACCGCGAGAAGGTAGCGACGCCAGAGCCTGTGCGGCTCGCTGGCGAGGCGATGAAGCCATTCGATGCCCGTCCGCTGCATCCAGAGCGGAGCGCGGCGCTTGCGGCCGAGCAGGAATTCCAGCGCAGCGCCGATACACAGGGCGGTTCCGCACGCGTCGGGATCGAGGGAGGCCTGGAAGGCGATCCGCTCGGAGCGCGGCGCGCCGATGGCGATGAAGGTGAAGCGGGTGCGGCTGCGGGCGACGAAAGCGACGCAGGTCGCGAAGGCCGCCGGATCGCCGTCGATGTCGGGCGGTGCCGTGAGGATCGCGAGATCGAGGTCCGGGAAGGCAACCCGCATATCCGCCGCGATGGCGTCGCTGGCGACCACCAGGGCGATGCGATCCCCCGGGCGGATCACGGTCCGGAACAGGATCTCGGTGAGCGTCGAGCCCGGAAGGTGCAGAAATCCGCCGCGGGTCAGCAACCGCGACATCACCAGGATCGGCTTGCTGTCGCAGAGCGAGAGCCAGGCGGCCTCGTAGCAGGGGGCGAGGGACGGGTCCGCGCTCAGGCGGACCACGTGGTCGACATTGGGGGTGACGACGTAGCGGAACGATCGCGCCTCGAAGTCTCGCGGCGGATCCTGAGCGAGCAGCGAGAGAACTTCGGACCGATCGAGACCGTCGAAGGGTGCATTGAGGAAATGTTCGCGCAGGCTGACTGCGCCGGCCAGACCGATCGGCATGGTTCCGCTCCACGAAGGACTCGAACGCGGTGCATGCCGACCACCCGCGTCGCGTTGGCCGGCCCCGCACCGAAGACTTCGCTGGACACAGATGCACGCAGCCGCAGGGTCACAAACTACGCATATCGGGCGAACATTCGCGGAAAACCGATCGAAATCGTCGGTATTTTATTGGAACAACAGATCTCCACTTCACCGTACGACTTCCGAATACCTCGAATTCTCGATGCTCGACTCCGGACGGTTCCATCGGGCGCGTTGCTGAACGGCTTCGATGCGCCCTCCGGAGAGGCCCGTCCCCGGAAGGTGGGCGAAGGGGTCGATGCAGGCGAACGGTCTCACGCGAAGGCGGTAGGGACGCCTTCCTTTTGAGGCACGACGAAGCCTTGGAGCGCGATTCGGATCGGCAAACCCTGAGGCGGGGCGCCCGCTCGGGGGCCGAAACGATGCGAGGCTCCGATGACCGTGCCGCTCTTCCTGCTGTCAGGCCTCCTCGGTCTCGTGGCGGTGATCCTGGCCATTCCCGCCGCCCTGTTCTGCCTGGAGATCGCGGCCGCCCATCGGCCGCGATCTCGGCCTTCGCCCCTGCCTCCCTCGCGGGATCGGCGCTCGCTCGCAGTGGTCGTCCCGGCGCATGACGAGGAGCGGCACCTCGGCGCGACCCTGGACAGCGTCCGGGCACAGCTGCTGCCGGACGATCGGCTCGTCGTCGTGGCCGACAATTGTACCGACCGCACGGCGGAGGTCGCGGCAGCGGCCGGCGCCGAGGTGGTGGTGCGGCAGAACCCGTTCGCGCGCGGCAAGGGCTACGCCATGGATGCGGGAATCCGGCACCTGGAGGCTGCGGCGCCGCACGTGGTGGTGTTCGTCGATGCCGATTGCCATCTCGGCACCGGTGCCCTCGACGCCCTCGCGGGGCAAGCGCTGGCCCACGGGCGTCCCGTCCAGGCGCGCTACCTCTGCCTCGCCCCGCCCGGTGCCCGTCCGGGCCTCAAAGTGGCGGAGTTCGCCTTTTTCGTGAAGAACGCGCTCCGGCCGCGCGGACTCGCCGCCCTGGGCCTGCCCTGCCAGCTCACGGGCAGCGGCATGGCTTTCCCCTGGCCGATCATCGCGCAGGCCCAGCTCGACAGCGGCGAGATCGTCGAGGACCTGAAGCTCGGCCTCGACTGCGCCCTGGCGGGGCACGCCCCGATGCTGTGCGACGCGGCGCTCGTGACGAGCCGGTTTCCGACGGCGCAACCCGCCGTCGCGAGTCAACGCGAGCGTTGGCAGCGGGGGCATCTGGGACAGATCCGCACGGCGCTGCCGCAGCTCATCACCGGTCTGCGCCGCGGCGACCGCGCATGCGTGGCCCAGATGCTCGACGCGATGGTGCCGCCCCTGACGCTGCTGCTTCTGGCCAATGCCGCCCTCGTGGCGATCGCCGCCGCGGCGGCCGTGGCGGGCGCTTCGCCGGTGCCGTTCGCCATCGGTGCGGCGAGTGCGGCGTCCCTTATGGTCGCGATCGTCGCCGGCTGGCGACTGGCGGATGCCGAGGGCCATGGCGGCGGCGGGCCACGTGCGCTCATGGCCTACCTCGCGGGCAACGCCGTCCTCTACCAGCGGCTCCTGGCACGGACGCCGGTCGCCTGGACCAGGACCGATCGCAGTGGAACGCCGTGACCGTCCGGGCCGGCGTCCGCGCCGTCTCGCGGCCGCCGGCCTCGCCGCTCACCTCCTGGCCGTGAGCCATTTCGCTCCGAGCACCGGACCGGCCCGGGCGGACGAGGCGGCCGCTCCGGCGCGAATCTTCATCTCGGGACACAGCCTGACCGACCGGCCGATTCCCGACGATCTCGTACGGATCGCCGCAAGCCTGGGACAGCCGCTCGCCTGGGGCCGGCGCCACGGCTCCGGATCGACGATCCGGCAGCGTGCCTGCCGTGACGTCGCGTTCGTGACCGACGAGGCCTCGGACCCGGACGGGCCAGGCGGGCTCTACGACACCCTCGTGGTGACCGAGCAGCACGACCTCATGGGTGCCTTCCTGTGGAACGACACCATCGGCGCGCTCGGTCGGCTGCACGACTGCGCCTCGGCCGCCAATCCGGGGATCAAGACATGGTTCTACGTTCCGTGGATGTCCCTCGACGACAAGGATGAGCCGAGCGCCTGGATCGCCTACGAGCGCGCGGCGGCTCCGCTCTGGCACTGCCTCGTCGCGGCGGCCAACCGGCGCTCGGTGGCCGCCCGGCGGGGCAACCCCATCGCCATCCTCCCCGCCGCCACCGCCCTCGTCACGCTGATCGAGCGGGCGGCGAACGGGTCCGCGCCTCCGGGATGGCCGGAAAAGGATGCCGGCCGAACCACTGCGCTGCTCATCCAAGACCAAGTTCATCCGACGCGCCTCGGCCACTACGCCCTGGCCCTCGTCACCTATGCGGCGATGACCGGGCGTGCACCGATCGGCGCCTGGGCTCCCGAAGGGATCGACCCACAGACGGCGAGGGCGTTGCAGGACTTCGCCGGTACCGTCGCCGCAACCGCCGCGCGTGAGCCGGAACCCGATCCGGCGGCTTGCGCGGCACGCTTGCGGAGCCAGGCGACGGAGATCTTCTGGCCCTACATGGAGCGCGCGCACTGGCGCCCGCAGGCGGGCCTCCTCGGCGCCCGGGTCGAGCGGCTGAGCAAGGCCCTGCGCTGGCGCTGGAAACTGTGGCGCGCACCCGGCTGGACGCCGTTCGACCCATCCTCCGACGGCACGGGCTGAAGGCAGCCCATCGACGACCGACGCTAACGGGAGGCCGACCGTACGAAAGCCCGGCCGCCTGTCCGGCGGCCGGGCTTTCGACGCCGCATCGGGCGTGGCCGATCAGGCAAGGGCCGCGGCGGGCGCGGATCGGGAGGGGTCGAAGCGGGAGGGCTCGGCCGGGGCCGCCTCGGCATCGGCGAGATGGCGGCGCATCCGGGCGGCGAGCACCCGGACGTTGGGCTCCAGCACCATGCTGTCGTGGTTGCCGGCGACGTGAACGATATCGAGGTCCGGCACGTAGGGCGCCCAGCCGTTGTCCTCCAGGATGAGGGAGCGGTTCACATCCAATCGGCGTCCTCCCGAGAGGCGGTGGGCGACCTGGACCTCCGGCCGGTAGAGGACGACCCGTCCGGAATACGGCTCCAGCACGAGCCGATCGAGGGCACGACGGAAGGCGGCCTCGATGGCGCCGTCGTGGAACTGCTCGGTCCCGAGTGTTTCGGGCGCCTGCATCCGTTCGCGCAGGCGCATCGCCTCCCAGCGGGCGCGCCGCTTGATCCAAGCGCCGAGGAAGCTCCCCCCCTGCGACCGGAATTCCTGCACCTTCATCGCGAGGCGGTCGGAGAGGGAGAGCGTCACCTGCTGGGGAACCGGCGTATCGAGGAGCAGGACGACCGGCACCGCCTCGCCTTCCTCCGCCAAGCGCCGGGCCATCGCCAGGGCCGCGAGGCCGCCGCCGGAGAAGCCGCCGAGCAGATAGGGCCCCCGCGGCTGGACCGCGCGGATCTCCGCGCAATAGTCCCGTGCCATGTCCTCGAAGGTCTCGTGGGGAGCGTGCTCGCCGTAGAGCCCGCGGGCCTGCAGGCCGTAGACCGGCCGCTCGCTCCCGAGCTGGAGCGCGAGGTGGCGCAGGTTGAGCACGTTGCCGAACATGCCGGCACAGAGGAAGAACGGCGTGCGCGCATCGTCCGCCCGCACCCGCATCGGCACGACGTGCAGCCGTCTGGGCGCCGCCTCCGCCGGGGCCGGAACCGCGTCGCCCGTCCCGGAAAGTGCCGCCGCCTCGGGCCGGTCTCCGAGCAGGGCCGCGAAGGCCGCGATCGTCGGCGCCTCGAACAGAACCGAGATCGGCAGATCGGTGGCGAAGCGCGCGCGGATCTTGCGCAGGAGGCGCACGGCGATCAGGGAATGACCACCGACGTCGAAGAAGTTGTCCTCGATGCCGACCCGGCCGATGCCGAGGAGTTCCGTCCAGAAGCCGGCGAGCACCCGCTCGGTCTCGGAGCGGGGCGCCACGTAGGCGGCTTCGTTCCCGGACCGTTCGAAGAGTTCGGTCCGGGCGGCGGCCTCGGCGGGCGGCGCGGCGGCGCGGGCGCGCAGGGCCTCGAGATCCATCGAGCTGACGATGACCTGCGGCCGTCCGGCCCCGATCGCCCGGAACAGCGCCTCGACGCCCTCCTCGGGGCGGATGCCCTGGCGGACCATCGCGGCGAGGGCCTGCACCGCCGGCGACGACGCCTGCGATGGATCGGCGCGCGGGGCCGCGAACTCGATGCCGGCATCGGACGCGCCCAGGGTGACGCCGCCGTCGAGGCGCTTCACGGTGAAGCCCTCGATCTCCAGCACGGGTTCGCCCGCCGCATCGGTGATCACCACGTCGAAGCTCGCGAAGCCCTCGCCGCCCTCGGCGACGCCGAGCCGGATCCGGCTCGTCACCTCGGCGGGCATCGAGGCATGCACCCGTACGTGTCCGTAGGAGACGGGCACCCAGAGGGCCGCGCCCGCATCGTAGGCCGGCACGAGGGCCATGGCGCAGCCGGTGGCGATGTCGGTGAGCGCCGGATGCAGGCGGTAGCCCGTGTCGAGATCGGCCCGGAAGGCCGGATCGAGGGCGAGGCGCGCCGTCGCGGTACCGTCCGCGATGGCAAGGTCGCGCAGGACACGCCAGCGCGGCCCGAAGCGCAGATGCGCCTCCTGTACGGAGGGAATGGCCGACGGCAACGTCCCGGTGGCCTGTGGCGCATCTCCGCGCGGGGATGCGGCAGGGAGCAGACGGATCCGGGCGCGCGCGTGGCGGCGAAACCCCGTCCGGGCGCCCGCCGACACGAGGCTGCGCACGTCGAGGCGGAAACCGTCCTGGTCGGGCTCCAGGCGCACCTGAACCCGGCAGGCTTCACCGTCCGGCACGTGCAGCGGGCGGAGGAAGATCAGATCCTCGAGGGCGAACCCGCCCTCGATGCCGTGCTCGCGCAGGGCCTGGGCGGCGATTTCCAGATAGCCGGTCCCGGGCCAGATCGCCTCGCCCGTGGCCATCCGGTGCTCGTCGAGAATCCAATGGTCCGTCGCGCTCCAGTGCCCTTCCAGACAAGTGCCGCCGGCCCCGTCCTCGGCCCAGGTCGTGAACAGCGGACCGCGCGGTGCCGGCCGCACCGGCGGCGTCCGCGCGGGCGCGACGGAGCGGGCGGCGAGGCCGATCTGGTTCCAGATGCCCCAGTGGATCGCCACCGTCCGGCAGGTGCCGTGCCCGGCGGCCGCCTCCGCGAAGGCGTTGAGGTAGGCGTTGGCCGCCACGTAATCGACCTGACCGGCCGGCGCGGTGTCGGCGCTGGTGGAGGAGAACAGCACGAACAGATCGAGGGGGTCGTCGCGCAGCAGGGCGTGCAGATTCTGCGTGCCCTGAATCTTCGGGGCGAACACCGCCTCGATGTCGGCCTCGGACTTCATGGCGACGAGGCCGTCCCGCACCAGGCCGGCTGTATGGATCACGCCGTTGATCGGCCCGAACCTGGCGTGGGCCCGCGCGATGATCGCGTGCAGTTCCTCCGGATTGCTGACGTCGGCGCACCCGTAGAGCACCTCCGCCCCAAGGGCTTCCAGCTGGCGGATCCGCGCGATCGAGCGGCCGGTCCGCCCCTCGATGCCATGGACCCGCAGGAGATCGTCCCACAGGTCGCGCTCGGGCAGGATCGAGCGTCCGACCAGCACGAGGCGCGCCCGGTACTGCCGCGCCAGCGCCTCGCAGATCGTGCCCGCGATGTCGCCGAGGCCGCCGGTGACGAGGTAGACGCCACCCTCGCGCAGACGCGCGCGGCCCGCCTCCGCCGCGTCGAGGGCGAGGGGGGCGAAACCTTGCGTCCAGCGCCGCGCACGCTGGTAGGCCACCGTCTCGGTGCCGGGCTCGGCGGTGAGATCGTCCCACAGCCGTTCGAGGTCGCCGCCTTCCGGCGCTGCGGGGCGGGGCCGCCGGCCGAGGCGTGCCGGAGCGGCGGGTTCGGGCCAATCCATGTCGATGGTGCGGATGGTGACGCCCGCCATCTCCTTCGGAATGACCAGGGCGGGCCCGAGCACCGTCGCCTTGTCCGGATGGGCGGGCACACGACCGCCGACGGCCTGCATGCCGTTCGTCACCACGGTGACGTGGACCGGCGCGGCCTCGCCCAACGCCTGCATCAGCCCGACGAGGCAGGAGAAGCCGCGTTCCAGGGTGTGGTGGAAGGCGCTCGACCCGGGCCGGACCCGCTCTTCCCGGGTCAGCAGCCACAGGTGGAGGATCCGGTCGGGCCGGCGTCCATCCGCGTCGAGGGCCTGGACCAGGGCTTCGTAGGCGGGCCGGCCCTCTTCGGCGCAGAGTGCGTAAGAGTCGAGGCCACGGCGGCCGAACTGATCGCCCGGCACCACCTCGGTGACCCTATGGCCGGCGGTGCGCAGGCGGGCGATGAGATCCGGGCCGACGCCCTCCCCATCGTGGAACACCAGCCACGTGCGGGGCAGGGGATCGCACTGTGCCTCCAGGGGCGCCGCCGACTGGCGCCAGACCGGTCGGTAGCCCCATTCGGCGATATCGGGCCGGCGCGTCGGCACCGCCTCGGCCGGGTCGGACGCACGCCGTGCCACGGCATCGAGGAAGTAGCGCTTGTGCTGGAACGGGTAGGTCGGCAGCGCGACGCGCCGGCAACCGCGCCCGGCCCACAGCCGGCCCGGATCGAGCGTCAGGCCCGTCGCCCACGCCCGGCCGAACGCGGCGAGGAACGACAGGCGGACATCCGTCGCCTCGTCGGGATGCGGCAGCGTGTTGAGGATGGCATCGGCCGGGATCGTCCCCTGTGCTTTCACGAGGGACGACAGGGCGCGACCGGGGCCGACCTCGACGTAGACGCGTGCCCGGTCGGCGGCGAGGAGCGCGAGCCCGTCGGCGAAGCGCACCGTCCCGCGCAGGTGCGAGACCCAGTAGTGCGGATCGCGGGCCTGGGCATCGGTGAGCCATGTTCCGGTGAGGTTCGAGACCACCGGGATCATGGGCGTGCGCAGGTCCAGCGTGCGCAGGTAGGCTTCGAAGCGCGGCAGGATCGGGTCGAGCATCCGCGAATGCGCGGCGATGGCGATGGCGACGGGGGCCGCCTCGACGCCCTCGGCGGCGAGCGCCGCGGCGAACGCCGCGAGCGCGGCCTCGGGCCCCGAGACGACGCACAGCCCCGGCCCGTTCACGGAGGCGAGGTCGAGGTCCGCCGGCAGCCGGGTGCGCAAGAGGCTGGCGTCGAGGGCGACGCTGAGCATGCCGCCGCCCGTCACCGTATCGAACAATTCGCCGCGCAGGCGCACGAGACCGACCGCCTCGCGGAAGGTCATGACCCCGGCGACGCAGGCGGCGGCGTTCTCGCCCATGGAATGGCCGATCAGCGCCGCGGGCGTGAGGCCCCGGCTCGACCAGAGCCGGGCGAGGGCGACCTCGCAGATCAGGATCGCCGGAAGCTGGCGGGAGGGGCGCAGCAGCCACGCGGCGGCCTCCGCCCCGTGCGACGACGCGCCGAGCCAATGCGCTCGGATTTCGGAAGCGACCGCCGGCGGCAGGTAGCCGAGGCCCTCGTCGACGGCGGCACGGAAGACCGGCTCGCCGTCGTAGAGGCCGCGCGCCATGCCGGGGTGCTGCGCACCCCCGCCCGGAAACAGGAACACGGCGCCGGACGCCTCCGGCACCACCGTATGGGTGTGGCTGCGGCGGCTGTTCCCACCGGTCAGGAGCGCGATCGCCTCGGCCCGGTCGGCGACCGCCAGGACCCGGCGGTGCTCGAAGTGCCGGCGGCCCGAGAACAGCGTGTAGGCCGCGTCTCTGAGCAACAGTTCGGGCCGGCGTTCGAGCTCGGCCGCGAGGTCGCGGCCCGCCGCGTCGAGGGCAGCGCGGTTCCGGGCCGAGAGCAGGATCAGCTCCGGGCCGCCGGACCCGGCGGGTGACGCGGCGATCTTGGGAGGGGCTTCGAGGATCGCATGGGCGTTGGTGCCGCCGACGCCCAGGGCGTTCACGGCGGCCCGGCGCGGCCCCGTGATCCGCGGCCAGGGCGTCAACCGGTCGGCGACCGCGAACGGGCTGCCGGCGAAATCGATGGACGGGTTCGGCCGCTCGAAGCCGAGGCTCGCGGGGATCTCCCCGTGCTGCAGGGCGAGCAGGGCCTTGATCAGGCCGACGACACCCGCCGCCGTGTCGAGATGCCCGATATTGGTCTTGACCGAGCCGACGCGGCAGAAGCCGCTGCGCCCGGTGCTCTGGCGGAATGCCTGGGTGAGCGCCGCGATCTCGATGGGATCGCCCAAGTAGGTACCGGTGCCGTGGCACTCGACGTACTGGATCGCGTCGGCGCCGATCCCGGCGAGGCCCTGCGCCTCGACGATGGCGCGGGCCTGCCCGTCGATGCTGGGGGCGAGGTAGCCGGCTTTCTCGGCACCGTCGTTGTTGATCGCCGTCGCCTTGATGATGCCTTGGATCGGGTCCCCGTCGCGCAGGGCGTCGGCGAGCCGGCGCAGCACCACGACGCCGACGCCGGAGCCGAAGACGGTGCCGGCGGCCCGATGATCGAAGGCGCGACAGACACCGTCCGGAGCGAGGATCTCGCCGTCCTGATGGAGGTAGCCGCGCCGGTGCGGCAGCTCGATGGTGACGCCGCCGGCGAGCGCCATGTCGCATTCGCGGGCGAGCAGGCTCTGGCACGCGGCGTGGACCGCGACGAGAGAGGTCGAGCAGGCCGTCTGCACGCTCACGCTCGGCCCCTTCAGGTCGAACAGGAACGAGGCGCGCGTGGTGAGGAAGTCCTTGTCGTTGCCGGTGTGCCGCAGCAGGAACAGGCCGGTCTGCTCGACCAGATCGCGATGGCTGAGGACGTTGTCGTAGAAGTAGCTGCCCATGCCGCAGCCGGCGAAGGCGCCGACCGGCCCGGCCTCGCACTCCGGCGGTCGGGCGGCGCTCTCCATCGCCTCCCAGGCACATTCGAGGAAGTGGCGGTGCTGGGGGTCCATCACGGCGGCGTCCTTCGGGCTCATCCCGAAGAAGTCGGCGTCGAACATCTCCATGTCGGGCAAGTCGGCGGAGACCGGCACATAGTTCGGCAGGCTATAGCGGGCGGGCGATTCGCCGGCGGCGTCGAGCTCCTCCGTCGAGAGCCGGCGGATCGAGGAGACGCCGCCGCGCAGGTTCTCCCAGAATTCCCGCGTGTTGCGGGCCCCCGGGACCCGCAGCGCCATACCGATGACGGCGATGTCGGTCTCCGAGCTGTCGACGTCGTGGATTTCGGCTTCCGGTGCCTGCTGCGTGAACGCGGACATGGGACGTACGGGCTCCCTTGCGACGTGACCCTGGTTCCGGCTCCTCCTCGCGGCGGGGCACCGGGCATGGACCTCACGCTAGCGAGGCCGGCCCCATGGGCGGTCCGGCCAAAAAGGCGGCCTGCCCGTTCCCCATGCGGTGAATCCCCCTGTCCACAAGGCGTAGGCGTCGCCCGATTGAAGGCGTGGAGCCTCGCTCGGCCCCCGACCTAGACCGGAGGCGGCCCGGCTCGAAAAAGGCCCCGGACACGGGCCGCAGCCGTTTGGGCCAGCGCATTCCGAACCGAGGTGACGTGCGATGAGGGCTCCCTCCGAAATCCGGCTCGTTCTCATGGGCGACCAGTCGCTGCTCGTGCAGTGCGGCGCGATCGCGCTCCACCGCGGGTACCGCGTGATGGCGGTGGTCACGGGGAGCGATGCGGTCGCGCGCTGGGCCGAGGGCGTCGGGTTGAGCGTCGTCGGCGCCGAGGGCGAGGTCGCGGCCTCGCTGGCCGAGTTCGACTACGACTGGTTCCTCTCCATCGCGAACCTGCGCATCGTGCCCCGCAGCGTCTGGGGCAGAGCCCTGGAGGGAGCGGCGAACTTCCACGACGGTCCGCTACCGCGCTACGCCGGCGTCAACACACCGGCCTGGGCGATCCTGAACGGCGAGACGGCGCACGCGATCACTTGGCACGCCATGACCGACACGATCGATGCGGGCGGTATCTACGTCGCGCGCCACTTCGACATCGCCCCGGACGAGACCGGTTTCACCCTCAACAGCCGCTGCTTCGAGGCCGGGATCGAAGCTTTCGGCGAATTGCTCGACGGGATCGAGGCGGGCGGGCTCGTACCCCGGCCGCAGGATGCGGGCGCCCTCACGATGTACCGCCGGCATCGGCGCCCGGCCGCCGCCGGTCTGCTCCGGTTCGACCGGTCCGGAGCCGATCTCGCCAGGTTCGCCCGCGCCCTCGATTTCGGGCCCGGATACGCCAATCCCCTGGTTACTCCGAAGATCCGCATCGGCGCGGACGCCTACGCGGTCGCCTCCGTGGCGCCCACCGGCGCATTGACGCTGTCCCCCCCCGGGACGGTGCTGGGCGTCGATTCGGACGGGCTCACGGTGGCGGCCCTGGACCAGGCCATTCGGATCGAGGGTTTGACCGATGGGGACGGCGCACCCGTGAATCCAGACACACGGTGTGCCGTCGGCGATACCCTGGCGGTGCCGGATGCCGACGAACTCGAACGCCTCGCCGCCATGACCGAAGCGGCGGCCCGCAACGAGGCCTGGACGCGGGCACGCCTCGCCGGTCTGGCACCGCTGGCACTGCCGGAGATCCGGCCCCCGGGGACGGGAGCGGCGGTCATGCGGAGCCTGCCGCTCGCGCTGCCGCCGGAGCTGTCGGGCGTCCGCGCCATCGCGGCGCTCGCCGCCTATCTCGCCCGCGTCTCCGGGGAGCCCCGCTTCGACGTCGCCTACGCGGACGCGACGGTGGGGGCGGCCGGGCGCACCGATCCGGGGCTGTTCGCCGCCGTCCAGCCGATGCGGATCGAGGCCGAGGGCGTGTCCGGGGTGGCCCTGGAACGCGCGGTCGCGGCCGAGATCGCCTCCCTGCGGGCGCATGCCACCGCTTTCGCCGACCTGCCACGGCGTACCCCGGGGCTCTCCCCCTCGCGCTACGGGATCGGCCTCGTCGAGGCCACAGCCCCCGCGCCGGAGCACGCGCTCCCGGATTGTCCGCTCACCCTGGTGGCGGGCACGGGGGAGGCCTTGATCGTCTACGATGCCGGTCGCCTGCCGGCGGCGGAGGCCGAGGCCCTGGCCGAGCGTCTCGAGACATTGGCGGCCGCCTACGCGGCCGAACCCGATCGTCCGGTGGAGGACCTTCCGCTGATCTCGGAGGCGTTGCGCGAGCGGATGCTGTTCGACTGGAACAGCACCGGGACGGCGTACGACGAGACCGCCTGTCTCCACACGCTGATCGAGCGCCAGGTCGATCGCACGCCCGATGCCACCGCCCTCGTGTGCGGTACGCAGACCTTGCGCTACCGCGACCTCGACGCGCGCGCCAACCGGGTCGCCCACGCGCTTCGGGCCCACGGCGTCGGACCGGACCAGCCCGTCGGGCTCTACGTCGCCCGGGGGCTCGACCTCGTGGTCGGGGCGCTGGCGATCCAGAAGGCCGGCGGCGCCTACGTGCCCCTCGACCCCGACTACCCGCGCGAGCGCCTCGCCCTGATGATCGCGGATAGCGGCCTGTCCGTCGTCCTCACACAGGAGGCCCTCGCCGGTCTGGTGCCGGGCACGCCCGGGACGGTTCTGTCCATCGAGGACGCCGACGCGACGGATCTCCCGGAAACTCGCCCCGAATCCGGCGTCACGGCGGCGCACGCCGCCTATGTCATCTACACCTCGGGTTCGACGGGGCGTCCGAAGGGCGTGGTGATCGAGCATCGCAACGTCGCGAATTTCTTTACCGGCATGGATGCGCGGATCGCACACGACGAGGCTGAGCCGACTTGGCTCGCTGTGACGAGCCTGTCCTTCGACATCTCGGTGCTGGAATTGTTCTGGACCCTCGCGCGCGGCTTCAAGGTCGTCGTCGCCGCGGCCCCGACCGGTGCGGCACGGGCGCGAACTGCCGGTCCGATGGCCTTCAGCCTGTTCCACTGGGGCCAATCGGACCGGTCCGACGCGCAGATGTATCATCTGCTCCTGGAGAGCGCGCGCTTTGCCGACGCCCACGGCTTCACGGCGGTCTGGACCCCCGAGCGCCACTTCCACGATTTCGGTGCGCCCTACCCGAACCCGGCGGTGACCGGTGCGGCGGTGGCGGCGGTGACGCGGCGGGTCGAGATCCGGGGCGGCAGCTGCGTCCTGCCCCTGCATCATCCGGCCCGCGTCGCCGAGGAATGGGCGGTGGTGGACAACCTCAGCGGGGGACGTGCCGGCATCGCCTTCGCGTCCGGCTGGATGCCCGAGGATTTCGTGCTGCGGCCCGAGAATGCGCCGCCGCGCAACAAGGAGGCCCTCCTGCGCGATGTCGAGACCGTGCGGCGCCTGTGGCGCGGCGAGGCCGTGCCGTTCGAGGCGCCCGGCGGAGGAACGGTCGACGTGGTGACGCAGCCGCGCCCGGTCCGGAGAGAATTGCCGGTCTGGATCACCACCGCCGGCAACCCCGAGAGCTTTCGCGAGGCCGGACGCCTCGGCGCCAACCTGCTGACCCATCTGCTCGGGCAGTCCATCGACGAACTGGCCGAGAAGATCGCCCTCTATCGCGGCGCCCTGGTCGAGGCCGGCCACGACCCGGCCGCCCACACCGTCACGCTGATGCTCCACACGTTCCTCGGTGAGGACCGGGACGCCGTGCGGGCGCTGACGCGGGAACCGATGCGGGACTACCTGCGCAGTGCCGCGGCCCTCATCAAGCAGTACGCCTGGGCATTCCCGGCCTTCAAACGCCCGACCGGCATCACCCAGCCGATGGCCATAGACCTGCGGGCCGTCGCCCCGGAGGAGATGGACGCGATCCTCGATTTCGCCTTCGAACGCTACTTCGAGGACAGCGGCCTGTTCGGAACCGAGGCCGACGCCCTGGCGCGGGTGGCGCAGATCAAGGACGTCGGCGTCGACGAGATCGCCTGCCTCATCGATTTCGGCCTCCCGACCGCGACCGTGCTCGACGGCCTCCGCCCGCTCGCCGCCGTGGTGGCCGCCTGCAACGTCCCTTCCACGGCAACGAGCGAGCCCGAAGGGCTCGGCACACAGATCCGGCGGAACCGGGTCACGCACCTGCAATGCACGCCGTCCATGGCCGGCATGATGCTGATGGCGCCCGAGGACCGGGCGGCGCTGGCGGGCTTGTCCCACCTCTACGTCGGCGGCGAGGTGCTGTCCGGGGATCTGCTCGCCGATCTGCGGGCGGCGGGCATTGCCGAGATCACCAACATGTACGGCCCGACCGAGACGACGATCTGGTCCGCGACGCAGGAGGCCGTGGCCTGCGCCGGGACGGTGCCCCTCGGCCGCCCCATCGCCAACACGCGGCTCTACGTCCTCGACGCGCGGATGCGGCCCATGCCACCCCGCTGCCCGGGCGAACTCTACATCGGGGGCGCCGGGGTCGCGCGGGGCTACCTCGATCGCCCGGACCTCACGGCCGAGCGCTTCCTCGACGATCCCTTCGTGTCGGGCGGACGGCTCTACCGGACCGGCGATCTGGCGCAGTTCGAGGCGGACGGCACCCTGCATTTCCTCGGACGCCTCGACCATCAGGTGAAGCTGCGCGGCCACCGGATCGAACTCGGGGAGATCGAGGCGGCCCTGCGGGCCTGTCCGGGGGTGCGTGAGGCGGTTGTCACCGTGCGGGAGGACAGGCCGGGCGATCAGCGCCTCGTCGGCTACCTCGTCCCGGACGGGCCGGCCCCGGCGGCGGAGACGTTGCACACAGCGCTTGGCCGCACCCTGCCGGAGATCATGGTCCCGACCCATTTCGTCGCCCTCGACCGCCTTCCGCTGACGCCCAACGCCAAGATCGACCGCAAGGCGCTGCCGACGCCCGTCGCGGCGATGGTGGCGCCCGCGGTCGCGGAGGCCGGCGAGCCGGGCAACGCCCTCGAAGTCGCGATCGCCGAGATCTTCCGCCGGGTGCTCGGCCTGGAGCGGGTCGGTCCGGGCGACAGCTTCTTCGCCCTGGGCGGTCACTCGCTCCTCGCGGTTCAGGCCCATCGCGACCTGAAGGCCGGCCTCGCGCCCCGTCTCGCCATCACCGACCTGTTCCGCTTCCCCACGGCACGGGCGCTGGCTCGCCACCTCGCCGACGGCGCCGCCGCCGGAGCGGCGCTGGCGAGCGTCTCCGACCGTGCCGCCCAGCGGCGCAACGCGCTCCGGGCCCGCGCGGGTTCGGTGCGCGATACGGCATCCGGCTGAAGCGGCCGGACGCCGTATCGCCGAACCGGCGGAGCGTCCCAAATCACCGGGGCGTCTCAGGTCGGCGGCGTTCCCGAGCGAAGGGGGCACGCCGGGTTCCGACGACACCCGCGATGCCCATCGACGGCACGCGGACCGGCCATCACGGGGCCGGCTTCACGGCGAGCGATTCGCCGGGGGCCGGCCCTACGCCGTCCCGGAGATCCCGGCTGGAAGTCACCGTGCGACCGCCCCGCGCCGGGCCCTCAGTCCAAGGGGGTAGTCCCGGCCCCATTGGACGGATCCCTGTCCCACGGGTGATCCGTCCTTTGCGCTCCGATCCTCGAATGGCCGAGTCCGGGCCCGATCTTGGCCGCAGCTATGATCCTCCGGCGACCGGCAGCGATGGGTTGGCCATGTTCCCCTCAAGCATCACCTCGTCCGTCAATCACCTGCGCGCCGCCCTGTGCCTCGGGCTGTGCGTCATCGGATCGACCCCGCTTCGGGCCACCGATGCCGTGCAGTACCGGCTCGGCGCCCAGGACCGCCTGCGCATCCACGTCTACGAATGGCCGGCCCTCACCGGCGAATTCACCGTCGGCGCGGACGGGCTGATCTCGCTGCCGCTCATCGGCGACGTGCCGGTCTCCGGCCTCCAGCCGGCCGACCTCGCCCAGGAGATCTCGACGCGCCTCAGGACGCGAGCCGGCCTGTCGGAACCGCCGAACACCGCCGTCGGGGTGGCGCAGTACCGCCCCTACTACATCATCGGAAGCGTCGAGCGCTCGGGCGAGTACGCCTATCGGCCGGGCATGCTGGTGCTCAACGCCGTCAGCATCGCCGGGGGGGCCTACCGCCGGCCGGACGCAATGACCTTCTCGGTGGTCCAGGAGCGGCTGAAGACCGAGGGAGAGCTGCCGATCCTCGCCCAGAGGAGCCGGGAACTCGCCGCCCGCGAGACGCGGCTCAAGGCCGAGATCGCCTGGCTCGAGAAACCGGCCGCCGCCATCGGTGGGGCGGAAGCCGCGCCTGAGACCGCGCCGGGCCTTTCCGGCAGCGAACAGTCGATGCTGCGCGCTCAGCGCGGGCACCAGCAGAGCGAATTGCGGGCCCTGCAGCAGTCCATCACCCTGCATCAAGACGAGATCGTCTCCCTCAAGGGACAGCGCGAGGCGACGGAGAAGCTCCGGCAGTCGGTCCTGCGCGAGCTTGCCGAAGTGCGTGATCTCATCGTCCGCGGCCTGACCGCGACGTCGCGCGTCCTGCCGCTGGAGCGCACCCTGGCCCAGATCGAGCGCGAGCAGAAGGAGTTCGACACCCTGGCCCTGCGGGCCCGCCAGAACATCAACACCGCCGAGCGGACCCTCGCCACCGTTCGCTCCGAGCGTACGGTGGCCGCCCTGCGCGACCTTCTGGAAACCCAGACGCAGATCACCGAGACCAACGGCCGGATCGCCTCGGCGGAGCGCATCGTGCGCGAAAGCCTCGCTCAGGCCGGCGAAGGCACCTTGAGCGCTCGGGGCGAGCCCACCGTGCACTTCACGTTCTCGGTCGTGCGGGTCGAGGATGGCGAGACCCGGGAGTTCGAGGCGTTCGAGACGACGCCCGTGCTGCCCGGGGACATCCTCAAGGTGCAGCTGCAGCGCCGCGAGGGATCGACGCCCGCCATGGCTCAGACCCGCCCCCCGGTCCCGCGCGTCGCCGAGGAGGCGCGGGCGAAGCGCACCGCCGACGTGGTGCGCTGAAACCGCCGAGGGAGAGCCGGGCGCCGGACGCTCCGCGGCAGGTATTCATACGGGCAACCCGGGGCGAAACGGCCCTGACGCCCCCGACGAAACCCGCTTCAATCGAAGGCCGAGAACGATGCTGCACGTCAAGGGAAGTCCCGCCAGCCTCGTGGGCAACCCGCTCTTCCTCGGGGGGGAGGGCGAAACGATCGACTGGCGCTGGATGATGAGCGCGGTCCACCGCCGGCTCGGTCTCATCGTCAAGCTGGCGCTGGTCTGCGCGGCGCTGGCGGCGGTCTACGTCGTCATGCGACCGGTGATCTACAAGTCGCACACCCAACTCCTGCTGACGAACCTGAAGCTGACCTTCAGCCGGGACGACGCGCTCTTCGCCGAATCGCTGCCCGATCCGTCCTTCCTCGAGACGCAGATGCAGATCGTGCGCTCCGAGAGGATCGCCCTTGCGGTGGTCGATCGTCTGCGGCTCGCCGAGAGCAGCACGGAGATGCCCGGTCTCGTCGAGCGGCTCCGTGAAGGCGCCGCGAGCTGGGTCTCCGGGCTCATCCCCGAAGAACCGGACGGTGCGGCACGCAGCCCCCTCGACGGCGCATTGCGCGGCATCGCGGAGGCGCTCCAGCCCGCCGCGGCGGAGGGGCCCCGCAACCCGGGGGAGATGCGTCGCGCTGCCATGCGACGGCTGCAGCAGGATTACAGCGTCGAACGGGTCGGCATGAGCAACATCGTGATGATCGTCGCCACCGCCCCGGATCCCGAAGAGGCGGCGCGGATCGCCAACGAGATCGCCCGAGCCTATGTCGACGATCAGGTCGCCGCGCGGATCGAGGCGGCGCAATCGGCGAGCATCTGGCTGCGCGAGCGTCTGCGCGATGTCGGGCCGAAGACGCGCATCATCGCCCAGGGCGCCCCTCCCACCGACAAGAGCAACCCGCGCGGTCTCCTGATCGTCGCGCTCGCGGCCTTGGCCGGATGCGCCTTCGGGGTCACCTACGCCCTGCTGCGGCAGATGCTCGACCGCACCGTGCAGAGCCCCGAGCAGATCGTGCGGGCCACCGGGGCCGAATGTCTCGGCATCGTGCCGCGGCTGCACCGTGTCGCGCGGTTGCGCAGCTGGCGCGAGCGCCTGCGCCGCAAGGGCCCGTTGCTGCGGCAGCTTCCGCTCAGCGGCTACGCCGCGAAGCATCCGTTCTCGGCCTTCGCCCAGACGATGAGCCACGCCAAGGTCGCCATCGACGCGGGCCTCGCCGGCCGGGCTCCGCGCTGGATCGGTGTGACTTCGACCTTCCCGGGGGAGGGCGCCTCCACGGTGGCCGCCAACCTCGCGCACGTCATCGCGGCGTGCGGCGAGCGGGTGCTGCTCATCGACTGCAACGCCACGGATTCCGGGCTCACGAAGCGGCTGCTGCGCCAGTCGCAGGACGGCCTGATCGAATGCCTCGCCGTCGGCAAGGCGCGGCCCGCCGACCTCGTGCAGACCGACCCCGCGGACGGGCTCCACTTCCTGCCCATCGGCCACGCCGCGTCCCACTGCAGCGCGCCGATCTGGACCGAGGCGATGCACACCCTGCTCAAGGGGACGAAGAAGGATTACGATTACGTCATCTGCGACCTCGCCCCCCTCGCGTCCGGCGCCGAGGTGCGAGCGGCGGTACAGTATCTCGGCGGCGTCATCCTGGTCGCGGGCTGGGGACAGGTCGAGGCGGAGCATCTGGGTATCGGCGTCGCGCAAGCCGGCCTGCTTCGGGACAAGCTGCTGGGTACCGTCCTCAATCGGGTGAACGTCGCCGCACTCCGCCGTGCGGGCTCCCCGGCCGCCGCCTTCCTGTACCGCGCGAGCGGCCGGGCCGGTGCTCGCGCCTGATCGGTGCATTGGATCGGACCGGCGGACCCGGTCTCATTTCCCCGGTGCTTCCGGGGCAGCGGATTGCCGTCCATGCCGGGCGGTCAGGCGGATGCCCAGCGGTCAGGCGGATGCCGGGGCTCGGCCTGCCTGATGGGCGATGTCGCTCAGACCGGCACACGCTTCCTGACGATGCCGTCCGCGTCCCGGACGACGAGGAACCAGCCCCGGCCGGCCCCCTCCAATTCACCGGAGGCGCGCATCTCCTCGACGCCGGAAACGACCTGTTCGAGTGCGCACGCAAGATCGGCCGCCAGAACGCCCTCCTCGTCGCGGATCGCCTCACGCTTGTTCTCGAGGTCGAAGTGAAAGCGAGACTGCAATTCAACCTCCCATGGATGCAGGCTGCATCTCGACAACGGGAAGAATACCTTCGTATCCGGAGAAGACTCCCGTACCAAATCCGACCGATACTCATCAGATCATATAAATTAATTTACTGCCTGACATTGATCAGGCCGATATCATTGCAATATACTTCCGAGGCATGCACTTTGGAGGTACGGACCGGTATCACGGTCTCATCCCGATCGACGTGCGTCGGTAGGCCCACCCTGCACGATCCACGCGCAAGCTGCACCGGAGAACGCGCATCGAGATCGCGATGCACATCGGATCCCGTCGTTCCCCAAGGCGAGCCGCAGGCGGTTCGGCCCGAGTATGGACATCGATCCTGTCGCCCCGGAGGCGAGACTTATACGAGCCAGGCCAGTGCCTTCTACCCCGGAAAAGGGGCTCGAGTGCGCGATCTATTTGCGGAGATCCAGTGCCGTCGAGCGGCACAGGCGACGCGCCATGGCATCTAGGGCTGATTGTCGTTCGATTTCCCGCTCCGCGACAGGCGCTTCAAAATCTTGCGGAGATGCGCGCGCACCGCTTCCCGCTCATCGGCGATGGGGTCCGGTGTGGAACTACCATTGTCATGAACGAGGGCCCACATCGGCTCAGACCTCCCTTGAAATCTGTCGTCGGGATTAGAACACCCGGGATATCCGTACGTCCAAAAGCAGACATCAAATGCAGCGATGTTTCGCCGTAAGACGGACACTATCATCTCGCACCGGAGAATTTAAGTCTCAAGGCGAGCGAATCCCAAGCCCGCCGCCGGATGCGGCATGTTTCGGGTGCGGATGATTACTGACTTCGTCTCTGCATGCGGGCGATCGGCTGTTCAGCCCACGGTGACGCCGGCCACTGGGGCGCGGCGAAACCGGATGAGGCCCGCCGTCGACGGTGCCTCGGCGAAGCCTTGCGCGAACGTGGAGGCGATACGGCAGATGAGGACCGCCAGGGTGGCCCCCAGCCGTAGCGGTCGCTCGCGCCCACCGCCACGAGGGCGGCGAAGGCGAGATCGAGTATGAGGTTGTGGAGCAGGCAGAGAGCGTAGGAGCCGTCGCCGAAGGGCGGCAGGCGGTGCACGATGCGCGGCAGGTGCCCCCCCTGGCGCTCCCCAGGACCAGGACAGCCCTGGGGAGCGCCCTTCAGGCCCCCGTCGGGATGCCGGGGAAACCCAGCAACGCCCTACACAGGAAGCCGGCGATCGCGACGGTTGGAAGCGGGGGCGGCAGTGGACGACCCTTGCGTCATCAGTATCGCCGTCGACTGCCGCCCCCAGGAACTCGAACTGAAGCGTATGGGTCTGCCCCGCGAAGGACGATCCTTTTTCCCGATGATGAGAAACCGACAGAAGACATGGCTCCTACGAATGGGTTTGTCGTCCGCGGCTGGAGAAATGCGATAGGCACCATTCCATCGAAAACACGGCCGAGACTGCATTCGGTGATTCCATCCCAAGGCATTGGACCAGACGAACACCAGGACAAGGACGCGAATACGCCAAAAGGGGTAATGAGTTAGCTTGACAAATCCGTTAAGATTTCACTAACATCTCTCATCGCCGATGGCGTGTCGGACCGTGGAGATGGGTACGAGCGTCAAGGCTCGGGCAAAAAATAAAAATTGTTAGAAAATAATATTGGTATCTAAATCGATATTAAGAGAGGGGCTTTATCATGAGCAATATTGATATTGTGCGTGCCGGCCTCTCGTCCGGACAAAATTTCAAGTTCGAAAGTCACTTGAATCGTCATCATACGCTCCCCTCGGAGAATGACCTGACGGCGGCCGGCGTGGTTCTGGCCAACGCGATCGGCAACACGATCATTCTAATCGATCGCCGTCCTCTGGTCGGACAGTGCCTCCTCGCCTCGCTTCGCACTGCCGACAAGATCTCGACCTTCGAACTGTATCCGAGTCTCGACCAATGGAAGAGCGAGGTCTCGCGTCTGGCTGCCTGCCTCGTGGTGTTCTGCCTGCCTGGACACCAGGCGGCGGACGCGGACCTCGCCGCCATCAGCCACGACCTGGCCGAGCTCGGCGCCTGGAACGAGACGATCCCGACCATGGTGATGTCGGACAGCGAGAGCCCCGAAACCATCGTCAAGATTCTTCAGTTGGGCGTGAAGGGCTATATCCCGACGACCAGCTCCCTCGACGTTGCCGTGCAGGCCCTGCATCTCGTCCGTGCCGGCGGCGTCTATGTGCCCGCGGCCTGCATGCTGAACGCCCTGGCCAACGCTTCCGCGAAGCCACAACCGGTGAGGACGGACGATGAAGCGTTTTCCCCGCGACAGATGAGCGTCGCCCGCGCCCTGCGGAAAGGCACGCCGAACAAGATCATCGCCTACGAACTCAACATGTGCGAGAGTACCGTAAAGGTTCACGTTCGCAACATCATGAAGAAGCTCAAGGCCAAGAACCGCACCGAGGTCGCCTACCTCACGAACAAATACTTTACCAACGAATAGCTGTCGGTGACGATACCCTCCGGGTGTTCGTCTCGGAGCGTCCGAGGTCGTTGCGCGGTGCAAGAACCGGCTGCGGCGACGTTCGGCGCAGACACTTCGGGGTTTGGCCGCGCACCACCTCCGTCCGCCGGCAATTTCCGCGACGGCCCGGCGGACAGCGCGCTTGACTTTGCCGCAACGCAGCAATCCGGGAACGCGCGGCGATCCCGTACGGTTTGAAATCCCAGCAGAGGGATCAAGCCCATGAAGATCGTCACCGTCGCAGACCTTATCGTCGAGACCCTCGAGCAGGCGGGCGTCGCCCGGATCTACGGCCTCGTCGGCGACAGCCTGAACGCCCTGACGGAATCCCTGCGGGCCCGCGACACCATCGAGTGGGTGCATGTGCGCCACGAGGAGGTCGCGGCTTTCGCGGCCGGAGCCGAGAGCCAGATCACCGGCGCACTCTCCGTTTGTGCCGGCTCGTGCGGCCCGGGCAACCTGCACCTCATCAACGGCCTGTTCGATTGCCATCGCTCGCGGACGCCGGTGCTTGCCATCGCGGCCCACATCCCGTCTGCCGAGATCGGCTCCGGGTACTTCCAGGAGACCCACCCCGAAAACCTGTTCCGCGAATGCAGCCATTACTGCGAGATGGTCTCGGACCCCTCGCAACTGCCACAGGTTCTGGAGAACGCCATGCGGGCGGCCATCGGGCTGTCCGGCGTCGCCGTGGTGGTGATCCCGGGCGATGTCACCCTGAAGGACGCGCCGGAGCGGGACATCGCGCCGAATGCCGGCCTGATTCCGAGAAAGCCGATGGTGCGCCCCGCCACCCGGGAACTCGACGCCTTGGCCGACCTCCTCAACGGTTCGCGCCGCGTCACACTCCTGTGCGGTCGGGGCTGCGCCGGAGCGCATGCCGAGTTGCTGCAGCTCGCCGAGACCCTGAAGAGCCCCATCGTCCACGCGCTCGGCGGCAAGGAGTTCGTCGAGTACGACAACCCCTACGATGTCGGCATGACGGGCCTCATCGGCTTCTCGTCGGGCTACGCCGCCATCATGGGCTGCGATACCCTGCTGATGCTCGGCACCGACTTTCCCTACCGGCAGTTCTACCCGACGGATGCGAAGATCGCCCAGGTGGATCTCCGCCCCGAACAGCTCGGCCGCCGGTGCAAGCTCGATCTCGGCCTCGTCGGCGACGTGAAGGACACGATCGCGGCCCTGATGCCGAAGCTCGCCCCGAAGGACGACCGCAAGCACCTCGACGCGGCGCTCAAGCACTACGCCAAGGCCCGCGAGGACTTGGACGACCTCGCCACCGGCGCCCCGAAGAAGGGCTGGTTCGGACTGAAGGCCGGAACGAACCACATCCACCCGCAATACCTCACCAAGCTCCTGAGCGAAGCGGCCGCCGAGGACGCGGTCTTCACCGCCGATGTCGGCACGCCGACGATCTGGGCGGCGCGCTACCTCAAGATGAACGGCAAGCGCCGCCTGCTGGGCTCGTGGGTCCACGGCTCCATGGCCAACGCCATGGCGCAGGGCATCGGTGCGCAGGCGGCGCAGCCGGGGCGGCAGGTGGTCTCGCTCTCGGGCGACGGCGGCTTCACCATGCTGATGGGCGACCTGCTGACGCTGCGACAGGAGAAGCTCCCCCTGAAGGTGGTGGTGTTCAACAACGGCACGCTGGGCTTCGTCGAGATGGAGATGAAGGCTGCCGGTTACATCGAGACCGGGGTCGCCCTCGACAATCCGGACTTTGCCGCCATGGCCCGGGGTGCGGGCATCCATGCCGTGCGGGTCGAGGACCCGGCCGAACTGGAGGGCGCCTTGCGGGAGGTGCTGGCCCATGACGGCCCCGCGCTCCTCGATGTGGTGGTGGCCCGCCAGGAGCTGTCGATGCCGCCCAAGATCGACGGTCAGCAGGTCAAGGGGTTCAGCCTCTACGTCATGCGTGCGGTCATGAGCGGGCGCGGCGATTCCGTCCTCGACCTCGCCAAGACGAACTTGCTTCGCTAGAACCGGAACCATCGTTTCGAATGTTTCCAGGGTGGGCGGCGCTCCGGCGCCGCCCACGAAATGAAGAAAAACGCCATGCGCATCGGACTGTTCGTGCCGTGCTACGTCGATGCCTTCGAGCCGGAGGTGGGCATCGCCACCCTCGAACTGCTCGAACGCTTCGGCCTCGACGTCCATTACCCGTTCGACCAGACCTGCTGCGGCCAGCCGATGACCAACACCGGCTGCCATGCCGAGGCGGCCGCCACCGAAGCCTTGTTCGTGAAGAACTTCACCGGGTTCGACTATGTCGTCACGCCGTCGGGCTCGTGCGCGCATCAGGTCCGCGAGCACCTGACCGCCATCCCGCAGACGGACGACGTGAAGGATGTCCGGGCAAAGACCTTCGAACTGGTGGAATTCCTGCACGACATCCTGAAGGTCGAGGAATTCCCCTGGGCCTCCTTCCCGCACAAGGTCGGCTACCACTCGAACTGCAACGCCCTGCGGGGCATCCACCACGCCCGGCCGTCCGAGCTGAACAAGCCCTACTACTCCAAGCCCCTCGACCTCCTCAGCAAGGTCAAGGGCATCGAGATCGTCACGCCCGCCCGCCCCGACGAGTGCTGCGGCTTCGGCGGCACCTTCTCGGTGTTCGAGCCGGCCGTCTCGGCCAAGATGGGCTACGACAAGGTGACCGACCACGCCCAGGCCGGCGCCGCCTACGTGGTCTCGGCCGATTCCTCCTGCATGATGCACCAGAAGGGCTGCGCCGCCCGGCTCGGCACGCCCCTGAAGTTCATCCACATCGCCCGCATCCTCAACGGAGCCGCCGCATGAGCATCGAGGATCAGGGCCTGCGCGAGACGGCTCCCGAGAGCGACCACGGCCAGGACGGCCGGCGCCTCCAGCACGCGGAAGCCGCGACGAAGCCTGTGGCGGTGAAGGCGCCCCGCGAACCGCAGCCCCGCGGCGCGAAGATCCGCGGCGACCGGCCCATCGACCAGGCCGAGGCCGCCGAGCGCTTTCTGGCCGCCCCCCTGCACCAGAAGGCGCACGATGCCCGCCTGTGGGACCTGCGCGGCAAGCGCGATGTCGCGGCCTTCGGCATTCCCGAATGGGAGGAGCTTCGCGAACTCGCCTCCCAGATCAAGACCCACACCCTGTCGAACCTCGACAGATACCTCGAGGAGTTCGAGGCGAACGCCCGGGCCAACGGTGTTCACGTCCACTGGGCGGCGGACGGGGCCGACCACAACCGCATCGTCCACGGCATTCTCAAGGATCACGGCGCGAAGACGCTGATCAAGTCCAAATCCATGCTCACGGAGGAGTGCGGCTTTCGCCATTACATGGCCGGCACCGGCATCGAAGTGATCGAGACCGATCTCGGCGAGCGCATCCAGCAACTCGACAACGAGGAGCCGAGCCACGTCGTCGTGCCGGCGGTGCACAAGACCCGGTTCGACGTGGCGGAAGTCTTCGCCCGGACCATGGGCACCGACCCGGAGAACGACGACGCTCACTACCTGGCCGAGAGCCAGCGCATGCACACGCGTCCCCTCATCCTGGAGGCGGATGCGGGAATGACCGGCTGCAACTTCGCCATCGCGGAAACCGGCACCGTCGTCACCTGCACCAACGAGGGCAATGCCGACCTCTCGGGCAACGTGCCCAAGCTTCAGATCCACTCCATCGGCATCGAGAAGCTGATCCCGCGCATCGAGCATCTCGGCGTGTTCATCCGCCTGCTGTCGCGCTCGGCGCTGGGCTCGCCGATCACCCAGTACACTTCGCATTTCAGGGGGCCGCGTGAAGGCACCGAAATGCACATGGTGCTGGTCGACAACGGCCGTTCCGAGCGCCTCGGGATGGAGGAGTTCTGGACATCGCTCAAATGCATCCGCTGCGGCGCCTGCATGAACACCTGTCCGGTCTACCGGCGCTCGGGCGGCCTGTCCTACGGCGCCACCTATTCGGGACCCATCGGGCTCATCATCGACCCGACCTTCAACAAGCGCAAGTATTCGACCCTGCCGTTCTCCTCGACCATGAACGGCTCCTGCACCAACGTCTGCCCGGTGAAGATCAACATTCACGAGCAGATCTTCGCGTGGCGCAAGGTCCTGGCCGAGGAGCACCAGATTCCGCTCCTGAAGCAGGGAATGATGAAGGCGGCGGGTCAGGTGTTGAGCCGGCCGGCCGCCTACCGCGCCGCCATCGGGGCGGCCGATTCCGCCCTCAGGGCCCTGCCGCGCTTCGCCGTCTACAACCCGCTCAACACCTGGGGGAAGGGCCGCGAGATGCCCGAGACCCCGCGCCAGAGCTTCCATAGCTGGTACAAGCAGAACCGGATGACCAAGCAGGACGGCGCCAAATGAGCGCCCGTGACGACACCCTGGCCCGCATCCGGAAGAACCGCCCGGCGGGCGACCATCCCCTGCCGGAGGTGCCGGTGTTTCCCCCCCTCGTGGGCGACGACCACGTGGCGGAGTTCGGCGAGCGCCTGAAGCGCATGGGCGGCCGCATCGCCGCCCCGGTCCCAGGCGCCGATCCGTTCGCCGCCGTGCGCGAGCGTCTCGACACGGCGGCCGTCATCGCCTCCGCCGTGCCGGAGATCACGGGAAACCGTGATCTCGGAGCGGTCGCCCGCCCGCAGGACCTCGCCGACGTCGATGTCGCCATCGTGCGCGCGGTGTTCGGTGTCGCCGAGACCGGCTCGGTGCTGTTCACCCAGGACGAGTTGCAGGTGAACGCCGTGGCCTACCTCGCCCAGCACCTCGTGGTGTTGCTCGATCCGGCCGATATCCTGGTCAACATCCAGGCGGCCTATCGCCGGCCCGATTTCGGCCGCGCCGCCTACGCCGTGCTCCATACCGGCCCTTCGGCCACCGCCGATATCGAGGGTGTGCTGATCCATGGGGCGCAGGGCGTGCGCTCCCTCACGGTGATCCTGCTGCCCCGGGCCTGAGCGATCCGCGCATGGCGCGCGGGAAGGGCAGCGGTGGCTCGATCGCGGAGCTTTTCCGTCCGAACGGGCGTAAACCTTGCACCCGTGCGGGCACAAAGGCTTGCACCCGTGCGGGCACAAAGGAAGGAGCTTCCATGCGCTACACCCTCGGCTGCAGCCTGTCGTACAACATCCTCTCGGACACGACCTTCATCTTCAACCTGGAAGTCGCCAAGCTGCGGAGCCTGGAGATCCTCAGTGAATCCCTGGTGCTGACCCCCAATCTCAAGCGCGACATCTACACGACGCCCGATCTCCTGAACCGCTATCTCGGCGTCAACGTGCCGATGGGGCAGTTCGCGCTGGAATACAACGCCGAGGTCGAACTCACCGTCCACCGGGCCGACCCGGCCACCATCAACGAGACGCCGATCGGCCAACTGCCCCTCGACATCCTGCCCTTCCTGCTGCCGAGCCGCTTCGTCTCGTCGGACCGCCTGACACCCTTCGCCCAGGCCGAGTTCGGCGCCCTGCCCAAGGGCCATGCCCGCGTGAACCAGATCTGCAACTGGATCCACGACCACCTGACCTACCAGCCCGGCACCAGCGACGGCGAGACCACCGCAGACGAGAGCCTGCTGAAGCGCGCCGGCGTCTGCCGCGACTTCGCACATATCGGCACGGCGTTCTGCCGGGCGCTCGGCATCCCCGCCCGCTTCGTGAGCTGCTACGCCCACGGCCTCGTGCCGAGCGACTTCCACGCGGTTTTCGAGGCCTATCTCGACGGGCGCTGGTGGCTGTTCGACGCGACGCGACAGGCCGACCTCGACGGTCTCGTCCGCATCGGCGTCGGCCGGGATGCCGCCGAGATCGCATTCTCGACGCCCTACGGCAACATGCAGCCCATCAACCAGCAGATCCGCATCGTCCGCTCGGACGGCCTGGGCAGCCCGCCCCAGCGAACGGTGGACGCCATCTCGACGGAGGTGCCGGCGCCGCATGCGGGTGCCGCCTGACGTTCATCGGAGCGCCGACGCGGCTGGTCGCCCCGCCGGAGCGTGACCGAGCCACAGATTCAGTACCGGCCGAAATCCCGATCGCGCCGGGGACGCTCGTAGGCATCCGAGCCGCGCCGGTCGTAGCCGTCCGACCGGCGCTCGGAATCGCCCCGCCCGCGGACGCGATCATCACGGTCGTCGTCGCGCTCGTCCCGGCGATTGTCGCGGCGGCCACGCCCGTCGTCATCGCGAAGATCCCGTCCCCGGGGCTCCTCGCGACGGCCGGAGGCGGCCAGCGGCGCGTACCAGCACATCTTGCTGAGGCCCGGAGCCGGATCGCCGAAGGTCGAGACGGCGCACAGGATCGAGCCGCCCTGCGGGAAGGGGCGCCCGTTCGTGCGGCCGGTGACGCCGAAATAGACGTTGGTCGCGTGGGGCATGCGGCAGACCTGCCCTTCCTGCGCGCAGGGAACGAGATCGTCGATATCGAGCTGCGCCCGGGCCGGAACCGAACCGAGGAGGGCCGCCCCGAGGAGGGCGCCGAGGAAGACGGCAAGTCCAGAACGCACGATCTCGATCCTTTCCGATGGTGCCGATCGCCGACATGGATCGGCCGCACCTGCGCAACGCGGGCAGCACTCCGCCGCCGACGTGCCGATGTCCTATCACGTCCGCCGGCCCGCGCCAGCGATCCGCCGAGGGCCCACGCAAAGCAGCGGCACGGCCCGTTTCACGGACTCTTAAAGGCCTATCGGCAAGGGTCGGCGCACGATGACGGGGTTCGGCTCGCCGCCGGTCCCAACCGAGACGAAGATCATGCGCACTGCCCTGGCCGGAGCCTCCGACGATCCGGCCGTCGCCCGATCCGTCGCGGGTCCGATCCGGTCGCCCCTGCTGCAAAGGGTGATCTTCTCTCTCCTCTTCGTGCTGCTGGTCACGAAGGCGATCGAGCTCACCTGGCCACCGCTCGGGCGGATCACGGTGCTCATCGATTTCGACGCGTTCCTGATCGCGGGCCGCCTAGTCTGGCGCGGAGAGGTCGAACAGGCGTACCATTTCACGACGCTGCTTCTGGCACAGCGCACCCTCGGGGCGCCCGATACCTTCCTGCCCTGGACCTACCCGCCCGTCTTCAACCTGGTGGTGGCGCCCTTCGCGCTCCTCCCCCGTGGACTGGCCTACCTGCTGTTCACGGGCGGCACCCTGGCGGCCTATCTGATGGTCCTGCGGCGTCTGGCCCCACAGCATCTCGGCGCGCTCCTCGCCCTCGTGTTTCCCACCTTGATCGTCACCATCGCCTGCGGCCAGAACGGGTTCCTAAGCGGCAGCCTCATCGGCCTGGCCTGCCTCCATCTCGCGCGCCACGACCCGCGCGCCGGGCTGCCCCTGGGCCTGATGGCGATCAAGCCGCATCTCGCCGTCGGCTTCGCGCTCCAGGCCGCGATGACCCGCGACTGGCGCACGGCACTCATCGCCGCAGGCGTGGCGGGCGCATCGGCCGCGCTCGCCACCCTGGTGCTCGGCCCGTCCGTCTGGAGGGCGTTCCTCGGTGGTGTCGCCGAGGCAGGGGCCTTCTTGGAACAGGGGCTCTATCCCCTGTTCCGGATGATCTCGGCCTATGCCGTCGTGCGGACCCTCGGCGCGTCCGCCGCGGTGGCCATGGCGGTTCAGGCCTGCGTCGCATTCCTCGCCCTCGGTCTCGTGGCCCTCGCCATCCGCCGCCGGATGCCGACCCGCCAGGTGATCGGGCTCACTGCCGTCGCGAGCCTTCTGGTGAGCCCCTACGCCTACGATTACGATCTTCCGATCCTCGGTGTCGGCTTGGCGCTCCTCGCCCCCGATCTCATGGCGCGCACGACGGCGCGCGAACGGACGGCCGTCTTCACCCTCGCCTGGATCGCCTCCGGATGGGGCTTGGCCATGACGGGTGCGTTGCGTGTCAGGTACGGCGAAGAAGGCCTCGCCCTCGGGGCGATGCCCCTGTCTCTGGCCGGTGTTGGACTGGTGGGACTGGTGGGACTGATCTGGCGGGTGCTCCAGCGCCCGCCCGCACAGGCCGTACCGGAGATGTTGTGAGACCGGCGCTGCGGTTCACGCGGCCCGGGAACCGGAGCGGTCGGATATGCCGAGCCTTCGCGCGTGAGGCGTGCCGTCTTCGCTGTAGAGCGCTTCGACGATGCGAAGGCCGGTTGTTCGGAAGGCGCGTGACCCACATCCCCGATCCGGCTCGAAACGAGCGGGCAGAAGCCTAGAACGCCGAGATACCGCGTGCGCGCCGAAGGCCCCCGGACGAGGGCGTGCTCTGCGGCTCGTTCACGGGCGGGGTAGGGGTAAGCACCGGCGCCTCCACCGGGGCGGCCGGCGTCGGCACCTTGCCGACACGCTCGATCCGCACGCCGACGTAATCACCCCGGCGCCAGGCCAGACGGACGAGGCAGAGGAAATCGCGGCCGATGATCCGCAGCATGAAGACATCCGGCAACGCCAAACTCGCCGGAACGCCGATCCTCGCACCCGATTTCGATACGTCCTTTACGGTGCACGGAACCTCTGTGCCGTCGCGAAACCGAATCGTCGCGATCCAGTTCGTTTCGCTGCGCACTTCGCGCCGCGCCAATTCCGTCGCGCTCTCGGCACTCGCTGTCACGCGCATCGTCCTTCGCTGAACTCCTCACCAAGCACAGTGAGCGGGAGAGATTTACGAAGCGATACCGTACAAACGCCTCGCGATCACAGACCCGTGATCGCAAACAAGTTCGATGGAATTCCACCCCCAGCCGCCGTCGCGAGTCTAGTTCGGACGGGGCACTCCGGGAGAAATCGGTCCAGGGGTCGAAGCCTGCTTCTCTGGATTCTTGATCTGACTATAGGCGACATTCGAAAAACTTCCGATGACTGCATGCCAGCCGGTTTTCCGGTAGGCCGGATCGTCACGGCTCGCCTTGCAGAAGGCCGTGGTGACCGCGTTGACGATGTCGTCGTCCTTGGCTCCCGGGGCCGCCGCCTTGATGCGGGGCAAGAGAGCGTCGAGACGCGGAATGAAGTCGGCCGGCGTCAGGCCTTTCAGAGCTTCGTCAGCCCCGGCTTCGTCGAGGGCCTTGGCGACCTCGGGCTGTGCGACCTCGGCGCATGGCGCGCTTCCGGCCAGCATGGTCTGCGTCTTCTCCCGCGCCGCGGCCACCACGCCGCGTTCGGTGATGACGGGGGCGCTGTTGCCCCAGGCATTGCGGATGTAATCGGTGACGTCGGCCACCTCCGCATCGGTCATGCCGGCGCCGATGGCGGGCATCGGGGCGTAATCGTTCTGGGCGGCGAGGCCGCCCAGGATGACGCGGATCACCGTCTCGGGCCCTTGTGCCTGAACCGAGGTGTTGCCGGCAAGAGCCGGAATCGCGCCCTCGACACCCTTGCCGTCCGGTTTATGACACGAGGAACAGTAGCTCAGGTAAGTCCCGGCGCCCGGCGCTCCAGCCGCGTTGAAAGCCTGGAGATCCTTGGTCTTGTAGGTTTCCTTGGCCTTCTGTGTGCGCAGATACGCGACCATCGCCTTAAGGTCGGCATCGGTCATCTTGGACAGGGATTCCTGGATCGTCTGGCGCATGGGGCCAGCGGCGACGCCGGGGCGGTCACCCGGAGCGGTTCCGGTCTTGAGATAGGTCACCACCTGCTCATCGGTCCAGGCGCCGATGCCCGTGTGGTCGTCGGGCGTGATGTTGGGCGCATACCAGCCGTCGATGACGCCACCGCCGAGCTTGCCCGCCAAGCCGCTGTTGCCGACGATCTTGTTGGCGTTGTGACACATGCCGCAATGGCCCAACCCTTCCACGAGGTAGCCGCCCCGGTTCACTTCGGCGGACGATTCAGGGTCGGGCTTGAACTCCCCCGGCGTGAAGAACGCCGTGCGCCACGTGATCAGAGCCGTGCGGATGTTGAACGGAAACGGGATCTCGGAAGGCTTGCGGACCTCGCGCACGGCTTCGAGGGACTGGAGGTAGGCGAAGATCGCGTCGGCATCCTCCCGGGTGACCTTCGTGTACCAGGCGAAGGGGAACGCCGGGTAGAGATACGATCCGTCCTTGGTGATGCCGTCGTGGAAGGCGCGGTAGAACTCGTCGGCACTCCAATTGCCGAGCCCCGTCTCCTTGTCGGGTGTCAGGTTGGGCGTGCGGATCTTGCCGATGGGCGTATCGAGGACGTAGTTGCCGGCGAACGGCTTGCCGCCGGGAGCGGTATGACAGGCGACGCAATCGCCCGCGGTGGTGAGATACTCGCCGCGCTTAATCAACGCGGCCTGGGCGTCCTGGGCGGCTGCCGGCTCGATCGCGGAGCATAGGAGAAGGCCAGGGCCGAGGCCGAGGGCGACGAGGCGATGCATCACACCTGTTCTCCACACGATCAGAAATCTGGAACTATATTAACTCATGGCTCGGGAACGCGACGGTTTTCGGCATTGTTCCGCCAGCCGATCCGGGTGCGTTGCCGCAGGCGGCGCACGCTTTGGTGGCAGTTCGCAGACGCAGTCCGAGCTCCGTCGCGTGCGCCAGGAACGAGAGGAACAGGCACGCGGCAGTCGTCCACCACGGGCCGCCCGTCAGCGCCGTCCGGACGGCGAGCATCAGGGCCGCGCCCGAGGCGAGGTTGAACAGGAGGGGGCGCAGGGCGAGCCGGCGCCCCCATGCCACGAGGACGAGGGCTTCGCAGGCGACGAGGACGAGGATGGCGTCGACGACGTGCCCGGAAGCGAACAGCCAAGCCATCGCCTCACGCCGCCCCGAACGGGCCGTTGAGGCGCACGATGGCGCGGTTGAGCACGGCCGCGATGCCGACCCAGGCGAGGTAGGGCAGGAGGAGCACAGCCCCGAGGGTGGAGACCCGCAATGTCACGAGGATCAGGGCGAGGATCGACAGCCACAGCAGCACCACCTCGGCGAGCGCCCAGTCGGGTCGGCGCATCCGGAAGAAGATCGCGCTCCAGGCGATGTTCAGGACGGCATTGACCGCGTAGGCGACCAGGAGCGCGCTGCGCCGCTCCGGGCTCGCATCGGCGTTCCAGGCCAGGACGGCCGAGATCGCCGCGAGGGTGAAGATCGTGGTCCAGATCGGCCCGAACGCCCAATCCGGCGGTTTCCAGTCCGGGCGGCGCAGGCTTTGGTACCAGGGACCGATGGTGGTGAGCACGCCGCCGGCCACCGCGACCACGAGGGCGATGCCCGCCGCCACGGCGATCGGCGTCCAGTTCCACTGGCCGGATTCCATCACGGTGAAACCCACCGGAACAGATGGGCGAGGTCCTTGAAGAAGATCCGCACGTGGGCGACGGGCTTGGCGCGGACCAGCTCCTTGTTCATGTAGGAATCCCAGGTCAGCTGCTGGACGTCCTTGTCGCGGCAGATGGCGACGAAGCGCTCGCGCAGGGAATCGTTGCGATACCAGACGCCCTGCATGATGCGCAGGATGAAGAAGATGCGGCCATGCAGGCGCATGAACCGCTTACGGGCCAGGGCCAGGGCCGAGGCCTTGCCGGTGACGAGGAAACGCTCGGCGGCCTCCGCCGCCAGCCGCCCGCCGAGCATCGCGTAGTAGATGCCCTCGCCCGAGGCCGGGGCGACGATGCCCGCGGCATCCCCCGTCAGCAGCACGTCGCGACCATTGTCCCATTTGCGCAGGGGCTTGAGGGGCAGCGGGGCTCCCTCGCGGCGCACGGTCTGCCCGGCATCGAGACCCGTGGACGCCCGCAATTCGCGGATGGCGCCGCGCAGGGAGAACCCCTTGCGGGCGCTGCCCGTACCGATGCTGATGGTATCGCCGTGGGGAAAGACCCAGGCATAGAAGTCGGGCGAGAGCTTCCCCTGATAATAGACGTCGCAGCGCGTCGCCTCGACGTCGCCGCCCTCGGGCGGCAGGCGGACGATCTCGTGATAGGCGAAGACCTGTTTCATGGCGGCGTGACCGGGGATCTCGGCCCGCCCCACCGTGGAACTCGCCCCGTCCGCCCCGATCACGAGGCGGGCTCGCACCCGGCGCGGCGCGTTGCCCTGCCGGTAATGGACCGTCGCCAGCCCTTCGGCATCGCGGTCGATCCGGTCGAACGTTGCCGCGCGCAGGTCCGCCCCGGCGAGGACGGCGCGATTGCGCAGCCAGGGATCGAAATGCTCGCGATCGACCATGCCGACGAAGCCGTCGCCGATCGGCATGTCCACCCGCTGGTCCTTCGGCGAGATCATCCGGGCGGAGCGGACCTTGGCCACCAGCAGATCGTCGGGGATCGCGAAGTCGCGGATCAGGCGCGGCGGGATCGCACCGCCGCACGGCTTGATCCGGCCCGGCTTGTCGAGAAGGAGGACCCGCCGTCCCGCCCGGGCGAGATCGGTGGCGGCCGTGGCCCCGGCGGGACCGCCGCCCACCACCACCACGTCGAAGGTTTCCGGCTCGGACATGCTGAACATGGACGTCACCTCGTGGACAGGCTCGGCGCGAAGGGAGCGTGATCGGAGCGGGGCGCGCGGCGCGCGGCCGGGGTGTGGGCGACGCGCAGGGCGAGGGCTGCGCCGACGAGGAACAGTGCGGCCTCGGCCGCGAACACGCCGGCATAGGCCTGAACCGGCGGCAGGACGAGGCGGGCTGCGTCCACCGCCACGGTGCCGAGAAAGCCACCGGCACCGAAGGCGACGCCTTGCGCGGCGCCCCACACGCCCATCCGGGTGCCGCGCTCGGCCTCGCCGCCGGCTCCGGCGAGCCCCATCATCGACCCGATGGCAGCCACCGCGAAGACGCCGTTGGCGAGCCCGAGGGCGAACACGGCGGCGCGCAGCGGGAAGTCCGGGCCGACGAGACCGCCGCCCGCGATGGCGAGGAGCGCCGCCGCCGAGCCGACGCACCCGAGCGTCGTCCAAACCTTGAGGGAGCCGAGGACGGGGCCGCCGATCCCCATGGTGAGCCCGGCCACCAGCAGCATGCCGGCGAGCACGCCGCCGTGCTGGAGCCCCGCGAGTTTGGTGGTTCCCCCAGGCGTCATCGCGAACACGTGGCCGGCGAAGGGTTCGAGGATGAGTTCCTGCGCGCTGTAGGCGAGCATGGCCACGAAGATGAACACCGTGAAGCGCCGCGAGGCCGGCTCGGCCCACACCTGGGCGAGCACCGCCCGGAACGGCTTCTTCGTCGTGGCGTCCCGCGTGTCGCGGGCCGCTCCGACGGGCTCGACACCGCGCACGGCCAGGGCCGCGACGCAGAAGGCGATGGCCGAAACCGTGCCGGAAACGGCGACGAGGCGCGCACCGGAGAACGGATCGAGGAAATGGCCGGCGAGCGGTGCGGTGATGGCGAAGCCCGCGATCATCATCACCCAGACGACGGTGGCGGCCGCCCCCCGGCGCCGGTCCTCGACCCCGGTGGCGAGGAGAACGAGAAGCGAGGTGCCGGCCGCGCCCGCCCCCATGCCGACGGTGAGGAAGGACAGCACCGCGAGGGCGAGACCGGCCGTCTGATGCGTCTCGGCGAGGGCCGTGGCCACGGCGGCGCCGAATCCGCCGAGTGCCAGGGCGGCCATGCCGCCGACGATCCATGGGGTACGACGGCCGTGCACATCGGAACCGTAGCCCCAGCGCGGCCGGAGAATCTGGACGGCGTAGTGGAGGGCGACGAGGCCGCCGGGGACGATGGCCGGCAGGGCGAGTTCCACCACCATCACGCGGTTGATGGTCGAGGTCATCAGGACGACCACCGAACCGAGCGCAGTCTGGACCAAGCCCAGGCGAACGATCTGCCACCAACTGAATGCGAACGGTGCCATCCACCGGCCTCCCTGGCGCCATCGGCACTTCGGCCGAGGCCGACACCACCCGGGAACGCTAGTGACCGACACCGATCGGTGTCAAGTTTGATTTACACACTCGGCATCACGATTCCGGTGCCGGAGCGCTCACGCCTCGTCGGTGGTATCCGGTCCGTCGAGGTCCCCGATCCCGTAGCGGCGCAGCTTGGCGTAGAGGCCCTGCCGGCTGAGGCCGAGCATCTCCGCCGCGGAGGCGCGATTGTCGCGTGTGATGCGCAGGGCCGCTTCGATGCACAGACGCTCGATGAGATCGGTGGATTCCCGCACGAGGTTCTTCATCGAGACCCGCCCGACGAGTTCGGTCATCTGCTCGACGGAGCGCGGCAGTTCGCGGCCACCGGACGCCACCGGCGTCGTGCGTCGCGGGGCGCTGCGAATGGTGAAACCGAGGCAGGGCTGCGCACCACCCGGGACCGAGACGGCGGCCACCTCGACATCCTCCACGGCCCCGTACTCGCCACGAAAGCTCGTCGCATAGTGCCGGACGGAGCCGTGTTGGACCAGCGTCGCGAACAGGGCGGCGGCCTCGGTCTCCTCGCGCCCGAGCCAGCGGTCGAGGGGCTCGCCCCGCACCTGCTCCTCCGTGGCGAGCTGCGCCAGATCGAGGAATGCCGGATTGGCCGCGAGGATGCGCCGCGCCGGATCCGTGACCACGAACCCCTCGGGCAGGTTGTGGAGAACGTCGAGGGTGCCGGCACTGGAGCGGCTCGGTCCGGCCTCGGAGGCATGATTCGCGTCGGGCGTGAGACGCAGGAGGACGCTCGTCGCACTCTCCTGCCGGAACAGGGAGGCGGAGAGCCGCACGGCGCCGCGCGCATTGCCCAAACGGGCATCGAGATCGCCCGCCTGGCCCGTGACCCGCAGGCCGGCGAACAGCGATTCGAGGTCGCGGGTGCTGGTCGCGTCGAACAAGTCCACGGCATCGTGGCCGACGATGCGCTTGTCGGCCTTGCCGAGCAGGCGTGCGGCGGCCGGATTGACCTCGGTGACCCGACGGGTCGACGCATCGACCACCAGGACCGGTTCGGCGCCGAGTTGGAACAGCAGTCGGTAGCGCGTCTCGGCTCCGCGCATGCGCAGGTAGTCGCGTTCGAGGGCCTGCTGGGTCTCGGCCAGGGTGCGCTGGAGCGAGGCCATCGCCCGCAGGTTCCGCCCGATGACGATGACCGGGCCGTCGCTCTTCAGGCGCATGGCGGCGTAGCGCACGGGCAGATCGATGCCCTTGGCCGACATGTGATTGACCTGCCGCCAGCGGGTCACGGAACCCGGTTGCGCATCCTTCAGCAAGGCGGCGATCTTGGGCCGACTCTCGATGGTGACGGTATCGGCCCAGCGCTGGCCGAGCCAGGTCTCGCAGCCCTCGCCCACGAGATCGCTACTGCCGAAGGCCGCGTCGCAGATCACGCCTTCACCGTCGACGACGAGGGACAGATCCGTCGCGGCCGCGACGAGGAGCCCGGCGGCTTGAGCGTCGAGGGGGCCGAGGGTTTTGTGAAGCGCCGCGAACGCGTCGCTCGCGGCTGGAAGCGCCAGGCTATTCAAGGTGCACCACGTGGTAATGTGGTCGGGCGGGTCTTTCAGCAGGGTCTGGCCGGAAGATCAAGCAAGCTTTCGGCGATGCTGATCGCTTGGCGAGCGTCACCTGCGGTTGCATCCGCACCAACGCATTTGCAGGAATCCGGAGCGGCCGTGAAGACCGGTCCACCGACCATGACACGAACCCCACGATTCTGCGAATTCCGCCGCAGGCCGGCGACGGCGTCGTTCAGACTCGGCAGCAGCGCCTCGCAGGCCAGGGACAGGCCGATGACATCGAACCATGTGGTCCGCACCCGCGCGAAGGGGTCGCCCTCAGGATCGCGCGCGGTGCTGGTGACGTCCCAGCCGGCATCGCGGAAGAACTGCTCGACCACGGCGAGACCGAAGCTGTGCATCTCGCCCGGGCACGGCAACAGAAGGATGCTGCGCCCGTGCCGATGCTGCGGGGTCTCGCCGCCGAAGCGCCGGGTGACTTCGTGCATGATCCGCTGCAGCCGGCCCATGGCCACGGTCACTTCGGCGAAATCGCACAGGTCCTCTTCCCAGAGGACGCCGAGGTGGCGTGCGGTCGGCGCCAGGAGGTCGAGGAGTAGGCTTTCGGGCGTGAGCCCCTCTTCGATCAGCGCTGCGATCCGAGCCTCCACGGCGTCGCCCGCGGGTGCGAGCATGAGCGTGCTGAAGGTCTCGATCTGCTCAGCGCTAGGCAATATACTACATACTTCACCGCGCGGCTCGGGCCGGTGAACGATCATCAGGCGGGGAATGATCTCCGCTTCGACGAGGCGTGCGAGCTCATCGCCCCAGTGTCCCCCTTGGGCGACGCGGCTGAGCCTGGACTCGAGGCTCGATCGACAGAGATCCGGCATGTCGCCGCCAGATCCCTCGTAAGCGAAGCCCTCAACGGACTGCCTCATCTCATCCATTGGAATCTCCCAATGTCGCTGACGGCATTCTTGCTTCGCTACGATCTTGATCGTCGAGCTTCCGCGTCCTCAAGCACGTCTTTTCGGGGGCTTCTCAAACCCTCGACAGCGACCGTGGCCGTGTCGGTGCAGGCCGCGACGATACGCTTCGGAACCATTTTGACAATCCCAAAGCTGTAACTATTCTGCATTCAATCAGTAAATCTCCATTGACGTAAAGCCAGCTTGACACTCGTCCTGGCCGTTCCTAACCTCCCCTCAGCGACCCCCCTGTGAGGGGTCGGACGGGTGGAACAGGGGTGCGGGCGATGAGCCAGAGAGAGGGCCGGCACAGAAAGCCTCTCTACGACGCCCAGCAAAGGGCGCGCCGCGACGCCACGGCCTGGACCCTTGTCCAAGGCATTCTGGCCCCGCTTCAATTTCTCGTGTTCCTGGTCAGCCTCGCCCTCGTCCTGCGCACCCTGGCCACGGGCGAGGGGGCTTTTGCGGCCAATGTCTCGATCGTCGCCAAGACGGGGCTCCTCTACGCGATCATGGTCACGGGCTCGATCTGGGAGAAAGTCGTCTTCGGACGCTACCTGTTCGCCCCGGCCTTCTACTGGGAAGACATGGTCAGCATGCTGGTGCTGGCCCTGCACAGCGCCTACCTCGTGGCCCTGGCGACGGGCTGGATCGAGACCAACGGCCTGATGCTCCTGGCGCTTGCCGCCTATGGCTCCTACGCGATCAACGCGACGCAGTTCCTCCTGAAGCTGCGGGCCGCGCGTCTCGATGCCGGACCCGCCTCCCGCCTCGCCGCGGAGGGCGCCCGATGAACGCCCACGCTCCGATCCCCACGGCCGATGCGGGCTGCGGCGTCACCATCCGCCAGGAACGCGGGCAGCGCGCGGTGTTCTGCGGGCTCACGGGTATCGTCTGGCTGCACCGCAAGATCCAGGACGCGTTCTTCCTCGTGGTCGGCTCGCGCACCTGCGCCCACCTCATCCAGTCGGCCGCAGGCGTCATGATCTTCGCCGAGCCGCGCTTCGCCACCGCCATCATCGACGAGCGCGATCTCGCCGGCCTCGCCGACATGAACGAGGAGCTCGACCGGGTCACCCGCCGCCTCATCGAGCGCCGGCCGGACATCCGGCTCCTGTTCCTCGTGGGCTCGTGCCCCTCCGAGGTGATCAAGCTCGATCTGCCCCGCGCCGCCCAGCGCCTGTCGCAGAGCCTCAGTCCGGACGTGCGGGTGCTGAGCTATTCCGGCAGCGGCATCGAGACGACGTTCACGCAGGGCGAGGATGCGTGCCTCGCAGCCCTCGTCCCCGAACTGCCGCGTACGGAGGCCGAGGCCGTCCCCTCGCTCCTCGTCGTCGGCGCCCTCGCGGATGTGGTGGAGGACCAGTTCGCTCGCCTGTTCGCCGAGATGGGCCTGGAGCACGTCGCCTTCCTGCCCGCGCGGCGGGCGGGCGCGATGCCGGCCGTTGGGCCGAACACCCGCATCCTGCTGGCCCAGCCCTTCCTTGCCGACACCGCACGGGCGCTCGAAGCGCGCGGCGCGACCCGGCTGCCCGCCCCGTTCCCCCTCGGGGCCGAGGGCACCACCGCATGGCTGCGGGCCGCGGCCGACGCGTTCGGAGTCGATCCCCGGCGCTTCGCCGAAGCCACGGCGCCGGGCCTGCGCCGGGCCGAGCGGGCGCTCGCGCCCTATCGAGCGCTGCTCGGGGGCCGCCGGGTGTTCTTCTTCCCCGATTCCCAGCTCGAGCTACCGCTCGCCCGCTTCCTGTCGCGGGAAATGGGCGCCACGCTCATCGAGGTCGGAACGCCCTACCTGCATCGCGGCCACATGGCCCCGGAACTCGCCCTGCTGCCGGCGGGCACCGAGGTCGTGGAGGGTCAGAGCCTCGACGCGCAGATGGACCGCTGTCGCGCGGCCCGGCCGGACCTCACCGTGTGCGGCCTCGGCCTCGCCAACCCGCTGGAGGCCGAGGGGCTCGCCACCAAGTGGTCCATCGAGCTGCTGTTCACCCCGATCCAGGGCTACGACCAGGCCGGTGACCTCGCCGAGCTGTTCGCCCGCCCCCTCGTTCGCCGCACCCGGCTGGAGGTCTAGGACCATGCAGCTGACGCTCTGGACCTACGAGGGACCGCCCCATATCGGCGCCATGCGGGTCGCCACCGCCATGCGGGGCCTGCACTACGTGCTGCACGCCCCCCAGGGCGACACCTACGCCGACCTCTTGTTCACCATGATCGAGCGGCGCGACGCCCGCCCGCCGGTGACCTACACCACCTTCCAGGCGCGCGATCTGGGCGCCGACACCGCCGCGATCTTCCAGAACGCCGTGTCGGAGGCCTATGCCCGGTTCCAGCCCGAGGCGATGATCGTCGGCGCCTCGTGCACGGCCGAACTGATCCAGGACGATCCGGGCGGCCTTGCCCGTGCCCTCGACCTGCCGATCCCGGTGATCCCCCTCGAGCTGCCGGCCTACCAGAAGAAGGAGAACTGGGGCGCCTCCGAGACCTTCTATCGGCTGGTGCGGGCGCTCGCCGGCCCCAAGGCCGAGCCCGCACCGCGCGCGGGCCGGCGCCCGCTCTGCAATATCCTGGGTCCGACGGCGCTCGGCTTCCGCCATCGCGACGACCTCGTCGAGATCGAGAAGCTCCTGGGCGCCCTCGGCATCGACGTGAACGTCGTCGCCCCGTGGGGCGCCAGCCCGGCCGATCTCGGACGCCTGTCGGCGGCGGACTTCAACGTGGTGCTCTATCCCGAGATCGCCCGCGCGGCGGCCCAGCACCTCCAGAAGACCTTCGGCCAGCCCCTGGTCGAGACCGTGCCCATCGGGGTCGGGGCCACGATCCGATTCGTCGAGGAGGTGGCGGCGCTGGCGAACGTCGATCCGGCCCCTGTCCTTGCCGGCGCCCCCTCGCGCCTGCCGTGGTACTCGCGCTCCGTCGATTCGACCTACCTCACCGGCAAGCGGGTCTTCATCTTCGGCGATGCCACCCACGCGCTGGCCATCGCGCGGGTCGCGGCGGCGGAACTCGGCTTCAAGGTCGTGGGACTCGGCACCTACACCCGCGAATTCGCCCGGGAGGTACGGGCGGAAGCCGCACTCCACGGCATCGAGGCGACGATCACCGACGACTACCTCGACGTCGAGGCGGCGATCCAGGCCGCCCAGGCCGAACTGGTCCTGGGCACCCAGATGGAGCGCCATATCGCCAAGCGCTTGGGCGTGCCCTGCGCGGTGATCTCGGCCCCGATCCACGTACAGGACTTTCCCGCCCGGCACTCGCCGCAGATGGGGTTCGAGGGCGCCAACGTCCTGTTCGACACCCTCGTCCACCCCCTGATGATGGGACTGGAGGAGCACCTCCTCGGCATGTTCCGCGAGGATGCCGAGTTCCACGACGGCGCCGCGCCCTCGCATCTCACACGACACGGAACGGCCCCCTCCGTGCCCGAGGCACCGGAGCCCGCCGCCCCGGTGATCGACACGCCACCGCAGACCTCGGTTCCCGACGACGCACCGGCCGCCTGGGAGGCTTCGGCCGAGAAGGAACTGAAGAAGATCCCGTTCTTCGTGCGCGGCAAGGCCCGCGCCAACACCGAGCGGTTCGCCCGCGAGCGCGCCCTGTCCCGCATCACCGTCGAGACGTTGTACGATGCAAAAGCGCATTTCGGCCGCTGAGGCCATTCCCATGCGTGTCGTCATCGTGACGATGGACACGCATCTCGCCAGTTCCGTCGAGCGGGCGGGCAGGATCCTGCGCCGCGAGGCCCCGGGCCTCTCCATCGTCCTGCACGCGGCCACCGAGTTCAGCACCGACCCCGAGAAGCTCGCGCGCTGCCGGGCCGACATCGCCACGGCCGACATCCTGCTCTGCGCAATGCTGTTCATGGAGGACCATTTCCAGCCGGTCCTGGCCAATCTCGCGGCCCGGCGTGCCAACTGCGACGCCCTCGTCTGCATGATGAGCGCGACACCGGCCACCCGGCTCACCCGCATCGGCGCCTTCAGCATGGACGGCAGCCAGACCGGGCCGATGGCGCTGCTGAAGCGCCTGCGCGGCTCGCCGAAGACGCGTGCCGCCAGTTCGGGCGCCGAGCAGATGAAGATGCTCAAGCGCCTGCCCAAGATCCTGCGCTTCATCCCCGGCACCGCCCAGGACGTGCGGGCCTACTTCCTCACCCTGCAATACTGGCTCGCGGGCTCGGACGAGAACGTCCTCAACATGATCCGCGCCCTGGTGGACCGCTACGCCGACGGTCCGCGCCGGATCTATCGCGGCACCCTCAAGGCCAGCCCGCCCGTCGAGTACCCCGAGGTCGGCGTCTACCATCCGCGCCTGCCCGGCCGGATGGGCGAGGATGCCGGCGCGCTGCCGGGTCACCAGGGTCGGGGGAACCGCGGCACCGTCGGCGTGCTCGGCCTACGCTCGTACATGCTGGCGGACAACGCCGCCCATTACGACGGGGTCATCGCCGCCCTGGAGGCACGCGGCCTCGCGGTGATCCCCGCCTTCGCCAGCGGCCTCGACGCGCGCCCGGCCATCGAGCGCTACTTCCTGAAGGATGGCGTGCCGGCCATCGACGCCCTTGTCTCGCTCACCGGCTTCTCCCTCGTCGGCGGCCCGGCCTACAACGACGCGGCCGCCGCCCAGGACATCCTGGCCCGCCTCGACGTGCCCTACATCGCCGCCCATCCGGCCGAATTGCAGACCCTGGAGCAATGGGGCGCCTCCGACCGCGGGCTGCTGCCGGTGGAATCCACCATCATGGTGGCGATCCCCGAACTCGACGGCGCCACCGGACCGATGGTGTTCGGCGGCCGGTCCGACAAATCGGGCGCGCCCTGCCAGGGCTGCCACGTCGCCTGCGTCTTCCCCGTGGGCGAGGACGACCGGGACATGCATTCCTGCGTCGAGCGCGCCGGGATGCTCGCCGCCCGCGTCGAACGCCTCGTGCGCCTGCGCCGCTCCGAGCGGGCGGAACGCAAGATCGGCCTCGTGCTGTTCAATTTTCCGCCCAACGCCGGCAACACCGGCACCGCCGCCTACCTGTCGGTGTTCGAATCCCTTCACCACACCCTCGTGGCCATGAAGGCGGCGGGCTACGACGTCGCGGTGCCGGGCGGCGTCGCGGCGCTCCGCGAAGCCGTGGTCACGGGAAACGCGGCCCGGTTCGGGGCCACCGCCAATGTCCACACCCGCATCCCCACCGACACCCATGTGCGGCGCGAGCGCCACCTCGCCGAGATCGAGGCACAGTGGGGGCCGGCTCCGGGCCGGCAGCAATCGGACGGCGCCTCGATCTTCGTGCTCGGCGCCCAGTTCGGCAACGTCTTCGTCGGCATCCAGCCCGCCTTCGGCTACGAGGGCGATCCGATGCGGCTCCTGTTCGAGAAGGGGTTCGCGCCGACCCACGCGTTCTGCGCCTTCTACCGCTGGCTGCGCGAGGACTTCAAAGCCCACGCCCTGATCCATTTCGGCACCCACGGCGCGCTCGAATTCATGCCCGGCCGCCAGACCGGCCTCTCGGCCGCCGACTGGCCCGACCGCCTCATCGGCGACGTGCCCAACATCTACCTCTACGCCGCCAACAACCCCTCCGAGGGAGCACTCGCCAAGCGCCGCTCGGCCGCGACCCTGGTCAGCTACCTCACTCCGCCCATCGCCCATGCGGGGCTCTATCGCGGCCTCGTCGACCTCAAGGGCTCCATCGAGCGCTGGCGCGGCCTGGATCCGGAATCAAACCGTGAGCGCGGCGACCTCGCCACCCTGATCCAGGCGCAGGCCGCCCTGGTGGAACTCTCCCCGGCCGAACCGGCCTGGACCGACTCCAGGGCCGAGATCGCCCGCATCGGCCGCGCGGTGCTGGACCTCGAATACACCCTGATCCCCCACGGCCTCCACGTGGTCGGCGCGCCGCTCTCGACGGAAGCGCGGGTCGACATGCTCATCGCCATGGCGGATTCCATCCACGGGGTCCGGCTGGAGCGCGCCAGCATCGCCGCCCTGGTGGCGGGGGCGAGCCCGGAGGCCGCCCTAAGGGCCGGCAGTCCGATCCCGCGGGCGGCCGACCTCGCCATCCTTCGCGAGCTCGGGGCCACCGACGCGCTGCTCGGGCAGGACCACGAGATCCCCGCCCTCCTGCGGGCGCTCGATGCCCGCTTCATCCGCCCCGCCCCCGGCGGCGACCTCCTGCGTACCCCGGCGATCCTGCCGACGGGGCGCAACCTCCACGGCTTCGATCCTTTCCGCATCCCCAGCGCCTTCGCGGTCCAGGACGGCGCCGCCCAAGCCGAGCGCCTCCTCGACCGCCACCGCGCCGACGGCCTGCCCCTGCCGCGCTCCATCGCCATCGTGCTGTGGGGCACGGACAACCTCAAGAACGAGGGCGGCCCCATCGCCCAGGTCCTGGCGCTGCTCGGCACCCGGCCCCGCTTCGACGGCTACGGCCGGCTCGCCGGCGCCGAACTCATCCCCCTCGAAGAGCTCGGCCGACCGCGCATCGACGTGGTGGTCACCCTCTCGGGCATCTTTCGCGACCTGCTGCCCCTGCAGATCAAGTTGCTGGCCGAGGCCTGCCTGCTCGCGGCCTCGGCCGACGAGCCGGTGGAGCGGAACTTCGTCCGCCTCCACACCCTCGAATACCAGCGCGTCCACGGCGGCGACTTCGAGACGGCCGCACTCCGGGTCTTCGGCAACGCCGAGGGCGCCTACGGCTCCAACGTCAACCACCTCGTCGAGAACGGCCGCTGGGACGCGGAAGACGAACTCGCCGAGACCTACTCCCGGCGCAAGGGCTTCGCCTATGGCCGCGACGGGCGCCCGGTGCAGCATTCCGCGCTCCTGAAGAGCGTGCTCGCCGACGTCGATCTCGCCTATCAGAACCTCGATTCCGTGGAACTCGGCGTCACCACCGTGGACCATTACTTCGATACGCTCGGCGGCATCAGCCGGGCGGTGAAGCGGGCGAAAGGCGGGGTCGAGGCACCGGTCTATATCGGCGACCAGACCCGGGGCGAGGGCTGCGTCCGCTCCCTCAACGAGCAGGTCGCCATCGAGACCCGCACCCGCATCCTCAACCCGAAATGGTACGAGGGCATGCTCGCCCACGGCTACGAGGGCGTGCGCCAGATCGAGACCCACGTCACCAACACCATGGGCTGGTCGGCCACCACCGCGCAGGTCGACCCGTGGGTCTACCGCGAGATCACCGCCACCTTCGTCCTCGATCCGGCCATGCGCGAACGCATGGCGGCCCTCAATCCGACCGCGTCGGCCAAGGTCGCCAACCGCCTGATCGAGGCACACGAACGCGGCTTCTGGAAGCCCGACGCCGCCATGCTCGATGCCTTGCGCGAGGCCGGCGACGAGCTCGAAGACCGTCTCGAAGGCATCACCGCAGGGGTCGCAGCATGAACATCGCCATCCGCAATCCGGTCGCGTCGCGGCAACCTGAAGGAAGCGTTCAGGTCGAACTCGACCCGAACCTCAAGATCGGCACCGCCAAGGTGTTCGCCGTCTACGGCAAGGGCGGCATCGGCAAGTCCACCACCTCGTCGAACCTCTCGGTGGCGTTCTCGAAGCTCGGAAAACGCGTCCTGCAGATCGGGTGCGACCCGAAGCACGATTCGACCTTCACGCTGACGAAGCGGTTGGCCCCGACCGTGATCGACGCCCTCGAGGCCGTGCAGTTCCACTCCGAGGAGCTGCGCATCGAGGACTTCGTGGCGGAGGGCTACAACGGCGTGATGTGCGTCGAGGCGGGGGGGCCCCCCGCCGGCACGGGCTGCGGCGGCTACGTCGTCGGCCAGACGGTCAAGCTTCTCAAGGAGCATCGCCTTCTCGAGGACACCGACGTCGTGATCTTCGACGTGCTCGGCGACGTGGTCTGCGGCGGCTTCGCCTCGCCGCTCCAGCACGCCGACCAGGCCCTCATCGTCACCGCCAACGACTTCGACTCGATCTTCGCCATGAACCGCATCGTCGCGGCGATCCACGCGAAATCGAAGAACTACCCCGTGCGGCTCGGCGGCGTCATCGCCAACCGCTCGGCCAAGACCGACGAGATCGACCGCTTCAACGCCGCGGTGGGCCTGGAGCGCATCGCGCACTTTCCCGACCTCGACGTGGTGCGCCGCTCGCGCCTCAAGAAGTCGACCCTGTTCGAGATGGAGCCGACGCCCGAACTCATCGCCGTCACCGACGAGTACATGCGGCTGGCCGCCCATCTCTGGGCTGGCGGCAAGCCGCTGGCCGCGATCCCGATGAAGGACCGCGACCTGTTCGAATTCCTCGGCTTCGATTGAGGGGAGGGCGCGCCATGACCAGCTACGCGACCCGCCGCTCGCAGCTCACCACCTACTTCGACCGCACGGCGGTCGACGCCTGGGCGCGCCTGACCTCCGACGCGCCGGTGTCGAAGATCCGCGCCACGGTGCGCGCCGGGCGCGACGCCATGCGGGCGAACCTCCTGTCGTGGCTGCCGGAGGATCTCACCGGCCGGCGCGTCCTCGATGCCGGCTGCGGCACCGGGGCGCTCAGCCTCGAGGCGGCGCGGCGCGGCGCCGCGGTGGTGGCCATCGACGTCTCGCCGACCCTCGTCGGCCTCGCCCGCGAGCGCCTCGCCGAGCACCCCGAAGCCGCCCGCATCGACTTTCGCGTCGGCGATATGCTCGACCCCTGGCTCGGGCGCTTCGACCACGTTGTGGCGATGGATTCCCTGATCCACTACGCCACTCCCGACATCGTCCGGGCGCTCGCCGAACTCGCCCTGCGTACCGACGGCTCCGTGGTCTTCACCGTGGCGCCGCGCACGCCGCTCCTCACCCTGATGCACTGGACAGGCCGGGCCTTCCCCCGTGCCGACCGGGCCCCGGCCATCGTGCCGGTGGCGGAGGCGACCCTGCGCCGCCGCGTGGCGGCCGAACCGGTCCTGTCCGGTTTCGGCCTCGCGCGGACGCACCGGGTCAACAGCGGCTTCTACCTGTCGCAGGCCTTCGAGCTCGCCCGCACGCCCGCCGCCGGGACGGCGGCACGGTGACCCGCCTCGGTGACACCATGGCCCGGGGCCTCATGCGGCTCGGACCCGGCATCCTGCCGTTCGCGGATGCGGCCACCGCCGAGCTGCCCCTGGGGCGCCTGCTCCGGCTCGCCCTGTTCCAGGTCACCGTCGGCATGGCCGCCGTGCTGCTCATCGGCACGCTGAATCGCGTGATGATCGTCGAGCTCGACGTGCCGGCCTGGATCGTCGCCGTGATGCTGTCGCTGCCCCTGATCTTCGCGCCGTTCCGGGCGCTGGTGGGCTTCCGCTCCGATACGCACCGCTCGGTCCTGGGCTGGCGCCGGGTCCCCTACATCTGGTTCGGCACCCTGCTGCAGTTCGGCGGGCTCGCCATCATGCCGTTCGCCCTCCTGATCCTGTCGGGCGACACCACGGGGCCGACCTGGCCGGGGCATGTGGCGGCCGCGCTCGCGTTCGTCCTCGTGGGCGCCGGCCTCCACACCACCCAGACCGTGGGTCTGGCCCTGGCCACCGACCTCGCGCCCGCCCACGTCCGCCCGAAGGTGGTGGCGCTCCTCTGCGTGATGCTGCTCCTCGGCATGCTGGTCAGCGCCGTGGTGTTCGGCCTGCTGCTCGCCGACTTCTCGGCCTTGCGCCTCATCAAGGTGATCCAGGGCGCGGCGGTGGTCACCATCGTGCTCAACGGCATCGCCCTGTGGAAGCAGGAGGCGCGCGATCCGTCGCGCACCGACAGGCACGCCCCGCGCCAGACCTTCTCGGAGTCCTGGGCGGCCTACGCCAACAGCGGCCTCGCCCGCCGGCGCCTCGTCGCCACGGGGCTGGGCACCGCCGCCTTCTCCATGCAGGACATCCTGCTCGAACCCTACGGCGGGCAGATCCTGCACCTGCCGGTGGCGGCGACCACGGCGCTCACCGCGATGCTGGCGGCCGGCGGCGGCCTCGGCCTTCTGCTCGCCGCGCGCTGGCTCGGCCGGGGCGGCGACCCCTTCCGGGTGGCGGCGGCCGGCACCGGCATCGGCATCCTCGCCTTCTGCGCGGTGATCTTCGCCGCGCCCCTCGGTTCCATCCCGCTCTTCGCGCTCGGCGTCACCCTCATCGGCCTGGGCGGCGGCCTGTTCGCCCACGGCACCCTCACGGCCTCCATGGCCAAGGCCGGGCCGGAGGAGACGGGTCTCGCGCTCGGCGCCTGGGGCGCCGTGCAGGCGAGTGCCGCCGGCGTCGCCATCGCGGCGAGCGGCATCCTGCGCGACCTCGGCTCCTATCTCGCCACCTCGGGCGCCCTGGGGGAGGGGATGAACCAGGCCTCCACCGGCTACCTCATGGTCTACCACCTCGAGATCGCCCTGCTGTTCGCGACCCTCGTCGCCATCGGCCCCCTCGTGCGCGATCCCGACGCCCGACGCCGCGCGGACCGTTCCGCCACGGCCGAAACCCCGTCCGCCCTGCCCAATCCATCCGTCTGAGAACCGGGAGACACGCCATGTCGAGAGGTGAGATCACAGGCTATGTCGACGTCGCGCAGGTGGTCCTCTACGCGTTCTGGATCTTCTTCGCCGGCCTGATCTTCTACCTGCGCCGCGAGGATCGGCGCGAGGGCTACCCCCTGGAGGCCGAGGGGCTGCCGGGCCGGCGCGCCACCCCGGACCCCATCCTGATCCCGACGCCGAAATTCTTCCACCTCTCCAACGGCGAGGTGAAGACCGCTCCGCCGCACGAGGGTCCCAACACCTGGAACTACCGCGGCCACAAGCACGAGGTCTGGCCGGGCGCCCCCCTGGAGCCCGACACCGACGGTCTGCACGACCAGATCGGCCCCGGCTCGTTCGCCGACCGAGACGATTCCCACGACCGCACCTGGGACGGCGACAAGCGGATCGTTCCCCTGCGGGTGGCCGAGCATTTCGTCGTCCACGAGGACGGCCCCAACCCCATCGGCATGACCGTGTTCGGCGCCGACCGGCAACCCGCCGGCACCGTCTCCGACCTCTGGGTCGATCGGGGAGAATCCATGGTGCGCTACTACGAGGTGGAACTCGGTGCCGGCGGTCGGCGCGTGCTGATGCCCAACACCTTCTGCCGCACGGGCCGCTTCTCGCGCACCGTGAAGACCGAGGCGCTGCTGGCCCACCAGTTCGCCGACATCCCCGCCCACAGGGACCCGGATTCGGTGACCCTTTACGAGGAGGAGCGGATCATGGCCTTCTTCGGTGCCGGCACCCTCTACGCGACCCCCGGACGACAGGAGGCCTTCCTGTGACCCGAGCCCTCAGCCAGACCCACGGCGTCCCCGCCAACCGCTTCGACGCGCCGCCCGGCCTGCCGGCCCCGCTGCCCGCTGGCGAACACATCCTCTGGCAGGGCCGCCCCGGCGGCCTCGCCATCGGACTGCGCGCCCTGCACATCCGCCTCGTGGCCCTGTGGTTTTTCGGATTGGCCCTCTGGGCGGCCGTCCCCCTCGCGGCGGAGGGCCGGCTCGTCGAGGCCGCGATCGCCGCCGGGCCGACGCTCGCCATCGGCACCGGCGCCGTGGCGCTCCTCGGCTTCCTCGGCTGGCTCTCGGCGCGCTCGACCACCTACACCATCACCAACCGCCGGGTGGTGATGCGGGTCGGCATCGCCCTGCCCATGACCCTGAACCTGCCCTTCGGCCTCGTGGACGGCGCCGGCTGCCGGCACTTCTCCGACGGCACCGGCGACCTCGCCCTGCGGGTGAAGCCCGGCAACCGCATCGCCTATCTCCACCTCTGGCCCCATGCCCGACCGTGGCACGTGACGGCCCCCGAGCCGATGATGCGCTCGGTGCCCGACGCGGCCGATGTCTCGGCCATCCTCGCCCGCGCCCTCGCGGCGGCCCGGGAGGTCGAAGAGGAGGCCGCCACCCCAGTGATCCGGCCCCGCGCCCGCGGCCCCCGTCTCGCCACCGCCAGCTGAAGGAGCCATCCCGTGAGTGGACGCACTCTGAACGCCCCCATGGGCCGAGCGAGCTGGTTCCCCGTCGGCGCCGGCCTTCTCCTCGCCTTCGCCCTCGGGACCATCGGCATCGCCCGGTACGAAGGGGTCGGCCTGACGCGAATGCCCCCGGCACAGCCTGTCCGTACCCTGCGCCTGACCGCCGAGGACCGGGCGGACGGGGCGATCCTCCTGCGCGACGCGGTGAAGGGCACCCTCGTCGCCACCGTGGAGCCGGGCCAGGACAACTTCATGCGCGCCACCCTGAGGGGCTTCGGCCAGGCTCGCCTGCGTGCCGGGTTCGGCCGTGAGGCACCGTTCCGCCTCACCCATTTCGACGACGGCAGCCTTGCCCTCGACGACGAGCTCACCGGCCGCGCGGTCAATCTCGGCGCCTTCGGTCCGTCGAACTTCGTCGCGTTCGCCCGCCTGCTGCCCGAGCCCGGAGCCCCCCGATGATCGCCTGGCTGAACGGCCGCCGCACCGTCGAGGTGCCCTGTACCGTGGAGATCGAGCAGACGCCCGAGAGCCTCCATGCCCACGTGACCCTCGACGCCGACTTCGACATCGAGCCCGGCGACGAGGTCCTCGTCCACGATTCCCCCGTGAGCGTCCCCTACGGCGAGCGTCTCACGGTCCGCCGCACCGCCACGGTGATCCGGGCCGGACGCCTGGAGCGGTTCTGGACCAAGCTCGCCGGGCACCTCGAACTCACCGAACTCTACGAAGTCAGCTTTTCCGAGAGGAGGCGCCTGTGACCGTCTCGATCCAGCACCAGACCGTGAAGCCCAAGCTGCCCATGAATGAGGGCACCAAGGCCGCGCACGAGACCACCTTCCTGTCGCCGCGCTTCTACACCACGGACTTCGAGGAGCTCGACCGCACCGACGTCGAGCCCGTGCGCGCGGATTGGGACAAGCTCATCGCCGAGCTGCGCGAGGACCCGAACAAGCGCCACTTCACCCGCAATTCCGACTTCGACGCCGACATGTCCGGCCTCGATCCGGACCTGCGTAAGGAGTTCATGGACTTCCTCGTGTCGTCCATCACCGCCGAGTTTTCCGGCTGCGTGCTCTACGCGGAGATGCGCAAGCGCGCCAAGAACCCCGATATCCGCGAACTGTTCGGCTTCATGAGCCGCGACGAGGCTCGCCACGCCGGGTTCATCAACGACGTGTTGAAGGATTTCGGTATCGGCGTAGACCTGGGCTTCCTGACCAAGTCCAAGAAATACACTTTCTTTCGCCCAAAATTCATCTTCTACGCCACCTACCTCTCCGAGAAGATCGGCTACGCCCGCTACATCACCATTTTTCGCGAATTGGAGCGCCATCCCGAGCGGCGCTTCCACCCGATCTTCAAGTGGTTCGAGAAGTGGTGCAACGACGAGTTCCGCCACGGCGAAGCCTTCGCCCTGCTGATGCGCGCCAACCCGAAGTTGACCACGGGCGTGAACCGCTACTGGATCAAGTTCTTCCTGCTCGCCGTGTTCGCGACCATGTATGTGCGTGACCATTGCCGCCCGGCCTTCCACAAGGCGCTCGGCGTCGATCCGACCGATTACGATTTCAAGGTGTTCCGCATCACCTCGGAAATCTCGAAGCAGACCTTCCCGCTCACCCTCGATCTCGAGAGCCCGAAGTTCAAGCGGGCCCTCGACCGGCTGCTCGCCTGCTCCAACGGCATCGCCGACGCCAAGGCGCAGGGCGGACTGATGGGCAAGCTCAAGCACGGCGCCTGGATCGCGGCCTCGGCGGTGAACTTCGCCCGGCTCTACGCACTGCCGACCCTCGACAATCCGATGCCGGCCGAAATCCGCCTCGAGCCGGTCTGGTAGGGCGATGGCCGCCTACGCCGTCCCCGCCCTCTACGCGGTGGTGATCTGGTGGTTCTCCACCGGGCTCATCATCCTGCTCGATCACCGCCCGCGCTCCACCCATCCCTGGAGCATGGCGGGCGGCACCCTGGTGCTCGCCGGAGCCCTGTGGGCCATCGGCACCAGCGCGGCGGACACCACCGAAGCGGGGGCCTACACCGCCTTCACCGGCGCGCTGCTCGTCTGGGGCTGGCAGGAGATGAGCTACTACATGGGCTTCGTCTCCGGGCCACGCACGGTGGCGTGCCCACCGGGCGCACGCGGGTTCGCCCGCTTCCGGGCGGCGCTGGCCACCAGCCTCTGGCACGAAGTCGCCATCATCGCCGGCGGCCTGGCGATCCTGTGGCTGACCTGGGGCGGCCCCAACCGCTTCGCGCTGTGGACCTACCTCATCCTCGCGGCCATGAACCTCTCGGCCCGGCTCAACATGTTTCTCGGCGTGCGCAACCTCAACGCCGAGTTCCTGCCCGCCCACCTCGCCTATCTCGCCGGCTTCCTGCGCAACCGGGCGATGAACCCGCTGTTCCCGCTCTCCGTCGCGGCGGCCGCGTCCGGCACCCTCTGGCTGGCCGCCGCCGCCCTGGGGGAGGGCATCGGCGCCCACGAGCTCGTCGGCTTCACCGTCGTCACGACGCTCATGGCACTCGCCACCCTGGAGCACGGCTTCCTCATGCTGCCGCTGCCCTCGGCCGCCCTGTGGCAGTGGAGCCTGCCGGGGAAGAACGCCGCCCCGCGCGCAGCCCCCATGGGCGGTGGGGCGGATTACGGCGCGGTCGCTACGCCACCCCTCACGGCCCGGAGCCGGGAGGCGCACGAAACCGTCGGCTGAGCGTCGCCTCGCGACCTTCGCCACAAGAACGGGCAAAGACCACTGCAGAGAACGGGAAGGGGACAGGCCATGAACTACGAAAACTTCTTCGCCGCCGAACTCGACGGCCTCCACCGCGAGGGCCGCTACCGGGTGTTCACGGACCTGGAGCGGCACAACGGCCGCTTCCCCCACGCCACGCATCACACCCCCGGCGGCACCCGCCCGGTCACCGTGTGGTGCTCCAACGACTATCTCGGCATGGGCCAGCACCCGGTTGTGCTCGATGCCATGCACGAGGCCCTCGACCGCTGCGGCGCCGGGGCCGGCGGCACCCGCAACATCTCGGGCACCAACCATTATCACGTGCTGCTGGAGCAGGAGCTCGCCGACCTCCACGGCAAGGAGGCCGCGCTCCTGTTCACCTCCGGCTACGTCTCCAACTGGGCGGCGCTCGGCACCCTCGCGGGCAAGCTCCCGAACTGCGCGGTGTTTTCCGACGCCGAGAATCACGCCTCGATGATCGAGGGCATCAAGGCGAGCCGGGCCGAGCGCCACATCTTCCGCCACAACGACCCGGAGGATCTCGACCGCAAGCTGCGTCTGGTCGACCCCTCCCGCCCGAAGCTCGTGGCCTTCGAGTCCGTCTACTCCATGGACGGCGACATCGCCCCCATCGCGGAGATCTGCGACGTGGCGGAAGCCCACGGCGCGCTCACCTACCTCGACGAGGTCCACGCGGTCGGCCTCTACGGGCAACGCGGCGGCGGCATCTCCGAGCGCGACGGCCTCGCCCACCGCCTCGACGTCATCGAGGGGACGCTGGGCAAGGCGTTCGCGGTGCATGGCGGCTACATCACCGCCTCGGCGAAGCTCTGCGATTTCGTCCGCAGCTTCGCCTCGGGTTTCATCTTCACCACCTCGCTGCCGCCCGCCGTGGCGGCGGGCGCGGCGGCCAGCATCCGTCACCTCAAGGCCAGTGGATCGGAGCGCACCCGGCATCAGGAGCGGGTCGCCACCGTCCGCGCGCGCCTCGACGCGGCCGGCATCCCGTACCTGCCCAACGACAGCCACATCGTGCCGGTGATGGTCTGCGACCCCGTGCTGTGCAAGGCGATCAGCGACACCCTGCTCGACACGTTCGGCATCTACGTCCAGCCGATCAACTATCCCACGGTCCCGCGCGGCACCGAGCGCCTGCGCATCACCCCGTCCCCGCTCCACACGGATGCCGACATCGACCACCTGGTGAATGCGCTCAGCACCATCTGGGGCCGGATGGGCGTCGAGCGCGCGGCAGCCGAGTAGACCCTGCTCCCCATCACACGGGGAGATGCGAACGACGCGTCGAGACAAGGTGAAATCGGCCCCATGATCGTCAACGGATCGACCCACGCGGTGCATCGTAAACCGGCCTCCGTCGCACCCCCGAACGCGGAGACCGGCGTGATCCGGGCGGCGGGACGGGCGAAGCCGGCGCGTCCGGACACGGCGCCGTACGCGCCAGCCCCGAGCTTCCCGTTCTCGGCCATCGTCGGCCAGGACGAGATGCGCCAGGCGCTCCTCATCGCGGCCGTGGACCCGTCCGTCGGCGGCGTCCTCGTCTTCGGCGATCGCGGCACGGGCAAATCCACGGCGATCCGGGGGCTCGCCGCCCTCCTGCCGCCCATGCGGGCGGTGGCCGGGTGCCCCTATGCCTGCGATCCCGCACGGCCGGGCGATCTGTGCCACGTCTGCCGCGACCACGCCGGCGGCCTGAAGGTCCACACCGTCCCGGTGCCGGTGGTGGACCTGCCGCTCGGCGCCACCGAGGACCGGGTGGTGGGCGCCCTCGACCTCGAACGGGCGCTCGCCCACGGGCAGAAGGCGTTCGAGCCGGGGTTGCTGGCGCGGGCCAACCGGGGCTTCCTCTACATCGACGAGGTCAATCTCCTAGACGATCACCTCGTCGACCTCCTCCTCGATGTCGCAGCGTCGGGGATCAACACCGTGGAGCGCGAGGGCCTGAGCATCCGCCATCCCGCCCGCTTCGTGCTGGTGGGCAGCGGCAACCCGGAGGAGGGCGAGTTGCGCCCACAGCTCCTCGACCGCTTCGGCCTCGCCGTCGAGGTGACGACGCCGACGGACCTGCCGACCCGCATCGACGTAGTGCGTCGCCGCGACGCCTACGAGCGCGATCCGGAGGCGTTCTGCGCCGCCCATGCCGGGGCGGACGCGGCGATCCGCGAGACCCTCACCCGCGCCCGCGCGCACCTGCCGTCGCTCACCGTGCCCGACGCCACCCTGGAGGCGGCCGCCCGGCTCTGCCTCGCACTCGGGACCGACGGACTGCGGGGCGAACTCACCCTCATGCGCACGGCCCGGGCGCTCGCGGCCCTGGAGGCGGCCGACACCGTCGGCGTCGATCACCTCGCCCGCATCGCCCCGGCGGCCCTGCGCCATCGCCTGCGCCGCAATCCGCTCGACGAATCCGGGTCCACCGCCCGCGTCACCCGGGCCGTGGCGGAGGTTTTCGCCCCGTGACCACCTGGGCCGACGCGGTGCTGGTGGCGCGCCTCGCGGCGGCCGATCCACACGGGGTCGGCGGCGTGGTCGTGCGTGCCGGCGCGGGCCCCGTACGCGAGGCCTGGCTCGCAGCCCTGCGCGTAGCCCTTCCGAGCGACAGGCCGATGAGGCGGATGCCCGGCAGCATCACCGATGCGCGCCTGCTCGGCGGCCTCGATCTACCCGCCACCCTCGCGGCCGGACGTCCCGTGGCGGAGACCGGGCTTCTGGCCGAGACCGATGGCGGCCTCCTCGTCGTTCCCATGGCCGAACGCCTGTCACCCGGGCAGGCGGCCCGTCTCGCCGCGATCCTCGACACCGGCACCGTACGGGTGGAGCGCGACGGCCTCGGACGATGCCACCCGGCACGCCTCGGGGTGATCCTTCTCGATGAGGGTCAGGGCGACGACGAGGCCGTGCCGGACGCCCTGGCCGACCGCCTCGCCCTGCACATCGATCTCACGGACGTCCCCTGGCGCGATGCGGTCCCGGTGGACGACCCGTCCCACGCCGAAGCGTCCGATCCGGGGGCAGAGGACGTTCTCGGCGCCCTGTGCCGGGCCGCCGACGCCCTCGGGGTGGTGTCGCTCCGCGGTCCGCTCCTGGCCGCCCGAGTCGCGCGGCTGCTCGCCCGTCTCGAGGGGCGTGCGGTTCCGGGCGAGAACGATACGATCCGGGCCGCACGCCTCGTCCTCGGCCCGAGGGCGACGCGGATGCCCACAGCCGAACCGACGCCCGGGGCCGCCGTGCCCGAGGAGTCCGCGCCGGAGGAGACCACGCCCGAACCGGATACCCCCACCGAGCACGAGGAGACCTCCGCCTCCCTCGACCAGCGCATGGTCGAGGCCGCGCGCAGCGCCCTTCCGCGCGATCTTCTCGCCGGGCTCATCGCGGCGGGAGCACGCCCGCGCCAACCGCGGGCCGGCAAAGCGGGGGCCGCCGCCGCGTCGCCGCGCGCCGGACGGCCCCTGGGCGCGCGCGCCGGCGATCCGCGCCAGGGACGCCTCTCCCTCATCGACACCTTGCGCGCCGCCGCACCCTGGCAGCGTTTGCGCCGGACGGCGGGCGAGCCCCAGGGCATCCGGATCCGCCCGGAGGATCTACGCGTCACGCGCTTCGTCCAGCGCACGCAGACCACGACGATCTTCGCCGTCGATGCCTCGGGTTCGGCCGCCCTCGAACGCCTCGCCGAGGCCAAGGGCGCCGTGGAGCTGCTCCTGGCCGAAGCCTATACTCGCCGGGACCGCGTCGCCGTCCTGGCGTTTCGCGGGCTCGGGGCCGAGTTGATCCTACCACCCACCCGCGCCCTGGCGCGGGCGCGGCGGGGTTTGAGCGCGCTGCCCGGAGGCGGGGGCACGCCGCTGGCTGCGGGCCTCGATGCAGCGGCGGCACTCGCCCGGAGCGTGCACCGGGGCGGGGGAACGCCGGTGGTGGTGGTGCTCACGGACGGACGCGCCAACATCACGCGCGCGGGTGCGGCCGGCCGTACGCAGGCAGGCGCCGACGCCCTCGCGGCAGCCACGGCCCTGCGGGCCGACGGGGTCCGCACCATCCTCATCGACACGGCGGCCCGGCCGCAGGACACCGCCCGCCGCATCGCCGAGGCCATGGGTGCGCGCTATCTCCCCTTGCCCTACGCCGATGCGGGGGCGATGCGTGCCGCCATCCGGGCGGCGACCTGAGGGAGCGATCATGTCCGCGCCGAGCGATCGACCCGCCTGGGAGCGCGAAGGCGCGGATTGGCCCCACCGCGAGGCCAGCCGTTTCGTCGAAGCCTCTGGCCTGACCTGGCACGTCCAGACCTTCGGCGACGCCGCTGCTCCGGTGCTCCTGCTCCTGCACGGCACCGGCGCGGCCACCCATTCGTGGCGCGGCCTCGCTCCCCTGCTGGCGCAGGATTTCTTCGTCGTGGCGCCGGATCTCCCCGGCCACGCCTTCACCGATCCGCTGCCCGCGAACCGCCTGTCCCTGCCCGGCATGGCGGCGGCGATCCGTGATCTCCTCTCCGCCCTCGGGGTGGTCCCGGAGGTGATGGTCGGCCACTCTGCCGGCGCCGCGCTCCTCGTCCGGCTCTGCCTCGACGGCCTCGCCCCCCGCCACCTCGTCGCCCTCAACGGGGCGTTGACGCCGTTTCCCGGCCTCGCATCCGTGCTGTTCCCGAGTCTCGCCCGGATGCTGTTCCTCAATTCGGTGACGCCGCGAATCTTCGCCTGGACCGCCGACCGCCCGGCGGTGGAGCGCCTCATCCGCGGCACCGGCTCGCGTCTCGATGCCGGGGGGCTCGATCTCTATCGGCGCCTGTTCCGCTGCCCCGGCCACGTCGCCGGAGCACTCGGCATGATGGCGAACTGGGATCTGGCGGCGCTGGACCGCGCCATCACCCGGCTCACCGTGCCGACGACCCTGGTGGTGGGCGGCGACGACCGGGCGATCTCGCCCGACACCGCCTTCGCCCTGCAGAAGCGCCTGCCCCATGCGCGGGTCGAATTGCTGCGCAACCTCGGCCACCTCGCCCACGAGGAGGCGCCCGCGGCGGTCGCCGGGATCATCCGCCAGCTCAGCCCGGCACGGGCCGCGGCAGAGGCGTAAAACAGCGCTTGCGTCCCGTCGCGGACGCGGATTAGTGTCACCTTATGTTGACACTCGCCGACATGCCGAACCCTGTGACGAGCTCCGATCCGCGCGCCCACGCGGTGGTGATCGGCTCCGGCTTCGGCGGTCTGGCGGCGGCGATCCGCCTCGGCGCCCGGGGTTACCGGGTCACGGTGCTGGAGCGCCTGGAGCAGCCCGGCGGTCGCGCCCGCGTCCACCGCCAGGACGGATTCACCTTCGACGCCGGCCCGACCATCGTCACGGCGCCGTTCCTGTTCGAGGAGCTGTGGCGCCTGTGCGGCCGGCGCATGGACGACGATGTGACGCTCGTGCCCATGCGGCCGTTCTACCGCATCCGCTTCGACGACGGCGCCACCTTCGACTACAGCGGCGACATCGCCGCCATGCGGGCCGAAGTCGCGAAGTTCTCATCCGCCGATGTCGCCGGATACGAGGCCTTCATGGCCCGCTCCGAGGCGATCTGCCGGGTCGGGTTCGAGGAACTCGGCCACGTGCCGTTCTCGTCGGTCACCGACATGCTGCGGATCATGCCGAGCCTGCTGCGCCTCGGTGGTCACCGCTCGGTCTACGACCTCGTCGCCAGCTACATCCGCGACGAGCGCCTGCGGACGATCTTCTCCTTCCACCCGCTGCTCATCGGCGGAAGCCCGTTCCGGGCGAGCGCGATCTACTGCCTCATCGCCCATCTCGAGCGGCGCTGGGGCGTCCACTTCGCCATGGGCGGCACTGGACGCCTCGTCGACGGCCTATGCGACCTCATCCGGGGGCAGGGCGGGGCGCTACGCTGTGGCGCCGACGTCGCCCGCATCACCGTGGCGGGTGGAAAAGCCACGGGCGTCACCCTGGCGAATGGCGAAGCGATCCCGGCCGAGATCGTGGTGTCGAACGCCGATTCGGCCTTCACCTACGGGACTTTGCTCGGCGGCACCGCCAAACGCTGGAATGCCCGGCGCCTCGGGCGCGCGCATTCCTCCATGGGCCTGTTCGTCTGGTACTTCGGCACCAGCAAGAAATTTCCCGATGTCGCCCACCACACCATCCTGATGGGCCCGCGCTATCGCGGCCTCATCGAGGACATCTTCACCAAGAAGCGTCTGGCGAAGGATTTCAGCCTCTACCTGCATCGGCCCACCGCCACCGACCCGATGCTGGCCCCGCCCGGACACGACGCGTTCTACGTGCTGTCGCCGGTGCCGAACCTAGACGGCGGCCAGGATTGGGCGGCGCTCGCCGAACCCTACCGGGAGGCCATCGCGCGGCATCTGGAAGCCACGGTGATGCCGGGGCTCTCCGAGAGCCTCGTTACGTCGAAAGTCACGACCCCCAACGACTTCGCCAGCGATTTCCTGAGCTATCGCGGATCCGGCTTCGGCCTCGAACCCGTGCTGACGCAATCGGCGTGGTTCCGGCCGCACAATGCGTCCGAGAACGTGCGCAACCTCTACCTCGTCGGGGCCGGCACCCATCCGGGCGCCGGACTGCCCGGCGTCCTCTCCTCTGCCCGAGTCCTCGATTCCGTGGTGCCGGATGCGCGCGTCTTCGCCTGAGGCCGTCAGGCCGTCCTTCTGGGCAACCCCCGAGCCCGACAGGCCGCCCCTCTGGGCGACGCCGCACGCCGACGCCGCCGACCGGGCCGCGTGCCGGAACGCGATCCGGGCGGGCTCGCGCAGCTTCTTTGCCGCCTCCGCCCTTCTGCCGGCCCATGTCCGGCGCCCGGCCTACGGGCTCTACGCGTTCTGCCGCCTGTCCGACGACGCCGTCGACGACGTGGCGCCCGTCGCCCGGACAGCGGCCGCGGCCCGCCTGTCCGCCCGCCTGACCCGCGCCTATGACGGGCGCCCCGCCGACGCCCCCGCCGACCGGGCGCTCGCCGACCTCGTCGTCGCCCACGCCATCCCGCAGGCCCTGCCCATGGCGCTCATCGAGGGGCTGGCCTGGGATGGGGAGGGCCGGCGCTACGCGACGCTCTCCGACCTCACCGCCTACGCCGCCCGGGTCGCCGCCAGCGTCGGCGTGATGATGACCCTGATAATGGGGTCACGCGATCCGGCCGTCCTCGCCCGGGCCTGCGACCTCGGAATCGCCATGCAGTTCACCAATATCGCCCGCGACGTCGGTGAGGATGCCCGTGCGGGCCGGCTCTACCTGCCCGTCGACTGGCTGAGAGAAGCCGGGATCGATCCGGAGGCCTTCCTGACCGACCCGCACCCGAGCCCGGCCCTGGCGGGCGTCGTCGCCCGGCTGCTCGCGGCGGCGGACCTCCTCTACATCCGCTCGGAAGCGGGCCTCTCCGGCCTGCCGCGCGCCTGCCGGCCGGCGATCCGCGCGGCCCGGCTCATCTACGCCGAGATCGGACGGGAGTTGGAGCGCCAGGACCTCGATCCGGTGACCACCCGGGCTCGCGTCGATGGCCGGCGCAAGGCGGCGCTCCTGGCCCGCGCCACCCTGACGCCCACCTTCGCGCCCGCGCAGGATCGCCATGCGCCGCCCCTGGCCGAGGTCGCGTTCCTCGTCGCGGCCGTGGCCGCACAGCCGGTGCCCGCCGGTCCGGCCTGGTGGGACGTGCCCGGCCAGATGGCCCGGGTCCTCGACCTCGTCGAGACCCTGCGCGAGCGCGAGACCTTTGCGGGACCCGCCTTCGCGCCCGAGGGGTCCTCGCACGCCGTCCCGTGAGCGACCCGTTCTTCGCCGCCCTCGACATCGGCCTCGTGTTCGGCCTGGCGCTCGGTCTCGCCCTCTGGCAGCTCGTGGCGCTCAAGCGCGGCATCCGCCGCGACCGGGAGGCGGCCGCCCGCGCGAAGGCCGAGGCCGGCGATTCGTGAGCGCGACCGACCATCCGTCGGACACGAAGGCCCGCCTCACCCGAGCGGACGCGGCATCCGGAACGGCAGCATCCAGCGCACCAGGGGGTTCTTGAACCGGTCGAGCGACAGGCTCTCGTGGACCGGGCGCACCCGTTGCCCGCAGAGGGTCGTCTCCAGCAGGGAGCGGGCATAGAACGGCGTGTCCTCGAAGGTCCGCACCACCCGGGCCGTGCCATCGTCGCTGCGGGTCGAGCGGGGAATGCGCCACAGGCGAGTCGCCGGCAGGGCGGCGGGGCGGGGTGGATCGATGTCGCGCGGCGCGCCGGTGGCGTCGAAGCGCAGGGACAGGTTCTGAACGGTGCCGTCGCGGCGCCGCACGTCGTAGAGAATCGCGGCGCCGTCCGTGAGATCGGCCCGGCACCAGGTCCAATCCGTGAAGGCGTCCTCAAGGGGCGTATCGCCGTGGTTGGTGTCGAAGTAGGCCGTCCCGGTCCAGGTCAGCGACGGCTCGGTGAGGGCGACCTCCACGGGCGAGGACGGCGCCATCGGCCACCAGCGATGCCGGCCCTGTCCATCGAGGCTGAACGGGCCGGGGGTGAGGCCGGTGGGGCGAACCCGCACGGTGCCGCGGACCCGTGAGGGGATCGGTGCCGTCACCTCGTCGAGGTTGATGGTGAGGGTGGTGCCGTCCCAGGCGAGATCGCTCGGACCGATGGCGAGATGCGTCGCGTCCCGCGACACGGCCCGGCGCCCGCGCTCGGTCATGCAGAAGCGGTTCGACCGCTCCCCGTAGAGCACCACGTTGACGGCGCAGTGCCGGAACGGGTCGCGGCTCCTGTCCCAGGCGTAGTAGGGCGAGAACACCGAGCCGATGAAGGCGATGATGGTCAGCCCCTGGCGCCCATCGGCACTCAGGGCATCGACGTACCACCAGACGTAGCCGCCGCGGCCGACCGGCGTATCGAAGCGCGGGCGGTGCTCCGGTCCGCCAGCAGGCTGTCCGCCGCGAGCCGGCCCGATTGCGCCGCCATCGGCACCCCCGGCCCCGGATGGACGCTGCCCCCGGCGAGGTACAGCCCCGGAATCGCCGTCCGTGCCCCCGGACGCTGGAACGAGGCCATCCAGCCGTGCGAGGCCCGCCCGTAGAGGGCGCCCCCCGTCCCCGGAAACAGCGCCCCGAACCCCGCCGGCTCCGTCGTCACCGTCGCGGGCGTATCCGTCAGTGTCAGCCCGGAGGCCCCCAGGCGGCGATGAAGGGCGCTCGTGCATGTGGCGATCTCCGTAGGCGTGAAGGTGCCGCCCGCAGGCGCGTTGACGAGGCAGAGCAGGCGCTCGGCCCCGGACACGTCAGGGGCCGTGTCGCCCCGGTCCTGGGCGCAGACATAGACCGTGGGGTCGGTGGGCAGCCGCCCCCGGGCGATGGCGTCGAACTCGGCGGCATAGTCGCCGGAGAAGAACACCGTGTGGCGCAGGAGCGGGAAGCCTTCGGCGCGGGCGTTCATGCACAGGGTCACGGCCGAGAGCGAGCGCTCGGCTCCTGGAACCCGCTCGGCCCCCCGGGCGACATCCGCACCGAAGAGCCCATCGCCCAGCGCCGCCGCATCGGCGTTGCAGACCACCGCGTCCGCCGGGATGCGCTCGCCATCGGCGAGGTCCACGCCGGTGACGCCGGTGCGGTCGGTGACGATGCGTGCCACGTGGGCGCCATAGCGCAGGCGCGCACCGCGCTCGGCGGCCAGATCCGCCACCGCCCGGGCGAGGGCGCTGAGGCCGCCCGCGACATGCCAGACCCCTTGCGATTCGACATGGGCGACGAGCATCAGGGTGGCGGGCGCCCGGTAGGGCGAGGCGCCGCAATAGGTGGCATAGCGCCCGAAAAGCTGGCGCAGGCGCGGATCGGCGAAATAATCCCCCAGCGCCGACCACAGGGTGGTGAAGGGCTGGATGCGCCAGAGATCGCCGAGCCCCGACAGACCGGCGCGGCGGGTGAGGGCGAGGGGACTCGGCCGCTGCCCCCGGATGAACGGGCCTTCGAGGGTCCGGTAGACCGCCTCGGCGCGGGCGCGGAAGCGGTCGTAGCCCTCGGCCTCGCGGGCGCCGGCAAACGCCCCGATGGCGTCGCGGGAGGCGCGCGGGTCGGCGAACAGGTCGAGGTGGCCGTCCGGCCCCCAGGTATGCCGCGCCAGGATCGCCGCCGGGCTGAGCGCGACGCGCCCCTCGAGGCTCGCGCCGCATTCCGAAAAGATCTCGTCGAGGACCCAGCGCATGGTGAAGACCGTGGGGCCGGCCTCCACGGCTTGGCCGTCGACGGGGACGCTGCGCATCTTGCCGCCCGGGTGCGCGGCGCGTTCGAGCACGGTCACGTCGAGGCCCGCATGGGCCAGCCGGAGGGCCGCCACCAATCCACCGATCCCCGCTCCGATGACCACGACCCGCACGCGCCGACTCCTCCGCCACCCAAACCAATCCTTGACGAGTGTCAATATTATCTGACACTTTCAGTTGGCAAGTCAAAAAGACAGATGCTTCCGCCGGGAGAGACGTTAGATGGATGCCAACCGTCGCATCGAGCGCACCCTCGACACCGCCGTGGCCCACGCGGAAGCACCCGGTGCCCCGCCGCGCCTCGCCGAGGCGATCCGCTACGCCGTGTTCCCGGGCGGTCACCGTATCCGGCCGCGCCTGTGCCTGTCCGTGGCGCGGGCCTGCGGCGACGACGACCCGGCGGCCTCGGACGCGGCGGCCGCCGCCATCGAGCTGCTGCACTGCGCCTCCCTCGTCCACGACGATCTGCCGTGCTTCGACGACGCCCCCCTGCGCCGGGGCCAGCCCTCCGTCCACGCCGCCTTCGGCGAGCCCCTGGCGGTGCTGACCGGGGACGCCCTCATCGTCTCGGCCTTCGAAACCCTGGCGCGGGGGGCGACGCGCTCGCCGCACCGCCTCGCCGCCCTCGTCGGCCTCGTCGCCCGCGCGGTGGGCTCGCCCAACGGCATCGTGGCGGGCCAGGCCTGGGAATCGGAGCCGACCGTGGCGCTCACCGAGTACCAGCAGGCCAAGACCGGCGCCCTGTTCGCCGCCGCCACCGTGACGGGGGCGGCGGCCGCCGGTGCGCCGGCCCTGCCGTGGCGCCTGCTGGGGGAATGCCTCGGCGAGGCCTATCAAGTCGCCGACGACCTGCGCGACGTCGCCTGCCGCCAGGAGGAGGTCGGCAAGCCGGTGGGCCGCGACGCGACCCTGGGCCGGCCCAACGCCGCCGCCCTGCTGGGCATGGGCGGCGCCCTCGCCCGCCTCAAGCGCCTCGCCCGCGAGGCCGTCGAGGTGATCCCGGCCTGCCCGGGTGCCGATGCCCTCCGGGCCGAGATCGAAGCGCAGACCCGGCTGTTCCTGCCGGCCCATCTCGTGCGGGAACTGGCCTGACGGCGGGCGGCCACCATGGCCACCCCACCGGTGACGGCGTCGGCGGCGGGCATGGACAAGCTCCCCGGCGGTAGCGCGCCGCCGAAAGACTCTTGGCGCGCGCGGTGGCGCGCCTTCCGCACCCGCACGATCGCCAAGCCGGGCTTCCAGCGCTGGGCCGCCGGCTTTCCCCTCACGCGCAACATCGCCCGGGCGAACACGAAGGCCCTGTTCGATCTCTGCGCCGGCTTCGTCTACGCGCAGACCCTGTTCGCCTGCGTGCGCCTCGACCTGTTCCGCATCCTGTTCGACGGCCCCCTGGCGCCGGACGTCGTGGCGGCGCGCGTCGGCCTCACACCGGACCGGGCCGAACGCCTCCTCAAGGCCGCGGCCGCCCTCGATCTCCTCGCCCGCCTGCCCGACGGCCGCTTCGCCCTCGCCGACCTCGGCGCGGCGCTCATCGGAAACCCCTCGGTTGCGGCGATGATCGAGCATCACGCGCTTCTCTACGCGGACCTCGCCGACCCCGTCGCCCTCCTGCGCGGGGAAGCCGGCCCCACCCACCTGTCGCGCTACTGGGCCTATGCGGACGCCGCCCGCGGCGATCCCGCGAGCGCTGAATCGGTCGCGGCCTACAGCACCCTGATGGGCGCGTCCCAGTCCCTGATCGCGCAAGACATCGTCGAGGCCTATCCACTCCGTGACCATCGCCGCATCCTCGATGTCGGCGGTGGCGAGGGCGCTTTCCTGCGGGAGGCCGCCCGCCACGCCCCCGGCCTCGGCCTGATGCTGTTCGACCTGCCGGCCGTGGCAGCCCGGGCGGAGAAGGCCTTCGCCGAAGCGGGCCTGAGCGCGCGCGCAAAAACCTTCGGGGGCGCCTTCCCGGACGATCCCCTGCCGAGCGGGGCCGATCTCGTCTCGCTGGTACGGGTGGTCCACGACCACGACGACGGCAAGGTCCGCGCCCTCCTGCGTGCGGCTCACGCGGCTTTGCCCCCGGGTGGCACGCTTCTCATCGCCGAACCCATGGCGGGCACGCCCGGAGCCGAGGCGATGGCCGACGCCTATTTCGGCTTCTACCTCCTCGCCATGGGCACCGGCCGCTGCCGCACGGCCGCCGAGCTGACGCAGCTGCTCGCCGAGGCCGGTTTCGGCGGGGTCCGCGAGGTCCCGACCCGCCGCCCCCTCCTGACCCGACTGCTCGTGTCCAACCGATTAGACAGCACCAATCGTAAGTAATGCTTGACGAATAAAAGTGTCTATCTAGGATGACACATACGGGCCGCACGTCGATGGCCCCACGGACAAGGGGAGGGCCAGAACCATGCAAGCGCGTGCCATCGTCCTCCACGAACCGGAACGGATCGCCCTCGACACCCTCACGCTCGATACCCCCGGCCCGGCCGACGCCTTGGTCGCGGTCGCCTGGAGCGGCATCAGCACCGGCACGGAGCGCCTGCTCTGGTCCGGCCGGATGCCGGCGTTTCCCGGGATGGGCTACCCCCTGGTGCCCGGCTACGAATCCGTCGGCACCGTGATCGAAGCCGGCGCGGAATCCGGCGTCGCGGTCGGGCAGACCGTGTTCGTACCGGGGGCCCGCTGTTTCGGCCCGGTGCGCGGCCTGTTCGGTGGCGCCGCCTCCCATCTCGTCAGCGCCGGCGCACGCCTCGTCCCCCTCGACCCGTCCTTGGGCGAGCGCGGCATCCTCTTCGCCCTGGCGGCCACCGCCCAGCACGCTCTGGGCGCGGTCCCGGCCGGTCCTTCGCTCATCGTCGGGCACGGCGTGCTCGGGCGCCTGCTGGCCCGCCTCACCGTGGCCGCCGGCGGCACGCCGGTGGTGTGGGAGACCAATCCCATCCGCGCCGAGGGGGCCGACGGCTACGCCGTGCTCCACCCCGATGCCGACGCCCGGCGCGACTACGCCACGATCACGGATGCCAGCGGCGATGCCGGCCTCCTCGACACCCTGATCGAACGCCTGGGGGCCGGCGGCGAGATCGTGCTGGCGGGGTTCTACGAGGCGCCGCTCGCCTTCACCTTCCCACCCGCCTTCCTGCGCGAGGCCCGCATCCGGGTCGCGGCGCAGTGGAAGCCGGAGGATCTCGCCACCGTCACGGCGCTGGTCGCGTCGGGGCACCTGTCGCTCGACGGTCTCGTCACCCATCGCCAGCCGGCCGCCAACGCGGCGCAAGCCTACCGCACGGCCTTCGGCGAGCCCGCCTGCCTCAAGATGATCCTCGATTGGAGTGCCGCATGAACATGCAGCTGAACGGCGCCGCCCTGAAGGCATCGGAAGCGCTTCGCGCCGAGGCCGGCATCGAGCCCGATCCCGTGCCGGTGAAGGCCACCAAGGAGACGCAGATCATCGCGATCTACGGCAAGGGCGGCATCGGCAAGTCGTTCACCCTGGCCAACCTCAGCTACATGATGGCCCAGCAGGGCAAGAAGGTCCTGCTCATCGGCTGCGACCCCAAGAGCGACACCACCTCGCTGCTGTTCGGCGGCCGCGCCTGCCCGACCATCATCGAGACGTCCACCAAGAAGAAACTCGCGGGCGAACAGGTCGCCATCGGCGACGTCTGCTTCAAGCGCGACGGCGTCTACGCCATGGAGCTCGGCGGGCCGGAGGTCGGGCGCGGCTGCGGCGGGCGCGGCATCATCCACGGCTTCGAACTCCTGGAGAAGCTCGGCTTCCACGAATGGGGCTTCGACTACGTGCTCCTCGACTTCCTCGGCGACGTGGTCTGCGGCGGCTTCGGCCTGCCCATCGCCCGCGACATGTGTCAGAAGGTCATCGTCGTCGGCTCGAACGACTTGCAGTCGCTCTACGTCGCCAACAACGTCTGCTCGGCGGTGGAATACTTCCGCAAGCTCGGCGGCAACGTCGGCGTCGGCGGCCTCGTCATCAACAAGGACGACGGCACCGGCGAAGCCCAGGCCTTCGCCGCCGCCGTCGGCATCCCGGTCCTGGCCTCGATCCCGGCCGACGACGACATCCGCAAGAAGAGCGCGAACTACGAGATCATCGGCCGGCCCGAGAGCCCGTGGGGCTCGCTGTTCGCCGATCTCGCCCAGAACGTCCACGACGCGGCGCCCAACCACCCGACGCCGCTCTCCCAGGACGGGCTGCTCGGCCTGTTCAAGGGCGAGGCGGTCGGCAGGGGCGTCACGCTCGTACCCGCCACCTTCGAGGACATGTGCGGCACGGCCCACGTGGTGAAGCCGTCCCTCGAAGTCGTCTACGACGAGGTCTGACGCGCATGGCCGTCACCCTCGACATCGCCGATCTGCGCGCCCGTAAGGAGCGCCCCGCTTCGAGCCTCGCGGCCCCGGCCGTCCCGGCCGAGGTGGTGCTCGCCGCCACGAAGGGCGACGGCCTCGGCTGCCATTCGGGCAAGGCGACGATGCGGGCGGCGGCCGAGGCCGCCGGGATGTCCGACACGCTGGAGCAACTGCGAAAGGATTATCCGCAGGGGCCGCACGACCAGCCCCAGAGCATGTGCCCGGCCTTCGGGAGCTTGCGCGTCGGCCTGCGCATGCGGCGCACGGCGACGATCCTCTCGGGCTCGGCCTGCTGCGTCTACGGGCTGACCTTCACGTCGCATTTCTACGGGGCGAAGCGGAGCGTGGGCTACGTGCCGTTCAACTCCGAGACCCTGGTCACCGGCAAGCTGTTCGAGGACATCCGCGAGGCGGTGTTCGACGTGGCCAAACCCGCCGATTACGACGCCGTGGTGGTGATCAACCTGTGCGTGCCGACCGCCTCGGGCGTGCCCCTGCGGCTGCTGCCCAAGCAGATCGACGGCGTCCGCATCATCGGCATCGACGTTCCGGGCTTCGGGGTGCCGACCCATGCCGAGGCCAAGGACGTTCTGGCCGGCGCCATGCTGAAATTCGCCCGCACCGAAGCCGAGCAGGGTCCGGTCCAGGCCCCGCGGGCGGGGCGGGCCGAGCGCCCGACCGTGGCGCTGCTCGGCGAGATGTTCCCCGCCGACCCGGTGGTGATCGGCGCTCTCCTCGAACCCCTGGGCCTCGCCGCCGGCCCCGTCGTGCCGACACGGGAATGGCGCGAACTCTACGCGGCGCTGGATTGCACGGCGGTGGCGGCGATCCACCCGTTCTATACCGCCTCCATCCGCGAGTTCCAGACCGCGGGCCGCCCCATCGTCGGCTCGGCTCCCGTGGGCCATGACGGCACCGCCGACTGGCTCGACCGGATCGGCGAGGCCTGCGCCGTCCCCCGCGCCACCGTGGAGGCCGCCAAGAACCGGCTGCTGCCGATGATCCGGGGGGCGCTCACCGCGACCCCGATCCGGGGCCGCATCACCCTCTCGGGCTACGAGGGCTCGGAGCTCCTCGTCGGGCGCCTCCTCGTCGAGAGCGGCGCGGATCTGCGCTACGTCGGCACCGCCTGCCCGCGGACACCCTATGCCGAGGCCGACCGCGACTGGCTCGAGGCGCGCGGCGTCGCCGTGCGGTTCCGCGCCTCCCTCGAGGACGACCTCGCCGCCCTGATGGAATACCGGCCGGATCTCGCCATCGGCACCACACCGGTGGTGCAGAAGGCCAAGGCCCTGGCGATCCCGGCCCTGTACTTCACCAACCTCATCTCGGCCCGCCCGCTCATGGGCGTCGCCGGCGCCGGGTCGCTGGCGAAGGTCATCAACGCGGCCATCGGCAACCGCCCCCGCTTCGACGCCATGCGGGACTTCTTCGCCGGCGTCGGCGAGGGCCACAGTGCCGGCATCTGGGAGGACGTGCCCAAGCTCCGCCAGAACGTCGCCTCCGCGACGCGGGGTAAGGGCGCGCACGATCCGATCGGGGAGATGGCCTGATGCTCGTCCTCGATCACGACCGGGCCGGCGGCTACTGGGGTGCCGTCTACGTCTTCACCGCCATCAAGGGCCTGCAGGTCGTCATCGACGGACCCGTGGGCTGCGAGAATCTCCCCGTCACCTCGGTGCTGCACTACACCGACGCCCTGCCGCCGCACGAGTTGCCCATCGTGGTCACGGGGCTCGCCGAGGAGGAGCTCGGCCGCCACGGCACCGAAGCCGCGATGAAGCGGGCGCACGCCACCCTCGATCCGGGCCAGCCCAGCGTGGTCGTCACCGGTTCCATCGCCGAGATGATCGGCGGCGGCGTCACCCCGGAGGGCACCAACCTCCAGCGCTTCCTGCCGCGCACCATCGACGAGGACCAGTGGCAGACCGCCGACCGAGCCATGTCCTGGCTCTGGCAGGAATACGGCGCGCGGAAATTCGCCAAGAAGGGCATCCCGGCCCGGCCCGAGCGCAAGGCCGGCGAGCGCCCCCGCGTCAACCTCATCGGCCCGGCCTACGGCACCTTCAACATGCCCTCGGATCTCGCCGAGATCCGCCGGCTCGTCGAGGGCATCGGCGCCGAGGTGAACCTGGCGTTTCCCCTCGGCTCGCACCTCGCCGACGTTCCGAAGCTCGTCAACGCGGATGCCAACATCTGCCTCTACCGCGAGTTCGGGCGCCTGCTCTGCGAGGCCCTGGAGCGGCCCTACCTCCAGGCCCCCATCGGCATCCACTCGACCACCCAGTTCCTGCGCTCGCTCGGCGAGATCCTCGGCCTCGACCCCGAGCCGTTCATCGAGCGGGAGAAGCACACCACCATCAAGCCGGTCTGGGACCTGTGGCGCTCGGTGACCCAGGACTTCTTCGGCACGGCGAGCTTCGGCATCGTGGCGTCCGACACCTACGCGCGGGGCGTCCGGCACTTCCTCGAAGACGAGATGGGCCTGCCCTGCCACTTCGCTGTGTCCCGCAAGGCCGGCGCCAAGACCGACAACGCCACGATCCGCGACCTCATCGCGAAAAATCCGCCCCTGGTGCTGTTCGGGTCGTTCAACGAGCGGATGTACGCGGCGGAAGCCGGCGCCCGGGCGATCTTCGTCCCGGCCTCGTTTCCCGGCGCCATCATCCGGCGCCACACCGGCACGCCGTTCATGGGGTTCTCGGGTGCGACCTACCTCGTGCAGGAGGTCTGCAACGCCCTGTTCGACATGCTCTTCCACATCCTGCCGCTCGCCCGCGACATGGATGCCGTCGAGGCGACGCCGGCGCGGTTCCACCGCGAGCTGCCGTGGGACGAGGCGGCCCGCGCCGACCTCGACGCCCTCGTCGAATCCCATCCCGTCCTGGTGCGGATCTCGGCGGCGAAACGCTTGCGCGACGCCGCCGAGCGGGCCGCGCGCCGCGAGGATGCGCCCCGCGTCACCCCCGATCACGTGGCGCGCGCGCGCGCCGACACCGCCCTCGGAGCGGCCGCATGAGCGCGCGCACCCCATCCCTTTCCGGCTGGAGCGGCGCGGCGCCGTCCGGCCGGCCCCTGCCGAGCCTAAGCGCCGCAACGATCCGCCCACAGGAGACGTGCCCCATGCAACGCTCGCTGAACCCGGTCTCCCGCCTGCATCAGGACGCGGTCCAGTTCCGCCTCATCCTGGCGGCGACCTACCCGTTCTTCCTCGCCGCCGCCTGCGCCCAGCGCCTGATGCCGACGCATCCGGTCGGGATCGTGCCGCAGCGGCGCTCGGTCTTCGCCGAGGCGCGCAGCATGGCCGTCTCGGCCATCCCCTTCGTGTTCATGGGATGATTTGCCTCTCCGGGCGCGGCCCCTCGAGCCCGCCCGCCACCGACCTCCCATCCACACTGGAGGGAAGGACCGCCGGAGTCCGTCGAGGCCCCGGTGACAGCCGCCGCGCTCCCGCGCGGCCAGACCCACGGAGGTTCAACCGATGGCCAACGGCATAGTCGAGAAACCCAGCAGCCTGTCCGGGCTGACGGAACCCGAAGCCAAGGAGTTCCACGCGATCTTCCTGACGAGCTTCATCATCTTCACGGCCATCGCCGTGGTCGCCCACATCCTCGTGTGGATGTGGCGCCCGTGGCTGCCGGGACCCAAGGGCTACGCGGCCCTGGAGACGGCGGCCCAGACCGTCGCCTCGCTCATCTCCTGAGGAGGACGCACCATGCACAAGGTCTGGCTTCTGTTCGATCCGCGCCGCACCCTGGTGGCGCTGTTCACCTTCCTGTTCATCCTGGCCCTGCTGATCCACTTCATTCTACTCAGCACCGACCGGTTCAACTGGCTGGAAGGCCCCAAGGCCCCGCGCGCCGCCGATGCGCAGAGCCTCGTCCTGCCGACGATGCCCGCCTGACGGGCACACCCGAGCCAAGGTCAGCGGGCGGGTGGCCGATCCCCGGCCCCCGCCCGCACCACCCATAAGAACCCGACACGAACCGTGACGCTGGCGCCGGGAGGGTTTCGCGATGGCGATGCTGAGTTTTGAACGAAAATATCGCGTCCGCGGCGGCACGCTGGTGGGCGGAGACCTGTTCGATTTCTGGGTGGGGCCGTTCTACGTCGGCTTCTTCGGCGTGACGACGCTGTTCTTCTCCGTGCTCGGCACGGCGCTGATCATCTACGGCGCCGCCCTCGGTCCGACCTGGAACATCTGGCAGATCAACATCGCGCCGCCGGACCTGAAATACGGCCTGGCGCTCGCCCCCCTCAAGGAGGGCGGCCTCTGGCAGATCATCACCTTCTGCGCCGTCGGGGCGTTCTCGTCCTGGGCGCTGCGCGAAGTCGAGATCTGCCGCAAGCTCGGCATCGGCTACCACGTGCCCTTCGCCTTCTCGGTGGCGATCCTGGCCTACGTGTCCCTGGTGGTGGTCCGTCCGTTCCTCATGGGCGCCTGGGGCCACGGCTTCCCCTACGGCATCCTCTCCCACCTCGATTGGGTGTCGAACACCGGCTACCAGTATCTGCACTTCCACTACAATCCGGCGCACATGCTCGCGGTGTCGTTCTTCTTCACGACGACGCTGGCGCTCTCGCTCCACGGCGCGCTAATCCTGTCCTCGACCAATCCGGGCAAGGGCGAAGTGGTGAAGACGCCCGAGCACGAGGACACCTTCTTCCGCGACACCATCGGGTATTCCATCGGAACGCTCGGCATCCATCGCCTCGGCCTGTTCCTCGCCCTGTCGGCGGGCTTCTGGAGCGCCGTCTGCATCGTCATCAGCGGCCCGTTCTGGACCCGTGGCTGGCCGGAATGGTGGGGCTGGTGGCTCAATCTCCCGGTCTGGCGCTGAGAGGGGGACCGAACAATGGCCTACTATCAGAACATCTTCACGGAAGTGCAGGTCCGACCCGTCATTCCGGAACTCGGAATCCCCGTCGATTCCGACAAGCGCTGGGGCAAGCCGTTCAACTCCTACCTGTTCGGTCTCATCGGCAATTCGCAGGTCGGCCCGATCTACATCGGGTACCTCGGCGCCCTGTCCTTCGCCTGCGGGCTCATCGCCTTCGAGATCATCGGCCTCAACATGTGGGCGAGCGTGAACTGGGACCCGGTCCAGTTCGTGCGCCAGCTGCCCTGGCTCGCCCTGGAGCCGCCGCGCCCGCAATACGGCCTCAAGGTCCTGCCTCCGCTGGCCGAGGGCGGCTGGTGGCTCATCGCCGGCTTCTTCCTCACGGCCTCGGTGCTGCTGTGGTGGCTGCGCCTGTTCCGCCGGGCCAAGGCCCTGGGGCTCGGCTACCACGTGCCCTGGGCGTTCGCCTCCGCCATCTGGCTGTTCCTCGTGCTGGGCTTCATCCGCCCGGTGATGATGGGTTCGTGGAGCGAGGCGGTGCCGTTCGGCATCTTCCCGCACCTCGATTGGACCGCCGCCTTCTCGCTCCGCTACGGCAACCTGTTCTACAACCCGTTCCACATGCTCTCGATCGTGTTCCTGTACGGATCGACGCTGCTGTTCGCCATGCATGGCGGCACCATCCTGGCGGTCAGCCGCTTCGGCGGCGAGCGTGAGATCGACCAGATCGTCGATCGCGGCACGGCGACGGAACGCGCCGCCCTGTTCTGGCGCTGGACCATGGGGTTCAACGCCACGATGGAATCCGTGCACCGCTGGGCCTGGTGGTTCGCCGTGCTCACCACGCTGACGGGCGGCATCGGCATCCTGCTCACCGGCACCGTGGTCGACAACTGGTACCTCTGGGCGGTCAAGCACGGCGTCGCCCCGGCCTACCCGCAGGTCTATGCGCCCATCGTCGATCCCCTGAGCCAGCCCGGAGGGACCCCATGAAGACCTTCTTCGTCGTCCTCGGGGCCTCCATCGCCTTCTTCCTCACGGTGGCGATGTTCGGAACCTCCGGCTGGGAGCGGCCGCCGCTCACCACCACCCAGAACGGCTTTCGCGGCACGGGCATGGACCAGGTCCATACCCGCGCGGAGGTCGCCGAGAAGAAGGACGCCAACGTGGCGCCCGCGCCGGCCGATCCGGCGGAGGAGGGCGGCGAGCTCGCCGGCCAGACCTACGAGAACGTCAAGGTTCTCAGCGGCCTCACGACCAACGAATTCAACCGCCTCATGGTCTCGATGACGGAGTGGGTCTCGCCCGAACAGGGCTGCACCTACTGCCACAACACCGAGAACATGGCCGACGACAGCCTCTATCAGAAGCGCGTCGCCCGCCGGATGCTGCAGATGACCCAGCACATCAACAGCGACTGGAAGGCAAACCACGTCGGGGGGGCCGGCGTCACCTGCTACACCTGCCACCGCGGCCAGCCCGTGCCGGCCAACATCTGGTTCACCAACCCCGGCCCGAACCGTCCGGGCGGGTTCGTCTCCCGCAATAACGGGCAGAACATGGCCGCCCCCTCCGTCGGCCTCGCCTCGCTGCCCTACGACACCCTGACCGAGTATCTCGCCGACAAGTCCATCGACAACAACGCCATCCGGGTGAACGCCACCACGGCGCTGCCGACCACCAAGGGCAAGCCGATCCAGGATGCGGAGAAGACCTACGGCCTGATGATCCACATGTCGGAAGGGCTCGGGGTCAACTGCACCTTCTGCCACAACACCCGGGCCATCTCGAACTGGCAGCAGAGCACGCCCCAGCGCACCACCGCCTGGCACGGCATCCGCATGGTGCGGGACCTCAACGGAAACTTCATGGAGCCCCTGACCTCGACCTTCCCGAGGAACCGCCTCGGGGTGCTCGGCGACGTGCCCAAGGTGAATTGCACCACCTGCCACAACGGCCAGAGCAAGCCGCTCAACGGCTCCCACGTGGTCGACGCCTATCCGGAACTGACCAAGGTGACCGTGGCCGATGTGGTCAAGACGCCGGCCCCGACCCCCGACGCCCCCCCGGCGGAAACGCCGGCCGTGCCCGCGACGCCGCCCACGGCCCCGGCCGCGCCCCAGCCCTGAGACGAGAGCGGGGCCGCCGCCCCGCTGTCCGTACCGAGCCACGGCCGCCGGCACCCGCCCGGCGGCCGTTCCGTTTCAAGGGCGGCGGCCCAAGCAGGCTCGCGTTGGCACGCCAACGCTTCACTCTGCTTGGGTCCTTGGTCTGTCGCAGGTCTTCGACGCAAAACCGGAGACCACTTTTGCGAAACCTGCTTGGCGATCCGTGCTATGGACCACGGTCGCCCGCTGCGGCCACCAACCACCACGCGGTGGGATTCGCGTCGCGTACGCCTTGCCTTGGCGTCACGAATCCTGATAAGGCAACCGCCTTTCCGCGATGCGTCCACACACATCGCCGAGGCCGCCGTTCGGGGTGCCTCGTTCCCGAGACCCTATGGACAGGCGGCGGACTTAGATGTCCGGCCGACGTGAGACCGATGAAGATTCGCAACTCCCTCAAGTCCCTCCGTGGCCGTCACCGCGACAACCAGATCGTGCGTCGCAAGGGCCGCGTCTACATCATCAACAAGACCCAGAAGCGCTTCAAGGCGCGCCAGGGCTGAGACCCGTTCGCCCGCTCCTCTCGGGGCGCGGCAAGCCGGCGGGTTGACGGCATCGGGCGGGGCGAGGAAGCTCACCTCATGCCGTGCCAGATTCCACCCCAGATCCAGCCTCGGACGTCTCTCAAAGCCGCGCTCGTCGCGGCTTTTTGCGTGGGCTTTGTCCCCGTCGCCCACGCGCTGCCGCCTTCCAAGGCAACCGACAGCAAAGCGACCGAGAAGCCGGTCGACAAGCCCCGGACTGCCGTCAGCCTCGACGACCTCTATGCCCGCCTCAAGGCGGCGGAGGACGATGCCGAGGCCAAGGGCGTGGCCCGCCTCATCGAGCAGCGCCTCGGGCGCTCGGGCAGCGCCACGGCCGACCTTCTGACGGAGCGCGCCCGCCAGGCCATGAGCGGCCAGGATTTCCCCCTAGCCGTCGAGCTGCTCGACCGGGCCACCGCCCTGGAGCCGGGCTGGTCCGAGGGCTGGAACCGCCGGGCCACGGTGTTCTGGCTGCTCAAGGACCAGGACGGCGCCATCACCGACCTCAAGCGCACCCTGGTGATCGAACCCCGGCACTACGAGGCCTGGGCGGCTCTGGGGCGGATCTACCTCTCCATGGACGAGAAGGTCCGGGCGCTGGAAGCCTTCCGCCGGGCCGCCGCCCTGTATCCGCGCATGGACAAGCTGCAGGGCGCCATCGACCGCCTCGCCCCCGACGTCGACGGGCGGGACCTGTAAGACTCCATGCTGCTTCTGAAGGTCTTCGCGGGGCTGCTCGGCCTCGTCGCGATGGTCTTGGGTGCCGGTGCCCTGGCGACCCTCGTCATCACCTGGCGGGTCGAGGCACGGCACCCGCCGCAGGGGCCTTTCGTGCCGGTACCGGGCGGGCGCCTCGCCAGCATCGAAGCAGGCCCGAACCCGTCGACGCGCGGAACCGTAATCCTTCTGCACGGTGCTTCCGCCAACGCCTCCGACCCCATGGAGGGCATCGGCCGGCGCCTCGCGGCGGACGGGTTTCGGGTGATCGCCTTCGACCGGCCGGGCTCGGGCTGGAGCGACCGGCTGGGGGGCGCCGACATGGCCGAACCGGCCGCGCAGGCGCACGCCATCGCGGCGGCCCTGGCCCGTCTCGGGATCGGCCCGGCCATCGTGCTCGGCCATTCCTGGTCGGGGGCGCTGGCCACGGCACTCGCCCTCGACCACCCCGAGCGGGTGGCGGGCCTCGTCCTCGCGGCACCCGTGGCGATGCCGTATCCGCGCATGGGAACGGTGCCGTGGTATTACCGCCTCGCCCTGTGGCCGCCGATGACCTGGCTCCTCGGCCATACCGTGGCGACGCCCGTGGCGCTGTATTACCTGCCGCGCGCCGGCGGCGCCGTGTTCCGCCCCCAGGAGGCGCCCCCGGGTTATCTCGACCGCAGCCGTGCGACACTCGTCGTGCGGCCCGGATCGATCGTGGCCAACCTCCAGGACCTCGCCGGCCTGCCGGCAGCCCTGGAGGCCCAGGCACCGCGCTACGCCGGCCTCACCGTCCCGACGCTGGTGATCTCGGGCGACGCCGATGCGGCCGTACCCGTGGACAGGCAGGCGGTGCCCCTCGCGGCCGCGATCCGAGACGCCCGCCTCGTGCTCCTGCCCGGCATCGGCCACATGCTCCAGTACGTCGCCGTGGACGCCCTGGTGCATGAGGTGGAGCGCTTTGCCGACGGAATCACCGCGCGCGAGCCGGCCGCGCCGTAGGCCTCCGGACCGGACGCCGACGCGGGCCGCCCGTCCACCGGACCCCACGGATCCCAACCACAGGCTGGAAATCCGTGGGAGCGGGCGTCACGCCTTGGCGGCGTGCTCGCGGGTGACGAAGGCGATGCGCACGAGGTTCGTGGCGCCCGGTGTCCCGAACGGCACGCCGGCCACCACGATCACCCGGTCGCCGATATCGGCGAAGCGCTCGCGCACGGCGAACTTCGCCGCCCGGAACGCCATGTCGTCGACGTCGCTGGCATCGTTGGTGACGATGGGGTGCGTGCCCCAGCACAGGGCCAAGCGCCGCGCCGTCTCGCGCTTCGGGGTCAGCGCGATGATCGTGGCGTTGGGCCGCGAACGGGCGAGCCGCAGGGCCGTGGAGCCCGAATGGGTCCAGGCCATGATCGCCGTGAGGTTCAGGGCGTCCACCATCTGGTGGGCGGCCGCCGCGATGGCATCGGAGGCGGTGGCGTCGGGCTCGGAGCGCTGGGCCGTCAGGATGGTCCAGTACAGGGCATCGCGCTCCACCTGCTCGGCGATGCGGCTCATCATGGTGATGGCCTCGATGGGGAAGGCACCCGACGCGCTCTCGGCCGAGAGCATCACGGCATCCGCCCCCTCGTAGACGGCGGTGGCGACGTCCGAGACCTCGGCGCGGGTCGGCACCGGGGCGGTGATCATCGATTCGAGCATCTGGGTCGCCACCACGACGGGCTTGCCCATGCGGCGCGAAGAGCGGGTGATGCGCTTCTGCACGCCCGGCACCTGCTCCAGGGGCATCTCGACGCCGAGATCGCCGCGCGCCACCATGATGCCGTCGGAGATCTCGATGATCTCGTCGAGGCGGGTCAGGGCCTGCGGCTTCTCGATCTTGGCCATGACCAGGGCGCGGCCGGCCGCGACCTTCTTCACCTCGGCGACATCCTCGGGCCGCTGCACGAAGGAGACGGCGATCCAGTCGGCGCCGGCGTTGAGGCCGGCTTCGAGGTCGCCCCGGTCCTTCTCCGTCATGGCGGCGACGGGGATCACCGTGTCGGGGAGCGAGACGCCCTTGCGGTTGGAGATGCGGCCGCCGATGACCACCCGGGTCACCGCGCGCCCCTCGGACACCTCCGTCACGACGAGGCGCAGCTTGCCGTCGTCGACGATGACGACGTGGCCGGGCTCGAGGGCCGAGAGGATCTCGGGATGGGGCAGGAACACGCGGGTGACGTCGCCCGGCGTCGGGTCGCTGTCGAGGACGAACGACGCACCGTTCTCCAGCATCGCGGCACCCTCGGCGAAGGCGGCGACCCGGAGCTTCGGCCCCTGGAGATCGACCAGCACGGCGATGGGCCGGCGCAGCTCGCGCTCGATGGTGCGGATCACCTCGATCTTCTCGGGCAGCTTTTCGCGGGGAAGGTGGCTCATGTTGAGCCGGAAGACGTCGGCGCCGGCGCGAAACAGCTTCTCGATCATCTCCGGCGTGTCGGAGGCCGGGCCCAACGTGGCGATGATCTTCGTGCGGCGTGAACGTTTCAAAGCAGTCTCCTCCGAGAGCGGCCCCGCCGGTTTCGAACGACCGGGCGTTGAGCGAACGGCCACAAGCACCCATGGGGCCAGCGCGTCAAGAACACGGTGTGCAGACGACGTTCCGTCCGCGGCGGTGCGATGCGGCCAAGACATGGGCCCGAGCACGGACCCGCGCGCGGGCGAACGACTCGGCGCCCGTTCCAACGCGGGGAATCCTCGGTGATGCAGGACGCAACGAGATGGCGTCTCGCCCTCGACCCGGTCCCTCTCCAGGCTTTCGCCTTCGCGGTACCCATGAGCCGGCGCGGGCCGCCCGCAATGCCTTTGCGCGGGCGTCCTCCACCTCCAGCGTCCCGTTTCCACCGCAAGGGCACGCAGCGGAACAGACTTCTGATGAGAATCATTCGCATTCAGGTTGTTATTTTCGCGAAACTTCAGTGAGTCTTAACCGGAATGCCGCGATTGTGATCACCGGTCGGACAAGCAACCGTGAGTACGTTCATTGTCTTCGCTATCGAACGCCGCGGGCATGCATCGAAAACAAGTATAGCTCTGAAGGCAGGACGACGCATGATCTTCGAGAAATTTCACCGCGGCAGGTCCGAGACGTCCGCGAAGATGTCGGCCCTCGATCGATCCCAGGGCATCATAGAGTTCGCCCTCGACGGAACCGTGCTGCGCGCCAACGAGAACTTTCTCGCCGTCGTCGGCTATCGCCTGGACGAGATCGTGGGCAAGCCGCACAGCCTCTTCGTCGAACCCGCCATGCGGGAGAGCCCGGCCTACGCGGACTTCTGGGCGGCCCTTCGGAGCGGCACGTTCCAGGCGGCGCAGTTCAAGCGCATCGGCAAGGACGGCCGCGAGATCTGGATCGAGGCTTCCTACAATCCCGTCTTCGACCGGAGCGGCAAGCCCTACGGGATCGTCAAGTTCGCGACCGACATCACGCGCCAGAAAGCCCAGGACGCGGATCGCCAGGGTCAGATCGATGCGATCCACAAGTCCCAGGCCGTCATCGCCTTCGGTCTCGACGGCACCATCCTCGACGCCAACGCGAACTTCCTCGCCGTCGTCGGCTACACGCTGCCCGAGCTCGTCGGACAGCATCACCGCCTCCTCGTCGAACCGGCTCTGCGCGACACGCCCGCCTACGCCGCGTTCTGGAGCGCGTTGCAGCAAGGCGCGTACCAGAAGGGTCAGTTCAAGCGCATCGGCAAGGGCGGTCGCGGGATCTGGATCGAGGCTTCCTACAACCCGATCCTCGATGCCGCCGGCCGGCCCTACAAGGTGGTGAAGTTCGCAACCGACGTCACCGCGCAGGTGGCCCTGCTGGGTGATCTGAATCGTCTCATCGATCGGAATTTCGGGGAGATCGAGGGCGCCGTCCTGCGCTCGTCGGAAGCCTCGAACGCCGCGACCCGGTCGGCGGGCAGCACCGCCCACAACGTGCAGACCATGGCGGCCGCCGCCGAGGAACTCGCCGCCTCCGTGAACGAGATCGCCCACGGCATGTCGAAGGCCCGTACGGCGACGGATGCCGCGCACGGGCAGGTGGAGGCGGCCGGCACGGTCACCCGCAAGCTCACGGGTACCGCCACCGCCATGACGGGCATCGTGGCGCTGATCCAGAACATCGCGAGCCAGATCAACCTGCTCGCCCTCAACGCGACCATCGAGGCCGCAAGGGCCGGGGAGGCGGGCCGGGGCTTCGCCGTCGTCGCCCAGGAGGTGAAGAACCTCGCCGCCCAGGCGGCCCACGCCACGAACCAGATCGCGAGCGAGATCGACAGCGTCCAGAATGCGTCCGAACAGGTCGCGGGCTCCCTCGATACGATCCAGGCCTCCGTCGGGACCATGCGCGACTACGTGGTCAGCACGGCCGCCGCCATCGAGGAACAGAGCGTGGTGACGCGCGAGATGTCGTCGAGCATGCAGGAGGCGGCCGAGGCCGTGCAGGCCATCGCCCAGAACGCCCTCGCGATCACCGGATCCATCGACGCGGTCTCCCGGGCCGTCGACACGACGAAAGATGCGGCCCGCGTCCTGGCGCGCTGACGACGGTCGACCATCGATCTCGTGGCCTTGCCCGACGGGCGAGCGGCCGCGTCTGTAGGATGGGAATCCCTGCCTCATGGAGCCGGCGAACGATGCGATCCACAAACTCTCGGACGTGGCGCGGATCCGGCAGAGTCTCCGGGCGAGCGTTGCGAAACTCATGGATGCTGCCGAGCACCTGGCGCAGCAGATCGCGGCCCTGGATGCGGCGGAGCGGCAGGTGAGGGCCCTGGCCCTGCGCGAGACGAGCCGGGTGCTCGATGGACATCCCGACCCGGACGAGCGCGGCCGCCTCGGTACGCTTCAGGGGGAAACGAACGCGAACTTCCAGCAGATGCGGGCGGCCTATGCCGAACTGAGTTCCCGGATCGACGCCCTGCTGGGGCAGCACCAGGAACTCTACGACGCCACCTTCACCCCGGACACGACCGACCGATCCTGACGACACCCGTCCCTGCGGTGGACGTCGTGTCCCGGACACGTCAAACCGCCCCGGGGGACCGCGGATCGAACCCGGTCCGGTTCCGGTTCGATCGACGCGACGGGATGAGCCTCAGACAATGCCGACCCTGACCCTGGCCGCCGCCCACGACCTCGCCGTGCGCACGCTCCTGCGCTGTGGTGCCGGCCACGACCAGGCCGAGAGCACCGCCCGCGCCCTGGTCGGCGCCGAGGCCGACGGCCTCGCGACCCATGGGCTCATGCGCCTGCTGGCCTACGGGGCGCAGGTTCGCGCCGGCAAGGTCGTGGGCGATGCGACCCTGGCCGTGACGCGGCCCCGGCCCGGGCTGCTCGCCATCGACGCCGGCCACGGCTTCGCCTATCCGGCCCTCGACCGGGCGGTCGCCGAACTCCCGGAGATCGCCCGGAGCCAGGGTGTGGCGGCCGCGGCCATCCGGCGCTCGCACCATTGCGGTGCCGCCGGGCGGCCGGCCGAAGCCTTGGCGGCGCAGGGGCTGGTGGCTCTGCTGTTCGCCAATGCGCCGGCCGCCATGGCGCCCTGGGGTGGCAACCGGGCGGTGTTCGGCACCAACCCCATCGCCTTCGCCTGCCCGTTGCCGGGGCGGCCCCCCATCGTGGTCGATCTTTCGCTCTCGAAGGTGGCGCGGGGCAACATCATCGCCGCCAAGCAGCGTGGAGAGACGATCCCCGAGGGCTGGGCGGTGGATGCGGACGGCCACCCCACCACCGACGCGGCGGCGGCTCTCGCCGGCACCATGATCCCGCTGGGCGACGCCAAGGGCACGGCTCTGGCCCTCATGGTCGAGCTGCTCGCGGCCGGCCTCGTCGGCGCACGCTTTGCCGGCGAGGCGACCTCGTTCCTCGACGCCGTGGGCGGCCCGCCCGGCACCGGCCAGCTCATTCTCGTCCTCGACGCCACCGCCTTCGCGGCGGATGCGTGCGAGCGCTTCGCCGTGCTGGCGGGAATGATCGAGGATCAGGACGGTGCCCGGCTGCCCGGCACCAAACGGCTCGCCGCCCGCGCCCGCGCGGCGCAGGCGGGCATCAGCCTCTCCGACGCGCTGCTCGCCGAGATCGAGGCGCTCTGAGGCCCGCTCAGGGCGCGGGATTCGCCGGCTGGTTCGGATCGGTGAGCTGGATCGTCCAGCTCTTCTGTTCGCCGGTGTCGACCTCGTAGAAGCCGTTGCGATCGTAGCCGCGCGCCAGGCAGTCCTCGACGCCCCGGATGGTGAATTCGCGGTCCCGGGTGCACATGAGCGAACGCCCGCTCCACTCGCCGCCCCGCGTGTAGTCCACGGCGTAGACGTAGTAGAACCGGGCCGCCAGGGTCCCCTTGAGCAGGGTCTCGCAGCCCTTGGGCGCCACGTCCCACCACCCCTCCGTCACCCAGCCCTGCGTGTCGCGGTAGCCCAGCGCGATGCCGACCTTGCTGGTCGTGAGGTTGCACATGCGCAGGTCGGCCCGGGCCGGGGCGGCGGTCATGAGGAGAGCGGCGAGCACGCCCGCCCGGACGCTCCACCCCTTGCGGGAAGGAAGGGTCGGGTGACGGCGTCGGCCCATGCCCTGACGGCTCATCCCCTGTCGACCCATGCCCTGTCGACCCATGCCCTTACCCGACAAGGATGACCCGGCAATCGTTGACGTTGGTGCGGGTGGGACCCGGCTGGACGAGGTCGCCGATGGTGTCGAAGAACCGGGTCGAATCGTTGTCCGCCAGCATGGCGGCGGGGTCGAGGCCGGCGGCGCGGGCACGCGCCAGGGTGGTGGGGTCGACGAGGCCGCCGGCCGGGTCGGTCGCCTCGCCGCGTCCGCCGTCGGTGCCGTCGGTGTCGGCGGCGATGCCGAGGATGCCGGGTGCGCCGTCGAGCGCGATGGCCAGCGCCAGGGCGTATTCCTGGTTCGGGCCGCCATGGCCTTCGCCCACGATGGTGACGGTGAGTTCGCCCCCTGAGATGATCGCGACCTTGGCGCCGCGAGCGTGGTGGTCGAGGGCGAGCCGGGCGTGCTCGGCCGCGACCTCACGGGCCTCGCCCTCGACATCGGGGCCGAGCATCACCGGCTCGTAGCCGGCGCGGCGCGCGGCCTCGGCCGCTGCCTCCAGGGCGTCGATGGGCCGGGCGATGATGCGGTACTCGGCCCGGGCGAAGGACGGGTCACCCGCCTTCGGGGTCTCGTTGACGGGATCGTTCAGCAGCGCTTTCGCCGTCTCCGGCAGGGGGATGCCGCGCCGCTCGCAGATGGCACGGGCCTCCGCCAGGGTCGAGGGGTCCGGGACGGTCGGGCCCGAAGCGATCACCGCCGGGTCGTCGAAGGGCACGTCGGAGATCGCGAGGGTCAGGATCGAGCGGGCGTTGCGGGCCATCATGGCGAGGCGCCCGCCCTTGATCCGCGACAGGTGCTTGCGCACGCAGTTGATCTCGTTGATGGGCGCGCCCGAGCGCAGGAGCGCCTTGGTGATGGCCTGCTTCTCGGTGAGGGTCAGGTCGCCGGCCGGCGCGATCCAATTGGCCGAACCGCCGCCCGAGAGCAGCACCAGCACGTCGTCGTCCGGCCCGGCATCGGCGGCGATCTTGAGGGCGTCGACGGTCGCGTCGATGCCGGCCTGGTCGGGCACCGGGTGCCCGGCCTCGACCATGCGGATCATCGGCGCCTCCTCGCCGTAGCCGTGGCGGGCGACCGCCAGGCCGACGATGCGGCTCGCGTCGACGCCGTGCTGCTCCCGGTAGAACCGGCTCGCCACCGCCGCCATGGAGCCGCCGGCCTTGCCCGCGCCCAGGATGATGAGCCGGCCGGGGCCGGGGGCGGGCAGGTGCGGCACGAGGCAGCGCGCGGGATGAGCGGCGGCGATGGCCTCGTCGAGGATGCCGAGGAGGAGGGTGCGGGCGGCGGCGTGGTCGGCGGGGGAGGGCGCGGTCATGGCGTGTCCGTGTATCGCGGAAAGACGGTCGTGGAAGGCCGCCCGGCGTTGCGTCGCCGGATCGTGATTGTTTCGCGGGACGAATTCCCTCGGGCCGGATTGTTGCCGTGCCCGCGCTTGTCCGCGATACGTGCTGTGCCCGACACCCGCCGCCGCGGCAAGGTCGCGGCAAGCATGCGATGACGCGGGACACCCCGCGATGGCGCGGCCGGATGCTTGCACGGCTCCGTCCGCGTTCCGCCCGCCCGAGCCCCGAACGGATCCACGGACCCCGCCGCCCATGCAGCCTCCACATCCCGTCGAGACCATCCCGGGCGATCCGGCCCGGGGCCTGCTGATCCTCTGCGATCACGCCTCCAACCATGTGCCCGACGACCTCGACCGGCTCGGGGTACCGGACCACGAATACGCACGCCACATCGCCTACGACATCGGCGCGGCCGCCGTGACCCGGCACCTCGCCGTGCAATTGGGCGCGCCCGCGATCCTGACCCGGTTCTCACGCCTCATCATCGACCCCAACCGGGGCCGGGCCGACCCGACCCTGGTGATGCGCCTGTCCGACGGCGCCATCGTGCCGGGCAACGCCCGCATCGACGAGGCCGGCAAGGCCGAGCGCATCCGCCGGTTCTACGAGCCCTTCGACGCGGCCATCGACGCCCACGTGGCGGCGGCCGAGGCGACGGGCGTGCCGCCGGCGATCCTCACCATGCACAGCTTCACGCCGTACTGGCGCACCGTACCGCGTCCCTGGCACGTCGGCATCCTGTGGGACCGGGACGACCGCCTGAGCGCGCCCCTCATCGCGGGTCTGCGCGCCGACCCGGCCGATCTCACGGTCGGCGACAACGAACCCTACGGGGGAGGGCTTCCCGGAGACACCATCGACCGGCACGCCCTCGCGCGCGGCCTGCGCAACGCCCTGGTGGAGATCCGCCAGGACCTCATCGCCGAAGAACCCGGCCAGATCGAATGGGCGACGCGGTTCGCCAAGCTTCTGCGTCCGCTGCTGCCCTGATCGGCCTGCGGCGCGCACACGAAAACGGCGGGACTCTCGCCCCGCCGTCCAATTCATCCCGAGATCGGGCTTACCGGGTGCCGCCCGAGGTCCGACCGTACTGCCAGACCGGGAAGCTGTTCTGCTCGGCGTTGCCTTCCTTCGCGGAGGCGTCGTCCCGGCGCGGGGCGATGGAACCGGTGGTGAGTTCATCGTCGAGGGCGCGGCCGGTGGTGTAGCCGGGCGCCGCATGGGCCGAGACACCGGCGGGTGCCGTGTAGCTCTGCGCGAGAACCGGCGAAGCAACGGCACTCAGGCTCAAGACGACGGCGGCGGCGACAGAAGCAAGACGGATGTTCATGACGTTGGACCTTTCAGTATCGCGGTCTCCGTCGAAAAGGCGGTGGGCCGTGAGTTCTTGTGTAGCGCTGATGTAGGCCCGCCCCGAACCGAACGTCGTGCGGTTTGGCACCAGACTGGAAGCGGCGGCGCCGAATCCGAATCGGCCGTCCGTCCTTGACGGCGCGGGCCTGGACACGACCTTTCCTGAACGAGCAGCCCGTCACACCGAGGACATCCCATGACCGAGACCAGCACGCCCGGGAGCAGCACGACCGGGATCGACGCCGCCACCCGGACGGAGCTCGAAGCCGCCGTGTTCCGGCGCCTCGTCGCCCACCTGCAGGGACGCACGGACGTGCAGAACATCGACCTGATGAACATGGCCGGATTCTGCCGCAACTGCCTGTCGAACTGGCTCAAGGACGCCGCCGACGAAAAGGGCGTGCCGCTGACCAAGGACGCGAGCCGCGAGGCCGTCTACGGCATGCCCTACGATGCCTGGAAGCGCCTGCACCAAGCCGAGGCGACGCCGGAGCAGCAGGCGGCCTTCACCGGGGCGGCGGCTGAACCGCACTGAAGCCAGCCCCGACGATTCGGCGAAAGCGCGTTCAGGAACAAAAGCTTACGCGACCACGACGGTCTGCGGTCCGGGGCCGTAAGGTCCCGGTAAGCTTGAACGCTTAGTGAAGCGGTTCCGGCGCATTCTCGTGAACGATGCGCCTCGCCAGTCAGGGATTGAGACGAAAATGGCCGCTTCCGCCGCACCCGCCGTCGATGCTTCGTCCGTCGCCGCCGACCAGCTCAAGAGCTTCATCGAGCGCATCGAGCGCCTCGAGGAGGAGAAGGCCGGTCTCGCCTCGGACATCAAGGACGTCTACGCGGAGGCCAAGGGCACCGGCTTCGACGTGAAGGCCCTGCGCAAGATCATCTCCCTGCGCAAGAAGGATCACGCCGAGCGCCAGGAGGAGGAGGCCATCCTCGAACTCTACATGCAGGCGCTGGGCATGGTGTGAGGCGGACGCCGGCCCATGGCACACAACGACGAGGGCCGCGGCATTCCTGCCGCGGCCCTCGTCGTTTCGGGGATCGCCCGAGCGGGGATCAGCGCGCGCCCGGCACCGGGCGGGTGGCCGAACCCGAGAAACGTCCTGCATTGAGGTCATCGCCGGGCGCGCGCGCCGAGAAGCGGGTGGCGACGGCCGCCGGCTGGGTCAGGCTGCCGGCGGGTGCGCCGTCGAGCTTGGTCCGGGTCACGGCGAGGCGCACGGGCGCGGCGCGGCTCGCCGGCTCGGAGGCGCCCTGCGCGGCGGCGGCGAACAGGGCGCGCAACTGCAGCTTCGGGTCGGCGGTGGCGGCAACGAGGCGGGCAGGCGAGGGCGCCTGCGTGGACATCTGGGCTTGGGCGGGGGCGAGGTTGGCCATGCCGGCGGTCCCGAGGCCCGCGACCTGAACCGGCGGACGCTGCGGAGGCAGGGGCATCGTGAGCGCGGCGGCCACGGCGGCGAACTCGGCCGGGCGACGCGGCGGGAGCGGAACCTCGGCCGTCGCTCTGGCCGCATCCCCGGTGTTGCCGTCGGGCACCCTGGTCTCCGTGGACTTCTCGGCGGTCAGGAGGGTCTGGGCATCGCGCCCATCGCGGCGCAGGAGGGCCGACTTGAGGGTGTCGTCGGCGGCGGGCGCCGCGTAGGCCAGGGCTGCGCGGGTGCCAGTCTGGTCGTCCGGGTCGGCGCTCGCCACCACCACGCTCGGCTTGGCGCGGGCCCGCGTCGCGGGGGCGGGGGCCGGTGCGGGCGGCTCGCTGCTCGATCCGCCGCCGAACAGGCTGGCGAAGAATCCCCGGATGCTCGGGCCGTCCTCCTCGTCCACCTGCTGGGCCACCTGGGTGATGCCCAGCACGGTACCGCCGCGGGCCAGGACCTCGGCGCGGGCGAGCTCGTAGCCGGGCAGGGGGCGGTTGTCGGCGGGCAGGTGGACGGTCTTGCCGTCGGGGAACAGGCGGCTGAGCTGGTCGTGGGTCATGCGCGGCCAGGAGCGCACGGAGCCGACATCGAGATGGACGAAGGGCGAACCCGCGCGCGGGTACCAGCCGACGCCGCCGCGCTGCATCCGCATGCCCACGGCGCGGATCTGGTCGATGGAGACGTCGGGCAGGTAGAAGTCCATCGCCTTGCCGAGCATGTGCTGGCTGTACTCGGCGACGGCGCGGGACCGGCGACGAAGCATGGCGTTGGTGCCGGGCGAGCGGTAGGCCGACACCACCGTGATGGGCTCCTGCGAACCGACGGAGCGGTAGGCCTCCCACACGGTGTCGAACAGGCGCGGGTCCATCTTGATGGATTCTTCGGCGCGCCAGTCGCGCAGGAGCCAGTTCAGCTGCTCGAGGGCGGCGCGGTCGTAGCGCCCGTCGCGCTTGAACGTGACGGTGAGGCTTTCCTTGGTGTGGCTGTGGAAGATCGAGAGGGTGCGGGTGTCGCCGTTGGCCACCGCGTCCTGGGTGCCGCGCGTGCCGGCCACGAGGGCCAGGGCGATACCCGAGGCGGCGATGGCGGCACGGCGCAGGCGCGCGGGGCGCGGGCCGGACCGGGGGCCGTGTCGCAGGAACTGACGCACGTTCGTCCTCACCTCTGCCGGATCCCGCGCGCCGGGCGGATCATGGTGAACGCAAGGTTGCCGAAAACCATGAACGCGCGGTTATCGGATCCTCGACTGTCCGCCGGTCGATGCCGTTTATGGCTAAGATCCAACCGTGGCGAAATCGTGCTCCGGCGTGCGGCGGCACACGCCGGACGGCTGTCCCGGGGTTTTCCGGTTCGCGGCCGCGCCGCGCCGGGCCGAAACCCTGCCTACCACCAGCCGGAGGACGGCCGCGACGGGGTCGGGGTCCACAGGCCGGGCTCGCCGAAATCCGCCGGCGGTCGCGCGGCGGTGCGGGCGGGCTGCACCGCCCGGACCTCGCGCACGGGCTTGCGCCGCACCTCCGGCGACGGCGTGGTGTTCGACGCCGGCGCGGGGGATCTGGATCCCGCGAGCTTCGGCGTCGCCTTGCCGGCCGGGGCCTTGGCCACGAGCAGACTGCCGGGGGCGAGACCCAGCGCGATCTTCATGCGCGAATCGTAGCCGTAGAGATCCGGCAGGGTCCGGTAGCCGCCGAGATCGTCGACGTAAGCGGTGAAGTAGGCGAGGTGCACGGGCAGCTTCTCGGCGAGGCGGATGGTGCGCTCGCCCTTGCCGATGAGCTTCTTCAGACGCTCCCCCGACCAGGCCGCGGGCAGCACCGAATCGGCGAAGCGGAAGGGATCCTCCACCCGCACGCAGCCGTGGCTCAGCGCCCGGCGCGAGCCGGAGAACAGGGACCGGTTCGGCGTGTCGTGCAGGTAGACCGCGTGGTTGTTGGGGAACATGAACTTGATGAAGCCCAGCGCGTTGCGCTCGCCCGGCGGCTGGCGGACCGAGACGTTGCCGTTGCGGTAGACCACCTCGTAGCCGCGCCGCGCCGCGTAGTTCGGGTCGCGGGCGAGGCCGGGCAGGAACTCGTTCTTCAGGATCGAGGGCGGCACGTTCCAGGATGGATTGACGACGGCGTATTCCATGAGGCCGGAGAAGATCGGCGTCGGGCTCTCGGTCTTGCCGACGATGACCCGGGCCTCGTCGCGCTTGACGCCGTCCTTGAACACCCGGACCTGGAACTCGGGAATGTTGACCATCACGTAGTCGCGCCCGAGGTCGGCCGGCAGCCAGCGCCAGCGCTCCATGTTGACGAGGAGCGCGGCCTCGTTGTCGTCGGACACGGGCGCGGCGTCGGGACGCCCCAGGGCCGCCACGGTCTGCTGGGTCAGGGTGCCGGTGACGGGCAGCCCCCGGCGGCGCTGGAACCCGGCGACGGCGGCCGAAACGGCGGAATCGTACGCATCGGATTCGCCCGGTGCCGTGTCGAGGGTCCCCGCCGTGCGGGTCGCGAGGGCGAAGCGGGTGCGCAGGGCCGGCACCCGCGGATCGCGCATGCCGAGCTTCAGGACGGGGCCGGTGGGCAGATGCACGGTGGGCTCGCCCGCCGGGGCCTGCCCGCCCCGGGCGGCGGCGAGGCGGCCTTTCAGGGCGAGATAGCCCTGCTGGCTCGGGTTGTAGGCCTGGAGGAGGACGCCGGCCTGGACGCCGGCCGGCGCGATCCGGCCCAGAACCGCGTCGGCGGCGGGCAGGTCGAGGGTCGGCGTGATGAGGCGCGACACGCTCGACAGGTGAACGCGTCCGCCGCGTGCGTCGCGGGCGTAGAGGGCGACGGCCGCCGAGAGCTTCAGCTCGGCGTCGGCCACCTGGGCCTCGGTGAGCGGCTGGGTGCCGAGCACCGGCACCGGGTAGGCGGCGGCCTTGAGGCCGTCCTCGCCGGCGGCGGCGAGACGCGCGGCGGCGGCCTTGGCGGCGGCCGTGTAGGCGCCGTCGACGATCCACACGGGCTTGAAAGCGCCCAGCGCGTAGAATGCCTGGATCGCCTCGCGGTCCTTCGTGGTCAGGCGCGGCAGCAGGGGGGCGGGGTCGGCGAGACGCGCCGCCACGGCGGCGCCCAGGGGATCGCTCGGCACCGGCGGGGGCGCCTCGGCGACGGGCGCGGGGGACGCGTCGGCCGGCGGAGCGGCGGCTTCAGGGGAGGCGGGCACGGCCACGGGGCTCGCCGTCTCCGGGAGCGCCGGATCAACGGAGGCCTTCTGCACGACGGGGGTGTCCGGCCGGTCCGGCGCGGCGACCTCGGCGTGGGCGCCGTAACCGAGGCAGCCCGCAACGAGGGCCGACAGGGCGACGGAGGCGGAGCGCGTGACGCCCATGGGTGCAACTCCTGCGGACCGGACGGCCGGTCGCTTCAGTTAAAGATATCGACCGGCGCGTACGGGTGCGCAACGGCACGCCCTCGCTAGAGGGCGCACCTGTGCCATTTTGGTTCAGGCGGCCTCTTCGGCCTTGTCGTCGCCGTCGAGCCCGAGGTCCTTGAGCTTGCGGTAGAGGGTGGATCGGCCGATTCCGAGGCGGCGCGAGACCTCCGACATCCGGCCGCGGTAGAATTGCAGGGCGAAGCGGATGATCTCGGCTTCCAGACCATCCATGGTCTTCATCTCGCCGGTCTCTTCGGCCACCAGGCTCATGGCGTGGGGATCGCGGACCTCGACCCGGACGATCTCGCGCACGGGCTCGGGCGCCCCGGCCTGCACCATGGGCTGCACGGGGGCGGCCGGGATGCGCACGTCGAAGCCCTCGACCTGGGCGGCGATCTGCGGAAACTCCGCCACGGTGAGTTCATCGCCATCGGCCAGCACCACGGCGCGGAACAGGGCGTTCTCGAGCTGGCGCACGTTGCCGGGCCAGCCGTAGCGGGTCAGCAGCGCCATGGCCTCGGGGGTGACGGCGCGAACCTTCTTGCCCTCTTCCGCCGCGAACCGGGCGCAGAACGAGCGCACGAGATCGGGGATGTCCTCGCGGCGGGCGCGCAGGGGCGGCAGGGTCATGGGGAAGACGTTGAGGCGGTAGTACAGGTCCTCGCGGAAGCGGCCCTGCTTGACCAGATCGAGGAGGGAGCGGTTCGTCGCCGAGATGAGGCGGATATCCACCCGCACGCTGCGCTTGGCGCCCACGGGATCGACCTCGCCCTCCTGCAGGGCGCGCAGGAGCTTCACCTGGGCGTCGAGGGGCAGCTCGCCGATCTCGTCGAGGAAAAGGGTGCCGCCCGACGCCTCGACGAACTTGCCCATGTGGCGCTCGGTGGCGCCGGTGAACGCCCCCTTCTCGTGGCCGAACAGGGTCGATTCCACGAGGTTGTCGGGGATCGCGCCGCAATTGACCGTGACGAAGGCCTTGCCGCGCCGGTCGCCCGAGCCCTGGATGGCGCGGGCGAGGACCTCCTTGCCGACCCCCGATTCGCCCTCGATGAGCACGGGAATGTTGGATTTGGCCGACCGCTCGGCGAGCCGCGTGACCCGCTCCATGTCGGGACTCTTCGAGGTGAGATCCTTGAACGAGAGGGAACCGGAGGCGCGCCGGCGCATGCGGCGGACCTCTTCCTCGAGCTGATCGACCTTGAGGGCGTTCTTGATGGAGACCTGCAGACGCTCGGCGCCGGCGGGCTTCACCACGAAATCGACGGCCCCGGCGCGCATGGCGGTGACGACGGCATCGATGGAGCCGTTGGAGGTCTGGACGATGACCGGCACGTCGAGGCCGGATTTGCGCATCTCGGCCATCACGCCGAGGCCATCGAGGCCGCCGGGCATCACGAGATCCAGGAGAACCACGTCGATGGGCTCGCCCGAGCGCAGGGCGGCGAGCCCGTCGGCGCCGGTCTCTGCGACCTTCGCGTCGAAGCCGAGCCGGCGCACCATCGCCTCGGCGAGGCGGCGCTGCACGGGATCGTCGTCGACGATGAGGACCGTTGTCGACATGGGGGGCGCCTTGGTCTCGCGGGGAGGTGGCCGCACCGCGAGACGGGCTCGGTGATGCGGCGCCGGACTGTTTCGTTTCGATCCGCAGGGTGCCCCAAGAGCGTAAAGCCGCGCTTAACGACGATCCGACTTTTCCGGGGATCGTCGGTCGGCGACGCCGCACCCCTGCTTTTCCCGCGCCGGGACGTCGGCTTTCGCCCACAAGGCGGTTGATCGCGGGGCCGGCCCGCTCGATATCACCGGGCAGCGGCGCCTCAGTGCCCAGCCCCAGGAAGCCTCCCATCATGCCGAGTCGAGCCGTCGCCCAAGCCAGCCGCGCGGGCATCGTCGCCATTGCCGAAGGGGCCAGCGCCGCACGGGCGGCCGCACTCGCCGCCGACCTCGGCGCCTTGCCCGAATGGGACCTCGGCGACCTCTATTCCGGCATCGACGCCCCCGATTTCCGCGCCGACCTCGCCCGCGCCGAGACGGCCTGCCGCGAGGTCTCCGAGCGTTATGTCGGCCGGCTGGCGGACCTCGCCGCCGGCCCGGACGCCTCCGCACGCCTCGCCGAGGCGGTCCGGGCCTACGAGGCCATCGAGGATCTGCTCGGCCGCCTGATGTCGTTCGCCGGCCTCGTCTACTCGGGCGACACCACCGACGAGACGCGCGAAAAATTCTACGGTGACACCCAGGAGCGCCTGACGACGGCGTCCAGCCACCTCCTGTTCTTCGCCCTCGAGCTCAACCGCATCGACGACGCCGCCATGGACGCGGCCATGGCGGACGGGCCGCTTTCCACCTACGCCCCCTGGATCGAGGACCTTCGTCGCGAGAAGCCGTTCCAGCTCGACGACCGCACGGAGAAGCTGTTCCTGGAGAAGTCGGTCACCGGCCGCTCGGCGTGGAACCGCCTGTTCGACGGCACCATCGCGTCCCTGCGGTTTCCCGTACAGGGCGAGCAGCTCACCCTGGAGCCGACCCTCAACCGCCTGCAGGACCCGGACGGGGCCGTGCGCAAGGAGGCGGCCGGCGCGCTCAGCGAGGTGTTCCGGGCGAACCTGCGCACGTTCACGCTGATCACCAACACCCTCGCCAAGGACAAGGAAATCAATGACCGCTGGCGCGGGTTCACGGACGTGGCCGAATCCCGCCACCTGTCGAACCGCGTCGAGCCCGAAGTGGTGGATGCCCTGGTCGAGGCCGTGCAGGCGGCCTATCCGCGCCTGTCGCACCGCTACTACGCTCTGAAGGCGAAGTGGTTCGGGGTCGAGGCCCTGCCGTACTGGGACCGCAACGCGCCGCTGCCGAAGGTCGAGCAGCGCACGATTCCCTGGGCGGAGGCCCGCGACACGGTGCTCGACGCCTACGGTGCGTTCTCGCCGCGCATGGCGAGCATCGCGAAGACGTTCTTCGACCGAAACTGGATCGACGCGCCGACCCGGCCCGGCAAGGCGCCCGGCGCCTTCGCCCACCCGACCGTGCCCTCGGCCCACCCCTACGTGCTGGTGAATTACCAGGGCAAGCCGCGCGACGTGATGACCCTGGCGCACGAGCTCGGCCACGGGGTGCATCAGGTGCTCGCCGGCCCCAACGGCGCCCTGATGGCCCCCACCCCCCTGACGCTCGCCGAAACCGCGAGCGTGTTCGGCGAGATGCTGACCTTCCGCCGGCTGCTGGCCGCGACCACCAACGCGACCCAGCGCCGGGCCATGCTCGCCGCCAAGGTCGAGGACATGATCAACACCGTGGTCCGGCAAGTCGCGTTCTACGCTTTCGAGCGCAAGGTGCACCTCGCCCGTGCCGAGGGCGAGCTCACGGCGGAAGCGATCAACGCCCTGTGGATGTCGGTGCAGCGCGACAGCCTCGGTCCGGCCATCACCCTGGATGCGGGCTACGAGCCGTTCTGGGCCTACATCCCGCACTTCATCCACTCGCCGTTCTACGTCTACGCCTACGCCTTCGGCGATTGCCTCGTGAACTCCCTCTACGGGGTCTACGCCAAGGCCGAGGACGGATTCGTGGAGCGCTATTTCGCCCTGCTCTCGGCCGGCGGCGCCAAGCCCTACGGCGAACTCTTGGCTCCCTTCGGCCTCGACGCCCGCGACCCGGGCTTCTGGCAGATCGGGCTCACCATGATCGAGGGGATGATCGCGGAGTTGGAGGCGATGGAGGGCTGAGCGCCGTTTGGTATGCCCCGCCTTTCGTTGTACATTCCGTACAACGAAAGGCGAAGCGTCATGAAACTCGAAGTCAAGAAAATCGGCAATTCCACCGGGCTGATCCTGCCCAAGGAACTCCTGAGCCGGCTCAACCTCGCGCAGGGCGACTGGCTCTCGTTGACGGAGGGCGGCGACGGTTCCGTTCGGCTGTCGCCCCTCGACCCGACCTTCGAGAAGGGCATGGAAATCGCCGAGAAGGCGATGAAGACCTACCGCAACGCCCTGTCCGAGCTGGCCAAATGACGACGTTTGTCTGGCTGACGAGCGCCCTCGTCCAGGCCATCCACGCCCGCCAGCTCAAGTTGTTCGGCGGCCCCAGCGGCTTGCGCGACGAGGGTGCCCTCGAATCGGCCCTCGGCCGCCCGGTGAACCGGGTCGCCTATGGCGAGGCCGATCTCGCCGAGCTCGCAGCCGCCTACGCGTTCGGGATCGCGAAAAACCATCCGTTCATCGATGGAAACAAGCGCGCGGCCCTGCTCGCCCTCGTCGTCTTTCTCGGCCTCAACGATATCGACTTCGTCACCGACGAGGCCGAGGCGGTGGTCATGATCCGTGGCCTCGCCGCTGGCGAGATCACCGAAGCGGGCCTCGCCCGCTGGATCCGCGACAACTGGCCGGCCGTCTGACCCCTCTCCCGCGCCGCAACGGCGCAGCGCCCTGGCGCGGGACGCCGGCGGACTTATCTCAAGGGAGTGGCCGGATTGCCGGACGCGTCCTTATCCGAGATCCGAAGAACCCGATGGCCGATCACGACAGCGAAGCCAACCGCTTCTCCGCGCGCGCCAGCCGCTACGCCCGCGTCGGTGCCAATGTCGGCGGGGTCGCCGCCCGCATGGCCGGCGCCCGCCTGTTCGGCGGCAAGGAGGCGCCCAGCAACGCCGCCGCCCTGGCCCAGGCGCTGGGCGGCCTCAAGGGGCCGATCATGAAGGTCGCCCAGTTGCTGGCCACGGTGCCGGACCTTCTGCCACCCGAATACGCGACGGAACTGCAGAAGCTCCAGGCCGACGCGCCGCCCATGGGCGCGGCCTTCGTCAAGCGCCGGATGATGGCCGAACTCGGCGCCGACTGGCAGGGGCGGTTCACGAACTTCGACCTCAAGCCGGCGGCGGCCGCGTCCCTCGGACAGGTCCACCGGGCGACCGGCCTCGACGGCACGGCGCTCGCCTGCAAGCTCCAGTATCCCGACATGCAATCGGCCGTGGAGGCCGATCTGAAGCAGCTGGAGGTCGCCTTCGCCCTGCACCGGCGCATGAGCTCCTGGCTCGATACCCGTGAGATCGCGAAGGAAATCGGCGCCCGGGTGCGCGAGGAACTCGACTACGCGCGCGAGGCCAAGCACGCCGTGCTCTATGGCAACGTCCTGCGCGACGTGCCCGAGGTCCGCGTGCCGGCCATTCACACCGATCTCTCCACGAAGCGCCTCCTAACCCTCGGCTGGCTCGAGGGCGAGGGCATCCTGAACTTCTCCCAAAGTCCCATCGAGATCCGCAACCGCCTCGCCCGGGCGATGTTCAAGGCGTGGTGGCACCCGTTCAGCCGCGCCGCCGTCATCCACGGCGACCCGCATCTCGGCAACTACACGGTGTTTTCCGAGGGTGGCGAGGCGCAGGGCATCAACCTCCTCGATTACGGCTGCGTGCGCATCTTCCATCCGCGCTTCGTCGGCGGCGTGGTCGATCTCTATCGGGGGCTCCTGGAGAACGACGGCGCACGCATCGTCCACGCCTACGAGGTCTGGGGCTTCAAGAACCTCAACAAGGAGCTCATCGAGATCCTCAACATCTGGGCGCGCTTCATCTACGGGCCGATCCTGGAGGACCGCACCCGCACGGTGGCCGACGGGGTCAAGCCCGGCGAGTACGGCCGGCGTCAGGCCTTCGAGGTGCATCAGGCCCTGAAAGCCCGGGGACCCGTGACCGTACCGCAGGAATTCGTGTTCATGGACCGCGCCGCCGTCGGCCTCGGCGCCGTGTTCCTCCACCTGCGCTCGGAGCTGAACTACCACCGGTTGTTCGAGGCCGAGATCGAGCGCTTCTCGCTCTCCGAACTCGAGACCCGGCAGGGCGAGGCTCTCACGCGGGCGGGACTCGCCCTGCCGGCGTGACCCTATCGGTGTGACGTCACGCGGCTGGCCCTGCGAAACTTAACCGGCGCGACAAAAACCGGTTCGTGGCCATTGCGTGGCATGCATGCTGATTGCGAGCCGCCGAGGCTTGCGCTAAATCCCCTTGGAACAAATCAAGACAGATCCATGGGGACGACCACACGATGGCCGATATGAAGACCGTGTCCGGCGTGCATTACAGCCCCGCCATGGACGAGAAGACCCACGAGCAGACCTATCGCGGCTTCGTTCGTTTCGTCGAAATCGGCACCTCCGTGGTGATCTGTTGGGTGCTGGCCCTCGCCATCGGCGGCATTCATGAAGCGTGGCTGACTGCGATCCTCGCCGTCGTGGTGTCCGGCGCCGCCGGTGCCGTGGGCGCCCTCGCGCCGGCCGTGGGCTGGAAGGCCCCCGTCGTGGTCGCGGTCTTGCTTCTGCTCTACCTCTTCTTCGCGTGACGTAGCCCGGGCGCACTGGTATACCAGTCGTCGGGCTCTATATTCCTGCCGAGTTACGGTGGTCCGGACGGATCGCCGAGGGGGCTTCCTGAATGCGCATCGCTGTCCTGACAGAGTCTGATCCCGCGGAGCCGCGGGTCGCGGCGGTGCCCGAAACGGTCAAGAAATTCATCGCCCTCGGGGCCGACGTGACCGTCCAGTCCGGTGCCGGCCTGACCGCCGGTGTCCCGGATGCCGATTACGAGGCGGCGGGTGCCACCGTCGCCTCCTCTGCCCAGGACGCGGCCAACGAGGCCGACCTCGTCCTCAAGGTCCGCCGCCCCAACGGCGACGAGATCGGGCTGCTGAAGCGTGGCGCCACCGTGGTGGCGATCATGGATCCCTACGGCAACGAAGCCGCCCTGGGTGAAATGGCGCAAGCCGGCCTCGACACCTTCGCCATGGAACTGATGCCCCGCATCACCCGCGCGCAGGTGATGGACGTGCTGTCCTCGCAGGCCAACCTCGCCGGATACCGCGCGGTGGTCGACGGTGCCTCCGAGTATGGCCGCGCCATGCCGATGATGATGACGGCCGCCGGCACCGTGCCCGCCGCCCGCGTCTTCGTGATGGGCGTCGGCGTCGCCGGGCTCCAGGCCATCGCCACCGCCCGCCGCATGGGCGCGGTGGTCACCGCCACGGACGTGCGGCCCGCCACCAAGGAGCAGGTCGAGTCCCTGGGCGCCAAGTTCGTCGCCGTCGAGGACGACGAGTTCAAGCAGGCCGAAACCTCGGGCGGCTACGCCAAGGAGATGTCGGCGGAGTACAAGAAGAAGCAGGCCGACCTCGTGGCGACCCACATCGCCAAGCAGGACATCGTCATCACCACCGCCCTGATTCCGGGCCGGCCGGCCCCGCAGCTCGTCTCCGCCGCCATGGTCTCCACCATGAAGCCCGGCTCCGTGCTCATCGATCTCGCGGTCGAGCGTGGCGGCAACGTCGAGGGCGCCAAGGCCGGCGAGATCGTCACCACGGATCACGGCGTGAAGATCGTCGGGCACCTCAACGTGCCCGGCCGCCTCGCCGCCACGGCGTCGAGCCTCTATGCGCGCAACCTCTACGCCTTCGTCGAGACCCTCATCGACAAGGAGGCGAAGTCCCTGGCGGTGAAGCGGGACGACGAACTCGTCCGGGCGACGAACCTGACCCATGACGGTCAGGTCGTGCATCCCGCCTTCCAGACCAAATCCTGATCCCGCCGGAGGATACGATGGCCACGCTCCCCCCCGATCAGGCCGCCGAGCAGGCGCGCGCCGCTGCCACCGCGGCCCGAACCGCTGCGGATATCGCGCAGCAGCACGCCGCCAAGGCGCAGAGTTACGCCGATGGCATCGGTCACGGCCTCAGCGCCGTGACGCATGGTGCCGTCGACCCGACGGTGTTCCAGCTCGCGATCTTCGTTCTGGCGATCTTCGTCGGCTACTACGTGGTCTGGTCGGTGACGCCGGCCCTCCACACGCCCCTCATGTCGGTGACCAACGCCATCTCCTCGGTGATCATCGTCGGCGCCATCCTGGCGGCCGGCGTGCCGCTTCTCGAGCACGGCACCGGCTGGGCCCGCTTCTTCGGCTTCCTCGGCATCGTTCTCGCCAGCGTGAACATCTTCGGCGGCTTCCTCGTCACCCAGCGCATGCTCGGCATGTACAAGAAGAAGGCCTGAGACGATGTCCCAGAACGTCTCGGCACTCCTCTACATCGTTTCCGGCGTCCTGTTCATCATGGCGCTGCGGGGGCTCTCGCACCCGACCACCTCCCGGCAGGGCAACCTGTACGGCATGGTCGGCATGGGGCTCGCCGTCCTCACCACCCTCGTCGGCCATCCGCCAGCGGGATTCGGCGCCTGGATCCTCGTGCTCCTGGGCCTCGGCATCGGCGGCGGCGCCGGTGCCGTCATTGCCAAGCGCGTGCCAATGACGGCCATGCCGCAACTCGTGGCGGCCTTCCACTCCCTCGTCGGCCTCGCGGCCGTGGCGGGTGCGGCCGGCACCCTCTACGCACCGCAGGCGGTGGGCATCCTCGAGAACGGCCACATCCACAAGGAGTCGCTGTTCGAGATGGCGCTCGGTGTCGCCATCGGCGCCATCACCTTCACGGGCTCCGTCATCGCCTTCGCCAAGCTCGACGGGCGCATGTCCGGCAAGCCGATCATGCTGCCCCAGCGCCATGCCCTCAACATCGCCCTGGCCATCGCCCTCGTCGGCCTCATCGCGGTGTTCATCGGCACCGAGAGCAAGCTGGTGTTCTGGGTCATCGTGCTGCTGTCGTTCGCTCTCGGCGGCCTGCTGATCATCCCCATCGGCGGCGCCGACATGCCCGTCGTCGTGTCGATGCTGAACTCCTACTCGGGCTGGGCGGCGGCCGGCATCGGCTTCACCCTGGGCAACCTCGCGCTCATCATGACCGGCGCCCTCGTCGGCTCCTCGGGCGCGATCCTGTCCTACATCATGTGCAAGGCGATGAACCGGTCGTTCATCTCCGTGATCCTCGGCGGCTTCGGCGGTGATGCCGCGGCAGGCGCGGCCGGAGGAGCCGTGGAGACCCGTCCGGTCAAGCAGGGCTCGGCGGACGACGCGGCCTACATCCTGAAGAACGCCGAGCGCGTCATCATCGTGCCGGGCTACGGCATGGCGGTGGCCCAGGCCCAGCATTCGCTCCGCGAGATGGTCGACATGCTCAAGAAGGAGGGCGTCGACGTGAAGTACGCCATCCACCCCGTCGCCGGCCGCATGCCGGGCCACATGAACGTGCTGCTCGCCGAAGCCAACGTGCCCTATGACGAGGTCCACGAGCTCGAGGACATCAACGGCGACTTCCCGCAGGCCGACGTCGCCTTCGTCATCGGCGCCAACGACGTCACCAACCCGGCGGCGAAGACGGACAAGGCCTCGCCGATCTACGGCATGCCGATCCTCGACGTCGAGAAGGCCAAGACCGTGCTGTTCATCAAGCGCGGCATGGGCTCCGGTTACGCCGGCGTCGAGAACGAGGTGTTCTTCCGTGACAACACCATGATGCTGTTCGGCGACGCCAAGAAGGTCGTCGACTCCATCGTCAAGAACCTCTGAACCCCTGGCGCGGGCCTCGCCCGCGCCGCCAGGACAGCGTACGGGGTCGGCGTCCATCGCCGGCCCCGTCGTCGTTTTCGTGCAGTTCGGGCCGGCCGGGCTGGAGTAGGGTCGCCCCGTGTCAGCCGAGATCCCCCGCGCCTTCCTCGACGTCACCCGCTCGGTCCTCGGACGGCCGTGGCACGACCGCTGCGCCGATCCGGTGCTCCAGGCCTACGCCGCCACCATGACCCAGGCCCACGGCCTGCCGGACCTCCTCGCCCGGGTGCTGTCGGGGCGCGGCATCCGCCCGGCGGAGTCGGACGCGCATCTCAACCCGCGCCTGCGCGACCTGATGCCGGATCCGGACTGCCTCGTGGACATGGCGGCCGCGACGGACCGCCTCGCCCAAGCCGTCTCGACCCGCGAGACCGTGGCGATCTTCGGCGATTACGACGTCGATGGCGCCGCCAGCGCCGCGCTCCTGGCCGCCTATCTGCGCGGCTTCGGCCTCGAGGTCCGCATCCACATCCCCGACCGCATCACCGAGGGCTACGGGCCGAACGCCGCCGCCGTCACCGCCCTGTGGGAGGCCGGCGCCACCCTCCTCGTCTGCGTCGATTGCGGCACCAGCGGCCACGCCCCCCTGGAGGCGGCCGAAGCCCTCGGCCTCGACGTCATCGTCCTCGACCATCACGGCGCCCCCGAGACCCTGCCGCCCGCCCGCGCCGTGGTGAACCCCAACCGCCTCGACGACCTGTCGGGTCTCGGCCACCTCTGCGCGGCGGGCGTGGTGTTCCTCGCCCTGGTGGCCCTGAACCGGCGCCTGCGCCGGGACGGCGTGGCGGACCTCCCCGACCTCGCCGCCGCCCTCGATCTCGTGGCGCTGGCCACGGTCGCCGACGTGGTGCCCCTGACGGGCCTCAACCGCGCCTTCGTAGTGCAGGGCTTGAAGGTGATGCGCGGACGCGGACGCATCGGCCTCGCCGCCCTTCTGGACGCCGCCGCGTTGAGCGAAGCGCCGGAAGCCTGGCACCTCGGCTACCTTGTCGGTCCGCGCATCAACGCCGGCGGCCGCATTGGAGATGCGGGCCTCGGCGCCCGCCTGCTCACCACCCACGACGCGGCGGAAGCCGCCGGTATCGCCGCCGAACTCGACCGTCTCAACCGCGAGCGCCAGGCCATCGAGGCCCAGGCCGTGGCGGCGGCCGAAGCCGACATGGACCACGCGCTCACGGGCGACCCTGAGCGCCCGGTCCTGGTGGCGGCCTCGGCAGAATGGCACCCGGGCGTCGTCGGCCTCATCGCCGCACGCCTCAAGGAACGCTTCGGCCGCCCGGCCTTCGCCTTCGCGCTCCGGCCCGACGGCACCGCCACGGGCTCGGGCCGCTCCATCCCCGGTGCCGACCTCGGCCGGGCCGTGCGCGCGGCGGTGGATGCGGGCCTCGCCCTCAAGGGCGGCGGCCACGCCATGGCGGCCGGCGTCACCCTGGCGGGGCCGGACACGGCGGCGTTCGCGGCCTACCTCGGGTCGGATCTGGCGCAAGCCGTCGGCGCGGCCCGTGCCGTCGAGGCGCTCCTCCTCGATGGCACCGTGAGCGCGGGCGGAGCCACGGCCGAAATGGTCCGCCTGCTCCAGCGCGCCGGCCCGTTCGGTTCGGGCGCGCCCGAACCGATCTTCGCCCTGCCGCGCCACCGCATCGTCGACGCCGGCATCGTCGGCAACGGCCACGTCCGGGCGCGCCTGCGCAGCCGCGACGGTCAGGCCGTGGGCGCCATCTGCTTCCGCGCGGCACAGGGCCCCCTCGGTCAGGCCATCCTCGCCGGTATCGGTCGTGAATTCCACGTCGCCGGAACCCTGGCGGTGGACACCTGGCGTGGGGCCGACCGTGCCCAGGTCCGGATTTGCGACCTCGCGCCGATCGATTGAGCGATCCCCGTTGACACCCGCGCGGGGCCTCATCATAAGGACCCGCGCGCTGCCCACGGGCAGCGGTTTGGGGGAATGTCCCGAGCGGCAAAGGGGGCGGACTGTAAATCCGCTGCGTAAGCTTCGTAGGTTCGAGTCCTACTTCCCCCACCAAACGTCTGACGAGATCGCGAGCGACGTTTCCGGCTCCCTGTCTCGACCTTCGGTGATCGTGTCGGACGATCGTCGATGCGGGTGTAGCTCAATGGTAGAGCAGCAGCCTTCCAAGCTGAATACCCGGGTTCGATTCCCGGTACCCGCTCCACTCCCCCCTTCCCGAAAAGACTAGCAACCTCAGCCCGATAGGGCAGGGGCGCGGTATCCAGTGGCTGTTTGCCTGGGCGGTGGATACCGCATGGATACCGCAGACGAATCGGTATCGGGCGCAAGTTTCCTTGTCGAACTCGGACCCGCTCGCACGAATGATGGTGATCGAAAGAGATCGCCATGCCCCGCTGCACCCACACCCCGGCCCGCCTCTACGACCGCCACCCTGATCCGGTTCACGACCTCATCGCCGTTGGCAGCCTTTCCCGGTTCGTGCGCTGCACGGATTGTGGTGCCAGGGGCATCGTCCGGCGCGGCCGCGTGGGATGGACGCCCCGTAGCGCCGGTGATCCGGTCCGCCCGGAGGTCGAGCGGTGGAACGCCCTGGTGGCCGAGGCTCGTGCAGCGCTCCTGCCTTGATCGAAGAACCCGGGCCCTTTCGCTTTGGGCCGCCCCGAACGTGTAAAACGATTCCACAAACGCGATTTGGGAATCGTTTTACACGTTCGGGGCGGGCCATCAGTTCAGGGTCCCGATCTCGCCGTCGTACCCATCAAGCACCCGGACCTCGCCCCCGGCCGGGTGGAGCGAGACGGCATCGCATCGCGGGCAGTGCAGGCCGCCCGCCGCCATCCGGACCTCCCCCCACCGGAACTTCGCGGAGCACGTGAGGCAGCACCAGGTCTGCTGCATGACTTCGTCAGACTCGGTCATCCCAGCCTCCGCGAATAGCTGCCATCGGGATGGAAGGTGACCTCCTCGGTGTAGGTGGTCACCTCCACGTCATGGCTGCCAGAGATGGAAACTTTCGCGACTGGCTCGCCAAGGTTCACGCCCCAGTCGTCATCGAGGTCCATCTCCTCGCCCAGGGTGAGGTGAACCCTGATGCCGCCGGCGAGCGTGAAGGTGCCTCCCTCGCGGATGGCGCGCTGCCAGTCCTCCTCGGTCGCGAAGTGCTTGCGGGTGAGGGTGATGGTCGGGTTCATCATGCGCTCGATCATGCCCTGTCTCCTTCCGGCGGCCGCCCGTGCCGAGTGGTGCCGTCCGGCCAGTCCCAGCGATGTTCGCAATCAGGTTCGAACTCGATACCGACGATGGTGGCCTTGAGGCGGTAGAGTTTGTCCCGGAGTTCGTTGACGCCGTTCCGTTCCAGACCGATGCACCCGGCCAGGTGGCCGGTGATGGCGTAGATCTGGCGCGCCGCCTCCTTCAGACGGTCGGCCTCGGACATGGTCGTCGGGTCCGGCTCGGGCGAGTGGACCTCCTCAAGCTTCGCCAGCCGGACTATCAGGGCGCTCATGGCGAACCCGACCGATCCCTCCTTGCCCGTGACCTTCCAGTGCCCGGCGGTCTCCCGACCGGCATCTTCCCCAACGCCCTCGGTATAGATCGTGATGACGTCGCCGACGGCGTGGCGGTCGAAAGGTGCCCTGATCAGGACGACGGTCCCCTGTCCGGGCATGCGGCGCCAGTCGGTTGCCTTGACCCGGTAGCTCTGCATGCCCCGACCGTTCACTGCGGCCTCCTCAGGCAATCGGGGCGCCCGTCCGGTCCCACGAGCGGCTGCATGCCAGTCTCGGCTTGGGTGTACCGGCACCCGGTCGCCGGGTCCGTCCAGACCCGGACGCCGCCTTGGTTGGACCACGCGGGATCCGCTGCCTGCGAGAGGGCCTGCAGGATCGTGAGCAGGACGGCCGCGGCGATGGCGATGCCGATGAACAGGAACCAGAGGTCGAACCCGTCGCGAGGCGAGGAGGTCCTGATCATGAGGACCTCCTCGAAACACGGCGCCGGTCATTCCTGACCTCGCGGAGGACGGCGTGCCTGATCCAGTCCGCGAACATGACCTGCACCTTGGCCTGCCGCTGGGGGGCCCCGCCGGGGTGCTCCTCTGCGATGATCCGCTCGACCCCACGAGCAGCCCCGAGGGCGATCTCGTCGATTGTGGACCGCCTCATGACTGGGCCCCCCGAAATGGAGCGGGGTTCGGGGTGCAGCCCGAGTGGTCCTCGCCGGTCAGGAAATCGAGGACCCGATACAGGTCATGGCGGATCCCGGGGACGCCGTAGAGATGATGCCCTGCGGTCGCGAGATCGAACTCCTTGATGACGGTCTTCACACGCGAGACGGCCTCGTGGAGATCTCGCCGGCGGATGAACCCGGCATACTGCAGGACCTGCAGGGCGGGCGCCGGGTCGAAGTCGGCGTCGCTGTAAGCGTTGACGGTCTGCTCGACGACGTCGGCATCGCTCATTGCCCGGAGGGCGTCACGGCGCTCCTGTGCCGCGACCGCTCGCTGCGCAATCTCCTCGGCCATCTCCAGCCGGTACTTGGCGACCCACGTTTCATGGGCCGCCACTTGCTCGGGTGTCATGCCGGCATACAGCCGGGCGAACTCTCGGATCTCGATCTCTGTGGGCATGCTGGTCCGGGTCCCTGTCTCGCGTTCGCGAGATCGCTTCAGAGACGATCGAAGCAGCTCCCGCAGATTCGCCTAGAGGGAAACCGGACGGGCCGTCCGGATGGCCCATCGAGAACGCCATCGCGGTTTACGACGCGCGACACGGCCTCATCGGGCGTAAAGAATTCTCTCGTGGAGGCCTTGCGACTACCGCAAATTGCGGTACATTTAGATCACCGGCGCAAGCCGAGGCCTCCCGGGGCGATCCGGGCCGATGATGGAGCCACCCGATGACCACCACCAAAATCGACCGTTCCGCCCTCCTGAGGAATGCTTGGCGGATCGCCCGCGAAGCCGCGGCCTCCGCCGGCACCGCCGTCCGTGCCGCGCTCGGCGCCGCGTTCCGGCAGGCTTGGGCCGAGGCCCGCATGGTCGCCCAGCCCGTCCAGCAGCAGCAGGCCCAGGCCGTCGCGCCGGCCGACCTCACCACCACCGAGGGCCTCGCCAAGGCCCTCGTCGGCAAGACCGCCTCCCTTGCGCTTGCGGGTGGTGAGGCCCTCTACACCATCGTCTCCGTCGAGCGCTGGACCTCGCCCGACGGCGCGCAGGTCCGCGACTACATCAAGATGGAGACGAGCGGCATGTGGTCTGACGACCGCAAGGGTCCAATCAAACTCTTCATCCTGCGCAAGGGAACCGGACACGGCACGTACACCGAGACGGATGCCGGCGAGGCCTTCTGGGCGTACGGCGGGTTCTGCAACAGCGGCAACAAGCGCTGCAACGCCAACGACATGGTCAAAGACATCCTGGAGAGTATCCGCTCATGACCTGGATGGTCCGACTACGCGCACACGATGGCGGCGAGCTTCTGGAGAGGGCGAGCTACGGCTCGCCCGACGCAGCCATTGACGCCTATCGCCTCCTGCTCGGGCGCGAGGACCTCATCGGGCAACCGGTCGCCGCGGTGTTCAAGCCTCCCCGGGATGCGACCGGCGACGGGAACGCCGCGACGTGGTTCTCGCGGTTCGACAAGCCTCTCGGGGCGGGCCGCATCGGTCCCGACGACCCCCGGCTTGACCCTTGGGCTAACGCATACGATGCGAAAAGCGCAGTGTACTCCCCCGCGCCGGCGTCCAAGCCCAAGGCCGCACCGGACTGGGAAAAGGACGCCCGCCCCCTGTCGGAGTGTCTAAAGGCATGGGCCAAGACACGCGGCGGGCGCGACGCCGCGGCCGACGCCCTGCAGGTCTCACGGTCTACCTTCGACGGCTGGTGCGACGGCCGTGGCGCGGCCCAGGACAGGATGATCCGCAGACTCATGACGCTCACCGACACTACTAGCCGTTGACGACGCGCTACCCTTGAAGAGTAATGATTGTCAGTATAGATAGGACAATACCAGAAGCGGCTTGCCCACAAGCTGCCCGGTACAGCAGGGAACCCCACATGTTGATTATCGACCGAATGGTGGCGATGGTGCGCGCCGGCCCCGGCCCCTCGCCGGAGGAACGGGCTGCGGCCGCTGCCCAGTACCAGGCTGAGGAGAAAGCCAGGCAGGTCCGCCAGGCCGAGGAGCGCCAGGCATTCCTCACGGCCGCCCCCCGGTATGTCCTCCCCGACGGCTCCGCGTGGCGCTCGGCACAGATGCTCGGACGCCTGAGCAACGGCGGTGAGCGCGACCGCGGCCGCCTGTACCATATCGTCTCCGAGGACGGCTGCGGCCCGATGGGCGGGGCCGGGAGCGCGCTGTGCGGTGCCACGCCGGGCCGGCGTTCCGTCGGATGGGGCGACGTCGAAGGCGTCCCTGCGACCTGCCCGCGTTGCCTGAAGCGGGTGGCGTCATGAGGGGCACCACCATCATCATCAGGGGGTACACATGGGGGCAGCGCCTTGGCATGTGGCCCGTCGCGAATGACCATCCCGGCCGGTTCTGCGTTGACGTGATCTACCTGGCCGGCCCCACCCAGGACCTTCTCCCGTGCGCATAACGCTCTACCCCGTCCCGGCTGGGACCCCCGCCGTTGGGCACGCCGTCGGGTACGTCTCGGGCTCGCCGCTCTCCAACCTCGCGGGGGCCGCCCCCCCGGCGGGGCCTTTGCTGTCCTACGATGGCCGGCAGGCCCTGATCGATGGCCAGCCGGTGGATCATGCGGAGATCTCGGAGGCCCTCCACGCCGAGATCGAGCGAGTGGCCAAAAGGGTCTTCGGACCTGATTTCGTGGGGCCCCTGAGCCTGGCCTCGGGCCTAAACGTGCGCTCCCTGGCACGCGGCCGCCTCATCTCCCATGGTCTCCCGGCGCCCCTCCTGGACATGCTCGGCCGGGCGGCCGCAACCGCACACCCGAGGGCCACCGGGTATATGCTCCAAGCAGTCGCGTACCTTTGGGACGAGCACGTCATCTCCCATGGAATGGGCGAGACCGGCCCAGGGCCGCTCTCCGCCCAGGGTCGCGAGGCCCTCGGGCAGCGCTGTGAGGAGATCCTCGACCGTGCGCTCGGGATGGTCGCCACGATGCAGGGGGAGACGGCCGCGGCCCGGGCCCGGACGGCCGCGCTCAAGGCAACGCTCCGTTAACGATTCGTGTGTATGGCTGGCACCCTGAAGCCCTGTCTCTGACAGGGCGTCTGGAGAAACCCGGCCATGACGAAGACCCCCCCTCGGGGTGCGCGCCCCCGTGCGCCTGCCAGCGATCCGTTCGCACCCAATCATCCCCCGTCCGTAGACTGGCTCGATCAGGGCCTGGATTTCCTCGACTGCGACCCGCTCGCGGATACGATCCACTGGTCGACCGGCATCCTGCTCGACCTGCCGGACCTGCCCCCCCCCGTGCGTGCCGCGCTTGAGAAGCTGTCGTCGTGCCGCGTGTCGCTCTCGTCGCTCTCGCATGCTGAGAGCGTGTGCGACGATGCCTCGGAGGACCTCAAGCTGGGGCAGAACGACCGCGACACGTATGCCGATTGGTCGACGAGGTGCGTCTATTACCAAGCTTTTTTGGGCGACCACGTCTGTGCCCTGCGGTGTGCCGTCAGGGTCTGGCAGATCGCCATGGCGGGCGGGCATACCGACCTACGACTGGGAAATCTCCTCCGAACGCATGCCGAGATGATGAGCATCGCCGCGTACTGCGATGGAGAGCAGTGGGCACCCAGGCGCGAGCCCCGGTCGGCCCGCCGCCAGGGGGACGGTTTGACCGCCTTACAGATCATTGCCCGGTCGGTCGTGAAGGTAGAGTGGCCCAACAACGTCAAGCGCGGCCCCGTCCGGGACGACACCGGCTTCGATCCCCGCGATCAAGACGAGGACGATCTGCCGGAGGCAGCGGGCGCCGGGCTCCTCGTCGTGCGCAGCGTCGAGCACCTGCCGGGGTCCGCGAAGGACGGCGCACGTAGCAGCGGCGGGACCACGCCCCGCGCGGAGTGGGCGCCTATCGCGGGGGTGACTCTCCCGCGCCGGCCGGTGCCCGATCTCGCGGCCGCGCGTCGGGATCTCGTCGATCAGTACCCGCACGCGGCATCGCTCATCGAGCGCATCCTGAACCAACTCGTCGGTAGGTCATTCGCCCGGCTTCCACCCATCCTGCTCGTCGGGCCCCCGGGCTCCGGCAAGACGCGACTGGCCACCAGCCTGGCCACCGCGCTGGGCCTCCCAAGCACGGTCTACTCGTGCTCGGGTGTGGCGGACGCCTCGTTCATCGGGACCTCCCGGCAGTGGTCATCCGGCAGGGCCTCGGTGCCGCTTCAGACGATCCGGCAAGAGAGCCTCGCGACGGTGGCGGTGGTCCTCGACGAGATCGAGAAGGCCGGCACCAGCATGACGAACGGCAATCTCCTCGACGGGCTCCTGCCCATGCTGGATCATGCCGAGGACTACAGGGACCCCTACCTGGAGTGCGCGACCGATCTCTCGGGCATCACGTTCCTGGCGACGGCTAACGGGACTAGGGGCATGCCCCGGCCCCTGCTGGACCGCTTCCGAGTTTTCCAGATGCCCGAGCCCACGCTTGCCGACCTACCTGCCCTCGCACGGGGGATCGTGGGGGACGCCCGGCGCGAGAGGGGGACGGATGCGTCGTGGCTCCCGGACCTCGACGGCGACGAGCTCGGGCTCATCGCGGAGCACTGGAGTGGGGGTAGCGTCCGACGTCTCCAGCGTCTCGTCGACACCGTCCTCGCCGGTCGCGAGACCCTCGCGGCCCGGCATTGAAGAGGGTGACGATGACCACGCACGCCCCCGTCTGGGACTACCTCCGCTCGTCCATCCGAGCCCATCGCCTCGCCGGCACGGTCGATCACCGCGTCGGGGTCGTGCTTGATGAGTACGTCGGACATATGGCCCGCTGTGTCGCGACACGCCAGGTCACCTTGTCTGAGGGCCTCGCCGCCGCCAACGCGGCCGTCGTGGCATGCGGCCGCCTCATCCCGATCCCTGAGGATCGCCTTGAAGCGCGATGACAGACGTCTACCGGAATCTGACCCGCGGCTGCTGGTCCGTCCGTGAACGCGGCCGCGTCGTCGCCCACGCCCAAACCGTAACCCTGGCCGACGCCGTGATGGTCGTCCGGCCAGGGTCGCGGGCCCGGGTTATCCCCACCGGCAATCGCGAGGTTCACGCGTGGATCAAGGGCACCCTCGTCCCGCATGCAGGCGTCCCCGCGAGGGCCGTCAGATTCTATTACCGGCCGTTCCTTGCCGGTCATTTCACTGACGAATGCGGTCGGCCCGTCGTGGCGGCCGCCTCAATTTTCTTCGACGAGGACGGCAGGGCATGGCACAGCGAAACCGGTACCCAGGCAGCCGCTTCGACCTGACTGAGCTCGGCGACCGTCCCCTGTTTCACGACTGGATCATACAGCCCGACAACCGGTCCGCGGATGGCACCGTGCTCACCGGGACGGTCTACGGGCATGACAAGTTCCCCGACGGGACGGGCCTAACGACGTCGACCGTCCAGGCTTTCGATGCGGCGGCGGGATGGGCGTACTGCTACTCGACTGGGCTGGTCCGCCTCGGCCGGTGCCAGGACCCGGAGGGATGCGCGAACGTGGACCTTATGTAGCCCAAGCGTTAACGGCCCGGCCGGGGCGGTGGTGGCAAAACGCCTGTCGGGAGGCGGGCGGGCGGCAAAACGCCTGGGCGGACGGCAAATTACCTATTCCGAGGGTCGCTGGCGGCAAAATGCCTGGGCGCCCCCGGGTCGACAGGCCGTTTGGGTCACCTTGATACAGCCCCCCCCGCGCCTCCCGGTTAACGCAAGGCCCGTATCCCGTTCGGGAATTTTTTAGGTCCGGAATGCCGTGACCTGACCGTTATTTTGGACCGAGCCGACTGAGAGGCTACTGTGGCCTGTCCTGGGATCCGTCGAGGGGGCTGGTCAAGGAATGTAATGGGCGACCTCAACAACGAGCCCATGTCTGAACCTGGTTCGCTCATCTGAATGCCCCCTTGCGTTGCAGACCACCCGCGTCCGGCCCACCCGGTAATCGGAGGCATAATGGACATGACCGTGGACCCAGACGTCCGGTCCTTGGTCCAGGATGACGTCAGTCAGGTCGGAAGCATCGCACCACCGTAGGTCCGCGTCGCTCCGTGGAAGGCTCGCCGGGTGCGGGGCGTGATGGGTCACCACCACCGTGGGACCGGGGTGGCTGACGGCCAGGGTGTTCTCGATAAAGCCACGGGTGACCCGGTGCATCGCAAGCACCTCCTCGGGCTTGATGCGATTGCGCGACCTCGGACCCGTGCGGATCCGGCGGTAATCGACCATCCCACCACGCCCCTGGGCGGTCCGGATACCGTGGTTCAGGTTGAACGACCCCAGGCGGAAGTCCGTCCATAGGGTACCGCCGGCGAACCGAACGCCGTCGATGATGACCGCGTCGTCGAGCAGGAGATGGATGCCGAGCGCGTCCGCCCGCTCACGCCCCCGGGTCAACTGGTCGTGAATCGTGTAGCGTTCCTCACCCCGGTCCCACCAAAAATCGTGATTGCCTGGCACGTAGACCACCGGCACGCCGGACAAGTGGTCGCCGAGCCAGTCCAGCGCCCGAACCAGGGGCATGTGCACGTCACCGGCCACGACGGCCACGTCGAAACCACCCGCCGGCGCATGCGCGGCAGGGTCCCAAGCATTCTCCTTCCAGTCCTGATGCAGGTCCGAGAACACCCATAGGCGAAGGCCAGGGGCAGTCATGACCCCGCTCCGTTCGTCGCCAAGCGCGCCAGGATCCGGTCCAACGTCACCGGGGCCCAGTCCCAGCAATCCACGCCGACATCGGCACGCGTCGCCGTGCCCGGGACCGAACCATGGGAATGCCCATGCAGGTGAAGGCCACCCCGGTGGGAGCGAGGGTAGCTCACATGAGGGTAATGGCTCAGCCATATGGAGCGCATCACGCCCGCCGGGTCCGGCAGGGCGATCATCGCCACGTCCCGGACGGGCTCGGCCCAGGGGAGGCGTTCACCGATCCGCTCGTGGTTGCCACGGATCAGGAGCTTGCGACCGTTAAGGCGTAGGAAAATCGCGAGCGCATAAGTCTCGGTGCACCGGTATGCGAAGTCGCCCAGGTGCCAGACCGTGTCATCCGGGTGGACGACGGCGTTCCAACGTTCGACCAGGGTCTCGTCGTGCTCGTGAAGCGAAGCGAACGGTCGCTGGGTCTGCATCCTCGGGCTGAGGATGAGAGCTTGATGGCCAACGTGGCTGTCGGCCGTAAAATGTACCTTTGGCATTTTAGCCTCTCGCAATTGCGGAGGCTTCGCGCGCGGCATCGCTCTCCGGGATTAGTCGGTCGGGGGCGGCGCCATGCGTTTCATCGTTACTATCCTTGAAGCTTCCGCGTGATCGCCTGGCCGGTCCCCGAACGCAAGGGGCGTGAGAAGCTTGTCAGGCCGCGGCGACTATCGGAATCTCGTCGAGGCGGGTCGTGTAACGGGGCGACCGCATCTTGAACTTGGTCGACCATTCGCGGTTCGGGGCGAACCCGGCGGCGCCCGGGACGACGGCGCCTCGTCCGAAGCGGCGATTGCAGGCGTCGAGCGCCTCCATCAGGGCGGCTCCCATCTCGCGGTCGAGTTGGCCCAAGCCCGGCATCGCACGCTGCGATGCGGCCAGCGGCATCAGGTCGGTGGTGACCACCCCGGCCTTGGAATAGCGGAACCCGTCCCGCCTGGTCTTCCGGACGCCGTGGGTGGCGGCCTTCACCAGGGCGAGAGTGTCGCTGGTCGCCTCGGGGAGCGTCACGACGGTCGAGACCGAGCGTTGAGGCCGGTCGCGGTCATGCTCCGAGGTGTGGAAGAAGACCGTCACGTGGTTGGTCGCCAACCCCTCGCGGCGGAGCTTCTCGCCGAGTCTGGAGGCATGGGTGGCGACGGCCTGCTCCATGGTGGCGCGATCCTCGACGCGCTCGGAGAACGACCGGGTGACGGCGCATCCCTTACGGGTGGCGGCTACCGTCTCCAGGTCTAGGCAGGCCATACCCCGCAGCTCGTGGACGAGGCGCTCGCCCACGACTGTCATGGCCTTGCGGGCGACGCGTGGGTCGAAGTCGCGGACATCGGCGGCGCTGTCGCATCCCAGGGCTTCCAGGCGCCGGGCGTTTGCCGGCCCCACACCCCAGATGTCGCCCACCGGGATGCGGATGATCCAGTGGTCGTACTGCTCCGGGTCGGTCAGGTCGCAGACCCCTTCGAGCTCGGGTACCTTCTTGGCGATGTGGTTGGCGAGCTTGGCCAACGTCTTGGTCGACCCGATGCCGACGCAGGTGGGGATGCCCGTCCAGGCCCGTACGGTCGCCCGCATGTCCCTGCATAAGGACGCCCGGTCCTGGTTGCGCACGTCGGAGATGTCGAGAAAACTCTCGTCGATGGAGTAAATCTCGATGCGGGGCGAGAAGTCCCGGTAGACCGCGTTCACCCGGGCCGACATGTCTCCATAAAGGGCGTAGTTCGAGGAGTAGACTTGGACACCCTGCTGCCGGCACATGTCCCGGATCTTGAACCAGGGCTCGCCCATCCGGATGCCGAGCGCCTTGGCCTCGTTGGTCCGGGCAATCGCGCAGCCATCGTTGTTGGACAGCACGATCACCGGCACCTTCGCCAGCCGAGCATCGAAGACCCGCTCGCACGAGCAGTAGAACGAGTTGCCGTCGGAGAGCGCGTAGGCCCGGGCGCTCATTCGCAGCGGCGCTTCGCACAGACGGACCCGGAGACGACGCCCCAGACCTCAATGACAGCGTCGGGGGAGAGTTGGAACTCGGGGAAGCGAGGGTTGGCGAAGTGCAGCGAGATGCGCGGCCCTTGGCGCTTCCAGACCTTGAAGGATCGCTCGCCGTCGATGTCGACAACGACGATGTCGCCGTTGCGCGGGGTGAGCGAGCGGTCGACGACGGCGAGGTCGCCGTCGAACAGGCGGGCTAGGATCATGCTGTCGCCGGCGACCCGGACCAGGAAGGTGGCCGGGCGGTTGACGATCAGTAGGCGCTGGAGGTCGATCTCTTCCTCGATGAAGTCGTCGGCCGGACTCGGGAAGCCGGCCTGGACAGGCTTGGCGAGAAGGGACACCGGCATGGAAAAGCCGATGTTTATGCCAGTGATCTGCATGGTGCTCCTCCAAGAGTCCAGGAACAAAAGCAGAACACGTTTGGCCGGTTCCGTATAGCGGCTACGCTTGGGTGCGAAGCCACAATTCGATGAGGTCCCGCCGATGGTGGAGTGGGGAAAACCCGTCTCCCGCGATAGAGGCGGTTCATGCACCCGCCGTCCGCGAAGGGATGCCACGGACGGTAGGGGTGGACTACGTAGGCAGGGCGCCGTTGATCGCCCGGATCACCTTCTCCGCATTGTCCAGGGTGGCCTCGATGGCGGGGGTCTTTTCGTCCAGAACGGCGGGATTGCGAATAAGCCAGTCCGCCGGCGTGAAGTGATCGAACTCTGGCGTGTCGGGAGGCAGCAGCTTGAAGGCCGCCTCCACCCGCTTGACCAGTCGCACAATACCCCCCGCCTCCTTGTCGAGCTTGGCGGTCGTCAGCACACCGCGGCCCTTCAGGCCGTAGGCTCCGTTGACAATGGCGAGGTAGACTTCCGGGTCGAAGATGTCCTCGACATCCCCCTCTGGCAGGCCGAGCACGTCGGGGTAGTTCATGATGCGGTTCTCGGGGATCGCACCTGCGGCCCGGAGTTGCTCCAGCTTGCGCTTGTCGCCCTGAGCCCTGTCGGACATCACCGCGATGTGCAGCTTCGCGCCCTTGAACAGCGAGACGAACGACTGGATCTTGTCGAGGCCGCCGGCCGGGCAGATCGTCCAGCGCGGATCGAGCGCGATACGCTTGCGGCGCTTCAACTGGGCCGAGAGCGCATTGAGGAAGACGAGGTCGCCGGGCCCCTCGACCAGCAAGGTGTGCTTGCCGATAAACAGGGCCTGGGTCACGTCGTAGCCCAGCGCCGCCTGGAGCGGGAACAGCGTGTCCGGATCGGTCGCCAGGACGTCATCGCGCACCTTGGTGCCCTTCGTCGTCGGGAAGCCGTTCGGCCGCTGTTCGATCTGGTCCTCGACGATGCGCGAGAGCGTCAGGTCGTCGGGTGGAACCATGAACGGCGAATGGGTCGAGAACACCACCTGGTGGTGGGGCACCAGCTTGTCGCCGAAGTACCTCAACAGGTCGGCCTGGGCCTTTCCGTGAAGGGTCAGCCCTGGCTCGTCGAGCAGGAGCACCAGGCTGCCGCCCTGCTTGCTGACCTGGGCGAACTTCACCAGGAACGAGAAGAACCAGATGAAACCGGCGCTCCGCTCCGAGAAGGGGACCGAGACGCGATGCAGGATGTTTTTGACGCGGGCGCGCGCGATCACGCCCTCGTCAAACGGCGCGGGGTCGTTCGGCTCCGCCTTTGTGACCCTGACCTCGATCTCCAGGAACGGGTTCTGGGTCCAGTATTCCCGCAGTTGGTCGGTGATCGCGTTCGACGCGGATTCGCATTTCGCGTTCAGCGACTCGTAGGTCTTCGACTCGCGGATCTCCTCGACCGAGGTCCCGGCGAACTCCAGGAAATCGAGGAAAACCAGCTCGGGGACTTCGAGAGGCTCGCTCGACCTATGCGGGCGGCGACCAAATCGATGGACGCCGCCATCCTCGTCCCTCTCGATGTCGTCGACGCGGATCTGGCCGGCCATGCGGTCGTAGTGCGAGAAGTACATGAAGCTTGGGCAGGCCGAGCGAACGTGGCTCGCAATAGCGTTGAGCACCGATTTGCCTGGCAAGGCTTCCAGGGCATCCAGTAGCGCCTGTTGGGCTGCGGATATTTCCTCCAGGCCCTCCAGGGCCTTCCGGACCGCTGCCGCCGAACCGGAGGCCGCAAAGGCGCGTCGCTCATCCTCGGTTAGCCCATGCCTGTCGGTGAGGAAGGCCATGCAGGCGGCCTCGTCGAGGTGCACGGTCACTCCGATCCCGCCACCGTAGCGCCGGCTGAGGGTCACCTGGGACGACGCGAGGCAGCCGGGCCCGAAAGATGCGGCGAGGTCGTTCATCTCGGCGTCGGACAAGGTCCACCGGGTCGCGATGACCATGGCGTCGTCGTCCGCGTGACGCCTCTCGTATTCGTTCAGGTAACGCCGCGGGTAGTCCCGCTCACGGTCGAACGTGATAGGCGTCGACGCATGAGGTTTCAGGCCGGCGAGCGCGTGAAGCAGTGCCGTCTTGCCTGCCTCGTTCTTGCCGACGAGGCAGGCCATGTCGCCGAGGGTGATCTCGCCGGAATCCTCGACGCTGCGAAAATTCGTGACCCTGAAACTGTCGAGCTTCATCCGAGACCTCGTTGTCCGGTCGGCCTCGGCGGAGGCCTGCATGTGAAAGGATGATGGTTAGGGCGTGCCCGGAGCCGAAGCCTGCGCGGGTGCAGGGGCGGCCGGAGATCCGTCGTTGAAATCCCCGTGGGTGGCCAGCGCCTCCGGTCGGTAGGGGCCCCTGCCGGTGCATTGCGTCACCTCGGCCAACCGGAAGCGCCGGTAGACGGTCTCATGGACAGGCGCCCCGGGCGGCACGTAGCGTGGCTTCACCGCCCAGCCCAGCCTGCCGGCCAATGGCAGGAGCCAGCCGGGGACGATGCCCGCGATGGTGTCGCGCATCCCGGCGACCTCGCAGTGCTGCATGCCGTCGAAGGCCGGGTGCAGGTGCAATCGCCCGGTACCCGTCTTGCCCGGTTCCATCCCGTCGACCAGGAGCGGATACGGAATGGTCGTGGCCTCCTCGACCATCCAGTCCAGCGCGATGTCGGAGAGCCGGCTTTCGACCTCGGGATAACTCCCGCCCACGTCGGAATGGTTGCCTGCGAACCACATCTGGATCAGCGGATCGGGCTCGTCGCCGACCCTTTGGCGAATGGCGTCCTTCTTCGCCCATTCGACACGGGGGAAGTCGGCGCGGGTCTCGTCGATTGCCAGGGCGTGCCGACCGTAGCCGACGTGGCCGCTGAGGAACCTGTCGTAGTTCCCGGACCGCCATTGCGCGAGGTTGAAGCGCGTCTTGCCGTTGACGGGGGAGTTCACGATGAACTTGATGGTGGTAGGAAGCCAGCGCCACAGGACGAAAGCCGCGCCGAGGATCGCGACGACCGCGAACGGCTTCCAGAACCCCGTATGGAATGCAAGGTCGAGCACGACCGACGGCCCGGCGGCGAGCACGGCGGCCAGCGCGAACAGCCCTGCCGCGAGGCCCCAACGCCGTACGCCGACCGATCCGAGGGATGCGACGGTGTCGAACACGCCTACGAAATGAGGAGCCACGTTCGACCTCAGGTCGTCGCCTGACCCGTATCGGTGCCGGAACCGACGCGCCAGCTCCTGGCGCTCCCGGTCGTAGTCGCCCCGAGGGGACCCGGCGCCATACTCGTAGACTCCCATCACCGCCTCGTTGGCGATGTCGCGGGTCGTCTTCCGAAACCGTGGAAGGTAACTGCCGGGGGGTAGTGCCTCGGCCGGCGGCGGGAGCGCGTGCTTCCGGCCTGGAAGCTTCTCCTTCATCCATTGGCCAACCGCCGCCCAAAGGCTTGGGGCCTTGCACTCGCCCCCGGGCGCAATCGTCGGGACGCCACACAGGAAGAGCACGTTTGCCACGCAACGGGCCGTGTAGGCTCCTCGGCTGAAGCCCACGAGGAAGATACGGTCGCCCGGCTCGTAGTGGTCGATGATGAAGGCGTAGCAGTCGGCGATGTTCTTCGTGATGCCGAGGCCCGTCACCGAGGACAGGAGCTTCTGCAGCCTTCGGTAGGCGCTCAGCAACCCGGTGGCTGAGCCGTCGGTCCCCAACCCGGGGTCGTAGAACGCCACCTGATCCTTCGGGTCGATGCCGCTGTCCGGGCCAACCCGGCAGACGCGATAGAGTTTGTAGACGTTGCTGAGGCGCTGCTCCTCGCGCAGCCCGCCCTCCTGGCCGGTCCCGTCCGAAAAGACGACAATGTTCTTCGGCATGCCCATTCCGACCCCACGGGCCGCCCCCCGAATTATATGGTTCAACCGGAAACCCGACTTCGCGTCGGCGGACCGTCCTTGGTCCGCTTCGGGCCCGTGGCCCCCTTCATCCGTCGAGCGCCGGCGGTCTTGGCGTTCCCTGTGGATGCCTTGCTCCTGGCCGCCCTGGCAGGCCTCGCTTTGGCATCCTCGGCCAGCGAGGCGCGCACCGTCCTGACCGCCCCGCGGATGCCCTGGGTCACGTCGTGAAAAGCCTCGTCCGCGGTTCGCCAGTTGCTCACCACCCGGCCGTCTCGCGGCAACACCTTTAGCGCCGAAGCGCCGGTATCCTTCCAGTCGCAATGGCGGAGCACGACGACCACCACACGCATTGCGCCCCTGGCCCGGCGGCCCATCGCACGGCGGTACTCCAGTTGGCACCAGTGGCTGTGGATGTACTCGGGGCTCATCAACGCCACGAAGACGTGGGCCTCCCGAAGCTTACGGGAGATCTTGCTGTTCAGTGCGTCACCGGCTTCCATGTCGCCATCGAACCAGGTCTCGACCTCGTCGCGCTTCAGTTGCGCCAGGTGGACCTGCAGCTTTGCCTGCTGTGCTGAGTTCGCGTGGCTGTAGGACACGAAGATCCGAACCGTTGGCTTCTTCGTCTTCGCCTTTGGTGCGCTCGGCTTTGGCGGACTGGAGGCGCACGCGACCGCCGCCCCTTTCGTCTTGGGTGGTGTAGCCTTCCTGGCCCCTGGCCCGGATTTCGTGCGCAATGAGCCCCCCAGGCGGCGGCCAAGTTCAGGAATAATGTCGTCTGAACACGTTTTGTTCCAGTCGTCCTGCGCTCATCCTGCGCTGTGGATCTCTCCCGCTCCGAGCTTGCGGGATTTGGGCCCGCGATGCGATCACCGCCGCCTCAAGAAGCGCTCACACGATGAAAATCAGGGACCGCCACCCTCGACTCTGACCCCTGGAGCGCCGCGAAAAGCGATATCGAACGCATACTCGTCGAAACCCACCAGGAGTTCGGTACCCGCCAACTCGAAGCTAACGTGGGCTACATAGACCGGGCGATTGGCATGGTCGCCGACGCATCAGATACACCTTCGTCGAAAGCCAGGCCCAACCTCGGTCCCGAAACGCGTTCCCTCCACGTTGCACTCGCGACCGGACGGAAGGGAGGGCCGTCCCATGTCCTGTACTATCGGGTGCAGGGGGACGGGCATGGGCACGCTGAGGTCGTCATCCTCCGAGTGCTGCCCGACAGAATGGAGCCGCGTCTCAGGCTGGCCGTCGATCTCGACCTGACCGATGATGAGGACGACACACCCCAACCGGGGATGTGACGGCCGGAGGCAGCGAGATCATCCGCCGATCTTGCCTTCGGATGCCATCCTGAACCGAATATCGCTGTGACGTCGAAGGGCTGTCTAACGCAACTCGCGGCCACTCGGCTTTGATCCAACACCCCACGGGCAGTGGTTCAGCGCTTGACGAACCCGATGTCGACGGCGACGGCCTTGAGGCGCTCAGGCTCTCGCTCTTTCCGTTCGGAGTAGCGGTCAACGAGATAGGAGGAGCGCTCGCGGGTCAGGAGCGTGAACCTGACCAATTCCTCGCAGACGTCGACCACCCGATCGTAGAGCGGCCCAGGCCTCATCCGGCCGGCCTCGTCAAATTCCTTATAGGCCATCGGGACCGAAGACTGGTTCGGGATGGTGATCATCCGCATCCAGCGCCCGAGCACACGCAGGCCGTTGACCGCGTTGAAGGACTGCGAGCCGCCCGAGACCTGCATCACGGCCAGGGTCCGGCCCTGCGTCGGGCGCACCGACCCTTCCGACAGGGGGAGCCAGTCGATCTGGCTCTTGATCACCCCGGTCATGGCGCCGTGGCGCTCGGGGCTGACCCAGACGTGGCCCTCGGACCAGATCGAGAGGTTCCGGAGTTCCTCGACCTTGGGGTGATCGGCCGTGGCGTCGTCGGGCAGCGGCAGGCCGTGCGCGTCGTAGATCCGCACCTCGCCTCCCATCGCCTCCAGGAGACGCGCGGCCTCGTAGGCCAGGAAGCGGCTGAAGGAACGCTCCCGGAGCGAGCCGTACAGGATCAGGAAGCGTGGGGCGTGGGTGAACGGTGCCTGCACCTGAAGGTCGGTCGCCGCCGGGACCACGAAGTGCTCCTCGCTGAGGTTGGGCAATCCATCGGCGAAAGGCTGTTGGGGCTTGTCCAAGACGCTTCGTTCCTTTACGTTTCAACGATGGTTGAGATATTGACATCATGATGGACGAACGGCAAGCCGTCGCCGCCTTCGCGGCCCTTGGGCAGGAGCATCGCCTACGCATCGTGCGCCAGCTCGTCACCGCCGGCCCTGAAGGCATGGCGGCCGGCATGCTGGCCGAGGCGGTCGGCGTCTCGGGCACCAACCTGTCATTTCACCTGAAGGAGCTCAGCCATGCCGGGCTGGTCACCTCGCGGCGCGAGGGACGCTCGATCATCTACAGCGCCGCCTACCCGGACCTGTCCGAGCTCATCCAATTTCTGATGCGCGATTGCTGCCAAGGGCGACCCGAGGTCTGCGCCCCCGCCGTCGCCGCGCTCGCCGCCTGCTGCCTGCCCACCGGAGACACCGCTCATGCCTGACCGCGTCTACAACGTCCTGTTCCTCTGCACCGGTAACTCCGCTCGCTCGATCCTGGCGGAGGCCATGCTCAACAAGGAGGGCCAGGGTCGTTTCCGGGCCTTTTCCGCCGGCAGCCAGCCGAAGGCGGACGTGAACCCGCTCGCCGTTCAGGTTCTGCGCGAGACGGAGTACCCGACCGAGGGGCTGCGCTCGAAGTCGTGGGACGCGTTCGCCGGCCCCGACGCGCCGGTCATGGATTTCGTCTTCACGGTCTGTGACAACGCCGCCGGCGAGGCTTGCCCCTACTGGCCCGGCCAGCCGGTGACGGCGCACTGGGGCATCGAGGACCCTGCAGCCGTCGAAGGCAGCGACATGCAGCGCAAGGCGGCGTTCATCACCGCCCAACGCTACCTGAAGAACCGGATCGGAGCCTTCGTCGCTCTGCCGCTCGACAGCCTTAGTGGCGTGGCGCTCTCGTCCAAGGTGCGCGAGATCGGCCAGCGGGCCGGCGCCACCTCGCCCCGCCCGGAGGTCGCGTGATGGACGTCGTCATCTACCACAACCCGGATTGCGGCACGTCCCGCAACACCCTGGCCCTGATCCGCAACGCCGGCATCGAGCCGCATGTGGTCGAGTACCTCAAGACGCCACCGAACCGGATCCTGGTGCGCCAACTCGCCGACAGGGCTGGCGTCACCGTCCGCGCTCTGCTCCGCGAGAAGGTCACGCCCTACGCCGAACTCGGGCTCTCGGACCCGAGCCTGACGGACGACCAGCTTCTCGACGCCATCGCCGAGCACCCGATCCTGCTGAACCGCCCCCTGGTGGTGAGCCCGAAGGGCGTTGCCCTGTGCCGGCCCTCCGAGGCGGTCCTCGACCTCCTCCCGGCCCAGCAGGGCGAGTTCGTGAAGGAAGACGGCGAGCGCGTCGTCGACGAGCACGGGCGCCGCGTCGCCACCGCCTGATCCGCTCCACGTACACAAGAACAAGAAACGGTCCCGATGCTCGCCCTTGCCATCTTCGTGGTCACCCTCGTCTTCGTCATCTGGCAGCCGAAGGGGCTCGGCATCGGGTGGAGCGCCCTCATCGGGGCCGCCGTGGCGCTGGCCACCGGGGTCATCAGCCCCGGCGACATCCCGGTGGTCTGGCACATCGTCTGGGACGCGACCTTCACCTTCGTGGCGCTGATCATCATCTCGCTGCTCCTCGACGAAGCCGGCTTCTTCCATTGGGCGGCGCTCCACATCGCCCGCTGGGGCGGCGGCCGGGGACGCCTGCTCTTCCCGCTGCTCATCCTCCTGGGTGCAGCCATCGCGGCGGTGTTCGCCAATGACGGGGCGGCCCTCCTGCTCACCCCCATTGTGCTCGCCATCCTGCTCCGGCTGAACTTCAAGCCGGCGGCCGCGCTGGCCTTCATTGTTGCCTGCGGGTTCGTGGCAGACTCGACGAGCCTGCCGCTGGTGATCTCGAACCTCGTCAACATCGTCTCGGCGAACTTCTTCGACATCTCCTTTAGCCGCTACGCGGCCGTGATGGTGCCGGTGAACCTGGTCTCGTTGGCAGCGACCCTGGTGGTGCTGTGGCTGTTCTACCGGCGCGACCTTCCGGCCACGTACCCGGTAGCCGAGCTCGAAGCGCCGCGCCACGCGATCAAGGACCCGCTGGTCTTCCGGGCGGCCTTCCCGCTCCTCGGTCTGCTTCTGGTCGCCTACTTTGTGACCGCACCGTTCGGCGTGCCGGTCTCGGTGGTCACCTGTGCCGGCGCACTGATCCTCCTGGCGCTGGCCAACCGCAGCCGCGTCATCCCCATTCGCAAGGTCCTGACCGGCGCCCCCTGGCAGATCGTGCTGTTCAGCCTCGGCATGTACCTCGTGGTCTACGGCCTGAAGAATGCCGGGCTGACCGGCTACCTGGCGCAGGGGCTCGTATGGCTCTCGGGCTTTGGCCCGTTCGTCGCCACCATCGGGACCGGGTTCGCCGCCGCCATCCTGTCCTCGGTGATGAACAACATGCCGAGCGTGCTGGTGGGCGCGCTCTCAATCCAGCAGGCCCCGGACCTCTCGCCACTGACCCGGGAGCTCATGGTCTATGCCAACGTCATCGGCTGCGACCTCGGCCCGAAGTTCACGCCCATCGGGAGTTTGGCGACCCTGCTCTGGCTGCACGTCCTCGACATCAAGGGCCAGCGCATCACCTGGGGTCAGTACATGCGGGTCGGCCTCGTGATCACCCCTCCGGTGCTGCTCGTCACCCTGGCTGCCCTTGCAGTGTGGCTACCCGTTCTTGGGGCCCGGTAGCGGACCGATGACCCCGGTGCGCCGCTGGCCCGTGATCTCGGCCCTAGGCGTCGTCCAGATCCTGACCTGGGGCTCCTCGTTCTACCTGTTGTCGGTGCTGGCCACCCCGATGTCGAAGGACACGGGATGGCCCCTGGGTTGGGTCATCGGCGGCCTGTCCCTCGGCCTCCTCGTCGCGGGCTTGGTCTCGCCACGGGTCGGAGCGTTCATCGGGGAGCACGGCGGTAGGCCCGTTCTGGCCTTCGCGGCCGTGGTCCTTGCCTTGGGCCTCGGCGTCCTCGGCCTCGCGCCGAACCTGCCGACCTACCTGGTGGGCTGGCTCCTCGTCGGGCTCGGCATGGGCACCGGCCTGTACGATCCGGCCTTTGCCACGCTTGGTCGGCTCTACGGCGCCGAGGCAAGACCCGCCATCACGACCCTGACCCTGTGGGGCGGCTTCGCCAGCACGGTGTGCTGGCCGCTCTCGGCCTTCCTGATCGAACGGGTAGGCTGGCGCGGCACCTGCCTCGCCTATGCCGGGCTGCACCTGGCGGTCACGCTTCCCCTCGTCCTGCTCGTCATCCCGCACCCCCCTGCCCACGGGCCAGCACGTTCCGAGGGCCCGGTCTCGGCCGTCCGGCTCGATGCACGCGAGCGGCGTGCCTTCCTCCTCATGGCGGGGGTCCTGACCCTCGGCGGCACCGTAATGGCCATGGTCTCGGTGCACCTCATTACCCTTCTCCAGGCCCGTGGCGTGGCGCTGACCTCGGCCGTCGCATACGGCGCGCTGATCGGCCCGTCACAGGTGGGGGCGCGCATCGTCGAGATGGCCGGGAAGGGCCGGCATCACCCTCTATGGACCCTCACCGCGGCGATGGTCCTCGTCGCCATCGGGGTCGCGATGCTGGCGGCTGGTCTGCCCGTGGTGGGGCTGTCGCTGGTCCTCTACGGCGCCGGCAACGGGATCTATTCCATCGCCCGCGGGACGGTGCCCCTCGCGCTGTTCGGTCCCGAGCGCTACGCCCCGCTCGTTGGCCGGCTCGCCCGTCCGGGGCTGGTGGCGCAGGCGCTTGCGCCCTCCCTCGGGGCGGTCGTGCTGACGCAGGCGGGCGCCGATGCGACCTACGCCCTCTTGACCGTGCTCGCCCTCGCGAACGTCGCGCTCGCCGTATCCCTCTGGCGCGTCCGGTAGTCACCTCCCTTCCTCACCGCTCCGCGATGTGGCATCGTCCGTCCGTGACCTTCTGGCTCGCCCTTCGGCGGCTGCTTCCGCTCCTTGCGGTCCTCAGCCTCGCCCTTGCGCCGGTGACCGCATCCGCGGCCGCCGCGGGCATGCATGCGCCGATGGCCGCTCAGGGCCACGCCATGGCGATGCCCGACGAGGCCATGGACGACATGGCCGGGATGGCCATGGACGAGATGCCGTGCTGCCCCAAGGAGCGGCCGGACATGCCCGACTGCTCGAAGGGCTGCCCCCTGATGGCACTCTGCCTGGCGAAGGTCGCCACCGGCCTGCCCGGCGCCTTAGGGTTGCCGGGACGCGTCGCCGTCGTCGAGGGGACTGCGTGGGCCGTCACCGCCTCCTTCGACAGCGTCTCGCAAGGGCCACCCTCCGAGCCTCCCCGAGCCTGAACCCGATGCCGTCGGCGCCTGCGCCGGCACGGTGACGCGCGTCCGCGCGTGGCCATCCATCGCGTTCAGGAGACCCCACATCGTGACCAAGACATCGTTTTCGCGCGCCCTCACGGTTGCGCTGCTCGGCCTCGCCCTCACCGCCGCGGCCCGGGCCGACACCAAGGACTACGAGTTCCAGCTGGTGAAGGACGAAGCCAAGCAGGGCGAGGCCATCCTCGACGTCCGCCTCGTCGACAAGCGCACGTCCAAGCCCGTGCCGAACGCCGTCATCTTCGCCAAGCGCATCGATATGGCGCCCGACAGCATGGAGGAGATGACCTCCAAGATCGAGCAACTGCCCTCGCCGGAGCCGGGCCTCTACCGGTTCAAGGCGAAGCTGACGATGGCCGGCGGCTGGCGCCTCTCGCTCGGGGCCAAGGTCCAAGGCGAGACCGGCACCGTCGAGAACAAGCTGGTGTTCAAGGCCACCAAGTGAGCCGGACGGCATGGCTGGCCGGGACCCTCGCCGCGCTCGCGGCGGGGGGGCTGGGCTATGGCGCGGGGCATGAGGGCAGCCCCGTGCCGGCGCTCGTCCAGCAGGCGCGGACCGGGTTCGCCCATTGGCTGCCGGGTGCACGGCCGGCCTCCCCGATGCCCGCGCAGGCTCCGATCAAGGCGACGGGTTCGGTGGTCTACTACCGAGACCCGGACGGGAAGCCGGACTACGCCTCCGAACCCAAACAGACGGCGGACGGTCGCGACTACCGCGCCGTCCACGCCAGCGAGGACGTGCGCTTCGACGAACCCGAAGAGGCGGAAGCCATGCCTGACGCCGGCCACGGCGACATGGCCATGGCTCAGGCCAAGACGCCCGCGAGCGCCCGCAAGGTGCGCTTCTACCGCAACCCGATGGGCCTTCCGGACACTTCGCCGATTCCGAAAAAGGACTCGATGGGGATGGACTACCTCCCCGTCTACGAGGGCGAGGACACCGACGACGGCACCGTGACCCTCTCGCCCGGCAAGGTCCAGCGAACCGGCGTCCGGACGGAGGTCGCTGCACGGCGCGTCCTATCCATGCCGGTGCGGGCTCCTGGAACCATCGAGGAGGACGAGCGCCGGATCTCGGTCATCGCGATGCGCACCGACGCCTTCATTGAGAAGGTCGAGGCCGTCACCACCGGCGACCACGTCCACAAGGGCCAGCCGCTCATGCGCCTGTTCTCGCCCGAGATGAACGCGGCCGCCGCGCAGTACCTCACCGGCATCGGCTACGAGGGCGCCCGGCGCCGACTGGAGAACCTCGGCATCCCGCCCGAGGCCATCGACGAGATCGAGCGATCCCGAAAAGTGCCGGCGACCATCACGTGGTCGGCGCCACGCGACGGCGTCGTGGTCGAGCGCAACGTCTCCGACGGCATGCGCGCCAAGTCCGGCGACACCCTGTTCAAGCTCGTCGACCATACCCGGGTATGGGTGCTCGTCGACGTGACCGAACGCGACCTGGCGTCCGTGGCGGAGGGCCAAACGGCGACCGTGCGTGCCCGGACGTTTCCCGACCGGACCTTCACTGGCACGGTGACGCGGATCTATCCGCACCTCGCCATGGGGACCCGGACGGCCCGCCTGCGCATCGAGTTGCCGAACCTCAACGGCGACCTGCGGCCCGGGATGTACGGCGACGTCGAGATCGCGACCGGGAACGCCAAGCCCGTGGTCGCCGTCCCCGACGACGCCGTCATCGACACCGGAACCAGGCAGGTCGTCCTGCTCGACAAGGGCGAGGGCCGCTTCGAGCCGCGCCCGGTCAAGCTCGGTGCCCGCGGCGACGGCTACGTCGAAGTCCGGGAGGGCATCGCGGCAGGCGACCGGGTGGTGACCGCCGCCAACTTCCTCATCGACGCCGAGAGCAACCTCAAGGCGGCGCTGCAGGGTCTCTCCGAGCCGAAGGTAGAACCAGGTCCGCAGGCGGCGGCCGATGGGAGGGCGCCATGATCGCCCGGCTCATCGGCTGGTCGGCCCGGAATCTGGTTCTGGTGTTGATCGGGACGGTGTTCGCGGTGGGGGCCGGGCTCTACGCCCTGAGGACCCTGCCGCTCGACGCGATCCCGGACCTCTCGGACGTCCAGACCATCGTCTACACCGAGTACCCCGGGCAGGCGCCACAGGTCATCGAGGACCAGGTCACCTACCCGCTGACTACCGCCATGCTGACGGTGCCCCGGTCGAAGGTCGTGCGCGGCTTCTCGTTCTTCGGGGTCTCGTTCGTCTACGTCATCTTCGAGGACGGCACCGACCCATACTGGGCCCGGAGCCGGGTGCTCGAATACCTAAACACCGTGGCCAAGCGCCTGCCGGCGGGGGTGACCCCGACGCTGGGACCGGACGCGACCGGGGTCGGCTGGGTCTACCAGTACGTCGTGGTCGCCAAAGAGCGCACGCTGGCCGAGCTCCGCTCGCTCCAGGACTGGGTCGTGCGCTTCGGGGCCTCTCGTGCCGAAGGCGTGGCCGAGGTCGCAGGCGTCGGCGGCTTCGTCAAACAGTACAACGTGGTCGTCGACCCGAGCCGGTTGCGGGCGCAGGGCATCACCCTGGCGAAGCTCCGGGACGCGATCCGGGCGAGCAACGCCGACGTAGGCGGCCGCACCGTCGAGCTCTCCGAGTTCGAGTTCGTCGTCCGTGGCCGCGGGTACCTCAAGAGCATCGCCGACATCGAGAGCATCGTCCTGAAGACAGAGGCGGGCACGCCCCTGCGGGTGAAGGACGTCGCCCGGGTCGAGCTCGGTCCCGACGAGCGCCGCGGCATCACCGAGATGAACGGGGAGGGCGAGGTCGCCGGCGGCATCATCCTCCAGCGCTTCGGGGCCAACGCCCTCGACGTTATCGCGAGTGCCAAGGCGCGCCTCGCCGAGGTCGCCGCGAGCCTGCCCAAGGGCACCGAGATCCTGCCTGTCTACGACCGGTCGCACCTCATCGAGGCGGCCATCGAGACGCTCAAGGGGACCCTGATCGAGGAGAGCGCCATCGTCGCCCTCGTCTGCGTCGTGTTCCTGCTCCACGTCCGCAGTGCGCTGGTCGCGATCCTGATGCTGCCGGTCGGCATCCTAATGGCGTTCGCGGGCATGAAGGCGCTGGGCTTGGGCGCCAACATCATGAGCCTGGGCGGCATCGCCATCGCGGTCGGCGCCATGATCGACGCCGCCATCGTCATGATCGAGAACGCCCACAAGCACCTGGAGCGGGCGGACCCTGGCAAGCCCCGGGTCCAGGTCCTGATAGAGGCCGCCTCCGAGGTCGGTCCCTCGCTGTTCTTCTCGCTCCTCATCATCACGGTCAGCTTCCTGCCCATCTTCACCCTGGAAAGCCAGGAAGGGCGTCTGTTCGGGCCGCTGGCCTTCACCAAGACGTTCGCGATGGCGGCGGCGGCGGTGCTGTCGGTGACGCTGGTTCCGGCGCTGATGGTGCTGTTCGTGCGCGGCCGCATCGTGCCCGAGCACCGCAACCCGGTGAACCGGCTCCTGATCTGGTTCTACCGTCCCATCATCGCAGGGGTCCTGCGGGCGCGGGTGCTGACCATCCTGATCGCGCTGGGCGTTCTCGGCGCCTCGGTCTGGCCGGCCCTGCAACTCGGGTCCGAGTTCATGCCCGATCTCGACGAGGGCACCCTGATGTACATGCCGACCACCCTGCCGGGCATCTCGGTGACCAAGGCCGGCGAGCTTTTAGGGAGACAGGACACCATCCTGAAGAGCTTCCCGGAAGTCCTGTCCGTCTACGGCAAGGCCGGACGGGCCGCGACCGCGACGGACCCGGCGCCCTCCGAGATGTTCGAGACCATCGTCAACCTGAAGCCGAAGGCGGAGTGGCGCCCGGGCGTGACGCTGGCGAGCCTCAAAGCCGAGATGGATGCCGCGCTCCAGTTCCCCGGTGTCTCCAATGCCTGGACCCAGCCGATCCGCGCCCGCATCGACATGCTCGCCACCGGCATCCGGACCCCCGTCGGCATCAAGGTGCTCGGAACCGACCTCGCCGAGATGGAGAAGGTCGCCCGCCGGGTCGAGGCGGTGGTGAAGGCGGTGCCGGGCACGTCGAGCGCCTATGCCGAGCGCGTCCAGGGCGGGTACTTCCTCGACATCACGCCCGACCGGGAGGTTCTGGGCCGCTACGGCCTATCGGTCGGGGACGTGCAGGACGTGATCGCCATGGCGCTCGGCGGCGAGAGCGTCACCAACACGGTCGAGGGCCGCGAGCGCTACACCGTCAACGTGCGCTACCCGCGCGCCTTCCGGTCGAGCCCACAATCCATCGCGACCGAGGTGCAGGTGCCCATCGCGGGCGGAGGCACGGTCCCCTTGGGCGAAGTCGCCAAGGTGGCACTGACCCGGGGGCCGACCCAGATCCGGACCGAGAACGGGCAACTCGCGGTCTTCATCTACGTCGATGTCTCGGGACGGGACCTTGGCGGCTACGTGGCCGATGCACGGGCGGCTGTTACCGGCGAGGTGAGCCTGCCACCCGGGACCACCCTCCAGTGGAGCGGGCAGGTCGAGTACCTCGACCGCGCCACGGCCCGGCTCAAGATCGTGGTGCCCCTGACCCTCCTGACCGTGTTCCTGCTGCTCTACCTCAACTTTCGCCGGCTGACTGAAACCCTCATCGTGATGCTGTCGCTGCCCTTCGCACTGGTGGGCGGCGTCTGGCTGATGTGGTGGTTGGGCTTCAACCTATCGGTCGCCGTGGCCGTGGGCTTCATCGCGCTCGCCGGGGTCGCCGCCGAGACCGGGGTGATCATGCTGGTCTACCTCGACCATGCGCTGGCCGAGATCCGGACGGAGTGCGAGCGGGATGGGCGCGCCCTATCGCGAAATGACCTGAGGCGGGCGATCATGGTCGGCGCGGTCGAGCGGGTGCGGCCCAAGATGATGACCGTGGTCGCCATCATAGCCGGGCTGTTGCCCATCCTGTGGAGCACCGGCTCGGGCTCCGAGGTCATGCAGCGCATCGCGGTGCCGATGATCGGCGGCATGGTGTCGTCGACCGTCCTGACCCTCGTCGTGATCCCGGCGGTATACGGGCTGGTGAAGGGATGGGGACTGCCGAGATCCGACATGCAGCCGGAACCCGTCGAGGGGCACACGATGCCCTTGGCCGCGGAATGACAACGAGGACGAGACCATGCTGGTGGTCGACGACGAGCCGACGGTTAGGCATGTTGGTCTCCGACATTCTCGAAGACCTCGCCTAACCCGACATCGAGGGTCGCTCGCATCCGGTCGATGATCGAGGAGAGCCGGTAGGAGGCATGGGGCTCCGGCCAACCGATCCCGGGCTTACCTCCGAAGGGGCCCGGGGTGCTTCTCCGACGGCATCGTCTCGCGCACGTGGTGCCGGACCAAGGAGGGGCTGAACGGCTTCCCGATGAACGTCGCCCCATCGGGCAGGTCCCCGGGTTCAGGTCGCACATTGCCGGAGGCGACCACGATGGCGATGTGGGGCCACGTCACGGCCGTCCGCCGCGCCAGGTCGAAGCCGTTGTCCGGCCCGGGCATCTGCACGTCCGTGAACAGCAGCTGCACCTTGCCATGGTGCTCGTCGAGCACCCGCGTCGCCTGGGCGACGTCCATCGCCTCAAGAACCACGAAACCGGCATCCTCCAGGATGTCGGACACATCCATCAGGATGAGGGCGTCGTCGTCGACCACGAGGACATGGGGGGCATCGGCGGGGTCAGGCAGGGGCATGGATACCAAAGGCCGGCCTGGCCGGTAGGTTGCCGCATAACATAGGTTTCTTTTGCGCCATCGGAGCATGGTTGCCTAGCGCCGTTTCCGTAGGTCCCGTGGATGCGGGCCCCTAGTGGTTGAAATCTGACGCTTGGTACCCATTCGCGAGGTCAGCTTGGGGTGGGAAGCAGCTTGGCTGCTTTCAGTCGCGAGACGTTCTTAAGCGGACCTAGGATGACCCGCCGACTCCGGATGAACGGTCCAACCCATCGCATGGTCGAAGTTCGTTGAAGTCGGATGCCGACATCATCAGAGGCGATGCGACCGGCACGAAAGTGCTCTGCCTCGGGAGACAGCGTGATTCACGATTGCAAAGCCCCGGTCACGCGACATCTCGTGCTGGTCCGGCATGGCCAGAGCGTAGCCAACCGATCCGGCCTGTTCACGGGATTGCTGGACTCGCCCTTGACCGAGCAGGGCCGGATGGAAGCCGAGGCAGCCGGGCGGCGTTTGGCCGAGCGCAGCTGGCGCTTTTCCGCAGCCTTCACCTCGACGCTGACGCGGGCGATCGTGAGCGGCCGGCTTATTCTCGATGCGCTCGGGCAACCCGGATTGGTCCCCCAACGCTTCGCCGCGCTCGACGAGCGAGACTACGGCGACCTCAGCGGGCTCGACAAGATCGCCGCCGATGCGCGCTGGGGGGCGGAGCGGATCGAGACCTGGCGCCGCTCCTACGCCGAGGCGCCGCCGAACGGTGAGAGCCTGCGCGATACCGTCGCCCGCATCGTCCCATGCTACCTCCGAACCATCCAGCCGGCGGTTATGGGCGGAGACGTGCTCGTCGTCGCCCACGGCAATTGCCTGCGGGCGCTTGTCATGGCGCTTGAAGACCTGAGCCCCGCGGAGGTCGAGCACCTTGAACTCGCGACGGGCTCCGTCAGGATCTATGAGCTTGCTGCGGACACGACGATCAAGGCCCGCTGGATCGACGGGTGAATCCGCCTGTCGGCCCTCCACAATGGGTCTCCGCAAACTCTGAAGGGGTCCTGCTTTCATCTATTTCAGTGATGGCAAGCATCTAATCATTCCGTTGGAGTGAATGAACGGGCCCTGGGATCCTCCGGCATCACATCGGAGCCATCCATGTCCGCGCCCAGACTTTTCTCCCACCCTCGATCGATGCACGCCTTGGCCGGCACGAGAGCCATCCTTCCGGGACTGGGCCTCTGCGTGGCGGTCACCGCCGCAGCGGTCGGCTTCGAGGCCGTCGAGGCGCATCTGTTCGGTCGCGCTTGGCTCGAAGCCCTGGTACTGGCGATCCTGCTCGGGAGCGCGATTCGCACCGCCTGGACCCCGTCGCAGCGTTTCTTTCCCGGCATCGCCTTCGGGGCCAAGACCGTGCTGGAGATCGCGGTCGTCCTGCTCGGGGCGTCGCTCAGCCTCGCGACGATCCTCGCCGCCGGACCGGGCCTGCTCTTCGGCATTGCGGGCGTCGTCGCGGTGGCGATCCTGTCGAGTTACGGCATCGGCCGAGCGCTCGGGCTGCATCCGCGCATGGCGATCCTCGTGGCCTGCGGGAACTCGATCTGCGGCAACTCGGCGATCGCGGCCACGGCACCGGTGATCGGCGCCGACGGCGAGGACGTCGCCGCCTCCATCGCCTTCACCGCGGTGCTGGGCGTGCTGGTGGTGCTCGGCCTACCGCTGCTGGTGCCGCTGCTCGGTCTGTCGCCGATGCAGTACGGCGTGCTCGCCGGCCTCACCGTCTACGCTGTTCCGCAAGTCCTCGCCGCCACCGCGCCGGTCGCGGCGCTCAGCGTCCAGGTCGGAACCCTGGTGAAGCTCGTCCGGGTGCTGATGCTAGGCCCGGTCGTCCTGATGCTCTCGCTCGGCGCAAGCCGGCTGCGCGAGGAGACCGACGAGGCCGCCCCCGGCGTCACCGCTGGCGACCGCCCTGCTCGCGCCGGCCTCGCGATCCACCGCTTGGTGCCGTGGTTCATCCTCGCCTTCCTGGCGCTCGCGGGCCTTCGCTCGGCCGGGCTGGTTCCGCAGGTCGCGCTCGCGCCGATGTCGGAGACCGCCAATCTGCTCACCGTGGTCTCGATGGCGGCGCTCGGCCTCGGGGTCGATGTGCGCAGCGTCGCCAAGGCCGGGGCGCGGGTGACCCTGGCGGTGGTCGCCTCGCTCGTCGCACTCGGCGCCGTCAGCCTCGGTCTGATCCGCGTGCTGGGCCTCGCTTGAACCGATCGGATGCGCCCGAGGCCCGGTCAGGCCCCGGCGAGGCAGGGCGAGACGAAGAGCTCCCCGCGATAGGCCCCGCGCAACGTGCGCACGGACACGATCAGCCAGAGTAGGGTCAGCAGGCCGACGAGGCCCGCTCCGAGCCAGGCGAACCCGCTGAGTGCCGTCACTTCGCCGATCCGCAGGGTGGCCAGGGCATAGACGCCGAGCGGGAAGATGTAGCCCCACCAGCCGAGGTTGAACGGAACGCCGGCGCGTAGGTAGCGCACGGTGACGGCGAGCGAGAGCAGAAACCACCAGGCGCCGTAGCCCCAGAGGATCAGCGCGCCGATCAGGCCCGTGATCCTGAGGATCTCGGGCGCGCCGGCAAAACCGCCTGCCGCGAGGATCGGGCCACCGGCCTGCCCCAGCACGAGCAGGCCGAGCGCCCCGGTTCCGAGCGGACCGAGGGAGAGCCAGCTCGATGCGGCCATCTCACGCGGTGGCAAGTTGTGCAGCGCCATGCGCAGCACCAGGATCGCCAGGATGCTCAGCGCCAGCGGGACCGAGACGCCCCAGAGCACGAAGCTCGTGACGATGACGGCGAGTTGTTGGCTCTCGCCGCTCAAGGCTGGAGCGAGCAGGCCACCGGAGACGGCGACGACCTCGGCTGTCACCACTGGCAGCAGCCATACGGCCGTCATCTGGTCGATGCGGTGCTCCTGACGGGTGAACATCAGGTAGGGGATCGCGACAGCACAGATCAGAGCGAGCGCCACGTCGAACCACCACAGTGGCAGTGCGATTCGGACGGTCTCTGCGCCGAGATAGGGCGGACCGAATATCAGCAGCCCGTTCAGCAGCGTCGCCAGTGCCATCGGGATCGCCCCGAAGAACATCGACACCGTCGAGTGTCCGAAGATCCGTCGGGCGCCATCGAAGTAGAAGATCCAGCGCGCGCCGTAGACTAGGCAGAAGGTGGCGAAAAGCACGACGGAGGCGAGCCAGAGCCCGAGCGGCACAGGGGCCAGCAGGGCATGCGTCTCCGGCAGACGGTCGAGGGCCAAGGCGACCACGCCAGTGCCCATCACCACGGTGAACCAGTTCGGCGTGAATTGTCGGATCACGTCCCGCGGATGCTGGAGGCGCGAGAGCGGCTTTAGGCCTGTGCTGATCGCCAGCAGACTGGATTCGGACACGGGGCGCTCTTGGGCTTCGGAGGGTCAACGCACCGGCTCTAGCACGACCCCGCATCGCGCGCCGCCGCGATAAACATCAACTCGCAAGCGGCGCTTAATCATCAAAACAATCGATTAAAACTAGCTAATCAAACCATTAGTATGAATGGTTGTCGGCCGCTACCTTCTTGTCATCACGAACCGACGTGACGACCCGACCAGAAGGATATCGACCATGACCCGTACGATCGCTGCCGTCGCCCTCGCCGCCTCCGCCCTCGTCGGCATGACGGGCCTCTCGCAGGCCCAGGGCCTCCGCGCTCCGCAGGTCCGCTTCATCACCAGCCCATCCGCACCGATCTACGGCGACGCCGATGGCGCCAACGCCAAGAACCCGGCACTCCCGGCCTACGCCCGTGGCCGCGGCCAGGAGACCGGCGGCCCGGCGCGGGAACTGATCGGTCGCTGACAGCGCCCCCTTGGCCGCCGGGCATCCGTCCGGCGGCACGTGAAGCCTTCGAACACCCGAATGACAGGGAGATCCATCATGACCCGACCCACCTTCGAGACCACTGACGAGGCCCGGCAGGGCGAGACCAGCGGTCATATGCGCTGGGTCCTGTTCTGGACGGTCGCCCTGACTGTCGCCGCCGTCGGCACCGCCTGGCTGACGATCATCTGATCCGGCCGCCCGCCATTGATCGGAGATCGGAAATCTTCGGATGATCGCAATCGGAGATCGTTCAGATCTCTAACGATCATTGGGTGGAATAATCATCTCGCTGTAGCATCTCGTTCACGGAGAGGACGCCTCTTTGCCGGGATGACATGGATCGACGACCCGAGTTTCCGGCGGCGAGACCGAACCGTCCCGACCGACGCCAATGCCGTCCGCCGACGGCGACACCGAGATCCAGCGACCGGCCGACGCGGCCCAACAAACGATTCCAGGGAGACATCATGCGCCATCTGCACGAACCGTTGAACCGCCGCCTCGTCCTGGGTGGCCTAGGGGTCGGCAGCCTCGCCGCCGCCATGCCGGCCTGGGCCGCGGGCTCGGTGAAGCTTCCGCTGCCCGGCGGCCCGGACGAGCGGGCGCTGACCACCGCCTTTCCGGGCAAGGCCGAGATGATCCTTCAACGCACCCATCCGCCGCTGCTGGAGACGCCGTTCTCGGTGTTCGACGAGGGCGTGTTCACCCCTAACGACCGCTTCTACGTCCGTTGGCACTGGGCCTCGATCCCGACCGAAGTCGATGCCGGCACCTTCCGTCTTAAGGTCCACGGCCACGTCGATAAGGAACTCTCGCTCTCGCTCGACGCCATCGCCGGCCTGCCGCGCTTCGAGATCGCCGCGGTGAACCAGTGCTCGGGCAATTCACGCGGGCTGTTCGAGCCGCGGGTGCCCGGCGCGCAATGGGCCAACGGCTCGATGGGCAACGCCCGCTGGACCGGGGTACGCCTCAAGGACGTGCTCGAACGCGCTGGGGTGAAGTCCGGCGCCGTGCAGGTGCGCTTCAACGGCCTCGACGAGCCCGTGGTCGACGACGCGCCGGACTTCAAGAAGTCGCTCGATCTCGACCACGCCAACAATGGTGAGGTGATGATCGCCTACGCGATGAACGGCGAGCAGCTCCCGCTGCTCAACGGTTTCCCGCTCCGCCTCGTGGTGCCGGGCTGGTATTCGACCTACTGGGTCAAGATGCTGTCCGACATCGAGGTGCTGGACAAGCCCGACGACGGGTACTGGATGAAGACCGCCTACCGCATCCCGGACGTGCCGGGCGCCAACATCAAGCCCGGCCAGACCGGCTTCAAGACGGTGCCGATCAACAGGATGGTGCCGCGCTCCTTCGTCACCAACCTGACCGACGGCGCCAAGGTGGCGGCCGGAACGCCGGTGGCCCTTCGCGGCATCGCTTTCGGCGGCGATTGCGGGGTAAAGGCGGTCGACTTCTCCGGAGACGGCGGGGCGACGTGGTTTCCGGCGCAACTCGGCGCGGACGAGGGCCCCTACAGCTTCCGCCGCTTCGACGGCAGCCTGCCGGCGCTGGCCGCCGGCACCCATGCGGTTAAGGTCCGCTGCACCAATACCAACGGCGTCGCCCAGGGCATGGACCAGGTCTGGAACGCCAACGGCTTCATGCAGAACGGCATAGAGACCGTGTCCTTCCAGGCCGCTTGAGGAGACCAGCCATGAACCCGATCCGCCCTGCGGCCCTCATCGCCGCGCTCGCCTTGTCTCCTCTGGTGGCGCTCGCCGCCCCGGCCCCCGAGCCGATGCGCTTCACCTCGCAATCCATTGCGATGCCGACCTCCGACCGGATCTTCCCCGACGGGCCGGGGGCCGAGGCCGTCAACAACAACTGCCTTGCCTGCCACTCGGCCGGGATGGTGCTGACCCAGCCCAAGCTCACCAAGGCGCAGTGGACCGAGACCGTGAACAAGATGGTTCACGTCTACAAGGCACCGGTCGATCAGGCCGACGTGCAGACCATCATCGATTACCTCACGGCGTTGAAGCCGACGCCCTGAACCCCCGATTCCCGAGGCCGCCGCGCTTTTTTCGCCGGCCTCGGGGAATAGACCGCGCCTTCCGGCGTCTCCTCAGGGCGATGCACGGCCGGCCCGGCCTTGCACGACGGATTTCCGATTTCGAACCAGCCCTCACGGCAGGCCCCGGCCGCCGAACGAGCGCGCATGCCCGAGAGACACGCTTCATGACCCATATCCGCACCAGCCTGCGCGCCCTCGTCGCCGGAGCCGCCTTGCTCCTCGCCCAGGGCCAGCCCGGGTTCGCCGCCGGTTTCGACGGGGCGATCAAGAACAACGCGCTGGCGCTGAACGCCGCCGGTACGGTCGCCGCTGTGTCGAACAGCGAAGAGAGCGCCGTCATCGTCTACGACGTCGCCAAGGGCACGGTGCTGCGCCGCCTCGACGGCTTCGTGACCCCGCGCAACATCGTGTTCGCGCCGGACGGCGCCCGCTTCTACGTCTCCGACAGCGGCACCGGCCGGATCACGGTCTACGAGACCGCCACCGGCAAGGAAGCCGGCGTTCTCGCCGCGGGCCCCGGCGCGTTCGGCACGGTGCTCTCGGCCGACGGGACCAAGCTCTACGTCAATAACGAGGCCGCGAGCACGCTGACCGTGTTCGACACCAGGACCATGCTCGCCGAGGCTGTGATCCCCGGCTTCGCGCAGCCGCGCCAGGGCGTGAAGTTGTCGCCGGACGGCAAGACCGTGTTCGTGACGAACTTCCTCGGCGACAAGATCACGTTGGTCGATACCGCCACCAACAAGATCACCGGCGAGATCGCCGGGTTCGACAAGCTGCGCGCCATCTCGATCACCAAGGACGGTAAGACGCTGTTTGCCGCCAACAGCGGCCGCAACACGATCGGCGTGGTCGATGTCGCCGCCCGTAAGGTCACGTCCGAGGTGGCGGTGGGCAAGGACCCCTACGGCGCCGCGCTGACCCCGGACGGGCGCTTCGTCTATTCGGGCAATCTCAAGGACAACTCCTTGTCGGTGATCGACACCGGCACCCTCAAGGTCGTCGCCACGGTGACCGGCCTGAACGAGCCGCGCCAGGCGATCGCGTTCTCGGCCGACAACGCCCACGCCTACGTCCTCAACCGCGACCTTAGCGTCGCCGTGGTGGACCGGGCGAAGAACGCGGTCATCTCGACCATGAAGCCCTGAGGCGTCGCGCGCCGGGTGCCTTCTCGGCTCCCGGCGCGTTCCCGATGTCGACACGTCACGAACGCAGGACAAAGACCCCATGCTCGGCCTGTTCCAGCGCAAGGACCGCCTCATCGTCCACGGAAAGGCGCCCTACAACGCCGAGCCGCCGCTCGATCGCCTGCGCGCGGCCTTCCTGACTGATCAGGCCGACTTCTACGTCCGCAGCCACGGTGACATCCCGGACCTCGACGCCGACAGCTACCGCCTGATTATCGACGGGATGGTCGCGACGTCGCTCGACCTCTCGCTCGCCGATCTCAAGGAACGCTTCGCGCCCGTCACCGTCACGGCGGTGATGCAATGCGCCGGCAACCGCCGGGCCGACATGCTGGCGGTGGCGCCGGTCTCCGGCGACCCGTGGGCGCCCGGCGCCATCGGCAACGCGGAATGGACCGGCGTGCGCCTCGCCGAGGTGCTGCGCGCGGCCGGCCTCGACGCGGGGGGCGCACGTCACGTCGCCTTCGAGAGCCACGACCGGATCGCCCATACGGACACGCGCTTCGGCGCCTCGATCCCGCTCGCCAAGGCTCTCGCCCCCGAGACGCTGCTCGCCTTCGCGATGAACGGCGAGCTTCTCGCCCCCGAGCACGGTCACCCGCTGCGTGTTGTGGTGCCGGGCTTTGCCGGCATCCGCAGCCCGAAATGGCTCGCCCGCATCACGGTGCAGGATCACCCCTCCAACAACCCGATGCAGGCCGACGACTACAAGCTGTTTCCGCCCGACGTGACCGCCGAGACCGCGGACCCCGCCCACGGCATCACCATCGAGGCGATGCCGCTCAACAGCGCGATCTGCGAGCCCGCCCGCGGCGCGGCGTTGAAGGCCGGCCGGCACGCGATCCGCGGCTACGCCATCGCCAGTGACCGCGCGGTCGCCCGCGTCGATGTCTCGACGGATGGCGGTCGCAGCTGGGCGCAGGCCCGGATCGACCGCGACGCCGACGCACCCTACGCCTGGACGTTCTGGGAGATCGAGCGCGAGCTGACGACCGGCGAGCACGAACTCGCGGTACGGGCCTGGGATTCCGCCGGCCAGACCCAGCCTGCGGCGCCGGACGACACCTGGAACTACAAGGGCTACCTCAGCGCCGCCTGGCACCGGGTGCGGGTAACGGTGGCCTGACCGTCACGCCCAGAGCAGGGCGGTGGCAGCGAGGCCCGAGATCGCGATGAGCAGGGCCGCAACCCCGACGGTGAGGATGCGCGGCATCATCGGGATCTCGGCATGAGCGAGTCGCGCCCGGATCGCTCGGTCCCGCCATGCGGCGCCGGCGAACGAGGCGAGCGCACAGGCGATCAGCGTGAGCGACAGCACCTTCAGTGGCCAGACCGCCAGCACCTCTCGCAGGAAGCGCTGCGCGGCCAGGCCGACGCCGAGGAAGGCGAGCCCGGTGCGAAGCCACGCCACGAAGGTGCGCTCGGCTGCCAGCACCGTGCGGTCCTCGGCGAGCCTGACCCGCGGGTCGTCGGGGGGAACGGGTTTCGCGGGCTCGCTCATTCGGCATCCGCCGTTGCGATCAAATCGAGCAGCGCGTCGGCGGCCCGGCTGCGGTAGCGCTCCTTGTGGCGCAGTACCCGGAACGGCCGGCTCGGCAGGGCGAACGCCGCCCGTACCAGGGTCCCGGCTCGAAGCGCTGCGGCGACCACGGTCTCGGACAGCACGGCGGCCCCGCCCCCGGCCTCGACGGCGGCGCGGACCGCCTCGTTCGAGGGCAATTCGAGTGTGACTTGGAGTTGAGCCGCAGCGAGGCCGGCCGCACCCAGCGCCGCCTCAAAGGCCGAGCGGGTTCCCGATCCCCCCTCGCGCAGCACCCAGTCGGCCCCGGCGAGGTCCTTGGGTTCAAGGGCGGTCGCTCCGGCGAAGGGATGGCCTGGGGCGACCACGAGGACGAGCTGGTCATGAGCAATGGTGGTGCTCGCGAGCGTCGGGTCGTCCAGCGCCCCCTCGACGAAGCCGAGTTCGGCCTGCCCGGCGCGGACCGCATCGGCAGCGTCGGTGGTGTTGCCCACCGCCAGCCGGATGGCGATCTCAGGGTAGGCCCGGCGGAAGGCGACAAGGTGGCGCGGCAGCCAGTCGCTGGCGATGGTCTGGCTGGCGTAGAGGGCCAGCGTCCCGCGTCGCATGCCGCTGAGGTCGGCGAGCACCAGCTCGGCGGCCTCGGCCCGGGCGAGCACCGCGCGGGCCTCGACGAGGAACACGCGTCCCGCCTCGGTCAGCTCGATCCCGCGGCCGACCCGATGGAACAGCTTGGTCGCGTGTCGTCCCTCGATATTGGCGATCGCCGTGCTGACCGCCGACTGCACGAGGTTCAGCGCCTCGGCAGCCCGGGTTACGTGCTGCCGCTCGGCCACCGCCACGAAGATGCGGAGTTGGTCGAGGGTCATGGTTGCCGCGGCGGAACCGGCAATCCACGGACCTGCGCGTCAACCGCCTGCGCGACGGTCAAAAGCCGCGCTTCGTCGGTGCGACCGGTGACGACGTAGGACATGCCGCCATCGACCCAGGAGAAGGCGGCGACGTCGCCCTCGCGGGCGAAGCGGAACACCGTGCGGCCATCCGCATCGCCTACGCGGCTGTAGAGCGTCAGCCGGGTGCCGTGATCGTCATCGTACATCAGCATCGCGGCGGATTCGGAACCCGCCGGCAGCAGCCGGCCCCCCATCAGGCGGAAGCCGTAGGCCGTGAGGTCGGGGGTGGTCACCGCCCGGCCGAGGCGCTTCGAGAGCCACGTCACGAGGTGTGGCTTCTCATCGGCGCGCACCTCCACTGGATGCACCGCCTCGACCACGTAGGTGCGGAAGGCCGCCACCGCGTCGTCGGTCGCCGGCTCGGTTCGCGCGAGCGTGACCGTGGGTACCTGCCGCGCGGCATGGCCGAACCAGCCGGCGGCACCGCCAACCGCGAGGCAGAGCACGGCCGCAGCCGCGACCGGAAGCCAGCGCCCGGTTATCGGGCGATGTCGCGAGCGGATGTTGGCCACCCGGAGCCGCGCCGGGATCGCCTCCTCGGCGATCGGCGCGAGGCGGGCACGCAAGCGCTCGCGCAGGGCGCGATCCGCCGAGACCTCGGCCGCCCGCGCGGGGTTTCCCCTGAGCCATGCCTCGACCAGTGCCTGCCGCTCCGGTTCGAGACGACCGTCGATCAGGCCGTGCAGGTCGTCCTCGCCGACCGGGCGTGGATCCCCGCTCATTTCACCCTCCTCAACAAGCCGGTTCGGCCCGTTTCCAGAAAACTTCGCATCCGCTCCCGGGCTCGGCTTAACCGCGACATCACCGTGCCCAGCGGTACTCCGAGCACCTGCGCCGCTTCCGCATAAGACAGATCCTCGACCGCGACGAGCAGTAGCACTGAGCGCTGCTCCTCGGGCAGGGCGTCGAGTCCGGTGAGCACGTCGCGTGCCCCCATAACGGCCTCGGGGTCGGCACCCGGATCGGGCACCTGCTCCAAAGCCTCAGCGCCGACATCGATGCCGCGCCGGCCCCGGCGTCGAACAGTGCCGAGGAACAGGTTGCGCTCGATCGTGAACAGCCAGGCTCGCAGGTCGCCGTCGCGGCGACGTCCGGACCAGCCGGACAACGCCCGCTCCAACGTGTCCTGGACGAGGTCATCCGCCGCTTCGCGGTCCCGCAACAGTGCGACTGCGTAGCGCCGCAACGCTGGGATCTGCGGTTCGATGAGGGCGGCGATCTCGTCCACGAGGCTTTACCGATCAGGGCTTGGCGATGTGCCATGCACCGTTGAGGAATCCGTCGCCGGTGATGTCGCCGGGCTTCGTATCCTTGGCGAAGGTGTAGAGCGGCTTGCCCTTGTAGGCCCACTGCATCGTGCCGTCGTCCCGCGTCACCATCGTCCAGTCGCCACTAGCAGCCGAGCCGGAGGCGGCCATCAGGGCCGGCCAGTTGGCGGCGCAGGGGCCGTTGCACATCGACTTGCCGCCCATGTCCTTGTCGAAGGTGTAGAGGGTCATGCTCTTGGCATCGACGAGCGCCGGCCCCTTGGCAGTCTCGGCCGTCATCGCAGGCGCAGCGGCCTGGGCGGCGGCGGCGGAGAAGGCGAAGGCCGCAAAGGCAGCGCGGATCAGCATGGTGTGCATGAGTGAGGTCTCCCGCGGTCGACCATGACCGCATCGGGAGAGATGCCGAACGGGCGCGTCTATTCCACTGACACACGAAAAAGATTGGTGACGTCAGCGTGACCGCCGACTCGTCCTCAACCACGGCATACGGCCGTCACCCAGGAGCAGTCAGAGGAATGATGCGGCGGCGTCACCACTCTGAAAGGCGGAGATCCGAGATCATGCCCTCGCACGGCGAGATCGACTGCAACGTCTGCTTTCGAGAGATACGTTGGCTTGCTCTTACGGCGTAGTTGGGTCGGAAGCGGACGGTATCAAGCGTCAGGTTTCGACCACTAGGCCTCGGGGTCGATATCCGACGTTTCAGGCCCTCCTCCACAGGGATCTCGGCGTGGATGCGACCATTGCGGGCAACAAAGGTGCGGGTTCTCCTTGGCTCGCCGCTCACCGCGGGGGAACGGGCGAGGATCCGAACGGGTTCTTCGGCTCTGCCGCATGAGGCGGTGAGTGTCCCGAGCCAGCAACCGTCAAGGGACCGATCCAGGAGTTCGGGCGCATGAACCAGTCCTCTCCGTCCGCCCGTGCCGGTATCATGGCGCGCCTCGGCAAGCGGGAGATCGGTCTGCCCGTGACGCTGTTTGGCGTCGCCGCCCTCATCCTCGGGTTTGGTCTCCTGGCCGACAAGGTCATGGAGGGCGGCACGATGGGGTTCGACACCCGCGTCGCCCACTTCTTCCGTCCACCCGGCGCGGCTGGTCCGATTGGACCGGATTGGCTGCACGAGATGGCCCGGGACGTGACCTCCCTGGGCAGCATGGTGGTCCTCTGCTTCCTCATCGCGGCTGTGGCAGGGTACCTGCTCCTGATCCGCAAGCAGGGGGCCGCGGTCCTGGTGGTGGGATCGATCCTGGGCGGGACGGTCATCAGCTTCGGGCTGAAACTCCTCTTCAACCGGCCCCGACCCGAGATCCCCGGCGGCATCCAGGTGTTCACCGCCAGCTTCCCTAGCAGCCACGCCATGCTCTCCGCCGTGACTTACCTGACACTCGGCGCCCTCATGACGCGCGTGGCGGCGGGCGCTCGCCTGAAGGCGTACTTCATGGGGCTGGCCGTCTTCCTCACGGTCGTCGTCGGGCTGAGCCGGGTCTATGTCGGGGTCCACTACGCGACCGACGTGCTGGCAGGCTGGTGCGTGGGGTCGGCCTGGGCGGTCCTGTGCTGGGTCGTGGCCCTCCAGCTTCAGCGACGCGGTCAAGTCGAGAAGCCCGACCATGTCGCGGGCGAGGCCGGCATCGAGGCATAGGACCCCATGCGCCGTTCTTCCTAAACGCATCCTCCGCCTGACTGAAGGGACGGACGCATCCCAGCATTCGTTCAATTAGCAGGACCGCATCGTCCATGCCTGCGGCCAGGCCGTTCGACCATTACGGGCACGACCGAAATGACGCCGTTAAGGGACCCGTAGGGCGGCCCGATCAAGCGGCGCTGGTGGTCTCGGCCCGCCCGGCTTGCCGACTGCCTCCCAAGCTATCAAGGCGGCCCCGAGGCTGATCCAGATATCGGCCATGTTGAAGGTGAACCAATGCACCTCCGCCGGGTGCAGGTCGAGGAAGTCCGTGACGCGGCCGTCCACCCATCGGTCGATGAGGTTTCCCAGTGCACCGCCGGTCATGATGGCGAAACCAACTCCTTCCGACGCTCCGGTCGCGCGGAATGCCAACCGGGCAACGTAGGCCGTCAGCATTCCCTGAAGCGCAAGAAGGACGACCAAGGACGTCGCGTCATGCGCCGGAAGCAGGCTGAAGCTGATGCCATGATTGAACGCGAGCCTGAGGTCGAGCATCGGCAGTACCGCGTGCACGGTTTCGTCGGAAAGCCTGTCGACCGCCAGCGCCTTGGTCCACAGGTCGGTGCCCGCCGCGGTCACAGCGATTACGACGAAGGCGCCGAACCCGGCCCTTTCCCGTATGAGACGCATCGGCTCAAGCCCGGAGCAGGCGAAGGGCGTTGGCCGTCACCAGGACGGTCGCCCCGGTATCCGCCAGGATGGCCGGCCATAGCCCAGTGATGCCTGCGAGCGTCGTCACCAGGAACACGGCCTTGAGCCCCAGCGAGATGGCCACGTTTTGGTGGATGTTGCCGAGCGTCGCCCGGGACAGCGCCACGAGGGCGGCCACGTCCGATACCCGGTCGTTGAGGATGGCCGCGTCAGCCGTCTCCAGTGCCGCGTCTGTGCCGCCGCCCATGGCAATGCCGACGCTGGCGGAGGCGAGCGCGGGGGCGTCGTTGATGCCGTCGCCGACCATAGCGACCGGGCCGACCTCCTTCAACGCGCCGATCTCGGCGAGCTTGTCGGCCGGCAGCAGGTCGGCCCGGACCGATAGTCCCAGGCCCTTGGCGATGGCCTCGCCGGTGCGCCGGTTGTCGCCGGTCAGCATCACGCATTCGACCCCAAGCCGGCGCAGGGCCGCGACGCCGGCGGCCGCATCCTGTCTGGGCTCGTCCCGGACCGCCACGACGCCGAGCGCCTCTCCGTCCCGAACCACGACGACGGCGGTCTTGCCGGCTTCCTCAAGGGCCTGCACCGTCGCTTCCGCTTCCGGCGAGAGGCTGGCCAGCGTCGCGGCGTGGCGCGGGGATGCCACCGCGACCGTGCGACCGGCGACCGTGGCCTGGACGGCCTTGCCGGGAACCGCACGGGCATCGCGTACGGGGCGCAGGGGGATGGCGTCGGCCTCCGTACGTTCGAGGATCGCACGAGCGATGGGGTGGCTCGATCCGGCCTCCACCGTCGCCGCGAGCCCGAGCAGGGTGCGATCCGTCATGTCCGGGGCAAATGGGAGGACGTCGGTGACCCTTGGACGCCCTGCCGTGAGCGTCCCCGTCTTGTCGAAGGCGACGGTGCGGACCCGGCCGATGGTCTCCAAAGCCGCGCCGCCCTTAACCAGGAGCCCGCGACGCGCCCCAGCGGCCAGCCCCGAGGCGATGGCAGCGGGGGTCGAGAGCACGAGGGCGCACGGACAGGCGATCAGTAGGAGCGCCAGCCCACGATAGATCCAGGTGCCCCAGTCGGCCCCTAGCAGGAGGGGTGGACCGAGGGCCGCCAGCGTGGCGAAGGCGAACGCCAGGGGGGTGTAGACGGCGCTGAAACGGTCGATGAACCGGGCGGTCGGAGACTTCGACGCCTGCGCTTCCTCCACCATGTGCAGGATGCGCGCGACGGTGTTGTCGGACGGCATCCGGGTCACCCTGACCTGCAGAGCGCCGTCCGCGTTGACGCTGCCGGCGTAGACCGCGTCCCCGATTTCCTTCGGTCGGGGCACGGACTCTCCCGTGATGGGGGACTCGTCGAGGCTAGACGAGCCGTCCGTGACCTCCCCGTCGGCGGGCACGCGGTCGCCGGGGCGGACCAGCACGGTCTGGCCGATCACCAGGGAAGCGGCCGGCACCTCGCGCACGACGCCGTCCTCCTCGATCAAACGCGCCGTCTTCGGCACCAGGCCCACGAGCGCCTTGATGCCGGCGCGGGATCGGCCGGCCGCGAAGCCTTCGAGCATCTCGCCGACGGTGAACAGCAGGACCACGACCGCGGCTTCCTCGGCGGCATGGATGGCCAGAGCTCCGACGGTCGCGACCGACATCAGCATCTCGATGGAGAACGGCGAGCCGTTGCGCGCGGCGGCGATGGCCCGGCGTCCGTAGAAGGCGAGCCCAAGGAGCGCGCCGGGCCAGTAGGCGTACTCACCGGCTAGGCCCGGTTGGACCTGATCGAGGAGGAAGCCGGCAGCGAACAGGCCGGCGATGGCCAGAGCCAGCAGGCCCTTGCGACTGCGCCAGACGGACGGCTCCGCCTCCTCGTCCTCAATGGCGGGGATGTCCGCTCCGGTGACGTGCGCACGGGCGAGGTCGGCGGCCGTGGGCAGGGTGGCGACGCCGTAGCCGAGACCAGTGATCCGCTCCTCCAGGTCCGCTCGGGGTGTGGCAGCCTCGTCGAGCACAAGGTCGAGGACCTGGGCCGTGTAGTTAACCCGCACGCCCCCGACGCCGGGCAGGCGCGTCACGGCCGTCTCGATCTTGGTCGCGCAGCTCGGGCAGTCCATGCCCTTAACGCGGTAGCGCAGTGCGGTACCGGCGGGGACCGCACCCATGGTTCCTGGCCCTGACATGGCAAGCTCCGTCGACCTGGGCCTCGTGCCGACGGGTCGGAGAACCTACATGCGCCCTGTAGCAACTACAGGGTCAAGGCCATGGCGCACACATCCTCCATGACCATCGGCGATTTGGCGGCGGCGACGAACACCAGCGTTGAGACAATCCGCTGGTACGAGAAGGTCAACCTTTTGCCGGCGCCGGCGCGGTCGGCGGGCAATTACCGCCTCTACGGTACCGAGCACCTGCGTCGTCTGGGCTTCATCAGACGTGGACGGGACCTTGGCTTCACGCTGGACCAGGTCAGGGAGCTTCTCGCTTTAGCCGACGACCGCAAGCGTTCCTGCACCGAAGTCGATACCATCGCCCGCGCGCACCTGGCGGAGGTCGAGCGCAAACTCTCCGACCTAACCCGGCTTGCCCACGAACTGCGCGACGTTATTGGTCAATGCGGATGCGGGTCGGTCGCCGACTGCCGCATCATCGAGGCGTTGTCCCCCCACGGGGAGCTGTCCTAAGGATGCCTGAGGTTCGTTGGGGTCAGGTGGAAATGCGGCTCCCCACCGATGTGGCAGAGGCAGTAAAGAAGGTACACGCAGGCCGGGACGCCCAGCATCACGAGCCAGAACGTATGCCGGGCCGCTTTACGGACATGCGTCCTGACGTGGCGTCTGCGACGCCCACCCTTAGCGCCCCAGTGAGCCGTGGCTCGACCTAACTTCTTACTCATCCGGCCCTCCTACTCGGCGGCCCGGAGGTGCGGTTGGACCGGCATGGGCCGATCCTTCCTTACGACGATCTTCCCTGCGAACTTGGCGTAGAGGGCCGGCAGGACGACGAGGGTCAGCAGGGTCGCCGAGATAAGGCCGCCGATGACGACGGTCGCCAGCGGACGCTGGATCTCGGCACCGGTCTCGGTCGCCAGCGCCATCGGCACGAACCCGAGGGACGCCACTAGGGCGGTCATTGCCACCGGACGAAGCCGGGTCATGGCGCCCTCCAGGATAGCCTCACGCTGCGGACGCCCATCGGCGATGAGCTGCTTGATGTAGGTCAGCATCACGAGGCCGTTGAGCACCGCCACCCCGGACAGGGCGATAAAGCCAACGGCCGCGGGCACCGAGAACGGCATGCCCCGCAGCCATAGGGCCGCGATGCCACCGGTGAGCGCCAGGGGCACGGCGCTGAACACCAGGAGAGCGTCCCGGGCCGAGTTCAGGGCCGAGAACAGCAGCAGGAAGATCAGGAAGAAGCAGACCGGCACCACCACCATCAGGCGCTGGCGCGCCGAGGCCAGGTTCTCAAACTGGCCACCCCAAGTGACGTAGTAGCCGGCCGGGAGCGAGACCCCAGACGCCACCTTGGCCTGGGCCTCGGCCACGAGCGAGCCGATGTCGCGGCCGCGCACGTTGGCAGTGACTACGACTCGGCGCCGGCCGTTCTCGCGCGAGATCTGGTTGGGGCCCTCTGTTACCGAGAAGCTGGCGACCTGCTTCAGCAGTACGGAGGATGCTCGACCGTTGAGCCCGGGAAGCAGCGGGATCGGGATGTTCTCTAGGGCCTCACGATCCTCTCGCACCTTGTCGTTCAGGCGCACCACGATGGGGAAGCGCCGGTCGCCCTCGAACACCATTCCGGCCTCGCGGCCGCCAATAGCCGCGCCGACGACCTCCTGGATGGCCGATGTGCTCAGGCCGAGGCGTGCGGCCTCGGTCTTGTTGATCTTGATTTCTAGGAACGGCAAGCCAGCAGTCTGCTCGACCTTGACGTCGTCGGCGCCCTCGGTCCCGCGCAGGATCGTAGCGACCTGGTTTGCGGCCTTGAGCATCGGCTCGAACTCCTCGCCGAACACCTTAACCGCAAGGTCGCCGCGGGTGCCGGCCAGCAGCTCATTGAAGCGAAGCTGGATCGGCTGGGAGAACTCGTAGACGTTGCCAGCGAGCGCCCCGAGGGCCTTTTCGATCTGCTCCTGCAACTCGGCCTTGGACAGGTCCGGGTCGGGCCATTCCTCCTGCGGCTTCAGGATGACGAAGGTGTCGGACGAGCTCGGCGGCATCGGGTCAGAGGCGACCTCCGCGGTGCCGGTCTTCGAGAAGACGTAGGCGACCTGGGGGAATCGGCTGATGGCCTGCTCCACCTTCAACTGCATCGCCTGCGACTGCGTCAGGGAGGTCGACGGGATGCGTTGGGCGTTTAGCGCGATGCTCTTCTCGTCAAGTTGCGGAATGAACTCCTGCCCCAGCCCCTTGAACAGGAAGCCGGCGCCGACAAGGAGTACGAGCGCGGCCGCGACGAACAGCATGGGCACGCGTAGGGCGGCCCCGAGGACCGGACGGTAGGCAGCCTTGATCGCCCGGACGAAGAGGTTGTCGGTCTCGGTGACCCGGCCAGTGATGACGATGGCGATCATCGCCGGCACGAAGGTGAGCGACAGGACGAAGGCCGCGACCAGAGCGATGATGACGGTGAGCGCCATCGGCTCGAACATCTTGCCCTCGACCCCGGTGAAAGTCAGGAGCGGCACGTAGACGAGGATGATGATGGCCTGCCCGTAGAGGCTCGGCTTGATCATCTCCTCGGCCGAGGCCCGTACGGTAGCGAGGCGCTCCTCCAGTTCGAGCTTGCGCCCGAGCTCCGCCTGTCTCTCGGCGAGGTGGCGCAGGGCGTTCTCGGTGATGATGACGGCCCCATCGACGATGAGGCCGAAGTCGAGGGCACCGAGGCTCATCAGGTTAGCGCTGATGCGGCCCTGGACCATGCCGGTCATGGTCATCAGCATCGCCACCGGGATGACCAGCGCCGTGACGATGGCTGCGCGGATGTTGCCCAGCAATAGGAACAGGACGACGACGACGAGGGCGGCGCCCTCGGCTAGGTTCTTCGCCACCGTCCGGATGGTGGCCTCGACGAGGACGGTGCGATTGAGGACCGTCTGGACCTCGATACCCGGCGGGAGCGTGCGCCGGATCTCGGTCATGCGTGCATCGACGGCGGCGGCCACGGTGCGGCTGTTCTCGCCGATGAGCATCAGTGCGGTGCCGATGACAACTTCCTGCCCGTCCTCGCTGCCCGAGCCGGTGCGCAGGTCGCGCCCGATACGGACCTCAGCGATGTCGGAGATACGCACCGGCACGCCGCCGCGCGTGGTCACGACGACCGAACCGATGTCCTCCATGGTCTCCAGGCGGCCAGCGGCGCGCACGACGTAGCCCTCGCCGTTGTCCTCCAGGTAGCGCGCACCCTGGTTGGCGTTGTTGGCTTCCAGCGCACGGCCGATGTCGGCGAATGACAGGTCGAGGGCGGTCAGCCTCATTGGATCGGGCTGGACATGGTACTGCTTCTCGAAGCCGCCGATGCCGTCGACGCCGGCCACGCCCCGCACGGTCTTCACCTGGGGACGGATGATCCAGTCCTGGACCGTGCGCAGATAGGCTGTGCGTTCGAGCTCTGTCCTCAGCCTCTGGCCCTCGGGGGTAAGATAGCTTTCGTCCGACTGCCAGCCGGGCTTACCGACGGGCGAGACCTTGCGCTCCCCGGGCTTCGCGTAGTGCACCGACCACATGTAGATCTCGCCGAGCCCGGTCGAGATTGGCCCCATGCGCGGCTCAACCCCGGACGGCATCGCCGCCTCAGCCTCCTGAAGGCGCTCAGCAACCTGTTGGCGGGCGAAGTAGATGTCCGTCGTCTCGGAGAAGACGGCAGTGACCTGGGAGAACCCGTTTCGTGAGAGCGAGCGGGTGTATTCCAGCCCCTTGATGCCCGCGAGTGCCGTCTCGACCTGATACGTGATGATTTTTTCGATATCGACCGGCGACAACGAGGGCGCCGTGGTGTTGATCTGGACTTGGTTGTTGGTGATGTCTGGCACCGCGTCGATGGGGAGCTTGGTCAGCGAGAACACACCGAACCCTGCCGCCAGCAGCGACAGAAGCACCACGAGCCAGCGCTGGTGGACAGAGAAGTCGAGGATCTTCGAGATCATGATGGCCGCCCTCAGTGCGCGTGGTCGGCTTCGGCCTTGCCGAGCTCGGCCTTCAGGACAAAGGAGTTGGCCACAGCGACCTCTTCCCCGGGATTGAGGCCGGTAAGGATCTCGAAGGCGTCATCGTCGGCCCTGCCGAGAGTCACGTCCCGGCGCTCGAAGCCCTCCGGGGTCCGCACGAAGGCGACCTTCTCGCCGCCGATGGTCTGGATGGCGGACTTGGGCAGCCGCACCTTGACCTTGTCCTGGGCGATCTCGACCTCGGTGGTGACGAAGGTGCCGGGCCGCCAGGCCATGTCCTTGTTCGGCAGGGCGACGATGACCCGAGCCGAGCGCGTCTCCGGGTTGAGGATGGGACTGACGAACACCACCTTGCCCTCGCCGCGGGCGGCGGCGTCGCCGACGATGGTCACCTTGGCACCCTCGCGGACCTTCGAGAGTTCGGTGGTCGGAACCGCGAGCTCGATCCACACCGAGGACAGGTCGGCGACCGTGTAGACGTCGGCCGGGTCGCCTTCCTTGCCCACGGCGGTGCCGACGTCGACCTTGCGCTCGACCACCCGCCCGGCGAGGGGTGACTTCAATTCGTAGCGGCGTAGGCTCGACAGGTTCGGCGTGGTCTCGTCCTTCCTGGCGGACGTCGCCACCTCGGCGGCGTTCAGGCCAAGGGCCGACAGCTTCTGGCGCGCGAGATCGACCCTGAGCGTCGCCTCCGAGTAGGCGGCCTTCGCGTTCAGGAATGCCGATTCCGCGGAGATCCGCTTGTCCCAGAGGGCCTGCTGGCGGTCGAAGTTCGTCTTCTCCAGGTCAGCCTTGACCGTCGCGGTGAGGAAGTCGCTCTTGGCCTCGGCGACCTCGCGGCTGTCGAGTACGGCCACGACCTCGCCCTTGGCGACCTCCTCGCCGAGGCGCTTGCGCATTTCGGACACGGTGCCGACGACCCGCACGGGAACGCGTGCGATCCGGTCGGCGTCCTGCGCGATGGTGCCGGGCACCAGCAAATGGCGCGAGAGAATCCCGCCCTCGACCATCGCCAGCTCGATGTCCTGCTCGGCGGCCTGCTCGGCCGTCATCTTGATCTTGCCCTCGCCCTCCTCGTCGTGGCCGTTCGCCTCGCCCTCGGCGTGCTTGTGGCCACCGGCTTCGGGCTTGGCCTCTCCCTCGGAGTGCTTGTGCTCGCCGGAAGGCTTGGGCTCGCCGTCGGCATGCTCGTGGCCATGGTCGCCGTGACCGTGCCCATCGTCGGCTGCGGGTGTCACCGGCCTGGTAACGGCCGCATTGGTTGGGGGCGTCGCCCGGGCGTTCGTGAGGCCGGCGGCCGCGAGGGCGCCCTGCACGACCTCGGACACACGGGGGAAGGCACCGCCGATGACGATGCCGATGGCCAGGAAAGCCACGGAAAGGAATGCACGCATGGGAATGGGCCGGGTTCCGACCGGGACGTCGCACGGCCGCTTAGGCGGCGGGAAACGGTCCCGTACTGGGTATTTCGCGAATTAGAGGCAGCCGTGACCCGTGTGGGGCCGGCCGGGACGCGCCACGGACGTGGCGGCGTCGCCTCAGGCGCGAGGCGGCCTGGGTTGGCGGTCGGGCGAGACCGATCCGATGGGTGTGGTCACGGTCGCGTAGGAGGCACGCCCCGTCCCGCGGGGCGGTAGGGCCGGCGTCCCGTCGACGCTGAGTGCCTGATGGCAGCCGCAGGTGGCATGGCAGGCGGGGCAGGCATCGGAGTGATCGACGGCGGCTGCCAGGGTTGGTGCGGACACGGACAGTTCGTGACCAACGGACCGGTGGGCCTCGGCGGAATGGATCGCGCCCGGGACGACGAGCGCCAGGACCAAGACGAGCGAGAGCACTCGCACGGTGGTCGCCCACCAGCCGCGCATCGTCTCGTAGGCCCTGATCCGAGGTCCCGTGGTCATGGTCGCCTTATGAACGATTCAGGGCCACCCGTACATGCCGGATGGCCCTTTGGCAGGGTCGAACCTTAATAGTCGTCGTGGTGATGGTGGTGGTGCCGGCGCTCGCCGTAGTACCGACGTTCCCCATAGCCTGAAACAGCCGTTCATGGAAGCGTGGATGAAGATATCCGGGACGCCGTGAAACAGGTTCACGAGATCCCGGATCGGCAGAACTCAGTGACGCTCGATGATCGTCGTGCGACGCTCGCCGCCGTGATGGTCATCGTGGTGGTCGTCATGGTGGTGATGCTCGCGCACGACCTCGCGGTGTTCATGGCGGTCCCCGTGATGCCCCTCGCCGTGGCGCTCACCATGACCGTCGCCATGGACCCTGACGCCGCCCGGGCCGACATCGATGTGCTGCGCAAGGGCCGCGACCGGCGAAAAGGCCAGGGTCACGATGGCGGCGATGGCTCCGAACTTGGTCTTCATGTTGAGGCTCCCTCTCTCGAATACTGCGCAGGAACGTACGGATCGAGAAAACCGATCCGAATGCTCCCGGTGAAATTCGGGAATATTTGGCAAGGGAGTTCGTGCGACGCGGGATCGTGTGCGCGAAACGACGATCCTGCAGGGCGGCACCCACGCGGGTTACGGCATGGAAGCGCAACAGCTCTTCGTGGTCGGGCGGAGACTGGAAGGACCACGGGAGGGGTGCCCGCCCCGGCACGAGGCCGAGGCGGGCGGTTCACGGCACCGAGGAGGGCACTACCGTACCGTGAAGCCGTCGGGCGGGAGCGGACCGGTCATCCCCCGCCAAGGGCGTAGCCTATGCCGACGGCAAGGAAGGCGAAGACGACCAGGAGGGGAAGCGTACGCATCGGTGCATCCTCCCGGCCTTCCGAGGTCAGCGTCGTCCGCTCACTTCTTGCCGTGGGAGTGACCGTGGGCGTGCCCATCCTTGTCGGAATGGACGGGCTTGCCGTCCTTGCCGACCTCGCGGGCCTCGCTCTCGCGCGGGTCGTCGCGATGGGCCGGGCCACCGGCCACGCCGCCGGTGTTCGGCACGGAGCGCTCGGGATTGTTCGCGTTCCCATGCCCGTCCTCGGCGGCGTAGGCGGGAGCCGAGAGGCCTGCTAGTAGGCCGAGGGTGAGAAGGGCGGCGATGGTACGCTTCATAATTCTGATCCCTGGGGTTCGGCAGCCGGTGCGGCCGCTTCGAGACCTGAGATAGCGACCCTGTTTTACACCCGGACGCCTGGTTCGTGACGAAGTGTGTCAGCGACCGGCGCGCGGCAGGGAGATCCGGACCCGAAGGCCGCCTCCCGACCGATTGGATAGGGCGATGCCGCCTCCCTCCGCCTCGACGATCCGGCGCGCGATGGTCAGGCCGAGGCCGGTGCCGCCGGTGTTGCGGTTCCGCGACGCTTCGAGGCGGGTGAACGGCTCGAAGGCGCGGGCGACCTCTTCAGGCGGGATGCCTGGACCATCGTCCTCGACGGTGAGCACCAGCTCTTCCGGCTCCACGTCGAGCGAAATAAAGGCGCGGGTCCCGTAACGCACGGCGTTGTCGACGACGTTGTCGAGCGCGCGTCGCAGCGCAACTGGGCGCACCGTCGCGAGTGCGCGGCCAGGGCCCGCATAGGCGACCTCGCGGCCAGCGTCCGAGGACGTGTCGGCGATGCTCATGAGGACGCTCGCGACGTTGGCAACCTGGCGCGGCTCCGGGTCCGCGTCGCCCCGAAGGTACGCCAGGGTCGAATCGACCATCGCCTGCATGTCGTCGAGGTCCGAGCCCATCGCCCGGATCTCGCCGCCCTCGGGCAGCCCGTCGAGGCGGAGGCGAAGCCGCGCGATGGGGGTGCGCAGGTCGTGGGAGACGGCCGCCAGGGCCTGGGTCCGTTCCGTCACCAGCCGATGGATGCGGTCCTGCATCGCGTTGAGGGCCCGGGCGATATCGCGGGTCTCGTCGGGGCCGGCTTCCCTCACGGGGACCACCTTTCCGTGCCCGATTTCGGCCGTAGCGCGGGTGAGGTCGCGCAACGGTCCCGCGATCCGGTGCATCAGAACGACGGCGGCGACACCGACGAGGATGGCCATCGCCGTCGCGAGGTAGGCCCACGATCCGAGCCGTGCGAGGCCGGGTGCATGGGCCGAGCGGAAGGTCAAAAAACTCCCGTCCGCCAGGGCGAGCGCACCGCCCAGGTCCTCCTGATGAAGGGCCTCGTGGCCACTGTCCATCGCGAGTGCGAGACCGGGTTCGAGGCTCGGCTCCGACGCGATCATCCGGGACCTGAGCGACCACATCGCCGGGTCGCCGGCCCTGTCAGGGAGCAGGGTCGAGGTCGGCGACCATCCCAGCTCGAAATGCGCGGACGACAGGGCCTTCGCCTCGGCGTCGCGTTCGGTCTGTGGGCGGCGGAGCACCGCCTCGCGCGCCAGGGTAAGCTGGTTGGCGACCTGCCGCGCGAACGCATCGTCCGCCGCGGCGGTCGCGGATTGCCGATAGAGAAGCAGTGCCCCGCCGTGGACGGCGAGGATGGCCAGGAGCAGGACTGCGACCGTTCGGGCTTCCAGGCTGCGGGCCAAGGGTGCCAGGCGTCTCAAGCGCGCTCAACCTTCGAGGCGAGCATGTAGCCGGCCCCGCGCACGGTCTTGATGACCGGAGGCAGGCCCTCGGGCGGTTCGAGCTTGCGCCGCAGGCGGCTCACCAGGGTGTCGACGCTGCGATCCGTGGGGGACCCGAGCCTGGCACGGGACAGTTCGAGGATCATCTCCCGGCCCAGCACGCGCCCCGGGTGTTCGAGGAAGACGAGGAGGAGGTCGTACTCGGCGCCGGAGAGGTCGACGGCCGCCCCCTCGGGATCGACGAGCGAGCGGCTGCGCATGTCGAGCCTCCAGCCTGAGAAGGAGAGCACCTCGGATACCGGGGACGAGGGCGACGAGGGTGCCATGGAGGCGCGGCGCAAGACGGCACGGACACGGGCCAGGAGCTCGGGCCGGCCGAAGGGCTTGGCCACGTAGTCGTCGGCCCCAAGTTCCAACCCAAGCACCCGGTCGGCCTCCTCGTTGCGGGCGCTGACCATGATCACCGGCACCGTGCTCCTCGCGCGCAACGCCCGGAGCAGGTCAAGGCCCGAGGCCCCGGGCAGCATCACGTCAAGCAGGACGAGGTCGACGCCACCGGCAGGCAGGAGGCGCCAGAATTCAATGGCGCTTCTGCAACCGGTGACACGATAGCCCGCCTCGCGGAGAAGGCGGGTGACCAGCAGACGCAGGCCGTCGTCATCCTCGACGAGGAGGACGTGTTCCGAACCATCGGAACCCGCGTTGCCCCCGTTTTCGTGGATCAACGATTCCTCCGTCCTGCAATGGGCGTCACCGTTCCGTCCGCGGGGGCATTCATACACCCGATGCCGGTCAAACGACGTGGGCGGGTGCGAGGATGCAGGCGGTGTCGCTGCTGGTCTCCACCTGCAGGGTGGTGTGGCCGATGCCGAACCGTTCCTTGATGCCGACGGCCGTTTTCATGAGGAACTCGTCGTCGGGCCGGCCGCCAGGCATTAGGAGATGGGCGGTAAGGCATGTCTCCGTGGTGCTCATCGCCCAGATATGCAGGTCGTGGAGTGACGCGACCCCCGGAAGTCCTTCGAGGTGGCTGCGGACGGCGTCGGGGTCGATGCCCGGCGGGACGGCGGCGAGGGATAGCGTGAGGCTGTCGCGCAGGAGGCCCCAGGTGCTCCAGACGATAATGAAGACGATGGCGAGGCTGACGACGGGATCGAGCCAGGTCCATCCGGTGTAGAGGATCACGAGGCCGGCAATGACCACCCCGGCCGAGACGGCGGCGTCGGCGACCATGTGCAGGAACGCGCCCTTGATATTGATGTCCCCCTTGGCACCAGAGGCGAACAGCCAGGCGGTGATGCCGTTCACCAGGATGCCGACCGCCGCGACGATCATCACGGTCTTGCCGGCGACCGGGGCGGGCTCGCCGAAGCGCTGGATCGCCTCCCAGGCGATGGCGCCAACGGCCACCAGCAGGAACACCGCGTTGAACAGGGCCGCCAGGATCGAGGAGCCCTTCATCCCGTAGGTGTACCGCGCGCTCGGGGCGCGCTTGGCCAGCACCGTCGCGATCCACGCCACGACGAGACCGAGCACGTCCGAGAGGTTGTGTCCGGCATCGGCCAGCAGGGCCATCGAGTTCGCCAGCACCCCATAAGTGGCCTCGATGGCGACGAAGCCCACATTGAGGGCGATGCCAATTGCGAACGCCTTCCCGAAGCTCGCCGGGGCGTGGGAATGCCCGGGATGGTCATGGGTCGCATGGGCCTCATGGTCATGCGACCCGTGGTCGTGACCGGCGTGTGCGTCGTTCGTCGTCATGGTCGTCCTGTAGCGGTCTTCGACATTCAACGGGTTTGACCGGGGCTCACTTGGCCGGTGCGGGGAGCGTCGCGACGGCGTCTCTCTGGTGCTCGGTCCAGGCCTGCTGAAGAATTTGGATTGAGGAAGTCACGAAGATCTCGGCCATCACCGCCGCCACGATCAGGTCGGGCCACGCCATGACGGCACCCTTTAACCTTAGAGCCGCGACGACGATCATGAGTAAAGGTCCGCCCTCCGCTAGGTAGGCTTGCACTCGATTTGCGCGCCGTGAATTTTGGGGAGGCTCCTACGTGGCGGGCAGGAGGCTTTTTTTGGAACGTCGGTCGCATCGCCGCAGCCGGCAGTTGGTGATGATGGTGAAGGGGGACGGCGACCGAGGTCTGTAAGTCGTCTGGATGTGCCCGCACGAATGGCGGAAGGGTATGGTGCTGCATCCTCGGCGGGGGCGGTTAAGGGCCAGTTTCAAAGAGCCGTGTGCCCACACTATGGAATCGTCAGAACCGCCTGTCGACGCCAACATACACCCTTTATTGACGTCGGCGGCTGACCTGGGCGCATACTGATGTAGCCAGGGTCATCGATCTCAGCCGCTTGTTCTGCCAGATCGTCCCGAGCCACTGTTTCTAGCAGCCGTCGATAAAATCAGATGTCACAGGGTTCGATCACTGGCTGGATGAAGCGCAAACCTGCGGTGTCTGCATGGCGGAGAGCGTCGCTGCCGGCATCACTTAGCACGGAGACGCCATTCTGTCCGCGCTGATACCGCTTTGGAGCAGCAGGCAGGTTGAAGGCACATCACCTTTCTCACCTGAAGGGATTCGAGATCAACCGCCCTACCGAGCAAGCCAACCGACACCGCCTATATCGAGTTGTTCAACGGCCGCCCACGGGGAGAATGTCTGAACGCCTAGTGGTTCCTGTCGTTGACGGATTAGCGCGAAAGCATCGACGAATGGTGGCGCCAATATAACAAAAATCAACCTCACACGACCTCAGATAGCTTAACGCCAAATAATTCGGTGTCAATCATTTACATCTCGATTAATTTTATCCAGATCAGAAGAGGAACAGAGCTAATCTAAAGTTATGTCGGTCTATAGTTGCACTTTTTCCACCATATTGAGACAAGCCGTTCTAACCCTTGTTTGCCAACCTAACTACGTGCCCCCACCAGGGCGCCGCCGCCTGCGACTAGATGACAAGGTTAGCACCTCATAAAGAAAACAATAGATTTTTACACGTTACCTGACATAAGCTCTTTAGATGCATCTGATACATAGGGCGAAGTTTCATCCAGGTCATGGAGGCGCCGGAAAAGCATAACTAGGCCCAAATTCGGGCCAGGAGGACCCCTGGGCATGGGAAGTGAGCCCGCAGTGCAACGGCCGCGCGACCGCTTTACCGACGACCTGTTCAACCCCGACGGGCTAAGTTACGCCAATGTCGAAGAACAGATCAAAGCCGAGAAAGAGGCAGCCCGGCAGGCCGCAAAGGCTAGGAAGCTTGAGCGTGCACGCGAAGTCTACGCGCGCAATCGTCTGATCCGCCTCGCGGCGGCGGCGGCGGCCGACTGAAAAGAGCAAGCCCGGCAAGCTGTAAAGCTCGCCGGGCTTTTTCCATGCCTGCAGGGCGGCGGCATCGCCTGTCTTGTCACGACTTAGCGACCATCGAACGCTTCAACGGCCGGTTTATGAGCTGTCGAAATCACCCCCCCCTTGGGGTCCCTTCCTTGGGCGGCTTGCTCGATTCGTATTTCCCCGATGGTGTTCATGGGTAAGCCGTGGAGATTGATGGACCTCCCATGGGAGCCCTCAAGGATCATGGCATCATCCCATATTTATTTGCATACCCCGCCAAGGCTCCTGGATGACCGCCAGGGCATACCCGAACACCCTGGGTCTCAGAGTGAAGGCAGACTGAAACTCATGGGCGTGTCATGGGAGAAAACGGACTTCGTATGGGCAAGACATGGGAGGAGGTAGGGTAAGTCTCGCGTTAACCTCAGGCGTTAAGGCTAGGCCCCTGTGAACACTGGTTAAATGCCTAAGCTGGGGGCACGTTTCGAATGTGCGGGCTCGCAGAGGTGCCGGGCCGCGCACGGTCGACACCATGCGGATAAAATGCCCCCCCGAACCAATCGCCCCCCCCAGGGGCATGACTTCCCCTTGGACTTCCATTGGAGGACCAAGCCTGCCTTCATCGCCGCCGCCGGCGTCAGCCTGATAGGCCACCCCCGGGCCCTTGAGGCCCGGAACTCTATAATGACGAGCCTCGTCCGCGCCGCCCTCGCGGGCCAGGGCGGCTGGGTCTCATACTCGCGGTCAAAAAGGTTCTACGAGCCCCTGTCCCGGTACGAAGGGACCGCGTACACGTACGACCGGGTCAAGGCGGCGGTGCAGGAGCTCCTGGACCTCGGCTTGATCGAAGAAGAGCGTGCGCTCCCCGGGCCCGCCTCGCACGGCTGGCAGTCACGCATGCGGGCTACCGACCGGCTCATCGCCGCCTTCAACGACTGCCCTTTCGAGCATGTCGGGCCAAGGGAGGTCATCGAGCTCCGGGACGTCGACGGCGAGCGCATGGCGTACACTGACACGGACAACACCCGGCGCCTGCGCAAGGTCATGGAAGCCCGCAACGAGGCCGCCAGCGCCATCCGCATCGAGATGCCCGAGGGCGACGGATGGCTCCACACGCCGGGGCACGTCCGCGCCCGGTCCGAGAAGACCGGCGGCTGGGTTGGCCTTCGCCCCACGCCAGCGCCCATCATGGTCCGGATCTACGGCCGCGGCCGGTGGGACATGCACGGGCGCCTGTACGGCTGGTGGCAGCAGCTCCCCCAGGCCCGACGCATCGAGCTCCTCATCAATGGCGAGGTGGCGTTCGAGGAAGACTGGAGCGCCTGTCACCCTAGGCTCCTCTACGCCATGGCCGGGAAAGTCCCCGTCGGCGAAATCTACGACGTGGACGGGTACGACCCGAGGCACGTCAAAGCGGCGCTCCTCACCGTCATGAACACGAGGACGACCTACGGCGGCATCCTGTCCCTGATGAAGCGGGAAGAGGACAAGCAGGGCACGTGGCCACACTCCCTCGACTACACGAAGAGCCTTATGCGGGCCGTCACGGACCGCCACGAGCCCATCGCCCATTTCCTCGGGGCGGACATGGGGATCCGACTGATGCACCTCGAAAGCGAGATGTGCATCGAGGTCCTTAAGCGGTGCGAGAAGGAGAACATACCGGCGCTGCCGGTGCACGATTCTTTCGTGACGCAGGCCTCGAAGGGGCCCCGAGTGACCGCCATCATGGCCGAAATAATGGAGGCCACGTGCGCCGAGATAAACCCCTGTCAGTCCTCAAGAAAGAGGAGATTCACCCCACAGATGGGAGCGCCTCTTTCCGGTGGGTGCGTGGGTTCTTCCGCCTCCGCGTCTCTTGTGGTCGTCAAGACTGAGCCGGTCTCCGTTCCTGTCCCGCCTGTGTCACCTCCTGCCCCTCGTCCCCTCCGCTGGGATCCTGAACTGCGGCTTGAGGCGATGATCGCGTACCAGATCAACGTCGAGCGCGCGGAGATGGCTCTGGACCGTTGTGAGGGGATTTTCGAGGTATGGGAGAGACGGGAGGCAAGAGCCCGTGAGATTGCACGGTCCGTATGTGCGGATGAGAACAAGACCGGTATGCGCGCATTCCCGGTCAACATCGTCCCTGACCGTCCTGGGGGTAACAAGATGCTCTCCCCAAAAGTGGGGCGTAGCCCGAGGAAATCCGGTTCCACGGTCAGGGGCCGGAGGCCTCGGGTCACCCCATCCGAGGCCAGGGCGTAGCCTCCGGGACAGCCTCGCAGGATAGGGGCCGGAGGCCTCAGGGAAGCCCCGCAGGGATAGGGGCGTAGCCTCCGGGCCACCCTTTCCATTGCAGGGGCCGGAGGCCTGAGGAGAGCCTCCTAGAGGATCAGGGGCGTAGCCAACGAGACAGCTTTTTCCTTGGTAAGACCGGAGGTTAGGTCGCTTCCCCCCTTGTAGAATGCGAGCGAATTCGCTACCTTTTTATTGTCTCCGCATGGGACGGGCGTTGCACCTCAACGTACCGAAACCCCGTCCCCCGTACCCCGGAGGGCGGGGTTTCTCGTTGTGCCTTGCCAGGGTCGAGCGCACCATCTTCCCATGTCCGCCGGCATCCCCCCGTTCCCCACTCCACCTGCCTCGAAGGCTTCCCGTCGCGATGCCGACAGGCAACGCAAACGCGCGGCCCGTCAGGCCCTTCGCGAAGCTGGCGCGCCTGACCCTCGCCAGCTTGATGCTGCGCTAGTCGACGCGCTCCGGGACGCACTCCTTGCCTCCGCCACCTCCGTCGGGACCCGACCGGGGGAGCCCCTGGTGGCCAGCGTCGTGGACGCCAGGGAGGTCCTACGACTTGCTCTCCGGGGCCTCAGGGGACGCGAGAGCGGTGGCGTGCCCCTCCGGACCGAGGCCATACGAGCGGCTCTCGTAGCCCGTCTCGCGCCCCCTCAAGACGGGTCAGGGGCGTAGCCCAAGGGCATCCCTATCCCTGCGTGGGATGATCCGCACTCCGTCCCTCACCCCTGCACGATTTCATGCAGGGGCATGCCCGGTGGCGGTTTCGATGCCCTGCGTACCGGAGGACCTGGAGGGCCTGGGATCGTCCGTTGCAAGGCCCCGGGGCAAGATCCCCTCCGTGCGCTGGTCCGCACTGCCTCGCCCTCCCTGACCCCTCCTACGGGGGGCGACGGGAGGGCATCCCCTTCCCGGAAAGCCGGTGACAAAGGGCGAGATAGGGGGGGTGGAGTGGGTCCCTCCTGGGGCGTTCCAAAGCAGGAGTCGCGAAGGTGCGGCATCCGCCCGGGCACAGTGGAAATTTTTGGGTACGCACCCCGCGTACCGCCAGTCGCAACAAGGGGTTACCGTGCGTACCGACGACCCTCTCGCGTACTCCGAGACCGCGCTCGTCGCGGTGCGCACCCTGCGTGCGTACTCCCGGAACGCACGTACGCACGACGAGGCCCAGATCGGACAGATCCAGGCACGGTGATCTGCAGCATGCCGGCATGCTCGGACCGCCGCGTGAAACCGACGAGCCCGCCCAAAATCGAGTGCCCGCATCCACTTGGATTTTCGATGCATTGTCTAGGAGTAACGGGTACGTCGCCCCCTAGTGCTCTGAGCAATCCTCGGACACGTCCCAGGCAACCAACGCCCAGGGAAACGGTAACCCTGGCGTGACGATCGTCTTGCCAGGGGATCCGTGAGCTGAATCTATGGGGTCCTGGGCGCAGGGAGATCGACGATGGGCAGGCAGGCAGATCAACTCCATCACGGCATGCACAGTGGCATGATGGCCGTCGGCGTGGCCCTCGTAGCCGGCCAGCGTGCTCGTCGGGAGGCTCAGGCATGGGCCCAGGCAGACGCCGATGCCGAGAGCGCTGTCCACCGCCTCGGACAGGCCCTCCTCGCATCGCGTCGCCGGGAAGCCGAGCTCTCCCGAGATCTCGCCGCGGCGCAGGCGGAAATCCGCGCCCTCCGCCTCGCCCGACGTCAGTGAGAAATATTCCGTGGGGGGGTTGTGCCTTTCCCCTGCGGGCCAGATTCGGTCCGCAAATGGGCCATTTCCGGACCATGAAAAAAGGGCCCGCCGGGATGACCGGCGGGCCCTTCGCATTGAGGGGGGCAGGGGTCAGGCCACCTTGCGGCGGCGGTCCCTCTCCATCGCGAGATTTACGAGCTCGGCGATGGCGACGTCTTCCGGGTCGTCCGAGAGCGGACGCGTCCAAGTCCATTCTGCGGATGTGTCCGCAGCCGGTGCAGATGTGTCCGCATTTGCGGCCGGGGCCCCCTCACTGGGAGCGGGTTCTGTGAAGGAGGGTAGGCCCTCGATCAGGTCTCCCGACACGTGTGCCTCAGCCTCGTGCGGGAGGGCGGCAGCCAGCGTTACGAGCTCGCTGTGGGACAGGCCCCTTGCCCAGGCCAGGACTGGCTCGGGGAGGGTGGACGTGTCCGCGGCCGGTCCCCCAGCGACGAGGTGCCGGGCGTAGGAAACGAGAGGCACGCCAACCTGGTGGCGGGGAGCGGGGCCCTGATAGGGAGCCGGTGCAACCGCAGGGGCAGGCGCATCGAGGTACGCCGCCGCGGCATCAGTGGCGGGGAGGACCGGGGTCACGACCCCCGTCGCCGACTTGACGGCTCGGAGGACCCAGCGGCCGCTCTCCCAGACGAGGGCGAACACGGTGGCGACGGCGGCTGCGGCGAGGGCGAAAACGCGGGCGAGGAAGCTCATGGGCGGTGGTCCTGTGTTGGGTGAGTGACGCTTCGATTGTCCGGGGGGGCTGGCAATCGACAAATCAGGCCGGGGCGAATAGGTCGTCGACCAGCTTGCGAGGCAGTTGCTTGTGGTGGACCCGGAGCAGGCGGAGAGCGTGACTCGCCTGAGCCACATCGAGCACCTCCAACGCAGCGAGAACGTGCCCATCGATTGTCGTTGATTTTGACCACCCCAGGTCGTTGCGCTGGGTCGCCCAGTCCTCATCGTCGCGGGTAATGAGACGGACCGCTTCGAGAGCTAGGGACCTTACGTCGGGGCGCTCGGCCAGGGGCCGCTCCCCTTCATGCACGAGAGCCAGCTTGCCCTCAGACCGCGCCACGTTTTTGCCTGCGCGCTCGACGAGGGACAGCAGTCGCACCGCATCCGCGACATCGAGGTCGGGACGCTGCAGGAGGCCCTGAGCCTCATCGACGTCGACCCGCCGGGCCCAAGACCACCTGCGATCTTTTAGGGACCGCGTCGCCTCGTCCCGTGCCCGGTCGATAAGGTCAGCGATCCTCTGCCGTTCCGCGGCCGCCGCCGCTTCCTCACGAGCACGATCCGCCGCGTCCTCCGCCGCCCTCTCCGCCTCACGGGCTGCGACCAGGGCGGGGATCCCGTCGATAGCGATTTGGACGGCGGCGATGTCGTGGTCGGGCGCCTGCCAGAACAATATGTTTTCTCCTTCGGACATCAGTCCCAGCGCGGAAAAATTCAGGACGCCCGCAGCCATGGCGGCACGGCACTCGGGCGTCTCGACGGCACGGCTCAGGTACCGCTCACCCCTACGCGTGTGGAGAAGCTGCCCGGGTTGCCACTGGAGCCCCAGCCACGCTGGCGGCTGCACGTACGGGGGGAGCAAGGGCGTCGTGTGGGGCATTTGCGAATCCTCGGATCGGCGGATCTGAGTAATGTAGCCCTAGTCGTACAAACCGCAACCGGGGACCATCAGGCTCTTTCGACAACACCGAACCACGATTTCGACAACTATTTGAACAACACGGCGTTGTCGAAACTGTTGTTCAAATGGCATAAAGCCTGAAACTATCGCTCAGGTTGTATAACATCAAAGGCATAATTTTGGAGACCCTGGAAATTCTATCGCGGGTTGCGATATAATGTTCTCGGCGGATTCGCGGAGGACAAAATGGATGGTCGAGCTCACGGAGACGGACGTCCGAACGTTGCTTCGCGGGGCATGCCGCCGGGCGGGGTCGCAGGACGCCTGGGCACGCCAGACGGGGCTGTCCCCGCAGCACGTGTCCGACGTCCTGCTCGGACGGAGGGAGCCGGCCGGTCAGGTTCTGAGGGCCCTGGGGCTCTCGCGACGAGTGAGGTACGTCGAGACGGCCGTAGGGGGCCCAAGCGCTACTGCAGGATCCCCCGAGCCCGGTGCGAAGAGTACCTCACCTCTGGCATGAGCTACCGCGATATCGCCCGCGTCGAGGGCTGGGACGAGAAGACGGTCGCAAACCACTGCAAGGGGCTCGGGCTCACATCTCAGCCTCGCCAGCCATTGGTTGAGTTCTCCGATGTCGAGAGCGCGCGGGAGGGTCGTGAGACCGTGCGTGAGGTCGCGGTACGGCTCGGCGTTACGATCCAGGCGGTACATCAGTGCGCGTACCGACACGGCACCCGTATCCACCGTCGCCCCTCCCGGATCACATATGAAGTGCTCCGTGAGGTCATCCTGTCGGACGCCCCGATTTCGCATGCTGCCGAGGGTCTGGGTGTCACGCGCGAGACGCTTTACCGGCGTGCCGGGCAACTCGGTCTGCCGGGCGACCGCCGCGGCCGTACGCTGCTCCGGCGTCGGGAAGGAGTGGCCTGATGTGCGATCTGATCACCGATCTCCAGCGCCTCGGCATCGCCCAAGTCCGGGCCCGCCTGACGCAGGCACGGACCATCGCACAGGCCCTGATCGACGACCCGGCGCTCCCGGAGATCCGACGTGAGCGTCTCGCGGTTGCGCTGGACGAAATGGACGCTTGCCTGCTCGACTACGCGAAAAACGCCTTGTTCCACCTCGCCGGGGAAATCGAGCAGGCGGGCGAGCCCATTGAGGAGCGCGTAGACCTCGACGCCCTCAGGTCTCCCGAGGAGCGCGCGGCGGTCGTCGAGATCCTGGACGAGCTCCTTGCGGACGATGGCCCGTCCCCCGATCCGGTCGCGTCCGGAATGCCTCGGCCCCTTCCTCCCCCACCGCTTCCCCCGGGCGCCCGGGGCGCACCCGCCAGAATCTAGACCGCCACATTTCGAAGCCTGGGCGCCCGGCGAGGGGCGCATTTCCCGCAGCCCTTCACGGACACAGGACCACCGCCATGCGCACCGTCCACCTCGACCTCGACGACAGCCTAAAGATCGATACCATCAACCTCGACGTGGCGACCGGCATCGCCAAGCTCGACGGAGAAACGGTTCGCATCCTCCACGTCCTGGCAGCCAACGAGTTCACCGTGCCACTTACCTACGAGACGACCGCCGAGGATGCCCTGCGCCTCGCCGCGGCGATCATTGAGTGGGACGTCGGAATGATGGAGGCGGCGGACGCTCCGTTCTCCACTGACAGCCCGAAGCTTGGCGCCCGGCAGATGATCCGCTCGTTCCTGCCCCGCATGCTCCCGTGCGAGTTCCGCGACCTGTTCGTGGACACATACGGCTACTCGGGAGCACGCTACGACTACAGGGTCGACCCCGACCTGCAGCGGCCCATCAACGCCGCCCAGGGTTAGTCATCTATGACCCTGGGCGCTCGCATTTGAGCGCCCAGGGAGCCGCCTTGGTTCAGAGCTTGATCGTAAAACTGGCTTGCTCTGAAGCGGAACGCAAACGCACATGCCCAAGACTAATATGTATCCGTATGTTTACGACCCGAGTTACATAAAATACATTTCCAGATATTGGACGCCACCAAGGGTTCAGAAGAAAGCGGAGTGGCAAAACTCTTGCCGAAACGCGTTCTCGGGCCTCGATATCGCGGACCGCGAGTTCGTCCGTGCATCTGCTTTTATATTATCTGATAAAGACGATTCTTGGACCAAGGGTCGCCTGAGACATCGATTCAATCGTCTGCGAGTACGTATAGATAACTTGAGAAGCGATTTTGTACGCTTGTATCCTATGACATTTTACCATGGTATACAGAACTGTCCATGGCGGGAGCGGCATTCACTGACACGCCCGCTGGAAGGGCCGGAGCGGCGCCTGAATTTAATTTGCAGGCTCGCACTCCCCGGTTTGTCGAGATGGCTCGGCCGGCCTCTGCGGTACGTCATTGAAAGCGGCAGGCATCACATGCCCGGCGACGCGTGTGTGTGGCCCGACATTATTTGTATTGTCCCGGGCCCAGGCTTTCTCACCGTCATTGTCCGCCGGGGCCTGCATCACCCCCCGCCGTCGAGCGCGATCTATCCCATGTCAGCCGTCGGTCCCCAGGAGGGCAGTGACGGCGTATGGCTCGCAAGGGGGTCGTGGATCACGAAACGCCATCGCGACCGGCCACCGACGGAGGGTTGGATTGCTTGGTCGTACGTGCCCGGTCCGAGCGGTGAAATCGAATTTCTCGTCCAGGGCGGCAGTGCGAAAGTGGCGCTCCGTCGATTTTGGGCGATCTACGATGCGACTGTGGTCGTGCCCACCTGGCATGGCAAGACGCCAGCGGACAGGCACCTGGCCTGGCTCCCTCCCGAGCCAGCCCCCCTCGACCTGACCGCCGAGGACGAGGAGGCCCTGGAGGGGCTAGAGGGCATCTGTGTGTAGCTGTCACCGTGTGAGGACGCGTTCCTCCGGCTGCGTGTCACTCGCGGCCATGCGTTCGAGGATCTGGCTGAGGGTCACCGGGCGGTACGACCACACGTCGACCCCGACATCCTGTGACTGGGTCGTGCCGGGCAAGAGCCCATGCGTGTGCCCGAAGAGGTGGAGCGACCCCCGATAGGCACGCGGCCACGAACGCATGGGGTAGTGGCAGAGCACGACGTGGCGGTCCTCGACGGAGATCTCCCTGATCCCGTCGTGCTGCTCCGCCCAACCGAGCTTGCGATTCTTGCGGTCATGATTCCCGGCGATGAGGATCTTGCGGCCGTTCAATCTCCGGAAAATCTTGCCGGCATACTCGGGCGTCGAGAGCGCGAAATCGCCGAGATGGTAGACCGTGTCCCCGGGCTGGACGGTCGAGTTCCAGGCCTCGATGAGCATCGCATCGTGCTCCTCTATACTGGCGAACCCAGGGCGCAGACCATGAAGAATTGAGGCATGCCCGAAATGGGTGTCCGCAGTGATGAAGTTGGCCATGACGGCCTCCATAAAATGGAGGCCGGCGCGCGCGCTCAGGTCCTCCTCAGGTGACGGGAAGGGGGGCGAATGCCCGGGTTTTTCGCGACATGGGGGAGGCCTCGGGGGCGGGGTGAATCTGGACGATCGCAGCTCGCCGAGAGGTGGGCAAGCGCGACGTTTGCGCAGGGTAAAGAAATCCCTGGCCTCAATTTGGGATCGACTCCCGGCCTCGTTTGTTCTTCATTCGTTCTCATGAGCGAATCGATGGAGACAGTCGTGGACGAGATGGAACGCGCCTATCTGGATGCCTGCGACGGTGACGCGCGGGATGCCCTGCGCCGGGCCCTGGGCGATGCCCTCCAGGAGCTCGCGGCCGTGGACCGACAGGTCAGCCGGGGTTTCGTGCGGGCGGGCAAGCCAGCGGATCTCGCCCGCAAGCTGGGACCTGAACGACGCGCCCGGCAGGGTCAGGGGGCGGTTGGCTGAGCCCTCCCGGGGCCTCGCTTCGTGCGTTCCCTCGTGACCGGTGCCGGCAGCGCGGCCAGCGCGGCCCGCTCGTTCTCGTAGGCCTCCAGCACCGCATCGACCCACAGGGCCATGCCCTCCGACTTGAGGGGTATCCGTTGGCTCCGGTCGTAGTGAAGGCGCGTGACGGCGGAGCGGCGGTCGCGCTCGTCCTCGGTCACTCCGGCCTCGTGGTCCAGGATCGCGGACGCGGCCCCGCCCAGGCGATGGTCCGAGAGGAACGTCGTGATCGCCCGGCGGACGTCATGCAGCGTCCAAGGCCGGATGCCGTGGATCCCGAAATAATCGACCAGCGGCCGCGCGGTGACCGTCGACCCCGTCACCTTCTTCCCCCGCAGCCGGTAGAGGAGCGCGTTCAGGGCACCCTGGCCGACATGGCCGTCCCCCCGGATCGACGGGAAAAGCCAGCGATTCGTCTCACGGTCGGGATCCTCGGCAAGCACCCGGTCGATCACGTACCAGGCGCCCGGGGGGAGGGGGAGCACAAACGGGCGATCTTCCTTCATGACCCCGGCGCTCCATGTCACGGCGCGCCAACCCGGTCCCGGCACGCCGGCGTCCTCGGGGATGGGGGCAACGTCCAACCGTGCGGTCTCCGCGACGGCGCCCGTGCGCTGGCCCGTGAGGACAGTGAACCACAGCATCGCTAGAGTGCCCGGCGCGGTCGCGTGTTCCGTCTGACCGAGTGTCCGGTATCTCTCCGCGACGGCCAGGGTCCGGGCGAGCTCGTCGATCTCGGGCGCGTGCCTGCGCTTGCCCGGCTTGTATCGGATCGTCCACTGGTCTCGCCAGAGCGGCCACTTCTCAGTCGCCTTCGCCATGCCGGACACGCCGCTATGGTTCGACCAGGCCCAGTCGAGCATCTCCCGTCCCTGGCGTACGGCCCGGGCGGCCGCGCTGCGCGAGTTCGCGGCGATGATCTCGTTCCGGATACCCTGCAGGTCGGTGGCCGTGACCTCACGGACGGGGCGGCGGGCGATCCGGTCGAATGCCTTGTGGCGCAGGTACGAAGCGTATGCGGGGAAGTACCCAGGGTCGAGGTCCGGCCGCTTCTCCTCAAGGAACAGATCGACGAGGTCCCGCCATTCCCACGGGCCGTGCCGCCGCCGGTCCTCGTCGCTCTGCCGTTCTACCTCCACCGGCCAAGCCGCGTCCGCCGAGGTCTCGTGGTCGCCGCCGGTCGTGACCATGGCATGCGCGTAGACGGCGACGTCCTGCCGGGGGTCCCGCCCATCCTTCACGTCCAGCCGGGCCCGGGCGGCCGCCTCACGCGCCGCGGCGACCGAGACGGAAGCCATGTCCCCGAGGCGGAGGGTCGACATGCGGAGCTTGAGGATCCAGTTGCCGGCCGCCGGCGTCACGCGGAGCACGAGCCCCGGGAAGGCGTCGTCGCAGAAGTCGATCCCGCGGCCGGGGACGGTCCCGCTATCGATCATCCGGCGCGCCTTCTTCAGGTGCTCCGCCGTCAGCCGCGCCCGCTCCCGTGCGTATGTCCCCCGCGATGCCGCCATGTCCGTCTCCGTGGATACCGCATGGATACCGCACGTCCGAAACGCGGCCGCAAGAGTCCCCGGGAACGGTCCACCGGGAAAAGCCATGCAGGATTAACGGTTTGCGCGGGAAGCGCCGGGGAGGTGGCGAGGCGGAAAGCCCGGGGGATCGTCCTTCCAAGCTGAATACCCGGGTTCGATTCCCGGTACCCGCTCCACTCCCTTCGCGTTTGACATCAATCACTTAGCCCACTGGGCATCCCCGTTCGTGGGACTATCTCACGGGCCCAGCTCACATAGCCGTGATGTTTCGGGAACGGCAAACCCATCGTCGAGACCGTCCGCGACGAGCTCGTCAGCGCGACGCGCGGGCCGGCCGAGGCCCCGTTCTACCTCACGTTCAGGACGGCCAGCTCGGACAAGACGCACGCGCAGCTCACCGTCCGCCGCCGGGAGAGCGATCCGCCCCGACCGGTGCCGGCCGAGGCCTGGCACTACGTCACGCCGCGTCAGCTCGAGCTACTTCCGAAGGGTACGAAGCCGCTCCCGGGATCCATCTACCAGTTCACCTACACGGCCACGGAACCGAAGGTGCTCGGCATCGGCTTCGCCGCCACCCGCGACGTGGTGGCCTACCTGCGCGGCGACGCCGACGGCGGGGCCAACCCGGCCGCCGGAGCGATCCGCCATGCCGTCGCCCTCGGCGTGTCGCAGAGCGGGCGCTACCTGCGCGACTTCATCCATCAAGGCTTCAACCGCGACGAGGCCGGCTGCCGGGTCTTCGACGGCGTGCTGTCGCACATCGCGGGAGTCGGCGGCATCTTTCTCAATGCCCGCTTCGGCCAGCCCTCGCGCACCAACACGCAACACGAGGACCACTTCTACCCGGAGAACGCCTTCCCGTTCTCCGCCGCCCAGCAGCACGACCCTGTCACGGGACGAACCGGCGCGCTCCCACGCGGCGACGGCTTCGATCCCCTCCTGATCGAGGTGAACACCGGCACCGAGTACTGGCAAAAGGGTGCCTCGCTGCTGACGACAGATCCCCTCGGCCGCACCGACGTGCCCCTGCCGGGCACGGCGCGTGCCTTTCTGGTCTCGAGCGGCTTTCATTACGGCCGCGCCGGTCTGGCCTCGACCAAGGGAGCGTGCACCAACCCGCGCAGCACCCTCAACCCGGCCCCGGCGGTCCGAGTGCTCCTCGTAGCCCTCGAGGACTGGGTCACGTCCGGCAAGACCCCGCCGGACAGCCGCGTCCCCCGTTTGTCGGACGGCACCCTGGTCGAGGCCGCCGGCATCGGCTTTCCGTTCCTCGTCGGAGTGCCGGTTCCGACGGCGCCGAACGCCCTCGCGCGGTTCGACACCTATGTCGATCCGCGGCCCGAGAGCGGGCCGCAGTACCGGCCCCTCGTCCCGCGCGTCGATGCGGACGGAAACGATGTGGCAGGCATCCGCCTTCCCGCCGTGGCGGCGCCGCGCGCGACCTTTACGGGCTGGAACCTCTATGCCGATCCGTTTCCAGCGGGTGTCCTCTGTGACCGCGAAGGCAGCCAGCTCCCCTTCGCACGCACCCGGGCGGAGCGGGTGGCGACCGGGGATCCGCGCCCCTCGATCGAAGAGCGCTACGCCGATCCGGACGCCTACGTCGCGGCCGTCACGAAATCCGTCGACGCCCTCGTGTCGGATCGCCTCTTGCTTCGAGAGGACGGCGATCGCCTGATCGCAGCGGCACGGCAGGAAGCAGTGCCCTAGCCGGTCGAGGCCGAGCCCCACTGCAGCGGTGGCGGCCCGCAGAGCTCGCCACGACTGAACGGTCGGGCAGATCTCGACTTGGTTGAGGCCGGCCATTCTCAGGCTGGGACGGCAGGCTTCCAGGCTTGCCACCGCCCCAAGAGGGTTGACCTCCCAGCCTTCGACCGAGTCGTCGATCCGCCTGAACTAGGCGCCGGGGAAGGTCTTCCCGATAGCCGGTGGCGGAAAACCAACTCGCATTTCGGGCACGGACTTCATCGGCGTTGTATGGGAGCAGATGACGCTGGACCGCGTTGGACTCGGCACACCGATATCTGAGGCAGCCGATGTATCCGAACCGATTGGTAGAGACGGAAGCGGTTCTCGCCCGGACCGATCGAGCGTGGCGCTCGGAGGTGACGCGCCTTTACGGTCCCGACGGCGTTCTCCGCTTCGGCTACAGGCGTGAAGGCCGCGGCGAGGATGGAACAGCCGTCCGACATGCTTACGATGCACGTTGCCAGGCTGTCGCCCTGTGGCGTCACGAGCGCCGGCCTACGGCCTGAAACTTCGGCCGAAGCAATGCCGATGTGGATTGTTTCCGTCTTGAGCCTGTGGGCTGCGTATTGGGCTGCGATGTTCGCACAGATCGCTCATCTGCGGGCCATCGACGACGGCGTCGGCGCTGTCGTCTTCTCGTGGATCTCTCGCACCTTCCTGGCCGTCGGCTTCGGCTTGTTGGTTGTGGCGAAGAGCGGATAAGCGATGTGCAACCGCTGCACCCTGGTGACGCCACAGGCCGAGACACGGGCCTCCTTCGGCGTCTCGGTCGATCGCACCGGCAACCTGCCGGCCATGCCGGGGATCTTCCCCGATCAGCGCGCGCCCATCGTACGGGTGCGGGAGGACGGCACGCGCGTGATGGAGATGTTCCGACTGGGGCATCCCGGGGCCGAAGCAGTTCGGCGAGCATCCCGTGACCAACGTGCGCAACGTGAAGAGTCCGCACTGGCGCCCCTGGCTGAAAGCCCGAGTTCCGCTGCCTGGTCCCGGTCTCGTCCTTCAGCGAGTACGCCGACACCAACCCGAAGAAGACCCCGACCTGGTTCGCCCTCGACGGCGCGCGCCCGCTGTTCGCCTTCGCGGGTATCCGGCGCCCCTGGACCGGTGTGCGCGGCACGAAAGCGGAAAACCCCGACCGGATCGAGGAAGACCACCGCCTGTTCTCGTTCCTCACCTGCGAGCCGAACGGCGTCGTCGGCCCCGTCCACCCCAAGGCCATGCTGGTGCTGCTGACGACGCCGGAGGAGTGGAGCACGTGGCTCGCCGCCCCCACGGAGATCGCCCTGGAGCTTCAGCGCCCTCTGCCGGATGCCGAGATGCGGATCGTAGCGCAGGGCGCGCGGCGGGATCCGGCGGAGTGATCCGGCAGGGGCACCTTCGACACTCTGAAGGGCCTGTTTTCGATCCAGGCTGAACTCCATCGAAGCTGTTTCGACACGCGTCCGCTCGCAGAGAATGAGTGGTGATCCATTCGAGAACGTGTCCGCCGACCGCAGCACCGCCGACCGCCGACCGCCGACCGCCGTCTCGAATGGGTAGCCGCACGTGTAAGCCAATGGGCAGCCGCACGTGTAAGCCGCACGATCCGGGCGCCGAATTGCGACCTCGGCATTTTGGGGGCACTGGTACGTAAAGCCTCGAGAATCCGTAACCGGCGCGTTCAGTGAAACGTGAATCGCTGCGTCGACGCGCCAATCATCAGGACCGTCATGCGCGCAACCGTCTCTTCATTCGCACTGGCGTTGTTGATCGCCCTGGCGTCCGTCCCGGCCCTGTCTGCGCCGGACGATGCTGTTCTTGCAGTGGCCAAAGCCCAGGACGGTCCGTATCGCGAGACCTTGAAGGGGTTGGTCGACGTCGATTCCGGAACCGGCGACGTGTCCGGCCTCTCCAAGGTGGAGGGGATCCTGACGGCGCGTCTCGAAGCGTTGGGCCTCTCGGTCGACACCCGAGCCGCCCCCGTGTTCGGCGGCAATACCCTGATCGGCACGAGATCGGGCAAGGGCACGCGCAGGATCATGCTGCTGGTGCACTACGACACCGTGTTCGGCACCGGTGACGCCGCCAAGCGCCCCTATACGGAGCGCGACGGCCGCGCGTATGGCCCCGGCGTCGCCGATGCGAAGGGCGGCATCGCAATGATTCTGCATGTCCTCGCCGGACTGGAAGCGCTGCGTTTCGATGGGTACGGCACCCTCACGGTGGTGCTCAACCCCGACGAGGAACGCGGCTCACGCGGGTCGCGCGACGAAATCACGAAAATCGCCCGTGATCAGGACGTGGTTCTGTCCTTCGAACCGTCCTTCGCCGAGGCCGGCGTCGACGCCGTCACCGTGGCGACCAAAGGCATCAACTACGCGAGCCTCACCGTGAAAGGTCGCGCCGCCCATGCCGGCGGGGCGCCGGAAGCGGGCCGCAACGCGGTCGTCGAGCTCGCCCACCAGATCCTCCAGCTTCAGGATCTCGGCGACCCGGCGAAGGGGACCAGCCTGCACTGGACCGTGTTTCATGGCGGTACCAAGCCGAACATCATCCCGGAGGAGGCGAAGGCGGAGGGCGACATGCGCTACTTCGTACCAAGCGAGTACGACCGGGTGCTGACGACGGCACGCAGGATCATCGGCGCCCACCGCGTTCCCGACACGCAGGTCACCTTCGATCTCGCCAAAGGCCGCCCACCGCTGCCCCGGAACCCGGCGACCCAGGCGCTCGGCGAACGCGCGCGGACCATCTACGCAGAGTTGGGCGCCGATCTTTCCCTCGCCGAGATCGGTGGCGGTACCGATGCGGGCTATGCTTTCCAACTCGATAGCCCGACAAAACCCGCCATCATCGAGTCGCTCGGCATCGTCGGCGGGCACTATCACAGCGCCGACGAATTCGCGGTCCTCGCCAGCATCACGCCGCGGCTCTACCTCGCGACCCGCCTCCTGATGGAGGTGTCGAAGGACGCTGGCCGTTAATCTGGGATGTCGCGATCGAAGTGCTCACCGGCTCAGCGCAAAGGCGATCGAGGTTCACGGAGGAGCGAGCTCGTTGGCAGAGGGGCCTTGGCGCGAGGCCCTCGGCGGGACCAAGCCCTGGTATGCAGCATCCTACATTCGGACAGGCGTCATCGTCCTGCAAGGTGCGGTGACGAGGGGAGCATGATCGGAACGACGGCGACGGCTGTTGCCGCGACGACCACGGCTGGCCATTTCGGTCCGAACGCATCTCCCCGAGACCGCAACCGATGCCGAATCCTGTCGAGTCGATCCTGCGCACCGCCGCCGAGGGCCTCGTCGCGCTGGTGGCAGCCTGCAACCGGCTCCGTCTGCCGGGAACGCAGCACCCGTTCGTGGTCGGCGTCCACACGCCGATGCGTGAGGAACTGACGCTGCTGGATCTACCCGTGACCGGAACGATCCCGGCAGGGCTCGACGGGCGCTACCTCAAGATGGGTGCCAACCCAGCCCGCCCGACGACGCGCGGCCACGACTGGTTCCTGGGCGACGGCATGGTGCACGGCTTGTGCATCGAGGGCGGCAAGGCGCTGTGGTACCGAAACCGATGGATCGGTTCGCGCGCGGCGTCCGCAGCGCTCGGCCGGCCCGCTGCTCCAGGACCGCGCCGTGGCGACGACACCGTCAACACCAACGTGGTCGAGATCGGCGGCCGCGCCTTCGCCGTGGTGGAGGCCGGCAGCTACCCCGTTGCACTATCCGATGACCTCGAGACGCAGCGCTACGATCCGTTCGACGGTACGCTCATCGGCTCCTTCAGCGGTCACCCGCACCGCGACCCGGAGACTGGAGAGCTCCACGCAATCGCCTATGACGGCCGCGTCTGGGACAGCGTGCGCCACGTCGTCCTCTCGCCCGGCGGCCGGGTCGTGCGCGACGTGTCGATCCCGGTCGACCACGGCCCGTGCATCCACGACTGCGCGATCACGGCGCGCTTCGTGGTCGTGCTGGACCTGCCCGTCACCTTCTCCATGCGGGCGGTGCTGGCCGGGCACCGCTTCCCGTTTCGCTGGAACCCCGCCCACCGCGCCCGCGTCGGCCTGCTCCGTCGCCACGGCACCGCCGCCGACATCGTCTGGTGCGCGGTCTCGCCGTGTTTCGTCTTCCACGTCGCCAATGCCTACGACGACGACGGGCGGGTGGTCCTCGACGTCGTCGCTTACGACAGGGTGTTCGACTCGGCCGGCGGCGGCCTCGACGCGCCGGGCCGGCTAGAGCGCTGGACCGCCGACCCCGCGACGGGGCGGGTCGACCGGCGGGTGATCGACCCCGCGGCGCAGGAGTTCCCCCGGATCGACGAACGCCGCTTCGGGCGGGCCCACCGGTACGTCTATACGGGTTCAGTCCCGGCCGACGGCAACACGCAGCTCGTTGGCGCGACGCAGATCTACAAGCACGACTTGGCGACGGGGGAGCGGCGCGTGCACGAGTTCGGCGCCGACCGCGCCCCGGGGGAGTTCGTGTTCGTTCCGGCGAGGCCGGAGGCTGGTGAGGACGAGGGCTGGCTCGTAGGCCTCGTCATCGACACGGCAAGCGACACGACGGACTTCACCGTCCTCGATGCGCGCGCGTTCGAGGCACCGCCCGTCGCCACGGTCCACCTCGGGCACCGGATCCCGCCGGGCTTCCACGGGAACTGGTTTCCGAGTCCGAGGGCCGGATGATTCGGACGGCGGCGCGCGGTCACGTCCCGCAGAACGTAAGGTAGTCCGCGCCGCCGCCCTCGGGGGCGTCGGCGTAGCGGGCGTGGGCAGGCTGGTCGTCGTAGGGCCGCGCCAGCACCGCCGACAGCTCCTCGAACGGGCCGAAGTCGTCGTGCTCGACCGCAGCCGCGACCATCGCCTCGACGTTGTGGTTGCGTGGGATGAAGGCCGGATTGACCGCGCGCATCGCCGTCGCCGTCGCTGCGGGGGCTCGTCCTTCCGCCGCCAGCCGGCCCCGCCAGCGCACCGCCCAGGCGTCGTACGCGGTCGGGTCGACGAACAGGTCGCGCACTCCGGCGTCCGCTTCCGGTCGCTCGGCCGCGTCGCACAAGCGGCGGAAGGTCAGGGTGAAGTCCGCTCGGTTCGCCGCCATCCGCTCCAGCAGATCGTCCGTGAGGGCGGTGTCGCCGTCCCGGTCCCCGGACAGTCCGAGCTTGCGGGCGAGACCCCCGTGATAAGCGGCCTCGAAGCGCGGGCCGAACCCACCCAGCGCCGCCTCGGCCGCCTCCACCGCCGCCGCCTCGTCATCGGCGAGGAGCGGCAGCAAGGTCTCGGCTAGGCGAGTCAGGTTCCACAGGGCGATCCCCGGTTGCTGGCCGTAGGCGTAGCGCCCATGCGCATCGATCGAGCTGAAGCGCGTGCGCGGGTCGTAGGCGTCGAGGAAGGCGCAGGGGCCGTAGTCGATGGTCTCGCCGGCCACCGACATGTTGTCGGTGTTCATCACCCCATGGACGAAGCCGACCAGGAGCCACGCCGCCACGAGGTCCGCTTGGCGGGCGACGACGCCGTCGAGCAGCGCCCGATAGGGGTGGCCCGCGGAGGACGCCTCGGGATAGTGCCGGGCAAGGGTGTGGTCGGCGAGCGCCCGCACCGCCTCCGTGTCGCCGCGGGCGGCGAAGTATTGGAAGGTGCCGACCCGGATGTGGCTGGCCGCCACGCGGGCGAGCACCGCCCCGGGCAGCCGGGTCTCGCGCACGACGCGCTCACCGGTGGCGACCGCCGCCAGCGCCCGGGTGGTGGGGATCCCGAGCGCAGCCATGGCCTCGCTCACGAGGTACTCGCGCAACACCGGCCCGAGCGCCGCCCGCCCGTCGCCGCGGCGGGAGAACGGGGTCGGGCCGGCACCCTTGAGCTGGATGTCGCGGCGGCGCCCGTCACGGTCGACGACCTCGCCGAGCAGGACGGCGCGCCCATCGCCGAGCTGCGGCACGAAGTTGCCGAACTGGTGCCCGGCATAGGCCGTCGCGATCGGGGCGGCGCCCTCCGGGACGCTGTTTCCGGCAAGCATCGCCACCCCGTCGGGACCCGCGAGCCAATCCGGATCGATGCCGAGGTTCGCCGCCAGCGCGCGGTTCAAGTGGATCAGGCGCGGGGCCGCGACGGGCGTCGGGGCACGGCGGGCGAAGAAGCGGTCCGGCAAGCGGACGTAGCTGTTGTCGAACGGGATCGCTGTCATGGTCGGGAGCTATGGACGATCGCGCTCGCGGACAAGCGTCTTCCGCCGCTCTTTGGGACGTCGTGCAGGACACAAAAACGCAGCCGCGACGCCAAAACGGCGGGACTTTCGCCCCGCCGTTACGCTGTGATCGAAGTGTTCCAGAACCACGAGGCACGAGGCTGCTTCAACGGGCCGAGGCGTCAGCGACGACGCGCCGGGCCGTCGGCGCCCGCGGGGTCAGCGAGGGCGTGGTCGTCAGCTCGGAAGCCGGCCGCACCGCGGCGGTGGCACGCGCCTGCTCACGGTAGAGCGTCGGGGTGATGTTGATGCGCTCGTCGGCCATCGCGGTGCCCGCCAGAGTCACGGGCGCCAGAGTGACGGACACGAAGGCAGCAAGGACGAAGGTACGAACGGTCATGATGTCGATTCCTCTGGTGGTCCGGGGCCTGCCCCGGTTCATGAGAGGAATATGCTTCGCACTGCACCATCATTCAAACAGATAGGATCGATAGCTGTTATCGATAAAATCAATGATTGGGGATGCTTGATCGGAATACGAAATCGCCGTTCGCGACATCCGAAACGAAGAACGGCGAGGCTTTCGCCTCACCCTCGCGCCAGGATGGAATGGTGGTGGGCACGCTGGCCTCGCATCACATGGGCAATCGAGCGAAGTTGTAGGCATTCAGAGAGGCGGCGAAGTGGTCCCGCAGCTGATCGTGGCTGTCGAAGTGGCAGTGCTTGACCGTCGCTTCCTTGAGGGTTCGGTTCATGCGCTCGACCTAGCCACTGGTCCACGCGTGATTTGGCTTCGTGAGCCGATGTTCGATGTTGTGCGTCCGGCCGATCCGATCGAAGCGGTTGACGCGGTAAAGAGCGGTCGGGCCGCGACGGTTCCTGGGCAGCTCGGCGAACTGGATGCCGTTGTCGTCAGGAGCGCGTTTGATGGCACCCCCATCTCCTGAGAGAGGGCAGAGTTGGAGACCGGCCCCGAGCCATAGACCGAGATCGTCCCCAGCGTGGTCGAGGGCGGACCGTCGCTCATAGCGCCGTCTCATGGGGCCTCGCGCTGGCCTCCAGGATCGACAGCGACAGGCTCTCGGCCCAGGGGAAGCCGGCGCGCCAAGTGAGGAACACCCGGCCGCCCTCCAGCGGGCGATTCGTGGTCCAGGGATCGGGACGCGACATCCTCTGTCCCTCGCGCCCGTTCGACCGTCAGTCGAAACGGCGGACCCACTTCATCGTCTCTTCGAGATCGTCCTTCTCTTCCGGAACTTCGATGATACCGTACTCGTATCCTTCAAAGCGGATCGGCTTGATGATCCGGGCGGCATCCCGATAGGCCTGCGGGATGCCGCCGATGCCGTTGCTGTCCACGACCGGCGCCTGCCCGGCCCGGATCAGCACACCGCCCGCATAGGGCGCCAAGCTCAACTCGGGGGTGAGCTGGCTTCGGATTGCGTCCTCGCCGCCGAGCCGGGCGATGTTGGCGTCCCCCAGCAGCGTGAGCCAGTTCGAGGCGCGAGGCACCTCGTAGCCGCCGAACCGCGTCTCTGACCAGTAGTCGCCCATCGCGTCGTATTCGAGGGCGGGATAGCGCTGCATCAGGGGATAGTAGTAGACCTTGCCAACCGTCTCACGACCCGGCTCGGTTAAGACTCCAAGTCCTCCAGAGCCATGTAAGACCCCCAATCTTCCGGCCCAGTCGCAGATGAGACTGACGAAACGATCCGGATTGTCTAGGATGAACGAGGGCGGAAAATGAAACTTGATACCTGAAAGCCGGCGAGTAGTATTTTTTTGATCGAAGCCAAATGCGATTCCTCTCCAGAGGGAAGGATCGTCTTCTTCACGGGAATCAAAATTGATAATTGAGCAGTAAAAATCCTCTGTGTTTCCAGAATTGATAAATTTACTACAATACTTTCTAAGCTCGGTAGGATTCATTTTTTTATACGAACGACTTCGAGCCTCCTTGAAATGAGTAATCTTCTTTTCAAATAGTTCTATGTATTCCTCTGATATGCATAAAATGTTTTTCCGGCGGTCGGGCCTGTGCCCATCCAGAAAATATAACGATATCATTCCGCCTACACGTGAAACGATTTTATTGAGCTTTTTTGACCGATAAACCAGCTGTGTTTCAATTTGAGACGGATCGCGCTGGGTTTGCCAACGAATATAATCTGGAACTTCCGTCAAGTTTCTGTTCCTTTATTTATGTTGCTGCAATTACAATCTTCCGCAACATTTATTTCTTTGACTTTGACCAACTTTTCGCCGGTATGGCTTTGATCTTTTGCGATATCTTTGTAATAGCCTCGCTCCTGAGCATCTGTCTTGCCATCCACACCACCTCCAGCCCTTGGGAATTTCATTTCCCAGAGTTCGCTCAGGCGCCCACCCTGCCACCACGACACGTCAGGCCGATGAGCCCCGCGCACCACCGGAGCCGTCGAGGGCATGCCCGGCGCGGTCCGGCTGCGCGGTGAGCCGCACCGAGGAGGCGTAGCCGTCGAAATGGTCGCCGTAGTCGACGATCGGGTCGGGGGCCGGCACCAGGGCCGAGCCCCGCGGCGTCAGGCACGGGTCGACGGACGACGAGATCGCCCTCGATCGCGAATTCGTGGCGTCAGATCACTCCACTCGCTCGACGCCGCCCGGATAGCGCTTCCGGTCGAAGTGAAGGATGTCGAACCCCTGTGACTGCGACAGGAGCGCCAGGTGGGCCCGGGCGTTCGTCACGATGAGGTTGCGCTTCTTGGGCTGGCCTCCCAGGGCGAAGATCGGTGCGAACGAGAAGATCTGGTCCTCGTTCAAGGGCCCGAACTTCCGCACGGCCTCGTCGTAGAGGTCGTAGTCGTCGTACGTGTCCTCCTCGGCCAGGAACGGCACCACGAACTCGGTAGGGCTCGCCTGTTGATCCTTGGCCCGAGGATCGGCGAGGATCGTGATCCGGCCGCGCTGGAAATCGAACTTGATCGCGCCGAGCGAGCGGTTCCAGGCGTAGACACTGCCGAAGGCCGTGATGAGGTAGGGCACGCAATCGGCCGCGTTCAGCAGGCTCTTGCCCTCGAGGGCATCTTCGATGGACGGCCAGACCATGTCGGGGTCGCAGTGACCTGACCGGTATTTTGGACCGAGCCAATTGGAAGGCTACTGCATGGTGGCGGCCATGGGTAGCCGGAAGGCCAGATCCGGGAGGGTGACAGGCNATGAAGGGCCGCACGGTCATCGCCATCGCGCACCGCCTCTCGACCCTGAAGGACTGAAATCGAACTTGATCGCGCCGAGCGAGCGGTTCCAGGCGTAGACGCTGCCGAAGGCCGTGATGAGGTAGGGCACGCAATCGGCCGCGTTCAGCAGGCTCTTGCCCTCGAGGGCATCTTCGATGGACGGCCAGACCATGTCGGGGTCGCAGGTCCTGAACGTGCCTTTGAGCCAGATGGAGATGCCGACCCTCGACCACATGTAGGCCAGAACTTCGGGAACATGCGCTTTGCCCCCACCGTATTCAAATGGGCGCAAGATCTCGGGGTGCTTCCGCTCGATCGCTTCATCGAACAGGGTCTTATATCTCTCAGCCGTCATTGTTTTCTCACTTTCATTTTTTTCAATCAAGATATGCGATTGCTGCAGGCATCCCGCCCCTTGATCGTGGCGCAAAGCCGCACGTTCATCTTCTCTCCAGGCTTCAAGCTTTTCGCATGTCGCTCGAACTCGGCCAATCGGCTGGGCCAACCTCCGCCGATGATCGAGTTGACATGAGAGTTCCCAATGCGAAGGATCTTCGACACGTTGCCACCAAGCACCTGATCGGGAACGTGAAGTGGCGACCGGCGCTCAAGATTCTCTTTGGCAAGTCTTTTCGCTTCCTCCGTGGATTTGCCGCGATTGGTATAGTCACGGATTGCCTCGGCGCAGCACCATCGCCGTCTGCGCCGTGAGCCGCACCGAGGACGCGTAGCCGTCGAAATGGTCACCGTAGTCGACGATCGGGTCGGGGGCCGGCACCAGGGCCGAGCCCCGCGGCGTCAGGCACGGGTCGAGGGACGACGAGATCGCCCTCGATCGCGAATTCGTGGCGTCAGATCATTCCACTCGCTCGAAGCCGCCCGGATAGCGCTTCCGGTCGAAGTGAAGGATGTCGAACCCTTGTGACTGCGACAGGAGCGCCAGGTGGGCCCGGGCGTTCGTCACGATGAGGTTGCCCTTCTTGGGCTGCCCTCCCAGGGCGAAGATCGGTGCGAACGAGAAGATCTGGTCCTCGTTCAAGGGCCCGAACTTCCGCACGGCCTCGTCGTAGAGGTCGTAGTCGTCATAACTGTCCTCCTCGGCCAGGAACGGCGTCACGAACTTGGTAGGGCTCGCCTGTTGATCCTTGGCCCGAGGATCCGCGCGGATCGTGATCCGGCCGCGCTGGAAATCGAACTCGATCGCGCCGAGCGAGCGGTTCCAGGCGTAGACGCTGCCGAAGGCCGTGATGAGGTAGGGCACGCAATCGGCCGCGTTCAGCAGGCTCTTGCCCTCGAGGGCATCTTCGATGGACGGCCAGACCATGTCGGG
>NZ_LMMX01000037.1:0-388331 GCF_001422425.1 Methylobacterium sp. Leaf102 | reverse complement strand
CGCTGGCCGTTCACCGTCAGCGACACCTTCGCCAGAACGGGCTTGTCGGCGCCAGCGGGTGCGGCGCCCGCCGTAGAGGGAACGGCCGCCAGGGCCGCGGTGGCGGATGCGCCCGCCATCAGATCTCTCCGGTTCAACGCGTAATCTGAAGGACTTCCCATCTCGGTCTCCGAACGGGCTGCAGGGGGACGGCGCGACGGCCGCCCATCGAGGGTGGGATGCCCAGGGCGAGCGGGCACATTTGATCAAATCCAAGGTAGGGATTCCGACCTCGTTGATTAGTGCCGTCCATCGACATAGGGTCATGAGCAGAGCTTATGGATTCGGCCGTTCCGCCACCCCGGCGCCTGTCCGGCTCATCGGACATGCGACGCGGAGACCATCGATGGCGCGTGCGGACCTGACCGACCTGCTGTCCTTCGTGACGGTGTCGCAGGAGGGCAGCTTCACCCGCGCCGCGGTACGCCTGGGCATCACGCAATCGGCCCTGAGCCATGCCCTGAAGGGACTCGAGGCACGACTGGGTGTGCAGCTGCTGAATCGCTCCACCCGGGCGGTCTCGCCGACCGAGGCGGGGCAGCGTCTGTTGCGGAGCGTGGGGCCGCAATTCGAGCAGATCCAGGTCGAGCTCGCCGCCCTGACCGAGTTGCGGGACAAGCCGGCCGGCACCGTTCGCATCACGGCGAGCGAGGACGCGGCGGCGACGGTTCTGTGGCCTGTCCTGACGCGCCTGCTCCCGAGTTACCCCGACATCACGGTCGAGGTCGTCACGGAGCAGGCCCTCATCGATATCGTGGCCGAGCGCTTCGATGCGGGCATACGCATCGGCGAACACGTCGAGAAGGACATGGTCGCGGTGCGGATCGGGCCGGACATGCGCATGGCCGTGGTCGGGGCACCGGGCTACTTCGCCGGCCGACGGAAGCCCAGGCATCCGGCGGACCTCACGGCACACCTGTGCATCAACCTGCGCCGGCCGACGCGCGGCGGGTTCTACCCCTGGGAATTCGAGCGCAAGGGCGAGGCTCTCGACGTGCGCGTCGAAGGCCGGCTCGTGTTCACCAGCCTGCGCCTGATCCGGGAAGGCGCGCTCGCCGGGCTCGGGTTGGCCTACCTGCCGGAGGAGCACGTCGAGCGGGACCTGGCCGAGGGGCGGCTGGTCCGGGTGCTGGAGGGGTGGTGCGAGCCCTTCCCGGGGTACCACCTCTACTATCCGAGCCGCCGTCAGCCCGCCCCCGCCTTCACGGTGCTGGTGGAGGCGCTGCGCCAGCGCGGGGCGGGCGGTGGACGTCAGCCCACCGTCTGACCGCCATCGACCACCATGGCATGCCCGACGACGAAGGCCGCCAGATCCGAGCAAAGGGAGAGCACGGCAGCCGCGATCTCCTCGAGTTCCCGGACACCGTCCTCGGAGATGTCGGCGACCGCGACGGCGGCACCGGCACCGGCTCGGGCGAACGCCAGGGCGGTGGCGCGGCCGATGCCGCTCGTCGCGCCCGTGACGAAGGCGATTTTGCCGGTCAAATCATGCGTCTGCGTCATCGGTCACTCCAGGTCGGATCGTCGGCGGGTTTCAGGAGGACGAGGCTCAACGCGGCAGCGCGTAGGCGACCAGCTTGGTCCCGAGGCTGATCGCCAGCGGCGGCTTTCCACCGGCCGCCACCACCACGAACTGGCGTCCGCTCACCGGGCTGCGGTAGGTCATCGGCGTGGCGTTGCCGCCGCCGGGAAGCCGGGCCTGCCAGAGTTCGCGGCCCGTTGCCGCGTCGAGCGCCCGGAAGGTCCGGTCCATGCTCGCGCCGACGAAGACCAAGCCGCCACGCGTGACCACCGAGCCACCCGAGACCGGGGTCCCAACGGTCAGCGGCAGCATCGACGGGATGCCGAAGGGGCCGGTGTCGCGCGCGGTCCCGAGGGGCTTCGACCACAGCAGGCGGCCGCTCGACAGGTCGACGGCCGCGATCAACCCCCAGGGCGGCGCCGTGCAGGGAATGCCGAGGGGGGACATGAACAGGCCGCCAAAGGCGCCGTAGGGCGTGTTCAGCATCGGCCGGTCGGCGTCGCCGCCGGGGCCTTTCCCGTCGGCGAGCTTGAGCTTGCGCCGCTCCGCCTCGGCGCGGGTGAGGAGCTCGACCCGGTCGGGAAACCGCATCCAGTTCGCCACCATGATCCCGCGGTCGATATCGACGGAGGCGCTGCCCCAGTTCACACCGCCCACCGAGCCCGGATCGATGAGGACCGGCTTGTCCAGGGTGATCGGGGTCAGGTGCCCTTCGTAGCGCGACCGGCGGAACAGGATGCGGCAGACCATCTGGTCGATGGGCGTGGCGCCCCACATGTCGGACTCGCGCAGGGTCGCGCCGCGCAGGGCCGGTAGATCGAGCGAGGCGGGCTGGGTCGGCGCCAGGCGTTCGCCGGCGGCGGTGCCGTCCTGCGGCGCCGACACTTCGGTGACGGGCTTGATCGGCTGGCCGGTCTCGCGGTCGAGCACGAAGATCTCGCCGCGCTTCGTCGGCTGGATCAGGGCCGGCCGAATCCCGTTCGCCGTCGGCATGTCGAGCAGGGTCGGCTGCGAGGGGGTGTCGTAGTCCCAGATGTCGTGGTGCGTCGCCTGGAAGCGCCAGCGCAGGCGGCCCGTCTCGGCGTCGAGGGCGATGACGGCGCTGGAGACCGCCTCGTCGAACGGACGTCGCTGGCCGCCGAAATTGTCCGGCGTGGCATTGCCCATCGGAAGGTAGACCAGCCCCAGCGCTTCGTCGGCACTGATGGGCGCCCAGCTGTTGGGAGAGGACGGGGTGTAGGTCTCCCCCGGCGGCGGTGGGCCGGCCCGGTCGGGCTGGCCAGCATCGAAGGCCCAAGCGAGTTCGCCGGTGCGCGCATCGAAGGCGCGAATCACGCCGGAGGGGCCGCCCCAGAACTGGCCGTCGGGAATGCCGCCTCCGACGACCGCCTTCCCGCGGATGATCTGCGGGGCCGAACTGACGTAGTACTGGCCTTCCGGATACGCGCTGAGGCCTTCGCGCAGGTCGACGCGGCCGGCTTTGCCGAAGTCGGTGCAGGGCGCGCCGGTCGCGGCGTCGAGGGCGATCAGCTCCGGTGTCTGGCTGGCTGCGATGATGCGGGCGGCACAAAGGCCGCTCGCATCCGGCACGCGATAATGGGCGACGCCCCGGCACGGCTTGCCGGAGGGCGGCACGCCGTAGGAGAGGTCGTGGCGCCAGCGCTCGCGCCCGGTCTCGGCTTCCAGGGCGAAGACGCGGTTGTGGCCGTCGCAGAGGTAGAGGGCGTCGCCGACCATGATGGGCGTCGCCTCGAGGGCAGTCGCCGGGCCGGGCGTGTCGGGGCCGGTCTCGGCCTCCCACGCCACCGCGAGCTTGCCGACATTCGCCGGAGTGAGGTCGGCGAGCGGGCTGAAGCGCGTACCGCCCTGGTCGTTGCCGAAGGCCGGCCAATCCTCGTGCGTCACCCGCGCGAGCGGCTGCGCCAGGGGACTCGGAACGCCGTCGGCCATACCGCGGCGCAGGATGGGCTCGGCCGGCGCGCCGGGGCCGGCCGCATGCAGCAGGCCGCCGACGAAGAGGGCCGCCGCCATGATGCCGGTGACGGCCGGCCCTGCCGCGGCACGTGCGGGAGAGGCGTGCCGACCGATCCGGAAGACCGGCGGGAGCAGCAGAGCGAAGCCGAGGACGAAGGGAGCCAGCAGGCGCGGAAGCAACTGCCAGGCGTCGAAGCCGACTTCCCAGATCGCCCACGCCGTCGTCGCGGCCAGCACCGCGACGTAGAGCGCAAGACCACGTTCGTCGCGCCGCCAGATCAGGGCGCCGCTCGCCACGACGGCCAAGCCGGTCAAGAGGTAGTAGGGCGAGCCGCCGTACCAGACGAGCGCCGTTCCGCCGGTGGCGAGCCCGAGGCCGACGAGGAAGAGGAGTGTTGCGACGGCGCGCCGGGTCCAGATCGCCCCGCGGCCGCCCTGCCCGGCGGGTGGGGCGGATCGGGGCATCGAATCGATGCGTGTCATGACGAGACTTTCGCTGTCCGGAGCTGGGCCGGGCGTTACTGGTGCGAGAAGAGGCGCAGTGCCTTCGCGAAGGCGTGCGCTTCGAAGATCGTGGAGCCCCGGCCGCCTGAGCCGTCGTTGGCGACGATGAGCAGGTCTCCGGTGCCGGGCCGCAACGCCATGCTGGTGGACCGGAGGTTGTGGCCCTCGTCCCGACCCGGCAGCAGGACCTGCCCGATGGGGATGCCGTTGCGGTTGAACACGAGCACGCGGCCCTGGCCGTACAGGGCGACGTAGAGGTTTCCGTCGGCATCGGCCCGCATCGAGTCGGGCGCCGGACCGGTGAAGTGGTAGGCCACCGTCGTGCCGAGCGGCGTCGGCGTGGTCGCGTCGGCGAGGTCGACCCTGTGCAGGAGGTTGCGACCGAACTCGGTGACCCACAGGGTCTTGCCGTCCGGACTGAGGGCGACACCGTTGGCCAGCGCGAGGTTCGGCAGGACCGGCGTGACGGTCGTGAGGTCGGGCGCGACGTAGTAGGCACCGCCCTTCGGGTCGGTGGAAGTGCCCCGGAAGTCGGTGAAGTAGAAGCCGCCCTGCGCGTCGAAGACGAGGTCGTTGACCACGTACCCCGCCTCGGCGGGGACGATGGTTCGCAGATCCGAACCGTCCGCCCGCACCGAGACGATGGAGCCAAGCCGGAAGCCGCCGGTGCCGGCGGCGAAGATGCGCCCGTCCTTGTGGATCGCGAGCCCACCGAGGTTCAGGGCATTCGCGGGCACGATTGTGGAGAGGCGCCTGTCCGGCGTGAGGCGGAGAACGCGGCCGGTGCCGGCATCGGTGAACAGCAGGTCGCCCGCCCGGTCGAAGGACGGTCCTTCCAGGGGAACCCCTTCGTCCGAGACCTTGAACCAGGGCTGCGCGACCACGGTCTGAAGGTCTCGTTCCCCCGGTGGGATGGGGACCGGCCCATGGGTCCGCACGTCGTAGGCGAGCGCGCCGGGTGCCGCGTGGGCCAAGGTGCCGCCGGCCGTCCCCGTCAGGCAGGCCAGGATCGGGAATGCCCGGGCGAGGCTTCGCAATCTCGGACGCTGCGTTGTCATGGGGCCGGCTCGATGGTCACCGTGATCGGTCCGGGCTGGCGGAACGCGTCGGGGATGCGGCTCAGCCGACCCAGGCGGACGAGCCCGCGCGAGTACCCGAAATCCTTGTAGAAGATCGCGAGATTGCCCCAGGGTGCGTAGTAGGTGATGTCGCCCGGCTCCGGGTCGATGCCTGCCGGCTCGCCCTGGATCGAGAGCTTCCCGGGCAGGTCGCCGATCTTTTCGGTGGCGTTGTAGTCGGTCAGGTTGAGAGTGAGGGGCAGGAGCGCCCGGAAGGCCCGGGCGGCCTCGCCGGATTCCAGGGTCGCGGTGACGGTTTCGCCGACGAGCCGGATTCGGATACTTTCCATCGCGGGCGTCTTTCTGCCGGGGGATGCGGAGGAGCCCCGCTCCGGGGCCGGTTCGCCGTGGAGCCCGGCAACGCCACCGAGGACGAGGACCATTGCCGCCGCCAGTGATGTCGCGGCGTGTCGTGCGTGCTTCATGGATCGTGTCCTTGATCGGTCACCGGGACGGGGAATGTGGCTGGCGGGATCGTGATCACGCTCGCGAGGTCTGCCGCGAAGCCATGATGGCGACGACCGCGCACGCGACGAGGGCGACCGCGCTGACCGCGAAGGTGCTGCGGTAGCCGCTCGCGTCGTAGGCAAGGCCGCCCAGGGTGGCGCCGAGCGCGATGGCGAGCTGGACGACCGCGACCATGAGCCCGCCACCGGCCTCGGCTTCGTCGGGCAAGACCCGGCTCAGCCACGTCCACCAGGCGACGGGCGCCGCCGTGCCGATCAGCCCCCAGGCGGCCAGCAGCAGCGCCACCGCGACGGGTGTGCCGCCCAACGCCATGAGCGAGACCGCAATGGCCGCCATCCCGAGGGGCATCGCAACCAGGAGGCTGTGGAGCCGCGACCGGAGGAGGAAGCCGATGAGGTAGGTTCCGAGCACGCCGGCGCCGCCGATGAGCATCAGGATCAGGGACAAAGTCGGGACGTCGAGTTTCGTCACCGTCTCGAGGAACGGTCGCAGGTAGGTGTAGAGGGCGAACTGCCCGAGGAAGAACAGCGAGATGGCGAGCATTCCGAGGGGGACTTGGCGGCGCCGAAGGACCCGGAACACCGTGCCGCCACCGGCCGTGCGCGCGGACGGCATCGCCGGAAGGCTCGCGAGGAACCAAGCGAGCGTCAACGCCCCGAGCGGCACGACGAGGAAGAACGCCCCGCGCCAGCCGATGTAGTGTCCGAGGAAGCTGCCCAGGGGCGCGGCCACCGTGGTGGCCAACGCGTTGCCGCCGTTCAACATCCCGAGGCCCCGGGGAACCTGCTCCGCCGGGACCAGGCGCATGACGATGGCGGCGGACATCGACCAGAACCCGCCGATGACCACCCCCACCAGAGCGCGTCCGGCCATGAACACCGCCGCGTTCGGGGCGAGGGCCACCATCAGCCCCGATCCCATCATCAGGATCGTCAGGGCCACCAGGACGGTACGGCGGTCGATGCCGCGCGTGGCGGACGCGATGACGAGGCTCGTCAGGAGCGCGAAGAGCCCCGAGACGGCGATGGCCTGCCCCGCGTGCCCCTCGGTGATGTTGAGGTCGGCGGCGATGGGCGTCAGCAGGCTGACGGGCATGAACTCCGAGGCCACGAGCGTCGTGGAGCAGAGGGTCATGGCGAGCACCGCACCCCATCCGCGCGACGCCCCGACCCCCGTCTCTGGGGCGAGCGATCCACGTTCGATGCAGACTTCCTTCGGATTCATGGGCATCCCGCGCCTTCCCTGTGATTTGTGCTCGCCTGTGATTCATGCGCGCGCAGCCCCGCCCCGGGTCGGGCCCGCGAGAGCTCCGGCAGGGTCCGCGTCGTCGGTGTCAGGCTCCGTATTGTCGGTCGGAGACCTTCTCCATCCAATCGACGGCGCCGCCGTTCAGCGCCTCCTGGATGGCCATGTGGCTCATGGCGGTGGTCGGCCCGGCACCGTGCCAGTGCTTTTCACCCGGTGGGAACCAGACCACGTCGCCGGGGCGGACGTCTTCGATGGGACCGCCGTCGCGCTGGACCCGCCCGCAACCCGCCGTGACGATGAGCGTCTGGCCGAGTGGATGAGTGTGCCACGCCGTGCGGGCGCCGGGCTCGAAGGTCACCAGAGCACCGCTCGCGCGGGCCGGCTCCGTCGCGCCGAACAGCGGGTCGATGCGGACGGTGCCGCTGAACCAGGCGTCCGGCCCCTTGGCCGACGGCTGCGAGCCGACGCGCTTGATCTCCATGAACCATGCTCCAGCGAGAATGACGGCCCGATGCGCTGCGAGCACGCCGAGCCGGGGCGTGTGCGTAACTAGCCCCCGGGATCGGATCGGATTAGGGGCTCGTACCGACATGGGGTCATGAGCGAGGCTTATGGATGCTGCGGGAAAGCCTGAATGACCTCACCGCCTTCCTCGCGGTGGCCCGCCTGGGCAGCTTCACGAAAGCGGCGGCGCAGCTGGGGGTTTCGCAGCCGGCGCTCAGTCAGACCGTGCGAGCCCTCGAGGCACGCCTCGGCATCCGGTTGCTGGCCCGGACGACTCGCAGCGTGTCGGCGACGGAGGCCGGCGAGCGCCTCCTGAAGGCCGTCGGGCCGCGCTTCGACGAAATCGAAGCCGGACTCGTCGCCTTGGCCGAGATGCGCGGCCGGCCTGCGGGGACGCTGCGCATCACCGCCGACGAGCACGCGGCCAAGACGGTCCTCTGGCCGGCCCTCCGGCGTCTCCTGCCGGTCTACCCCGACATCAAGGTCGAGACGAGCATCGATTCCGGCCTGACCGACATCGTCGCCGAGGGGTTCGATGCCGGCATCCGGCTCGGCGGGATGGTGGCCCGGGACATGACCGCGGTCCGGATCGGGCCCGACATGCGCATGGCCGCGGTCGGCGCGCCGGCCTACTTCGCCACGCGTCCGCCCCCGCGCCGGCCGGAGGACCTCACCGAACACGCCTGCATCAACCTACGGCTGCCGACCCTGGGGGCGCTCTACGCCTGGGAGTTCGAGAACGAGGGGCGCGCCCTGCATGTGCGGGTGGAGGGGCAACTCGTCTTCAACTCGGTCACGCTGATCCTCGAAGCGGCGTTGGACGGTTTTGGCATCGCATACCTGCCCCAGGATCAGGTGCAGGGGCATGTCGCGACGGGACGCCTGGTGCCGGTGCTCGCACCGTGGTGTGAGCCGTTCTCCGGCTATCACCTCTATCACGCCAGCCGCCCCCCCCTCACACCGGCCCTCGCCGTGCTCGTGGAGGCGCTTCGGTACGGCGACTAGGACGAAAGTCAGAGGCATTGGTTGAACCGGAAGGCACACGATCCCTTGCGGTTCTCCTGACGAAGGTGGTGGGCCCGGCAGGACGCGAACCTGCAACCAGACCGTTATGAGCGGCGATATCTCACGTAAAAAGTGAACAAAATCAACGACGCCCCTGAATCTCGGCACTGTTTGTTCGTTCTTGGTTCCGCCGTTCCTGTGGGAATTCAGTGGGCGTGATAGCAAGCATGCTCGCTTGCGGATAAAGGTTTCGGGTGGCTGATATATTGTCACGCCGTCTGAAGCCCGAAGGGATCGCGAAATGCGGCGTGAAAATCAAAAACTGTGCTACGGATGTTCGTCGATCAGAAATCCACCTATATTTCAGAGAAACTCAGAGTTCCGACGATATCGCTGTCTTTAGTAGATCCACTAAGAAAGGCGGTGATTGCCAGCCCTAGTTCCTCCTCTGAGATGCGGCCCCGACCGCGGACAGCGCACTCCCAAATGCACATCGTTCTCCAGCCATCAGAGATTAAGCTGGTCTTAGCAATGGCATCACGACGGCGGTTGGTCTCGATCTTCGTTGTCCAGAACTTCGTTCTGGTAGCTGGAACACGGAACAACTGGCATTGGTGACCGTGCCAAAAGCAGCCGTGGACAAAAACTGCCACCCGATGTCGCGGGAGGACAATGTCTGGTGTGCCCGGCAGGTCTCGGCGGTGCAGCCGAAATCGATACCCAAGAGAGTGCAAAATTCGCCTTACAGCTATCTCGGGTGATGTTCCCTTAGAACGCACGCGGCTCATATTGAGCCTTCGTTGCTCGACAGTCAGCCTATCAACCATCGCCACCAACGGCTCGCGCTGGAACTTTGTCCGATTCCGAGATGCAAGAAGGCAGGCCGACCGCGAGGCCAGAAGGAACAGGCGGGAAGGCATCGGCCAGCGCCTCGAACCGGTCGGTGCCGCGCTCAATTATTGCCGTGCTATCGGTAAAGCGTTGGTCGAGGCTGGCGACGATACCGGCATGCAGGAGCCGTTCGCGCTGACGCCCAACGAAGGTCATCAACAAGGGGAGATCACCATCATTCCGGACTACGGTACGGATGAGAACAAAATCTTTGCTATCAAGAAACGCACAAGCCCCTTCTTCGATCCTTCGCCCCCCAAGCCGCCAGTTTTTGCCCACCTTACCTATATGACGCAGCTCTCTGTTCCCATGCAGTCCATAAACGCAGATAACGTCCATTCTGGCATCTTCCGCCGAATAAATTCGCGAGCTGAGCAGTATTCGAGCAGCGGGAGTTGTGAGTGCTATAGCTCGCTGCTTGCTTGTCGCGTATGCGCGATGTGCGGAAAAAATACCAAGATCAGACTCGGCGAGCGAGCGGACCACGATAACTTCTCCGCGGCCGCTCATCGCCTTGCACTCGACGCAAACAGCGGCAAACCCTCTAACTGGCGATTACCGCAAAGCTGGGACATCACAGATGTCGCAACCGCCTTTGCCAGTAGAGGCGGCACCGCGTTACCAATTTGCCGGAATGCGGGGTTCATTGTGCCTGCGAATCGGAATCCATCAGGGAACGACTGCAGTCGTGCTGCCTCTCGCACCGAGATTGGTCTTGCCTGCTCACTATCATAATGGATGTGGCTATAACCATCTTTGCCAAGATGCGCGAGCAGGGTACGCGCAGGCATCGATGATTCCATCTTGCGCCACTTGTTGGGGAATTTACTGTCGTCATATGGCGGCACAAACCGCGCCTCGAGGTCCCTCCACTGCGGTGAGTCAGCCAAAGGGCGCTTTCCAACCTGTGCAAGACGACGAAGTTCGTCCTCGAATAGCTGTCTGGCGTAGCGGCTTGCTTCCGGGTATTGGTCTCCAGGCTTCAACCCGGCGAATATTCGGTAATCCCGCGGCAGGTAGCGGATGACATGATCCCAAACAGTAGCAGTGCCTTCGTAGCCCGGCCACTGACGCATTGCACGGACGTATTCGCTCTGTAGATTATGTCCAGTGTAAGGGATCGCAACGTCCAACTTACGGGCACCCCGACGAAGTTCGCCTGCGGCTAGCAGCTCACGCGCCAGGATCTCTGGCAGATCGCCGATCGCTTGCTCGGCGGTCACCGCGCTCGGAAGATCGCCATCCGGTTTGGGCGCTGCCCTGTACCCTGACAATGTGCCGGCTGGAGCCAGGGCGAGCTTCAATGCGACCGCACGTGAGCCAGTGTATCCAGACGGCAGATCGATCCAGTGTGACGGTTCGGGAAATTCTATATCGTCGGCGACTTCCGACCGGATTGCAATAAGGATCATGCGTTCGCGCATTTGCGGAACGCCATAGAATGCAGCGTTTAGCAGCGTGTAACGTGCCACGTACCCTCTCGTAGTGAGGATATCAGCAATTTCCTCAGCAAGGTTGTGACCGCCATGGTTTAGCATGTCTGGGACGTTCTCTATGACGACTGCCAATGGGGCGCAGGCTTCGACATAGTTCAAATATTCAATGTAGAGACGTGAACGCGGATCGTGACGAAACGCTTCTGGATGCTCGGCCACCTCACGCAGCTTTGACCGGCCAACCCGGGCAAACGCCTGGCAGGGCGGTCCGCCGACAAGAATGTCAAAAGCGCCTGCCGCATCGCCAAGCCCGAGGCCCGCAGTAAGATCTGACGGCGATGTTTTGGTAATGTCATGCGATTTACAGTAGCGTTCGTCGCCGCCATGAAAGTTGATTCCGTGGGACCGCGCCGCGTCAGCCTCGCACTCGACCGCTCCTGCGATCTTGAACCCTGCTGCTTTGAAACCGAGGGAGAGGCCGCCGCATCCAGAGAACAGATCTAGAACTCTCGGACAACCGCCAGCACGCAATCTCTGCAATTTATGCTTGAAGATACGGGAATCGATCACGTGCGACTCGATCCTAACAGTAACTCGATTCGGCCGCACCGCTTGGGCAAATGTTTTATTAATGCCTGCCGGATGGCACAGGCAAACGAGACATCGCTTGCTACACTGAAAGCCTGCATCTGATGGTGAACAAGCCCTGGTAGCACCACCGTCGCTCGGACACATTTCGCGTTCGTTAACATATGCAACTCCCAAACGAAGCCTACACCACCTTTGACCCCTTTGCATCATGCTTACGCATTAAAATTGAATCCCAGCCTACATCTAAGGTAGGCCCCGCATGAGAGGCAAACAACTATGCGACTTTGGTCAAAGATTCGCACAAGTTATAAGCAGGGACATGCCGCTGATCATTATCTGTAAATATCTTGAGTTTTATAGAAATGCTTGATGCAAACGGGCAACAGTATTAATCAAATCGATTTATACTTGCTTAATCGCAATTATTTTCGTAAAGATTTCATTCTAATCCTCACCGCGAAAATTATAAAAAAGATATTTAAGCTTATTTTTAAGGAGGCATGTAAAATTGCATCCATTTTTATAGAACACAATTATACTGTTTCGCGAACGATCGGTGCGCCTGTCCTAATTTCCGGAATTCCGCCGATTGCCTTTGTCACACCCCGTTGGCGCACGGCCATCCAGCACTCTTCCTTCTTAGCCCACTCCGAGACCATGCGCCCATCTGAGGTTGCGTGTAGAGCATTATTTATTTCCGTAGCCCAATCTCGAATCTGCTCCTGCAGCTTCACTGACAGGCTTTGCTCCTGCCAGATCCGATCAAAATCAAGCTCGCTTCGGAGTTCCTCTGCGAGGGTGGCGACAGTGTATGCGGTGACATTGGCCTGGAAGGCGACGAACATCGGGCGGATCAATTTTGTGGCGGTTTTGAAGATCAGGGCTGTCACGATAAAACGTTTGTATTCGACTACGTCTGGAAGCGCACGCGGCGGCTGCCCATTGTCCTCAGCAAATTCAGCCATGAATTTTTCGAAATTTTTCTGCGCACCGAAACTCACTAGATGTGGCTTGCGCTCCCAGGCATTTAGAAATTTTGCGAGGTCTGTTTTTGTTATCTTGCGGGACGCTGGAATATCATTCTTAAGTTTTTTCTGCTTGGCCGGCGTGCCCTCACGAGCAATCATCGTGTTATAGCTGCCAGCTGCCCGCTCGTAGAACCATCGACTAACGCCGTCAGGGCAATAGGTCGATAAGGATAATTGTTCAATCTTGATGTGGAAAGGTTTGTTCGCGGACAAATCAGACATCTTCACGGCATTCTGACTGTTCGCGTATTTTGAGATATCGGCGATGAGGCCCTCCTCATCGGCGGCATCAGCGTTTCGCAAAATGATTACCTTCGCAGGCACTCGAACGCGTGAAAGGCTGGTTAGCGGAAATTTCTTCTTGGTAAAAAATAGAGAGGCCGTTGTCTGGCCACCGTTTACGATCTGCATGCCTTTCAACCAGGAGATCCCAGGTGACCCATCCTGGGTCTGTCCGAGGTGCATTTCGTCCGCGACGAGGACGATGCCATTATTATAAGCCATGAAACGTTCGGGCGCAGTTCTGAGAGTTTCAGCGATACCTTTGTTTACCTTGCCGGCACCGCTCAAAAATGATCGAACGTTTGCTTCCAGAAGACGTGCGCCGAATTTTTCATATAGAAATCTAAGCGCCTCGCCGGGGATAGTGGTGAGCGCGTAATCGTACTCGGTATTCTCGCCTGGAACGAAAATGCAAGGAATGGCTCCGCCGGCAACCTCTTCGAAGTTGACAACCAGTTCGTCGCGCGGTTTTCCCTCGGACAGGTGCCGCCAAAGCCGCTCGATGTCCATTACCTCAAGCTTTACAGTTTTGCCCTGAATTTCGCGCGCCTTGAAACTCTTAGCTTTGGCGACTTTGTCCGTCAGCACGTAAACTCGGATTTGTTCAAGCCCGGAATAGACTTCTGGTATTAATGAGGCCAACTTGTAGGCCTCCATTGTCTTATCCATACTTTTGGCTAGCCGACCCTCAGCGCACCGTTGAAGGAAGCGGAGGCATTGTTCGACGGCCATTTTCGTTTCGGTGTCCGAGACCGGCGTTAGAATGTCTACGTCTCCAAAGAGACTAACAAAGAGGTCGAGCTGGTCAGCTTCTTCAGAAACAGCGTATCCGCTCAGACGGAGGCGGGCATTCCCGGAAGTAGTTTCGTAATGACAGGGCTCTGGATCGAAGGTCATTCCGACGGAGGCCATATGGTCCATCACGACCTCCGCAAATACCACCTCGGCGAACGGGTAGGCGACGCCCGGATCAGCCATGCGGTCGCTAATTGATTCCAGAACTTCAGCTCTTGTCTGAACGAGGAATTCAGCAAGTTCCATCAGATTGTTCCCAGACTTTGAAGAGCGCGCTCTAGTCCAATATCGACGAAGTGCGTTAGGTCGAGTTCGATTTCGTACCGAGCCTTGCCGATGGCTGGATGGACTGACCGGCGAGTGAGGCGAGGGAAGATATCGGATACGGCCAGAACCACGGTTGAGCGGCGCAGGAAACGACGCGTGTAGCGCTGCACCGCCTTCGGCAGCAGGCCTGCCTGAAGCAATCGGATGTCGAAAAGATCTTGAACGCCCCCCTGCTCAGCTAGGCGTGACTTAATACTATCTGCGCGCTCCGGGAGTGTAACGCCGGTGGGATCCAGCGATAATCTGACCGCTGCCAAAAATAAGGGCTGTCTTATGCTGTCGTCGAGCTGTTCAAGCGACGCGATTGACGCAGGAAAGCCGCTTGTTGCGAGCGTCGATTTCACCTCCAGTGCGCCCGTGCCGGGAATAAAGTCTTGGTTGCCGCCAAGAGGCCCCTGCCATGCCTCAACGATCAATCGTGGGTCTGCACCAAGCTCGATTATGTCCCCCAGGATCGTCAGCTCGCCGAAGAGGCCCAGCTCAGCCTCGATCGAGAGCAAACCCTCCCGATGGCGCTCCATAAAGTCCTGCCAAGCTGAAACCCGCGCAAGCAGGCGTGCAACCAGTGCACCGTCAGCAAGATGGGTACTGCCCTCAAGCAGACGGACAAGATCCTCAGACATCATAGCGAAGAGCTCAGGGCTCGCGCCGGCGCGCTTGGCGAGAGCGATCCAGCTTCGTCCGGTCCCGCCCGGGTCGGATAAGAGGCGTAGCACCTCGAAGCCTTGTCCTTGCGGCAAGCGACCCGCGGGTAAAGCACTGAGGCTGCCAAACCCGACCAGCAGAGCCTCCTCATCACTTGGAAGTCGGCGTCCTGCCTGTACGAGACAGCTGGACTTGGTCGCAATGGGAATCGCCTTCCAACCTTCGCGGTCGGTGCCGCCCGCCAGTGCCCGCCAAGCAGCCTGCAGGTCGGCCATCTCAGAAGCCGCCATACTCCTGCTCCCAGTAAACATTGTTAACGCGGTACTTGACTCGCACGCCTGCAGAGCTTGACGGGAAACTTACTCCGAAGCCGATCAGCGGCGGCGCTTCGGCAGGAAGTTTCGCTTTTTCGTCGGCCTTGACTGTATATAAGAGCAGAACCCCTCGCTCCTTCGGCCGAACCAGCCGGATTGCCGGCCCATTTGGTGAATTGGGCTCGCTCCCATCGCTGTTACGGCCTGCGTCTGCGCGGAATGCTTCCTGCGTTTTCTCCAGGGCTCGAACCCAGTCCGCCTCGTCGAGATCCACGGCTTCATCGCGCGGCGACATTAGACGACGGATCGAGTACCGATCGGTGTGCTGGCCATGTTCAGCACGCTTCAGCATCTTTACCGAGTGTCCGGTCTCGAAAGTGTGTTGTTCGTCGCCGCCGCCAATCAGCCCGACACTCCATTGCGTCAGCTCACCCTCCCGATTCAGAGCCGTGACGAACTGCGAGAGCAGTTGGCTGTTAGCTTTCTTAGCCTCGGAATGGCTTTTGTAGTTGTCCAGAAAATTAATTATTGCGTCAGCGGAGACTTCATTCCAATAAAATCCTTGCCAAGTATGGTCCCCGCCCGGACGTGAGCGGATGATGGGACTTTGCTCTGACGTTCCCAGAGAGGATAGCAGGCGCTCAATGGCGCGTATGTTGTGCTGTATAGCCGGCAGATCTTTGCGGAATGTCACAGTTTCGGAAAGGCTACCGCTGAACGAAAGCTCGAGCTCACGAGCGGTCCGCATTTTGATGCTTGACGTGACCATTAGCGTGGGATGCGACTGAACCTTCAATCCGTAATCACGCGGCGTACCGTTGCTGGCCGCCATAAAATCAAACTCCTCTCGGAGTTCTTCAGATGCGTCGGCAATGTGTTCGAACCATTCTGTAAGTTCCCGGGTCGTGTAGAGCCTACAAAGGTCAATGTATCCGGGTCGATACCCGAACCAGCGACCCATTTGCATGAGGGTGTCATACATTTTGGAAGCTCGTAGAAAGTAGCTAATCGTTAAGCCTTCCAGAGTGAGCCCACGGGACAACTTCTCACCACCAATGGCGATTACCTTGAGGCCAGTCTGAGCATTTTCAGCATAGTCAAGCGCATCCTTCGCGCTTCCGTTGATCATACGGACTTGGATGTCCGTCGCCGCGTCTGCAAGTGCGTTGTCGATATCGCTCCAGGGAATTTCTATGTGATTTGAGAGATCTTCGACCTGGACCTCTACCATTTGCTTCGTCGTTGCAACGAAATCGGCCTCCCAAAGATCGCGCAGCGCTGCCAGGATCTCCTCGTGCCCGCCAGTACGACGAAGCAGGCGCTGTCTCGATTGACGCACAAACTCGTCGACTTGGCTGTGGACGTACCGCTGAACGGACGTGAACCGGGTGACGTGGATGAGCATTGAGCAATGCTCCGCCTCCTGGCCACGGACGCGCCGGACCGCACACGCCAAAATAAAAGAGAGGACCGCGTTCTGAAGAGATGGCGGAAGCCTGTCTTCGCCATGGTGACTGGGAACGTGCCCATTCTTGTGACGTGAGGGCATCCAGCTGTCGAAGTCGGAGATGTGACGGACAAGCGGCAGCCCGGCGTCTCGTCCGGATTCGCCGCGGAGCCCGAACACGCGCGCTGGGCCGATGTAATTGGATGGCGCAGCAAGGCTTATGATGAACGAGGAAGGAAATAGATCGGGTCCTTCCTCTTTTGTTGTATTCTGTTCGTGGATAAATATGTTAGCAAATGGGGTTGCTGTGTAACCGACATAAGCCGATCGAGAAAAACTGATTAATAGGCGCCGGATGAGCCTATTAATTGCTGTCGGCTCGTGCTCTTCATCGGGTTTACCATTTTCGTCGAACTCTATTTCTTTAGTATCAACGCTTGCATGGTCGGCTTCGTCGTCGATCAGCAAAAAGGGCAGATTTGTGACTAGCGGGCGACCGGTTTCCTGATCTCGGCCGTTGGCAACATGGTTTTTAATCCAACCCAGGAGGCGCGTTAGAACCGTCTTATTCTTTTTTACTACAAATAGCCACGGGCGCTTCTCGGGTGTAATGCCGAAATTTTTTGCGACACCAGAGTTGAAGTCACCTTTTTCGCTCCGTGTAGTCGCAAAATTGGGGCGGATAGCCGGGTCCGCATCGATTTCTCCCACGCCGATTACAGTGTAGGCTTCTTCGTTAAACGCGGTTGTTTTGTAGCCAAGGAATGCCTCGTCTAGGCGCATTTGGGTCTGGGATCTCAAATTATTGTGCAGACCGGCGAGCACGATAACAATCTTGTAACCCGCATCGGCGGCTTTGCAGACGATCCCGCTGTAGTGCCCCGTCTTGCCGGATTGCACATGCCCGACCACTAGGCCGCGTCGACTCCAGAAGCCATCGCGTTCGGGATCCTCTAAAAGGGCAAGAACCGAATCTGTGGACGCATCAAGTGCGTCCACAGCATCCAACGGCAGGCGTCTTTCGATCCACTCCCGGTAGCGCTGCCAGTATCTCCAGTCCTTCTTTCGTGATGCCGTCAGCCAAGCTTCATGTCCGTTATCGTTCCGAAGCGTCGCGTCTTGACCGATCCAGAAGGCCTCGCGTCTGATGATCTCATCCAGAATGGACCTGATATCGACGCTGTCTCGCCACTTCGGATGCATGCCGAGAACGAGATCGATCTTTTCTGAGATCAGGCCGGGAGTCCTGCTCGTCCTCTCTTCCTCGTCGAGAAGCTCCGAGACAATTTTCACCACCTTCTGTTCAGTTGCTGTCGGCATGTTCACCCCCTGCCGACGGATCATCGGGCAGCGCTGCGACTAGATCCGGAAAGTTGTTAAAAGGCTCCGTTCCCAGAAGCGCCTGCCGTGCCCACTCAGGTGACGCACCTTTGCGTACGACCATGTTGCGGTACATGACGGCTAGCACCTTGCGAACCTCATCCGAGGGCTCGCCTGCGAAGTTTGTTCGCGGTGTCTCCTTGGACTCGGTTGTGTCGAGCCATATCCTCTGCACTGGTACTGTTTCTTCGATGACGCGGAGCATCGCTCGTATCGAAGCGGCCAAGGTGCCGGCGTCCTCAAGCACACCTCGCACCGCCGGGTGGGAGCGATCGATTCGGTATCGGACGCCGCTGGCGAGATGCTCCGCGCGCCACGCCTGAACGACCGGCGGCCCCCCGCTGGCTGCCATGGGCTGTCCTCGGTGCGCAAACACGCGTCTCGCCCGTGCGCGAGTTCCCTCGGCAAGCTTGGTCAACTGGGGGCGAATGCCGACGGGGGGACTCGCCGTCGACTTGCGGATATCGATTTTCCAGGTGGCATCGGCGCTATTTGGAATGTCGAGACGAATGCGGGCGAGCCGATGCGCCTCCTCCTTCGTCCAGGATCGCCCTTGCCCGAGGCCAAGCCAGCTTGCAGCAAGCAGCAGGCGGCGGTTACGGTAAACGTAGAAGCCCTGTTGCGCCGTCCAACCGTGAGGACCCGCAGCCGATGCTTCATTCTGGGCGGCGAGGTGGTCCCGGTGGGGAAGCACGTGGCACTGGACAGCGACGCCTCCCGGGAGACCCTGCACAGGAGAGGACCATGTCGCGGGATTGTTCTTAAGGAAAGGATCCCAAGCCGCTACCGGTCTACCGTTGATTGTAATGCGGAAGGAGGCGGTCTCAGCAAGATAGCGGTGAAACACCATAGCGAGGTGGCTTTCGACCTCATCAACGAGATCGAGGAAATTCTGCTCTGTCGAGCCTGGCGTGACTATCCTATCCAGGAGTTCCCAGAGTATTATTGTTCCACTAGCTACATCGATAAGTGGCTCTAGAAGATGCTCGGATCCTGGGTTGGGACCTTCGAGAAGGTGCCACCCGTCGTTCAAATTCTGGGCGAGAACGTTGAGGTCCCACCTTAGACAGCCGGTGACCGAATTGCGCGCAGAGGCCACAGTGAGCCGTCGGCACTGAGAAAAGGAAGCGGTCTTGAGGCCCAGGCCAAATCGCCCCAGATCGTGCTCCGCACGTGCATCAAGTGGGTTCTTGTCGCCCAGCCGCATCGCGGAATCGAGCTGCGCTTCGTCCATGCCGGAGCCATCATCGAGAACGGACACGAAGCTGCGATCACCTTCCCAGTGGAAGCGGAGCGCGACTGATTTGGCACCGGCTGAGATGCTGTTGTCGATGATGTCGGCGAGGGCAGTCGCCATCGTGTATCCAAGTCCTCGAAGCGCTTCGATCATGGAGGCGGCGCGCGGAGGAGCAGATCTGAAACCGGCAGGGGAGGATGGCATCGTTAGCACTGGCTTAATACGCTCCGCGCAGGTGCTTGCAACGTCCTGGTGATCCAAGCTTCTTCAGCGCTTTCGCTTCGATCTGCCGTATACGCTCGCGCGTCACGTCGTACATCTGGCCTATCTCCTCAAGGGTGTGCTCCTCGCAACCGATCCCGAAGCGAAGACGGACAACACGTTCCGATCGCGGATCCAGCGTCGATAGGAGGCCTGCAGCCGCGCGACGGAGATCGTCCTTATTGCAGTTGTCTTCTGGTCCAAGAGCGGGATCGAGGATCTCGAAAAACTCATCCTCGACATCGGCGGAGCTGATCGGCTCGCGCGTGAGCGTCAAGAGCTTGGCAACTCGTTCCGACGATAGCCCGCACTCCGTGGCGATCTCATCGATCGATGGGTACTGGATGCTCCGTGTTTCCAGCGCCTTAACCGCTTTGTCGACCTTTCCACTCGCCTCCTGGACGTGGACTGGCAGCCTGATGACGCGAGAGGTGTCAGCGGCCGCCCGGTGGATAGCTTGGCGTATCCACCAAACCGCATAGGTCGCGAACTTATTGCCCCTGGTGCCGGAGAACTTGCGCGCTGCCCGGATAAGCCCAAACGTTCCTTCCTGCAGCCTGTCCATCCGGGGAAGGCCACGCCCCCATTTATTGGCGAAGTGAGCGACAAGCCGCAGGTTTTGCTCGACAAGCTGCATCTGGGCGACTTCGGCCACTCGCAAGCCTGCTAGGATAGAAACTCGTGCCTGCGATCCAAGTGGGGTAAAATCGCAGAGTTCGCGAAAGTAACGGTCCCGTAAGCCGGCAACAGTCATGCACTGAGCAAGATACTCTGGATTCCGTTCGGCGCAAGCGCATGCATTAAAAAGCATACGTGCTGTTTCCATGTCGCCGGAGCTTGCCGCGTCGGCAAGTGGTGGATCAATTTCGTTTTCTAAAGCATCATCGTCGGCCGCGTCGTCTTTTATACCGCCATCAACGTCAATCAGGAGACGCAGGGCGATTGTTCCTGAGAGTACATAGTTCAGGTCGTGGCGGAGCTTCGCGATTACGCTTTCGCACGAAGCCAGAGCACGCATCGCCCCAAGAAATCCTTGGTCCCTTTTCTCGGCAAGGGCGGCTTCCTCAGCGCGGGAGAGGCGTTCCTTCGGCATAGTTGCCAGGAAACGGAAATAGGGGTCATCCTTCCCAGCAAGGTGGCGACTGAGATAAGCGACAGCACTATAGGCTGCGTCGCCGTAAGTTTCTTCTTCGGCCTCGTCTGGAAAAACGAGAGGATCCGGTGAATCGGTGTCGTCGACGTGTACGCCCAGATCCCCAAGGATCATCTGTAGCGCGAAGTGGAAATTGTCACGGTTTTCGTCGCCGTCTGCAAGGCTACCCAGCTGGAGGTCGGTCAGTCGGCTCTCGTCTATTCGCCCGTCCCTGAGCGCTTCGACGACCAACAAACGAATATCTTCGCGTTCGCTGGTCTTGAGGCGGATTCCCCTTGGCCGGAAGTCTATTGGGTCCGGAAGATCAATTTCAACCTCGTCCCACCCCTCGTCCGTGTCGATTACGACATGGCGAGTGATGAGCCCATGCAGTGCAACTGAATTTGTGAATATAATTGGGTCATTAACTGGCGTCGGCGCTTCGACATCCTCCTCCCAGCCAGACAGATCCAGGTCGCCTGCGGTATCGAACCCCAATTTGTTCGGCGTAATAAAGAACGCGGCCGGCAAGTTGGATTTATAAATTACCGAAACTGGTGACGGCGCATCGATAAGCTGGATTTCGGCAGCTATCACATTATCGCCAACAACTTCCGTGCTTGTGATATCGCGCTCGGCCTCGGTGGCTGAAACTAGTTGATTGCCTGAATTGAGATGCAGCCAGTTTAAAATAAGCTGCTCGATTTCCAAGTGTCCTCGAGCATGGGCCGTGGATGCAGCATCGTTACCGGATTCATCGCGTATATGAAGACAGGCCCCTTCCTGTAAAAGGAGCCGGCAGACCTCATCATGCCCTCTCGTTGCAGCGAGGATCAGCGGCGTACGCCCCTTTTCGTCGCGGACGTTCACATCCTCGCCTGACTTTAGGTGGATACGAACCGATTCAAACGCGCCTGAAAGCAGAGCCATACGAAAAGTTGGGCTGAGGTGCGACCGAGCGACATGGTGCATAACTCAGCTTTCGCACGTGTCCGGAGCATTCAAAGCGACTCCGTAGCTAATGAACCAAACAGGAATATTGCGTTGATTTAAGCCGTTCGCTGCGGGGACGTTAAGCGGCATGTCCGCTTGACGCCGAAGCGCCCGACCTACGCTATCCAAACGTCGCTCCCCGCCCAAGCCGATTGCATGCGCAAGGTAGCATGAACCACCCAAGCAGTAACCTGTAGTTCGGCCTGCAAATATGATTTCCCGCTCCTGTGTGGCCGCAGGGCTTCGATCAAGCCCAATTCCGACGACCTGACAAGCGTCCGATGCCGACGCCGACAGCACCTGACCGGCTCCACATCACCCAACTCACCCTTAACGAGCCTGGACGCGCGCCGGACTGAACGGGCGAACTCGACACAGACGAGATCGGCATATGCTGAGTGGTGAGGCACAGACACAGCCGTCGTGACGAGTGTCTATGCCGATGAGCGGTCAACACCCTCCTTCACGTAACATTATCTGACATACCCACCACCTCAAGCTTTTTCTCGCGATGCCGCCTCTGCCGCTCCGCCGCTGTCATGGGGCGGAAGCCTATCGGCTTCCTGCCAGGCGATTTACGCAGGGGGACAGCGATCAGGGTGCCGCCGAACGTCTTTCGATATATACGCAGTGTCTGCTGCAGCGACAGATCAGGCTTCGCAATAGAGAGGAAGTGCAAAAGAAGGTCGTGAGCCTCTCGGCGCGACCTTCCCGCGTACTTATTTCGGAACCAAAGTACGCCTTCCAAGCCTAGATCGGCTCGGACCCGTTCATATTGGACGGCAGCGACGCACATCGATCTCCAAAATTTATAAACATCAAGACGCCTCCTAACAAAATCATTCAGGGACTCATCTGGGTTCTTGGAAGCTGCGATTGATGCTAGAGCTTTATCGCGGCTGCATCCATTTCGTTCGATAATAATTCGAATATATCGCGCTGACGCCGGTTCAATGATCTTTTCCCTGACACGGCTATATTCAGCGTTCAAATCGACAGACGCGCGCTCCAGTATAATGAGCGCTGCCGGGGTCGCCAGGATTTGGAACGCATCCATAAGTTCGACTTGTCTGCCGAGCCAACGCGGTGATCTGCCTCTTCTTAACGTGACAGAATTCGTTACGCCACATTTCGTGACGAAATATGTTACCGTTTTTGCGTAACGCAATGCGTTACGCGGATTTCGTGACGCATTGCGTGATGACCTCCAAGCGCCTCGTCAGGAGCTAAGGCCGCCATTGCCGCCTCGGCCCTTGAAGCCAAGCTCATTTTGGCCAGCACGGCGCTCAAGGAATGCGTCCAGCCCAATTTTCCTGATGAGCTGCCATAGCTGGAGAACACCGCGAATCTGCTCACGGACGAGATCCGCCCAGATGGAAAGCCGCTTTAGAACGAGCTTTGCATCCTCTGCTTCTTCTTTCAGAACACGTCGTGGCGATTGATCGGCCACTTCGCTGCCAAAGCCGTCGAACAGCTCTGCACCACGGCTCAGCTCGATCAGCGCCTTTATGTCCTTTGGGCTTCCGCCCCCTACGGCCACGAACGAGACCAGCCGCCGGCCGGGCCTCTCGAGATCAGGAAGCAGCCCGTGTTGCCGTTCACTCAACGCTCGCAGGGCGATCGCTTCGAGAGGCGTTCGCACAAAGACCCGAGCGTCCTGGCCGGCCCCTTCTGGCTTTCCGATATTGAAGCCCCATACGCCCCGTTCGCCGCGGGTCGCGGCGAAGGTGTCTCCGGGATTAGCTCCGAACAGAGCATATCCGATCGGCTTCGCGGTCGTACCCAAGGCTGCTGCGGGCACAAGAGGAAACGCCGCAATGAGTTTTTCGCGAGCCCTGACCGCGCCGATATAATTGCCCTTGATCAAGCTGGTTACGAGCGGACGCGGTAGCGCCTGGGTCTCGGTGAGCCAGCCAGCGATCGCCGCACGATCCGCTTCGGCAGATGACAGCTTCAGCAGCGGCGGCGGGTGAAGCTTCGCCTCGTTGACGGTGATTTGCGCGTGCTCCTCCGCGTTGCTTGCCGCGGTAGCCACCGCACCAACCGCGTCGACGTGTATGGCGAGCCAGCCGACCGCGCCGGCGTAGTCGTACCCCTCGCATTGTTTGACGAGATCGATCGCGCCACGGCCGCCCTTGCCCGTGTCTTTGAAACGAAATTGGTTCGGTTTACCGGACGATTTGCCGGTGTCGAGCGCCCCGGCTGGCCCGATCCAGCCATCGAGCGGACGTGCCGGATCAGGCTTGTAGCCAAGTTTGGGCAGCAGTTCATCGAGCGCAATTGCGCGCAGACGATTCTGTGTAGCCTTGTGCGCCGCCTGCTCTTCCTTGAGTAATTCGGTTCCGCGCATGGCAGCAATCGCGGCCTTGTGGGCGTCCGAATCGGCACGAGTGGTCGCTTGTTTGGCGCGACGTACTTCCCCAGCTTGAGCCTGCAGTTTGAAAATAGTCTCAGGCGTGCCTCCCCCGATCAAGATTGCACGATCTGCGACGGTAAGCTCAACGGGCTCCAGGGAATCGTTCACGGCCTCGTAATAGCGACTGATATGCTCGTGCGTCGCCGTCGATCCCGGGCGGCCGCGCGCAATGCCAAGAGGCGCGAGGGCTTTGCCGTAGGAGGTTTGATATTCTCTCATCTGCTGCGGGCCGAACAGGTCGCGCGCGCTCAAGGTGCCCCGCCGCGTAAGGGGTACGACAATGAGCTGGATGTGGGGGGTGATCTCATCGAGGTGCAGGACGGCCGAGGCGAGGTTGTCGCCGAACTGATTCCTGGCCCAACGCATGCTGGCATCCACAAAGTCGTCAAGGCGGTCCTTCTCGTAGTAGCCCGCCCGACCGGGATCGCTCGGACGGTAATATTCGCCCGTCGCACTTAACACCCCCTCTATGGCAAGCGTCGCGTCCTTGCGTCGCTTTTCCGGCAGGCGGCGCTGAACCTCTGCGGCAACGTCCGGCCCGACCAGAAAGCGGACTTCGCGATTGGGATCCGCGTTGATCGTTTCACGGCTGCGATCCCAATGCCCGGCCATGGCTGCAAGCGCCGCCATCGTTTTGATCTTCTGGAAGCGGAGGACTGCGAAGTTCATGGGAAAGGTCCCAGGGGTGGGCTACGGAGCCCACTTTAGCAGATAAGTGTACTTACTACACATACCCTCCGGGATATTCCGCGCGCCCTGCGGGGCCTCCCCCCAGCAGCGCTCCGCTACCTGCCTAAAGAACTTGAGCGCTCACGCACGTGAGCGCTCGCGATTTCCCCAATGATGACGTGAACGTTCGGCGAACCTTCACCGTGAGCGCTCACGGCGCCGGGTCGTATAGTCCGTCTAGACGATGATGCACGGAAATCTGACGCTTGCTCGTACCGCCGTGAGCACTCACTTAATAGGAACTCTGATCCCGGAGTTCGTTCGCCATGGCCAACGCCCCTTTCAATCCCGCTTCCCCAACGGGGAAAAAGCTGCCGGACATAGACGATGAGAAGGCGCGGCACCGCAAACAGACGCAGCTGCGATCGGCCCGTCATGCTGCCATGAGACGGAAGAACGGGGAGACGCGGATCTCGGTCTGGGTGCCAGCCGAACAAGCCGCAGAGATCCGGCGGAAGATTGAGGAGATGATCTGCGGTCAGTTCGCGACGCGCGATATGACCGGGCCGGAAGAGAATGAATACGACTTCAGCGATCTCGATCTAGAGGCCGAGCACTGAGCGAGTTTACAGCAATTCGGTGCTTGGCGTCGGAACCGCGGCGATCGCGCCCGATCGCCAGATGATTCACATTGCTACCGACACCGCCGATCCATCCTACGGCGTCGCATCCCGCTTAGGAAATCGATCCGGGATCAAGGTGGCATCCGTCCGCTTTAATGAAGGAGGGTAGGTTAGCGGCTCATGGCACGAAGGTACGACTGGTCGCCTTGCGATCGTCGACGCTCCAGGATTGCCGCCAGAGCCGCAGACGACGAGGTTCCGGATCGGATCTGGCCAAGCCCGATCATCCGGAGCAGGCGCTTTATGCGGACCGCACAGCAGCAGCGTTGTTCGTCAAACCGGACAGGATGCCTTACGAGGTTAGACGAAAGCCGTGCTGCCGGATAACTCAGTCACCGAGCTTCCAATGCGTTTTTCCAGCACGACGGTATTACCCAAAGCGGTGTCGCCAGCCGATGTCGATGGCCTACCCGATCAATCGCTTAGACCAACTGAAGGCTGGCTGGTTGGTTGATTGACCGTCCGTGGGTAACGACGGGCGAGGTGATGTTCGGTGGTGAGAGAGCATGAACGGGCAAGTTCCCGCCAGGGCGGCTAACTCGCTGAGGAAGATGGGGATCGAACGGGAAAAGGTTGGCGAAGGTGCCTTCGCTAAAAACCCCTGGAGGACAGGAAACACGGACCGCGGCGCTCGAACAGCGGCCGCGAGACGTCGGTGAGGCGCCTTCGCCCCTCTCCTCAACGATGAAGGTCCTCAAATGACACACCATGACGTGCCCACCGGCGCGGACGCTTCCGCTTGCGCCTTCGAGCCGACCGGCCTCTCTCTCGGAGCGGACGCCAGTCAGCCCCCAGGCCATCCGGGAGCCTGGCTATTTAAGGCGCGCGCCCTCGACAGCTATCGGTCCGGACCGCTCACGCTCTTCGTGCCCGGCCACTTCACCACCCTGATCGAGCAGGCCTCCGGGATGCTGCTGCATCCGGACGATCTCGTCGGGTCCCACACCCTGATGGTGACCCTGACGATGGACCCGGTGCTCGGTCTCACCGTCCGCGTCATCGGCCTCGACAGGGGAATTACGGTGCGGACCTGGGCGAAGGATGATGCCGCCGTCCGGGCCAGCCTGGAAGCGGACGGATCATGGGACGCCCAGCGCGCCCTGCCGGTACCGCGGCAGCTGCGGAGGGTGATCCTGATCGAGCCGGATGACGGCGCACCACATCCGGTCGGGACCCAGCTCGACCGCTGGGCCGAACGCGGCATGCTCGTCGTGCATCGCGAACGCGTCGCCTTCGAGGAGCCGGGGGCGGTGGACTGCCTTCGGCAGGCGTTCGAGCGGGCCAAAGACATGCACGACTGGGTCGCCGTCGATGCGGTGATCCTGACACGGGGATCCGGCTTCGCGTTCCGCGTCCTCTCCGACCGGGACATCGTGCGGATGTGCTGCAGCCTGGGTGTTCCCGTCCTCGTCCAGCGCGGCCGGCTGCCGACGCTGATCGACGAGGCCGCGTGGCGCTCCTTCGATACCGGTGAGGGTCTCAATCAGGCGCTGCTCGAGATCCTGCGCACGGAGGTGAGAGAGGCAAACCTTCCGCGCCTCGAAGCGATCATCGACGAACTGGACCGCGATCAGGCCGGCCCGGCCACAGACCCGCAGGGGTCCCTGTACGACTGAGGCTCACGATCCGGCCGTCCACTTGGACGGTCGGATCATCCACCACCACCAGCCACGCACGGAACGCCCCGTCCGGAACCCGGGCGGGATGCCTTCGTGTGTCCCACGCCATCCCTTCACGAGATCCCGCTCAGACAATCATGAGACATCACAGATTCCATAGCCGGAGCGAGCCGCAATCGCGCTCCCTACCGGGCTGTTTCGAGGGCGCCCCCGGAGCCGGTCGAACGCCATCGCCGGGCGCCTCCTCACACCCGCGCCCTGCGGTCGTCGAGATGGGTGACTTCATCGGCTGGCTGCGGCAGAGGCTTCAGGGCGAGCACGCGGTACGCGCCTGCGTTCTCGGCGTCGAGCCGGCCGGCGGCGACAGCGTCCTGCTCGTCCTGGGCGAGGCAGATCCGACCGGGACAGCCGACCCGCCACGCATCAAGGCCCGCCTCAACCTGGCGGAGCGCTCGGCCATCGCGGAGGAGCGGGGCGGCAGCTTCGATCCGACCGCGCTCGTCAATCGAACCGTGGAGATTCAGCTTAGAACCAGCCTGCGTCAGCGCTTCGGTCGGGGGGCTGGTGTCCAGGCCAAGGTCGTCGGCCTCATCACCGTCGGCGAGATCCCTATCGACGTCGTCCTTCAGCGCGAGGCCGTGCTGCAGCGTCTGCGCTTGGACGGTGTGCCGTTCGGACCGAAGACGTGGCGGGAGCCGGAAGACCCTTACCACGTCGGGCTGATCGTCTCGGAGCACGGCGATGCCCGTCGCGATGTCGAGACTTCGCTCCAGGCTCTGGAGGTCGCGGGTCTCCTGCGCATCCACCGGATCTGGGCGGTGTTCGAAGGCCCCAGCGCCGAACGCTCGCTCGTGGCGGCGATGACCGAGGCGGAGGCCCTGCATGCCGAGCACGGTCTCAGCGCGACCCTGGTTTGTCGCGGCGGCGGGCCGGTCTCGGCGTTCGGCCCGCTGAACAGCTGGGCGGTGGCCGACAAGGCGCGGCGGATCCCGAACCTCGTCTGCGGGCTCGGACACGCCGCGACCCCGCGAACGGCCCTGGACGAGGTGGCATCGCTGTCGGTGGCGACACCCACGGCAGCGGCGGTGCTGATCCGGGACTTGGCATACAGGACGGCCGTCCGTGCCTTGCGTGCCTTGGCCGGCTTCGACCAAGCAGTTCAGGACGACATCGAGAAAGCCGGCCGCATCGCGCTGGCTCGGGCGGCGGCCAGCTTCGAGGAGGCTGTCCGGCTGTGCCTCACCGAGGCCGAGGCTCGCCTTGGCATCGTCGGACGGGAGATCGAACGCAGCCTTCTCAGCGCGATCGCCGGGCTCGCCACGGCCAAGGCCAATGGCGGCGCCCATGCGCATGACCATGAGGCTCCGACAGGCCTGCCCGAGTCCGACGTCGTACCCGAGGAGAATGGGGTCGCTCTGGTGATCGAGGCCGGAACCGGTCTCGTCTTGACCAGCGCGGCCCAGGCCCAGCAGGCATCGCACCTCATGCTGCAGTTCCTGGACGGGGTCGTCACCGTCCAGGTCACTCCCCAATCCCTCACCGCACAATAAAACGCAAAGGACACAGAACCATGACCCAGACCCAAATAACCCCGATGCCATTCCTCGAGGCGCTGAAGCGCATCGAAGAACTGACCCGCATGATCCGCAAGGACGGCCTCGACGCCTTCGAGATGATCGAAGGTGCTTACGGAGAAGTCCGCGAACTGCGCGCCGTGCTCAGTGCACGTGTCGCGGACATGCGTCGCATGACCAGCTGAATTTGAACCCGCAATGTAATATGCTGAACGCGGCTATCGGGTAAGCAGATCCGGGCATGCCCTTAAACGTAGCTATAGGAGGCGACCGTAGAGGTCGCCTCCTACGCACCACGCACGGATGAGCATACAAACCCCAGGAGTACCTCGAACCCACGGCCCGACGCCAAGGTCGCCGGAACAGATCAATTTCTTGGCATGGGTGAATTTCTGCTATGCTGGTTTTGGCGAACAAGATGGAGAAACTGGCCCTTATCCGCCCATTTTGGTCATACAAGTTCCCAGGTCTACCTCCCGTCGGAGGCGAGCTACAAAAGCGTTGGTGGAACCGTTGACGAGATCGAGCAGGGGGACGTTGATCTTGAGACTGTCCGCAGGTTATTCGCCCTGCTTTCGCTGTTCGCAACGGAAGACGCGCCCGGCTTCCAACTGATCGTATCGGAACACGCCAAACTTCGCGACAAGTGGTTCCAGGCCGCTCTTGTGGAAGATCTTTGGACGAAGCCTCCTGCTTTGGTGCCCGACAATTGCGCAGACATCCCCAAAAATCAAATAACAAATTGGAATTAAAGTCGAATTTGAATCGAAAGAACCTTTAATGCGTGCTATATAGAAAAGACATACAGACCTATGTAGATATTTTTGTGGATACTGCAACTCTAGGGCTCAAGGTAAAAAATATCTATCTTTCCATCAATTATGCCATTTTCTTTCAGCCAATTCTTTGCAACTTCGATTATTTTGACATCCGGCGCAACTAAAATTACCTTATCATAAATTCGGCTAAGGCCGACACATCTGACCATCCAATAGTTTAGTGTTCGTTTATAGGCCGCTTCAGTCTCGTATGGGCCCATAGCTATTGCAACAAGAGAAACATGCTTATCGTTTTCTCGTATAAAACGGCAATCTGCGCTCGGATAGTACCAAGGTAGTCGCTTCGATTTTAGAAAGCTGTAGCCATCTAAGCTAAGAGTTCCAGATAGATATTCGGTCAATATTCTTCTGTACTCAACCGTAAGGGCCCGACCTCGCAGTGTAGGTGACAGGCGCGCGCGAGCCTCGCTTTCAGCGGCGGCGATAGCTTCAACCGACGCACCTCTGACAAGGTTGGCCGCCGCCGAAGCTGCCCCCTTGGCGTCATACCCATTCCACTTTTTAATGTGCTCGAGCCCAGCGAGGGGAACGGCTCGCAGATTTAGGCCGGACATTAATGGCGAAACCTCAACCTTCTCAACGAAGTTGAGCATCGCTACGGCGCGACGCAGCGTTTGCGGGCTAACTTCAGCCCTTTCCGCCAGCGTACGAAATCCCTCCTCGCGCCGTCCGTGACTCAGTTTTGCAAGCTCAGGCTTTGCCGTGGCTGCCATGACGGCCCATCGGGCAGGCGAAGCTTGGGTCCGATCCTCCCGTATTTGCTCTGGATCTTTGGGTAGCTGGTCAGTCATGAGATGGATTTAGAATCTCTATCGAGGTGGGGCAATCGCCAAGCTTGTGCGCCATTCGCTCTTTCTGTATGGTATGAATCTCTCAAATGACGTGGCGTCAGATACGATGGCTCACCCGCTTCAGATCACACGACAAATCCGACTCCAATATCTGCCAGGCACGCAAAGGTTCGGCCGCCCAAGACGCCGAATTACATGTTTTTTCAGTCTTCATTATCCAGTCCTGGATGCATAGAAGAGCAATCAAGCTGTCGATATTTGCTCGCCCCCCGGGTGAAGCGAATGAAAATACTTTCGTTTATGCATAATCAGCTCCTGATGAGCGCCGCCGTCAGTAGAAAAATGGGAGATGACTGTGGGGAATGAATTTACAGTCCACTCACCCCTGCGTCTCAGAACCGCTGCAAAGCTGGCGTTCCCGGATGGAAGTATGAATGTTTCGGGTCTGCGTTGCGAAAAACGAAGAGGGCGACTAATCACTTTTAGGGTTGCCGGAAAAGACTATACAACTCTTGCTTATATTACTGAGATGCTTGAAAAATGCCGCGTTCAACAAAAGGGGCCCGACTTTGGTTTAGAGGGCCGCGTTACGACAATAAGACCGGAAAGCTCCGTGAGCGCGGGACCTGGATCATCAGGGACGGCATCGAATTCGTGTCGACGGGATGCGCTCTTGAAGAAATTAGAGCAGCTGAAGAAAAGCTCGCTGCATACATCGCAGGAAAGGCAACAGTCACCAAAAAATCAACGGATATAGAGAAAATTGATGTCGCTGATGTATTAGATTTTTATCTTGAAAAGACTCGTGATCGGCAGTCAAATAAAACCAAGTTAGATGAGCGCATTACCCGCCTCGCAAAATGGTGGGGCGGCAAAATGCTATCCGAGGTTACGGGCGAAACATGTGAGGCATTCACGGCTTTCCGAGGTTCGGACGGCGGTGCGAGGCGTGACCTGCAGGATTTGGCTGCAGCAATCAATTTGCACCGGACTCACGGTCTACATCGGGAGGTTGTTGACGTCTTGTTGCCAAGCCGTGGTCAGTCTCGGGATCGCTGGCTGACGCGGAATGAAGCCGCCCGCCTGTTGTGGGTCTGTTGGCGTCACCGAGAGATTCAAGTTTGGCAGCGCGGCACGCGAGCCGGTAAATCGGTCGTGACGGACAAGCGCCCGCTGCGCCACATTGCCCGTTTCATCCTGATCGGCCTCTACACCGGCACGAGAGCAGGAGCTATCTCGACGGCGTCACCATTCCGAACCACTGGGCACTCCTTCGTCGATCTCGAGGCCGGCCACTTTCACCGTCTTGCTGTTGGAAGGAGAGCAACGAGAAAGCGCCAGCCACTGGTACGCTTACCGTCGCGCTTGTTGGCTCATATGCGCCGCTGGCAGCTGGAGTCCCACTTTATCGAATGGCGGGGCAAGCCGGTGAAATCCGTGAAAACCGGCTTCAAATCGGCAGTTAGGCTCGCGGGATTGGAAGGCAAAGTCCATCCTCACACCCTGCGCCATACCGCTGCGACGTGGATGATGCAGAATGGCGTGGACCTAAATGAGATCGCCGGCTTCCTCGGAATGACGGTGAAGATGCTGAATGATGTTTACGGCCATCACCACCCTGATTTTCAGGACGGCGCAGCCGAATCATTCTCGGTGAAAAATCGGAAGGTGCGCCAAAAAGTGGGTGTTTAAGTGGGTGCGATCACCGAAACTCCGGCAGCCGCATCTCAAGGCATTGAAAAGATTGGTGGGCCCGGCAGGACTCGAACCTGCAACCAGACCGTTATGAGCGGTCGGCTCTAACCATTGAGCTACAGGCCCGACTTATCGGTTCAGCCTATGCCTTCCCATCCGCGCGGGGAACGGGGGCCGATGCTTCTGGCTATCGCGAAGTCGGCCGCTCGGCAAGGCTGGATTGCGTCGGACCGCCGAGACTCGATTGCGCTCCGATCGGCAGGCTTCAGCTCCGCCGATCTCCTACCTAAACGAGCACCTCGGCCAGAATGGACGGGATCTCGTTCGGGATTTCCCGGGCGAGGTAGCCGATCCCGCCATAGCGGCGTCCGAGGCGGCGACCGGCTTCGCCGTGAACGTACACGCTCCACAGGGCGGCCGTTTCCGGTCCGGCGCCGCGGGCGAGCAGACCGACGATGATGCCGGCGAGCGTGTCCCCCGATCCGGAGGTCGCCAATCCCACATGTCCCGTCTCGTAGCACCATGCGCGGCCGTCGGGGGCGACGATGTGAGTCCGGCCGCCCTTCACGATCGTCACCGTTCCGAAGCGCTCCGTCGCTTGGCGTGCCGCGGCGAGGGGATCGGCCTCGATCGCCTCGCGCTCCAGGCCGAGGAGCTGGGCCATCTCGCCGGCATGCGGGGTGATGATCGCAGGTTCCCTACGCGTGCGGGTCAGGTCGGTGTCGGCACGGAGCGCGATCAGGGCACCGGCATCGAGGACGATGGCGACGTCCCTCGCCTTGTGAACGAGCGCGGTGGTCACGGCCTCGGTATCCGCGTCCTCGGCCATGCCGGGTCCGATCAGAACCGCATCGCTGGATGCCGCACGCGATGCGAGGCCGTCGGCGCAGGCCCGGCCGATGCCGCCATCCTCGGTCTGTGGCAGGCCGACCACCAAGGCTTCCGGGACGACGAGTCCCATCGGGATCGCGAGATCGCGGCAGACCGCGAGTTGCAGCTTTCCGGTGCCGGCGCGCAGGGCCGCATTGGCGGCGAGAAGTACCGCGCCGGGAAGGCCGGTGCAGCCCGCCGTGATCAGCACACGACCGCGACTGTCCTTGCTGTCGCCGTCCGGCTCGGGCGGGGCCATGCTCCGGAGCAGGTGCTCGGTGACTGGCGTGACGGCCTGCATGGATCGATCCTCCATCGTCGCCGCGAAAACTATTGCACGGCGTCGGTGTCCGGTTCGGAGGTAACGGGGGCGCCGTCCGCCTCAAGGGGTGCGACGAAGTTGTAGCGCACCAGCGCGAGACCGCTGCCGGGCGCTGCCGACGCCGAGAAGGCGTACTCGGTCACCCCACAATTCGCTACGTCGCCGTCCGCGTCGATGCTGAGGATCCCATCCTCGGTCATCTCCTCGAGAAGATACCGCAAGCACAGCACCACGACCTGATGTGCGACGAGAAGCACCCGGCGGCCATCGTGATGGAGCGAGATCGTATCCAGCGCGCTGCGCAGGCGCAGGATCACGTCGCACCAGCTCTCGCCGCCTGGGGGGCGGTGGTAGAACTTTCCGAGGTCGCTCCGGAGTGCGGCCTGCTCGGGATGGTATCGCTCGATGCCGGCGCGTGTCAGGCGATCGAGGATGCCGAATTCCTTCTCCCGCAGGCGCTCGTCGACGAGAAGCGGTGGTGCCGCCGCCGCGAGGCCGCCCGCCCCCCTGATCGCTTCGGCGGTCTCGACCGCACGACGATAGGGCGAGGCGAGGAGCAGATTCGGGCGCTCGTCCTCGGGCAAGGCCGCGAACCAGCGGCCGACGGCACCGGCCTGCCGATGTCCGAGGGCGCTCAAGGGGACGTCGACATCGCGCTCGGGGATGTCGATCCGGGCTGCGCCCGTCGCCTGTGCGGCATCCCGGGCGACGTTGCCGGAGCTCTCGCCGTGGCGGACGATCCAGAGCCGAAGTGGGTGTCCCTGTGGCACGGAAATCTCCGGAGCGCCGATCGGTTAGACCGAGCGCAACGCCCCGCCAGCGGCCACGTTCCGGTTGGGTGCCGCCCTGGTTCCCGGGCCGCCGGCCTCGTCGCCTCGCAGGGTTGCCCATGGCTTGATGCGCGATGCTCGCGTGGCGGCAGGGGCAAAGTGTCACAAGATCACCAACGGGCAAGATCACCAACGGGATGGAAGGTGCGGCTCAGCGTCATCGTGGTTCTGATCGCGCATACGCAACGGGTTGGCATGAGCAGAGTTGTCGAAGAACCACGTGCCATCAAGGCGCAGTTCACCGCAGTAACTTGGCCATAGCCGCCATCGTCGTAAGGAAAGCGTCCGATGACCAGCGATGCACGAGCGATCTACGTCACGGCCCTCAAGAATACCCACGCCCTGGAGTTGCAGGCGCTCCAGATCATGGAGCGGCAGGTCGAGCGCCTCGAGAACTATCCGGAAATGGAGGTCGCTCTCCGCCGCCACATCGAGGAAACCCATGGCCAACGCGACCGGTTGGAGGAAGCTCTCTCGTCCCTGTCGGAAACGCCGTCTGCCCTGAAGGAGGGATTCCTTGGATTCGTCGGCAACATGATGGCCATCGCTCACGTGCCGGCCCAGGACGAGATCCTCAAGAACACCTTTGCGAACCAAGCCTTCGAGAATTTCGAGATCGCCGCCTATACGTCGCTTCTCACCATCGGCGAGGCTGCCGGCCAGAGCGCGCACAGGTCGGCTTTCACGTTGTCCCTCCAGCAGGAGGAAGGCATGGCCAAGGCCGTCGCCGCCCTCGTGGCGCCGACGACCCAGCGCTACCTCGAACTGACCCTGAGCGGTGCGACTGCGAGCCGGTAGCGCTCGCGCGTGGGGAAGACAGCCTGGCGGCCCGGGTCGACCCGGAGAGGGTCCGGACGTCTCGGAGCGGTGTCTACCGACGTGGGATCGGCCCCGAGCCTTCGAGGCCTTTCCCGTTTCGGGAAATCCGGGTGCCGTGACGATACGTGATGATAACCGAGCCCCGGCATTCTCGCTGCGAGCCAAGTTGCGTACCGGCTCCTGTTGCGTAAGCACGCCCCGTCGACCCGTGATCCGATCGGGCGGCGGGGCTGTCGCGTGATTCGACGGTGCCGTTGCGTCTCGAACCGAGCTTCGTCGGCCGAGATCACCGTGTGCCGAGTTTGGGCGCTGCGCCTGTCCGACCTGTTTGTCCGACGTGGTCACGCTCGATCAGATCTCTCACGGACGCCAGCACGGTGTCCTGGTGAAAATGATGAAGCATATGGCCGGCGCCCGGCACCCAGTCGAAGTGCGCGCGTGGGATCGCTTGCGCCGCCAGAGCGCCGTGGAGGGCGTTGTTGACAACCAAGTCGGCGGTGCCCCCGAGGATATGAACCGGCACCTTGCAGGTTCCGTAAGCGGCCGCGGCGCGGGTCAGCGCCGTCCAGACACTGACGGCATCCTCCCCTTCGGCGATCATCCGCTCCGACCCGCTCGCCAGCGCGAACGGAAAGCGTTCGGCAACCGAGGACGGCATGGCCTGAGGCAGGAAGATCGCGCGCCATAGGAGCGGCAGCAGGGCAGGGTCGGCCGATCCCGCGAGCAATGGCCCCAGAACCTCTCCGAGGCCGGGCGTGAACCGCGGCCCGAAGAGCACCTGTTCCAGACGCATCTCCGGGAAGCACAGCGGCGCGAGGGCGAGGATTCCGGTCGTCTGTTCCGGAAATCGCAGGGCGTGGCACAACGCGACGGTGCCCCCGAAGGAGTGACCGATCAGCAACGGGCGGTCGACGCCGATGGCCGCCATCGCATCCCGGATGATCTCCGCTTGGCGCCAGGGTGAGGCATCGACGAGCCGCCGCCGCGCACTCATCCCATGGCCTGGTCGATCCACCGCGATGACGCGATAGTGCTGGGCCAAGGTCGGCACGAGGGCGAGCCAGGAATCCTCCAGGGCCATCAATGTCCCGTGGATGAGGACGATGGCGGGGCCCTCCCCCGCCTCCGCATAGGCGAGGGTGCGACCCTGGCCCAGGTCGACGACCCGGCGCGCCACAGCCCGGTCGGCCGTCGAAGGTTGAACGGGTGGCGGGGATGGCAGGCGCTGTGCGGTCGCCCTCATCTCAGGACCGTCGGCCGGTGGAACGCGGCGCCACCAGAGCCGTCGCGGCAAGGCCGAGACCGACTGCGCCGGCGATCAGCGCGACCGGGTGAAGGCTGGCACGGGTATAGGCGCTTGTTCGCATGACGTAGCCGGGCTGATCGCCCCTCGCATGACCGGTGTCGTCCTGCTCCGGTCCGTGGAGCGTGCCCGCCGGACGTCTTGGGCGGCCGGGCCGCTGCTGAAAGGCGACGATGGCCGGGGCGAGGAGATCGAACGCGCCGGGCGCGAATTCCTTGCTGGCCGCGAACACCTTGCCGGCGCCACCGACGAAGACGTCGCGCTGCGGATGCACGGCACAGTGCAGGATTGCGTTTGCGACCTCTTCCGGCGGGTAGACCGGCGGGGGCAGCATCGGTTCGCGGTTCATGTAGTTGCGGGCACGCCGTGGCAGGGGCGTGTCGATGGACGTCGGCTTGATCAAGCTTACCGAGACCGGAGTGCCGGCGTGCCGCAATTCCATGCGCAACGCATCGGTAAAGCCTTTCACCGCATGCTTTGTCGCCGAGTACATTCCTTGGAACGGGAAGGCGAGATCGGAGGCGACGCTGCCGACATTGATGAGCGCTCCACCCCGCCGCCCGAGATGCGCGACGGCGACGAGGGAGCCATAGACGGTGCCCCAGAGGTTGGTCTGCACCAGTCGGGCATGATCTGCGTCGGACACCTCCGTCAGCGGACCGTAGATGGTGACGCCGGCGACGTTGACCCAGGTGTCGAAGCCTCCGAACGTCGCGACCGCCACTTCTGCGATCGTCTCGACATCGGACCGCACACCGACATCCGCCACGACGGAGACCGCCCGCCCGCCGCTCGCCTCGATCTCCGACACGATTGCGGCGAGGGCCGTGCCGCTGCGGGCCGCGAGCACGACGCGCGCGCCGCTCTTCACGGCCATGCGGGCCGTGGCGAGGCCGATACCGGACGAGGCGCCGGTGATGACGATCACCTGATCGCGCAGGGCCTTATGCTTCATCTACCGTTCCTCCGCTTCGGTGGGTGCCAGCGAGGGCCCCTATCGGAAGGCCTACGCGCAGGAGTCGGAGGCGTTGCGGACAACGACGTGCTTGCGCGGATTTCACGCGCGCCGGAATGTCCCCCTTCCGCTCATGCACCTGCTGGAGGATCGATTCGGTAATGGATCGGCTTGAAGCTCCCGTTGTTGGATTGCAGGGCCGAACACGCCGTCAGGCCGATGACGAGGTCGGTCTGAGCTTCGAAGGTGATGTGATCTCCCGCTCGGCTCAGGGGCGCCTCCACGCGGATGACACCGGTCGTCGCATCGATGGGCACATTCATGAAGCAGTTGAACGCGATGGGGATCTGATCCGGCTCGATGCCGTAGGGGGCGAGCGCCGCTGCCAGATTGCCGAAGCAGCCGCGATGCGGGTCGGTGTCGCCATAGATGATCCGGAAGGTATCCTTCGAGCACGGGGTCAGCAGGAAGTCGTGGCGCCCGACCGTGTCGGCCACGATGGTGAGCATCACGTTGGAGCGGTTGGAATACAGTGGGTCGCCCGTGGTGAGGTAGATCCGGCTCGCGTAGTCGAGGGTGCGCCCGGAAGAAAGGACTTCACCGGTATCGCGCCGGTTGTAGGCCAACAGATCCGCGACCTGCTCGCCCTTCGGGTCGATGACCGTGAGGCGCTGCCCCCTGTCGAGGGTGAAGGCGACGCCTGAGCGCGGCGCGATCTCTTTGAATGCGTGCGCCTCACACATCGTGTGTTCCGCCTGCTCCGGTCCGGCCCTGGAAGGGGCAGCGCCAAGCCTCGGACACCGCCCGCCCACTGTACTGGCGCGCCTCCGACATTTCCCCGTGGCGGGCCAGCATCGGGTTCACGGACCCGGCCAACGCCGCATCGCGTTCGAGGATCGAGGTCCGCAGCTTCTCGTAACGGTTGGCCGCCCGCAGGGCCTCGAACTGGGCGTGAAGATTGAACACGAGCGCCGGAGAGGAGAAGCGCCGGGCGGGTCGGCTCGCGCGTGGATGCAGGCCGACGATGAAGAAGGCCTCGCCGCCGAAACTCAGGGAGAAATGCGGACTCTCGGGATCGTCGGCTACACGCTGGTCCCATGGCTGGCCAAGCCAGCAATCCTTGTCGGCGAGGGATTGGGCGCGGGCCCAGAGATGGTGTTCGAACTGCTCTTCGCCGAGGTCCCCCGGCCCCTCGAACACCACTGCGAAGCTCTGAAACAGATCAGGCGCCCGCTTGTAGCGCGCCGCGAAGGCCAGGAGGGCGGGATAGATCCGCATGTCGTCCCAGCCGGAGGTGATGTCGCGGGCCACCACGATCTTCATCTGCCCCTTGGACAAGGCCGATTTCGCGCCGACACAGGGGAACGGCGGGTCGCGGATGAAGTCGCGGAACGCGTGGGCCAAAGCGTGATCGCGGTCGTCTCTCGGAAACTGCATACGCACTCGTCACTCAGCCACCCGGTTGCGCAGGAGTGCGGCAGCCGGTGGCGTGGATCTGGGCAACAGGGGGCAGGCGCAGGGTGTTCCGAGGTGGACGAGAAGTCGCGGGACTTGCCAACAGGGGATTCGCTCGTCGGTACGACCCCCGCGTTCAGGCCGTCGGCCCGATCCTCGGCGGGCAGCGTATTCGAGGGCTCGGAACGACGGCGGAACGAACCTTCGGCGCTGGGCTTCTCCTACCAGCCTTGGATCTTGAGCCTTGGACGAGGGAGAATATCACCGTGGACGACAATCGGGTCTGGTCTTTCGAGAAGAGTCTCTGGGTCGGCGATGCCGATCATTATCGCGAACTGGTCGACGGCGAATGCCTGATGGTCCTGCCGCACCCACCCTTCGTGATGAGTGGCAAGCAGGCGATCGAGGCCGTCGCCAATACGCCGCGCTGGTCGAACATCGACATCTCCAACGGCCAGATCTCCCGTCCGCAGGAAGGCCTCATCGTCATCGCCTACAATGCGAAAGCTTCGCGGGACGATGAGATCTACGAAGCCAATTGCACCTCGACGTATCGACGTCTCTCCCACGAGGAGTGGCGTGTCGTGCAGCACCAGCAGACCCCCCCGCTCGCCATTCCGGCGGTCAACGACTGACGGCGCCGGTTCGGCCAGGAAGACGACGGTGTCGGCTCGCCTGAGTCAGCACGTCGCCTTGCTGGCCGCTCGGGCCGCGCCATGTCGGGAACCGCGAGCCCTTTCGCCGTTCTCGAGTCCCGGGGGCGCCCCTCCCGGCAGGATGCATGGCAACCTTCTTCACGGCCGACACCCACTTCGGAGACGCGCCCCTCGTGGAGCGGCGCCGGTCCGCCTTCGGCTCCGTCGAGGGCCATGACGAAGCCCTGATCGACCGCTGGAACGCTGTCGTCGGCCCCCACGACGACGTCTGGCACCTCGGGGACTTCGCCGCAGGGGCCAGTCGCGCGCATTGCGCGTGGGTGTTCGCGCGCCTCAACGGCACCAAACGGCTCATCCGTGGCAATCACGACACCAACCGGGTGCTGGACCTGCCATGGGCGGATCCGCCGGAGGCGAGCGCCCGGATCACCGTGGCGGCATCCGACGGCGCGGCGTGGCGCCTGTTCCTGTCGCACTACCCGCACCGGTCCTGGCCGGGCTTCTGGCGTGGGACGCGGCATCTCTACGGACACACGCATGCGTGCCTGCCCGACACGAGCCGTGCCTGCGATGTCGGCATGGACGCATGGGATTACCGCCCCGTCGATCTCGCGACCGCGCTGGCGCGCCAGGACGCCGCCGAACAGGCGCCGGAGGAAATGGCGCTGCGCGGCCTGCGCTGAGCTCGAACGCGAGGATCTTAGCCCCGAGCGCACGGCTCCGCTGGGAACCGCATGATGCCCTCCGCTCAGGCCGGCTGTTCGAACAGGAAGCCGTCGACGGCCGGGATCGAGACGGCGAGACCGGCGCCGTAGCTCGCCTTGGTGACACGCCAGGGGCGTTCGGGCCGGGCGCGGATCGACTCGGAGGGCCGCAGGCGCCGGAGCGCACCGTCGGTGTCGATCTCCTCGATGGTCAGGAAGCCGTAGACCTGGAGACGGGCGGCGATGAGCTTGGTCTCCCGGTCCCCGGCCGCGACCGCCAGAGTGCCGGTGGCGTAGACCGCATCCATCACCGCGCGCTGGTCGCCGCGCCGGGTCGCGTTGGTGGCCTTGCGCGGAACGCTTCCGGCCGGGGGTGGGGTCGTGGGGGCCGCCCGCCGGAACGGCACGACATTGTCCATCCTTGCCGGAACGTGATCCATCAGCCGATCATCCTCGTCTTACGCAACGCAGGCCGGGAACGCCCGGTCCCCGGCCTGCGCCGACATTTCGACGAGTCGGCTTAACGGGCGCTTAGCCATGCGGGCGCCGTGCCCGGCTTCGGCGTCCCGAAACGAGGCGGCTCAGGCGAGACGCGTCGTGAAGGCCCCTTCGGTCTTCGCCCGGATGTCGTCCTCGGTCACGCCGTCGGCGAGCTCGATCAGGGTCATGCCGCCGTTCCCCTTCTTGTCGATGGTGAAGACCCCGAGATCCGTGATCACGAGGTCGACCACCTGCGTTCCCGTCAGCGGCAGGTCGCAGGCCGAGAGAAGCTTGGGGGATTCGGAGCCGTCCTTGTTGCGGGCGACATGCTCCATCACCACCACGACGCGCTTGACGCCGGCCACGAGGTCCATGGCGCCGCCCATGCCCTTCACCATCTTGCCGGGGATCATCCAGTTGGCGAGATCGCCGTTCTGAGCGACCTGCATGGCGCCGAGGATCGACAGGTTGATGTGCCCGCCCCGCACCATTCCGAACGAGTCGGAGGACGAGAAGTAGCTCGTGGTCGGCAGCTCGGTGATGGTCTGCTTGCCGGCGTTGATGAGGTCGGGGTCCTCCTCGCCCTCGAACGGGAACGGGCCCATGCCGAGCATGCCGTTCTCCGATTGCAGCTGCACCGACATGCCGTCGGGAATGTAGTTCGACACCAGCGTCGGAATGCCGATGCCGAGGTTCACGTAGAAGCCGTCGCGCAGCTCCTTGGCGGCGCGCTCCGCCATCTGTTCGCGGGTCCAGGCCATGGGGGTGTCTCCTGCGTTCTCGTCAGACGGCGGCGGGGGGGATGGCGGGCTCGCCGCGCTTGCGCGTCGTGCGCTGCTCGATGCGTTTCTCGCGGGTCGCCACGTGGATCATCCGCTTGATGAAGATGCCCGGCGTGTGGACCGCGTCACCGTCGATCTCGCCCGGCTGCACGAGGTGCTCGACTTGGGCGACGGTGACCTTGGCGGCCGTGGCCATCATCGGATTGAAGTTGCGCGCCGTCTTCCGGTAGACGAGGTTGCCCTCCGTATCGCCCTTCCAGGCGTGGACGATGGACAGATCGGCGAACAGACCGCGCTCCATCACGTAGTTCTCACCCTCGAACTCACGCACCTCCTTGCCCTCGGCGATGAGGGTGCCGACGCCCGTCTTGGTGAAGAAGGCCGGAATGCCGGCACCGCCCGCGCGGATGCGCTCGGCGAGGGTCCCCTGCGGATTGAACTCGATGGCGAGTTCGCCGCCGAGATACTGCCGGGCGAATTCCTTGTTCTCGCCGACGTAGGACGAAATCATCTTGGCGACCTGCCGGGTCTCGAGCAGCTTGCCGAGGCCGACGCCGTCGATGCCGGCGTTGTTCGAGATCACGGTGAGGTTCTTGACCCCCGACGCGCGGATCGCGTCGATGAGTTCGTCGGGGATCCCGCACAGGCCGAAGCCCCCGGCCATCACCGTCATCCCGTCGGTCAGGAGACCGGCCAGGGCCTCCGTCGCATCCTTGCGTACCTTCTTCATCAACGCCCTCCCCAAAGGTCTCCGGCAACAGGTTTTCCGCCCGCCGTCAGCATCGCGCCTCGCTGCGGTTACGCCAAGCAATTCGTGATGACCAGCGGGGGTTTACCATGCGCCCCGACAGGTCCCCACGGGTGTCATCCGATTCGGACGTCCCCTCCCGCGCCGGCATTGGCCGGTGCACGGCCCCGGGCCCTGGGAGACAAACCGCTCCGGAGGGCGTAGGGATTTGAATCGCATCAGTGTTCGTCGATGGGTGGGGGCGCCCGCGACGATCATCGGCTGGACGCGCCGGAAGGGTCCGGCTCGCGTTCCTCCGCACGGAGTGCCCTGTCGCTGCGACGTCTCGCTTCCCTCCTCGGCCTGGGTGTCCTGGCCGCCGTCCTCGCGGCGGGCTGTCTCCCGTGGGCGGTACCGACCGAGCGCGCGGTCGCCTTTCTCGGCGGCCCGCTCGCGCGTACCTACGGGATCGTCCTGAGCGCCTCCGGCCCCGCGGAATCGGCTCTCCTTCCCCTGCCCCGCCTCAGCCTCGGCGGCGTGCGCCTCACTTCGATGGGCGGCGAGATCCCCCTCGCCGAAGGCGGAGCCCTCAAGCTCCAGTTCAATCTCTTCGCCCTCCTGACTGGCCGCATCGAGGTCACCACCGCCTCCCTCGAGGGCGGGATGGTGAACCTGCCGACCCGCGACGACGATATGCGGTGGGCCGAACCGAGGGCACGGGCCGCGCGTCTGTTGGAGCCGGGCGCGGCCCATCCCCGTCGCCTGACCCTGAGCCGTGTCACCGTGACCGGGCGCGACTTGCGTGACGGACAGACCCAGACCGCGCAGGATGTTGATCTCAACGTCTCCTGGCCGGCCTGGAGCGCGGAGATCGACATCGCGGGCGCGTTCCGCTGGAACGCGGTTCCGGCCCGCTTCACCGTTTCGGGATTACGGGCGGCCGATCTCGCCGCCGGCGCACGCAGCCCGTTCGCGGCGACGGCCGATTGGCCGGCGGGCAGCCTTTCCATCGAGGGAGATGGGTCTTTCACGGCTCAACCGGCGCTCACCGGCAGCGCCAGTCTGCGGACTCGATCCGTGTCCGAGACCCTGGGGTGGATGGGGGGCGATATGGCTCTCTCCCCGGTGATCGAAGCCCTCGCCCTCTCGGGCCGCTTCGAGGTACGCGAGCGGACCCTTCTTTTGCCGAGCGTGCGCCTGAATATCGGCGAGGACCGTTTCGAGGGCGCCGGCTCCGTTTCCCTGGCAGGTGCGCGTCCGTCGATCCAGGCGACCCTGGCGGCCGACACCCTCAACCTCGCGCCCCTCCTCGCCGAAACCCTGCGCCTCTTCGGCCTCGATGCGGACGACCCGCCGGGTCGGACCGGGCGCAGTCTCGCCCTGCGGCCCCTCACGGGGGGAGACCTCGATTTGCGGATCTCGGCCGGCCAGGCCCGCATGGGACCGCTCGCGTTCGAGGACGTGGCCGCGAGCGTCCTGGTGCGCCAGGGCGGTATCGAGGCATCCCTGAATCGCGCGACCCTGCAGGGGGGGCTGGTGAAGGGCCGCCTCGGCCTCACGCCCGGGGTGGACGATCCGGACAAGACCGAGGTCAGGCTCCAGGGCGCGTTCGACCGTCTCGACTTCGGCGCCCTCCTGGTCGATCTCGGCCAGGATCGCTGGGTGTTCGGAGGCGCACGCGGTCAGTTCACCTTCGAGGGCGCTGGAACGACGCCGGACGCCCTCGTGCGCCATATCGATGGACGCGCGAGCGTCGCCATCGATGGTGGTGCCCTGGCGGGGATCGATCTCGCCGATGTCGTCCACCGCAACGGTGCCGTCGCGGCCGGCGCGCTGGCTCGCCGCAACGGCCGGACCGCCTTCGAGCATGCCGGCCTGAGCCTGCGGGTCGTCGATGGCATCGGAGAAATCGTCGACGCCACCCTGCGGACATCGGCGCTGACCGGAGCCTTGAGCGGCGCCGTCGTCCTCCCCGAGCGTCGCATCGAGACGCGGGCGCAGATCCTGCCGCGCGCGGCCCCCGATGGAACCACCCGACCGGGGCCGAGTTATGCCATCACCGGCCCGTGGAACGCCGTCGTGGTCCGCAAGGCCGCCCCGGAGGATGGCGACACCGGCTTCACGGCGACCGGTGCCCTGCGCCACCCTGCGGCAGGCGGGAAGCCGGATCTACCGCCGGCCGCCCGTGCCTACGCGCCCTGATTCTGCTCCGTCGCCCCATCGGTGTAGCGCCAGCCGATGGTCGCCCGCATCGCGCGGCGATCAGACGGATTTCACCGAAGACCGTGCGGGACGTGCCGACAGCCATGAGGCGGTGAGGACGATGGTGGTGACGCCACCGACCAGCAGTGTCGAGGCGGCGTTGATTTCCGGGTTCACCCCGAGGCGGACCTGGCTGTAGAGGCGCATCGGCAGAGTGGTGGCGCCCGGTCCGGTGACGAAGCTCGCAATCACGAGATCGTCGAGGGACAGGGTGAAGGCCAGCAGGAAGCCCGCCGCCACTGCCGGAGCGATGAGCGGCAGGGTGACCGTGGCGAACACACGCAGCGGCCCGGCGCCGAGATCTGCGGCCGCTTCCTCCAGGGCACGGTCGATGCCTTTCAACCGGGCACTGACGATCACCGCGACGAAGCCGAGGCCGAGGGTGGCGTGCGCCACCACGAGGGTGACGAGGCCGCGCTCGAAGCCGGTTCCGACGAACAGCAGCAGCAGGGCCAGCCCGGTGACGACCTCAGGCATGACCATGGGAACGTAGAGAAGGCCGCTGAAGACGGGCCGACCGGGGAAACGTCCGCCGCGATCGAGGGCGAGCGCCGCGAAGGTGCCGAAAAGGGTGGCGAGCGCCGCCGCCGCGACGCCGACGTGCAGGGACACGGTTGCGGCGGCGAGCAACGGCCCATCGGCGAACAGTACGCCGTACCAGCGGGTCGAGAATCCACCCCAGACCGTGACCAGCGCCGAGGCGTTGAACGAGTACGCCACGAGAACGAAGATCGGCCCGTACAGGAAGGCGAGGCCGAGGCTTAAGATGAGGCGGCCGAAGGCGCTCACCGCCCCGCCTCCCCTGGACGCGCGCCGGAGTCGCGCAGGAGAACCAGGGGGACGACCAGGAGGGCGAGCATGAGGATCGCCACCGCGGACGCCAGCGGCCAGTCGCGATTGGAGAAGAACTCGCTCCACAGAACGCGACCGAGCATCAGGGTGTCGGAGCCGCCGAGCAGATCCGGGATGATGAATTCGCCGACCATCGGCACGAAGCACAGGAGCGCTCCGGCCATGAGGCCCGGCCGCGCCAAGGGCAAGGTTACGCTCCAGAAGACCCGCGCCGGCGAGGCGCCGAGGTCCGCCGCGGCCTCGCGCAGATGCGGGTCGAGGCGCGCCATGACGGCGTAGAGCGGCAGCACCATGAACGGCAGATAGGCGTAGGTCAGCCCGATGAGGATCGCCCCTTGCGTGCCGAGGATCTCCAGGGGGCGGTCGACCAGTCCGAGGCGCAGGAGGGCGCCGCTCAGGAGGCCTTCCGGCTTGAGGATCGCGATCCAGGCGTAGATGCGGATGAGGAAGCTCGTCCAGAACGGCACGATGACGAGGGCGACCAGCAGGGGTTGCGCCCGTTCCGGCGCGCGCGCCATGGCATGGGCGATGGGCGTGCCGATCAGCGCCAGGATCAGTGTCGCGAGCCCTGCCAGCGCCAGGGACGACAGGGCGGCGTCCCGGTAGAGGGTATCGCTCAGGAGGGTTTCGAAATTGGTGAAATCGAGGGCTTCGAGGAAGCTGCTCCACCCCTCCAGGCCCGCACTCCAATCGAGCACGGGCAGGTAGGGCGGCTGGGCCGTGGCCGCAGAGGAGAGGCTGATCTTGAGGATGATCAGGCCCGGCAGGAGCACGAAGGCTCCGAGCCACAGGGCCGGTACCAGGGCCAGGAGGCGGGCGGGTCTGATCATGCCGGCAACCGGATCATGGCGGTAGGATCCGGCAGGCCTCGGGGGCGAGGTCGAGGCGGATCGTGTCGCCTGGGCCATGGAGGTCCCGGGCCTGGAGGCCGAATGCATGGCTCGCCGCCGGCGTACTCACCCGCAGGAGCGTACCATCGTTCATGCGGACCTGCCTGCGCACGCGCTCGCCGAGGTAGGTCACCTCCGTGATCGTGCCGGCGGGTCCCTCCGAGGCATCCATGCCGATCCGTTCCGGGCGAAGGGCGAGGGTGACCGCTTCCCCCTCCCCCGGGGCGGATTCGGAGGCAGAGGCGCGCAGCGGGCCGAACCCGGTCTCGACCACGATCCACTCGCCGTCGCGCCCGGTGATCCGGCCGGGAATCAGGTTCACGTCGCCGAGCAGGCCGGCGACGAAGCGGGTCGCGGGACGTTCGTACAGGGTGGTGGCGTCGCCCACCTGCACGAGGCGGCCCCGATCCATCACCCCGATGCGGTCGGCCAGCGCCATCGCCTCGCCGGGATCATGCGTGACCATGACGAAGGTGGTGCCGAGCCGGCGCTGAAGGGCGCGCAACTCGCCTTGCGTCTCCTCGCGAAGGCCCCGATCGAGGGCGCCAAGGGGCTCGTCGAGGAGAAGGACGCCCGGCTCGCGGGCCAGAGCGCGGGCCAAGGCCACGCGCTGACGCTGGCCGCCGGACAGGGTCTCGATCCTGCGGTCTTCGAAGTTCTCCAGGCGCACGCGGGCCAGCAGGGTCTTCACCCGGGCGCTCCTGTCCGTCCGGCTCAGACCATCGAGGCCGTAGGCGATGTTGCCCGCGACGGTCTTGTGCGGGAACAGAGCATAGGATTGGAACATCATGTTCACCGGCCGCCGATGCGGCGGCAGGCCTGCCAGATCCCGACCATCGACCCGGATGAGCCCGGTGCTCGGCGTCTCGAAACCCGCGATCAGACGCAGCAACGTGCTCTTGCCGCAGCCCGATGGCCCAAGCAGGCAGAAGAATTCCCCCGCCGCCAGGGCCAGCGACACATCCGCTACGGCGACCCCGTCGCCGAAACGCTTCGTGACTCCCTCCAGACCGAGGCGGGGCACCGAACCGGTATCGCCCAAGGTTCAGCTGTCCTCCCGCAGAGCCTCGGCCACGCGGGCCTCCAGCAGGTCCGGCCGGCGGATCACGAGGGCGCCGCGGGTGCGGTCGATGAGACCGTCGGCCGCCATGACGGTGAATTCGCGGGTCACCTGCTCGCGCCGGCAGCCGATGCGGGCGGCGAGCACGTGATGATAGGGCGGCGGGGTCACGACGCGCGCGCCGTCCCCGCCCGTGCGCGGCACCGAGAGGCGGAGCAACTCGGCGTAGAGGCGATGACGCAGATCGAGGAGCGCGTGCTCCATGATGCGGGTGTTGAGTTCGCGCACGCGTTTGGCGAGGAGGCGGAACAGCCGGTCGGCGATGGCCTCCGAGGCGAAGATCATCTGGCGGAAGATCGGCGCCGGCACCACGCAGACCTCGCCCCGCGTCAGCGCGGTGACGTTGGCCGAACGGCCGATGCCATCGAGTGCTGCGAGTTCGCCGAAGAACGCGCCGCCGCGCATCTCGCCGAGGATCACTTCCTTGCCGGATTGCGACCGGTTGAGGATGCGAACCTCGCCGGAGGCGAGAAAGTACACGTCGGTTGAGACGTCGTCGTAGTCGACCAGGACCTCGTTCTCGTCGAACCGGCGCCAATGACAGCGCGTCTCGTAGGACGACAACTCGATTCCCGGTTCCTTGAAGAACGGGATTGTCGCCAGCCGACTCATCGAAAAAACTCCTGGTGGCGCCCTGCGCCCGATCCTGACCTCAAGGGGATCGCCGCCGATCCGGCATTCTAGCCCGGCACCTGACAGGTCCTTACCGCGCCGCGATGGTGACCGCCGGGTCTGGAGCGGTCAAGCCGCCGCCTCCCAGATCGGCGTGGATAGGCCCGCCCCGCGCCGATCCCGCCGCCTCGGAACGCATCCGATCCGGCGCGCCGGCGGGGAAACCGTCCGGGAGGGTTCGAAACCGCGGTGCGACGCTTGCCACGGCCGGGGCACGGCGCCAGAACGCCGTCCATGCTGCGCGTCAACGACCTTACCTATCGCATCGGCGAGCGCCTGATCCTCGACGGCGCCACCTTCGTCATTCCGGACCGGGCCCGGGTCGGGCTCGTCGGCCGCAACGGGGCCGGCAAGACCACCCTGTTCCGGGCGATCCTCGGCGAGTTGCCGACGGAGGGCGGAACCGTGTCGATGCCCAAGGGCATGCGCATCGGCGCCGTCGCCCAGGAGGCCCCGGCCGGCCCCGAGACCCTGCACGCCGTCGTGCTCGCGGCCGACACCGAGCGCGCGCGCCTGATGGCGGACGCCGAACACGCCGACGGCCTGCGCCGGGCCGAGATCGAGACCCGGCTCGTGGACATCGAAGCGCATTCGGCACCCGCCCGCGCGGCGGCGATCCTGCACGGCCTCGGGTTCGATGCCGAGGCGCAGGGCCGCCCGTGCTCCGACTTCTCGGGTGGCTGGCGCATGCGCGTGGCCCTCGCCGCAGTGCTGTTCTCCGAGCCCGACCTGCTTCTGCTCGACGAGCCGACCAACTACCTCGACATCGAAGGCACTATCTGGCTGTACGACTACCTCGAACGCTATCCGCGCACGGCGGTGATCATCTCCCACGACCGGGACCTGCTGGACGAGTGCGTCGACCACATCCTGCACCTCGACCGGGGCAAGCTCGCGATCTACCGGGGCGGCTACACCTCGTTCGCCCGCCAGGTCGCCGAGAAGCGCACGCTCCAGGCCAAGGCGAAGGTGAAGCAGGACGCCGAGCGGGCGCATCTCCAGAGCTTCGTCGATCGGTTCAAGGCCAAGGCGACGAAGGCGCGGCAGGCGCAGTCCCGCGTCAAGCGGTTGGCCAAGATGGAAATCATCGCCTCGGTGATCGAGGACGACGTGCCGGCCTTCCGCCTGCCGAGTCCGGAGCGGCCGCTCTCGCCGCCCATCGTCGCCATGGAGCGGGTCCAGGCCGGCTACCCCGACCGCATCGTGCTGTCGGGGCTCAACCTGTCCCTCGCCCCCGACGACCGCGTGGCCCTGCTCGGGGCCAACGGCAACGGCAAGTCGACCTTCTGCAAGCTCATCGGCGGACGCCTGCCACCGTTGAGCGGGGAGATGCGCCGCTCGGGCAAGATGGAGGTCGCCTACTTCGCCCAGCACCAACTCGACGAGTTGCGCCCCGCCGAGAGCGCCTACGCCCATGTCCGAGACCTGATGCCGGACGTGCCGGAATCCAAGGCACGCGCCGCCGCCGCGCGGCTCGGCTTCTCTGGCACGAAATCCGAAACGCCCGTCTCCCAGCTCTCGGGTGGCGAGAAGGCACGGCTCCTCATGGGCCTCGCGGCCTTCAAGGGGCCACACCTGCTCATCCTCGACGAGCCGACGAACCACCTCGATATCGAGAGCCGGCAGGCCCTGGTCGAGGCGATCAACGATTACGAAGGGGCCGTGATCCTCGTGTCCCACGACCGCTTCCTGGTCGAGGCCTGTGCCGATCGGCTCTGGCTCGTCGCCAACGGCAGCGTGAAGGCCTTCGACGGCGACATGGACGATTATCGCCGCTTCGTCCTCGCCGGTCCCGAGCGGCCGGCGGAGAAGGAGGCGTCCGAGGCGGCCGGCGGGGTCAAGGCGGTGGAGCGGCGCTCCAATGCCGAACGCCGGGTGGCCCTCGCTCCCTTGCGCAAGAAGATCGAGGCGGTTGAGGCGCGCATGAAGAAGCTCGCCGAGGCCATGGCCAAGATCGACGCGGCGCTCGCCGATGGTACCGCGTTCCAGGCCAACGCCGCCAAGGCGGGCGAACTCGCGAAGATGCGCTCCGACGCCGCCAGCGCCCTCGAATCGGCCGAGGAGGAGTGGCTCGAGCTCAGCGGCGCCATTGAGGCCGCGGAAGCCTGACGGAGGCCTTGACCTGCGGCTCCGGCACCACACGGCCGAAGCGTTTGACCGGCGCCGGGGCTCCCCGGAGCCCATCGGTGTCACGAGCCATACGTTCGCCACATCGCCGGGCTTGAGGGTCGGGAACGGCGCTTTCTTAAGTGTGCGTTCACCGCGATGCGCGACCGTTCCGGCGCGGGCTCGCGGATCGGGGCGGCCTCAGGTTCGGGCACAAGTTGGTTGGGCGGTACCGTGCAGGGCACGGACGCCCGGGGGGAGCGGGTTCATGACGGTTCTGACGCTGCGGGCATCGAAGGCGGGGCTGATCGGGGCCGCCCTCGTGGCGGTCGCGCTCGGTGGGTGCGAGACCTATGGCAATGCCGGTGCGCCGAAGCAGTTCGCCGTCCTCGAGACCGACACCACGGGCGCCACCAACGTGAACATCGCCTCGCTCAGCGAAGTGATCCAGCGCAACCCGAACGATGCCGCCGCCTATGTCACGCGCGGCGCGGCCTATGCGCGCTCGGGCCAGTTCAACGACGCCATCGGCGATTTCACCAAGGCGGTGCAGATCGATCCGAACTCGGCCTCGGCCTACAACAACCGCGCGCTCGCCAACCGCCAGATCGGCCGCAACGACGCTGCGCTCGGAGATTTCTCCAAGGCCATCGCGGCGGACCCGAACTACGGCCCGGCCTATATCGGCCGCGCCAACGTGCTGCGTGCCCAGGGCGACCTCGAAGGCGCCGGCAACGACCTCAACCAGGCGATCCGCCTGACGCCGGAATCCGCCGAGGCCTATCACGCGCGTGGGCTCGTGCGGCAGAAGCAGAACCAGAACACCCAGGCCATCGGTGATTTCGACGCCGCCATCGACCGCAACCCGTTCGTCGCCGCTCCCTACGCCGCCCGCGGCCAGAGCCTGATTGCCACCAACCAGTTCGACAAGGCCATCGAGGACTACAACGCGGCGCTCAACGTCAACAACAAGGACGCGACGTCCTGGGCCTATCGCGGCGTCGCCTACGAGAAGTCCAACCGCCGCAAGGAGGCGATGGAGAGCTACCAGCGCGCCGCGCAGCTCGACCCCGGCAATCCCATCGCCAAGCAGGGCCTCGGGCGCGTCCAGGGCGGTGTGGGTTCGCTCTTCAACTGACGGCAGCCTCCGCTCGATACCGGGCTCGGCCTGGTCCGGAGCAATCGAGCGGAGTTCTTGGGCCTCGGAGAGCCCCCGCCTGGGAAAGCTTGCCTGCCTCCGGGCAATCTCGGCTCGGAATTTACGGCTGAGGACATGTGCGGCATCGTGAAAACGCGGCAGGATCGCGCATCCATGGGAGCTCTCCGATGCTGCGTCGTCTGATCCTTGTCTGCCTTTTCGTCCCGACTGCCGCACCGGCCTGGGCCGCCTTTCCGTGCGACGCGTTCTGGGGCGAGCGCAATGCCGTCTATGCCGAGGCCGGCTACTGCTTCAAGACGGCCCGCGGCATCAAGGCTTTCGGCAACGCCGATTGCCGCTACGACGAAATCCGCGATGTGCCGCTTTCCGCCCGCGATCGCGCGAAGATTGCCGATATCGTGCGTGAAGAGCAACGGAACGGCTGCCGGGACTGAGTTCCCGGCCGTCCCATCGTCAGCCTTCGAAGGGTCGGGTCCGGCGATGCTCGCCGATGATCCGGCGCACGGTGCCGGTGGCCGAGCGATAGACCACCGTCTCGGTCTCGACGTGCCCTTGCTTGAACCGCACGCCTTTCAGGAGGGCTCCGTCCGTGACCCCCGTGGCCGCCACGATGACGTCGCCGCGCGCCATGTCGTGGAGCTCGTACTTCCGGTTCGGGTCGCTGATGCCCATCCGTGCCGCGCGCTCGCGCTTCTCGTGACTGTCGAGGATGAGCCGGCCCTGCATATGGCCGCCGATGCAGCGCAGCACCCCGGCGGCGATGACACCCTCGGGGGCGGCACCGATGCCGAGGTAGATGTCGGCGCCGGTCTCGTCCGGGCTGGTGGTGTGGATGATGGCGGCGATGTCGCCGTCCGAGATCAGGCGGATACCGGCGCCCGTCGCCCGCACGGCGGCGACCAGGGCCATATGCCGTGGCCGGTCGAGAATGATGGCGGTGATCTGGGCGGGGTCGATCCCCTTGTGGCGCGCCAGGGCGGCGATATTGTCGGCCGGGCTGGCATCGAGATCGACGAGACCCGCCGGATAGCCGGGGCCGATGGCGATCTTCTGCATGTAGACGTCGGGGGCGGCCAGCAAGGACCCGGCCTCGGCCAGCGCCATCACCGCGATGGCGCCGGGCATGTCCTTGGCGCACAGGGTGGTGCCTTCGAGGGGATCGACGGCGATATCGACCTTCGGGCCCGCTCCGGTGCCGAGGCGTTCACCGATGTAGAGCATCGGCGCCTCGTCGCGCTCGCCCTCGCCGATCACCACGGTGCCGTCGATGGGAAGCGTATTCAACTCGACCCGCATGGCATCGACGGCGGCCTGATCCGCCTCCCGTTCCTTGCCCTGGCCGCGCAGATGGGCGGCGGCGATGGCGGCGCGCTCCGTGACCCGTGCCAGTTCCAGGGCCAGGGTACGATCGACCGTACCGCCGGGGGGTGTCTTGCCGTACGCCATGGACCTGTCCGCGCCTCTCGCCGTTCGTGCGCTCTCTATGAACTAAAGTTCGAGAAACACTACTGTTCCGGGCGTTTTCTTCCGGTGTTCCAGCGAAATCTTGCGCCGGGCGCCTATTCCCGCTCGATCCGGATGAGTTGGGGCGCCTCCGCCAGCAGACCATCGGCCGCGATGGCGTCGAGGGCCGCGCGGATGGTTCCTTCGGTGGCCGCGTAGGTGATCAGCACGAGGGGTACGGGCTGGCCCGAGCGGCCGTGCGGGTCCTTGGAGGCCGCGCTCTCCGAACGGCGCTGCAGGATGCTCTCGATGGAGATGTCGCGCTCGGCCATGCGGGTGGCGACACCCGCGGCGACGCCGGGCCGGTCGTGGACCGTGAGGCGGATGTAGTAGCCGCCCTCGTGCCGCTGCATGGCGACGCGCTGGGAGGGGCCGAGATCCGCGTTGGGTCGGCCGAAGGTCGGGCGGTTCACGTTCGCCGCGATGTCGGTGATGTCGGAGACGACCGCCGAGGCCGTGGCCTCGCCGCCGGCACCGGGGCCGATGAGGGTGAGTTCACCGACCGCGTCGGCGTCGATCGTCACCGCGTTGGTGACGCCCATCACCTGGGCGATGGCCGAGGATTTCGGCACCATGGTCGGGTGTACGCGCTGCTCGATCCCGCCCTCGGCGACCTGAGCGACCCCAAGCAGCTTGATGCGGTAGCCCAGCTCCTCCGCCATGGTGAGGTCGAGGGGCTGGATCGCCGAGATGCCCTCCACCGACACGCCCTCGGCGTCGATCTCCACGCCGAAGGCGAGGCTCGTGAGGATGGCGAGCTTGTGGGCGGTGTCGAAGCCCTCGACGTCGAAGGTCGGGTCGGCCTCGGCGTAGCCGAGGGCCTGCGCATCCTTGAGGCAGGCCTCGAAGGTCAGGCCCTCGCGCTCCATCCGCGTGAGGATGTAGTTGCAGGTGCCGTTCATGATCCCGTAGACGCGCGACACGGCGTTGCCCGTGAGCCCCTCGCGCAGGGCCTTGATCACCGGGATGCCGCCGGCGACGGACGCCTCGTAGGCGAGGCTGACGCCCTTCGCTTCCGCCGCCCGGGCCAGGGCGGCGCCGTGCCGCGCCAGCAACGCCTTGTTGGCCGTGACCACGTGCTTGCCGGCCGCGAGTGCCGCTTCCACCGTGGCTTTCGCCGGACCCTCGGCGCCACCGATGAGCTCGACCACGCAATCGATGTCCGGGCTCGCGGCAAGTGCCACGGGGTCGTCGAACCAAGTGACGCCCGTCAAGTCGAGACCGCGGTCTCGGCCTCGATCACGCGACGACACGGCGGCGACCCGGACCTCGCGGCCGCTGGCGGCAGCGAGCGCGTCGGCCCGGCGGGCGACCATGCGGACCACGGCGGCACCGACGGTGCCGAGGCCGGCGACTCCGAGGCGGAGGGGCTGTTTCATGGCGCGCGATCCGTCATCTTCCAGTGGCCCGTCCAGGGCTTGCCCGGCACAGGGCGACCGTCCACGGGGCATTCCGTTCGCCCCGGTCGGGAGCGGCGGGCTCTTCTGCAACGAATTTCCAGGGGGTGCAACAAACCCGCCGACGGCGTGCTCACGCCTTCCGTGCGCCGTGGCGAAGGGCTGTCACGAGGAGCCCGTAGAGGACGCCGGCATTGAGGACATGCCACAGGAAATGCGTGCCCAGAGGTACGCTCGCGCACAGGCTCCGGTCGAGGGTCCGGAAAGCCAGGGAGACGCCAAACAGGGCGGCGATGCCGAGGAGCGCCCGCCCGGCCCCGTGCCGCGCCGGTGCTTGAGGGATTCCGGGCGAGCGGGCGAGACCGGCGCCGACACCGAAGAGCGCCAGGATCGCCGGGACGTAACCGATGGAGCCGTTGCTGACGGCATCGACATCGCTGCCGCTCAAGGCCGTCAACGCCGGTTCCAGACCGAAGCCGACCCCGGCGAACAGCAACGTCAGACCCAGGGCCGGCCCCGACCCGAGATCGAAGAAGCGCCGCAAGGCCAGGAAGAAGTAGGCGTGGATGAACAGCGCGATGGGAATGACATCGGCCAGGAGCGACCAGCGTACCGCCAGGGTATGGAACAGGAACGAGCCGAGGCCGACCAGGGCGACGAGTCCGGCCAGCATTCGCACGGGAGCGTCGGGTCGCCTGCCCCTCCCCTCGTGCCGCATCACCGCGAACGCGGCCGCCAGGAAGGACGCGTTCGAGACCGCGTTGATGGGCTCGGCCCAGAATGTCGCGTCGGTTCGCTCGCAATAGGCCTGGAGCGGCGCGAACCACGTGTCGGGCATATCCTTTTTCCCGGTCCATCTTCGACTTCGCGATCGCCCCGACGGCTTGCCACCGCTGCGCGAAGCCCCGATGACGGGCGACGCCGAGGTTCAGGACATCAAGCCCCATGCGGATCGTCACGTGGAACGTCAATTCCATCAAGCAGCGGGTCGGCCACCTCGTGGCGTTTCTCGACGAGGCCAAGCCCGATGTGGTCTGCCTCCAGGAACTGAAATGCCAGGACGAGGCATTCCCGCGCGCCGAGATCGAAGGGGCGGGGTATGCCGTCGAGACCCTGGGGCAGAAGGCCTATAACGGCGTCGCCCTGCTGGTGCGGGCCCCCCTCGTGCTGAGCGAGGTCCGGCGCGGCTTGCCCGGCGACGAGACCGACGAGCAGGCCCGGTACATCGAAGGCCTGATCACGGGGGACGATACGGCACCCGTGCGGGTCGCCTCGCTCTACCTGCCCAACGGCAATCCCGTCGACAGCCCGAAATACCCCTACAAGCTCGCGTTCCTGGAGCGCCTGCGGCACCACGCCCGCGATCTCCTGACCAGCGAGGAAGCCGTGGTGCTCGCAGGCGACTACAACGTCATCCCAGAGCCCGAGGACGCGTCCGATCCGGCGGCCTGGGTGAATGACGCGCTCTTCCTGCCCCAGACCCGTGCGGCTTTCCGCACGCTCCTGGCCGAGGGCTACACCGAGGCTTTACGGGCCTGCGATCCGAAGCCCGGCCTCTACACGTTCTGGGATTATCAGGCCGGTGCCTGGAACCGGAATGCCGGCATTCGCATCGATCACCTCCTGCTCTCGCCCCGGGCCGCCGATCGCCTGGTCTCGGCCTCGGTACAAAAGCATCTGCGCGGGCTGGAAAAACCGTCCGACCACGTACCGGTGACGGCGGAACTCGCCTGACCTTCATCCCGCTCGGGTCGGTTTTTCCTGAACCAAGGGGCCGGTGGCGGGTTGCTACGCCGCGTCCCTCTGGAACAGGAGCCTTCCCACGTGAAACTCTACGGTACCGGCTACTCCCCTTACGTCCGCAAGGTCCTCGTGGCGCTTGCCGAGAAGGGTCAGAGCGCCGAGCACATTCCCTTGTTCTTCCACGATCCCGACGCCGACTTTCAGTCCGCCAGCCCGCTCGGCAAGATCCCGGCCATGGACGACGACGGTTTCCTCCTCGCGGATTCGTCCGCAATCCTGTTCTACATCGAGGCGAAACATCCGACTCCGCCGCTGTTGCCAACGGAAGCCAAGGCACGCGGCCGGGCGATCTGGTTCGACAAGTTCGGCGATACGGAAATGTTTCCAGTGATCATCGCCCCCTTCGCCAACCGGGTCGTGAAGCCCAAATTGCTGGGCCAGCCGGGCGACGAAGCCGCTGTCACGAAGGCGCTTAACGAGGATCTGCCGAAGATCTACGATTACCTCGAAGCGCAGATCGACGGGCCGTACCTCGTGGGCGACGCTTTCAGCATCGCGGATATCTCGGTGGTGACCGGCTTCCACAACCTGCACCTGGCCGACGAGAAGGTCGATGCCGCGCGTTGGCCCAAGCTCGCCCGCTACGTCGCCACGACCCTGGAGCGTCCGTCCTTCATCACGGCGCTCGCGGCGCGCACGAACCCGTAGGCCGGACGGCCCGACGCTGCGGCCTGGACCTCAGCGTCGGCGCCGGGCCGATCCGGTGACCTGAGCCTGCGCCTGGAGGGCCTGTGCCTGGGCGGTCAGGCGGTCGTCCTCGCTCGCGGCCGTCCAGGCCTTGTCGTACAGGGTGACGATCCAGTCGTCCTTACGGCCCTGCGCGGCCTCGCGCGCCAGGGAGAGCCACATCAGACCGCGGGCGCGCTGCTTCGGCACGCCCTGGCCGTTGATGAGGAGTTCGCCGAGGAGCGCCTGAGCCGGGGCGTGGCCCTTCTCGGCCGCGAGGTTGAACCACCGCGCGGCCTGGCGCGGATCGGCCTCGACGCCGGTGCCGTCGAGGTAGAGCCGGGCGAGGTTGTACTGGGCGTTCGGGTCGCCGAAATACGACGCCGCGTAGTTGAACATGTCGTAGGCGCGCTCGGGGTTGGGGCGCACGTATGTGCCCTTGATCCCGTCGAGGAAGTAGGCGCCCAAAGCCGTGAAGGCGCTGGCCATCACGCCCGAATTCTGAGCGTCGGGCCCGTCGTCGGTGGTGTCGTCGGCGATGCGCGAGAAGAACTCGAACGCCTTGAGGTCGTCGTGGGGCACGCCGTCGCCCTCGGCGTACATGCGGCCGAGCTTCCACAGGGCGAGGGCGTGGCCCTGGCCGGCAGCATATTCGAGGGCACGCGCGGCGCCTTCCTTGTCGCCGGCGTTGTAGTCGCGCACGCCCGAGCGCAGGGCCTCGCGGGCGGTGCGATAGCCCGCCGGGGGCACAGGTGTGCGTGCAGTGGCGTCGAGCGCCTCCACGGGCATTCCGCACAGGAACAGGAGCCCGGCCGCCATGGCGACGCGCAGCCGTCCGCGCGTCAGCCGATCCGGGGCGGCCCGGTCCGGCCGCACGGGGCGGCCGAGGGCGGTCCTAGATGTCGGCATAGGTGTGCGTCTCCTCGGCGCCGCCCGGATGGGTCACCGCGCCGTCCACGGCAGGACCTACGGTCTGCATGTACTTCCACAGGTAGCCGGACGTCGCCGAGTTGGTCCGCGGCGTCCAAGCGGCCCGGCGCGTGGCGAACTCCTCGTCGCTCACGGCGACGTCGAGGGTGCCGTTGATCGCATCCAGGGTGATGACGTCGCCGTCCCGGATCAGGCCGATGGGGCCGCCGATGGCGGCTTCCGGCCCGACATGGCCGACGCAGAACCCGCGCGTCGCGCCCGAGAACCGGCCATCGGTGATGAGGGCGACCTTGTCGCCCATGCCCTGGCCGTACAGAGCCGCGGTGGTCGAGAGCATCTCGCGCATGCCGGGGCCACCCTTCGGGCCCTCGTAGCGGATGACCAGAACCTCGCCTTCCTTGTAGGTGCGCTTCTGGACCGCTTCGAAGCAGGCCTCCTCGCCATCGAACACCCGGGCCGGGCCGGTGAAGACCTGGGCGGATGCCGGCATACCCGCGACCTTCACGATGGCGCCCTCGGGGGCGAGGTTGCCGCGCAGGCCGACGACGCCGCCCGTGGGGGTGAGGGGCGTGTTGGCGGCCCGCACCACGTCCTGGTCCGGGTTCCAGTGCACCCGCTCCATGTTCTCCGCCATGGTGCGGCCGGTCACCGTCATGCAGTCGCCGTGCATGAAGCCGTGGTCGAGGAGCGTCTTCATGAGGAGCGGGATGCCGCCGACCTCGAACATGTCCTTGGCGACGTAGCGCCCGCCCGGCTTCAGGTCGGCGATGTAGGGCGTGCGCTTGAAGATCTCGGCGACGTCGAACAGGTCGAACTTGATGCCGCATTCGTGCGCGATGGCCGGCAGGTGCAGGGCCGCGTTGGTGGAGCCGCCCGAAGCGGCCACCGCCGCCGCCGCGTTCTCGAGGCTCTTGCGGGTGACGATGTCGCGCGGACGGATGTTCTTGGCGATAAGCTCCATCACCTTCTCGCCCGCCGTCATGCAGAATCTGTCGCGGATCTCGTAGGGAGCCGGGGCACCGGCCGAGTATGGCAGCGCCAGACCCATGGCCTCGGAGACGGTCGCCATGGTGTTGGCGGTGAACTGGGCGCCGCAGGCGCCGGCCGAGGGGCAGGCGACCTGTTCCAGCTCGTCGAGGTCGTCGAGGGACATATCGCCCACCGCAACCTTGCCCACGGCCTCGAACAGGTCCTGCACCGTGACGGGCCGACCCCGGAACGAGCCGGGCAGGATCGAGCCGCCGTAGATGAAGATCGACGGCACGTTGAGGCGCACCATGGCCATCATCATGCCGGGCAGGGACTTGTCGCAGCCGGCCAGCCCCACGAGGGCGTCGTAGGCGTGGCCGCGCATGGTGAGTTCGACGGAATCGGCGATGACTTCGCGGGACGGCAGGGAGGCGCGCATGCCGGCATGCCCCATGGCGATACCGTCGGTGACCGTGATGGTACAGAACTCGCGCGGGGTGCCGTTGGCGGCCGAAACCCCCTTCTTCACGGCCTGGGCCTGACGCATCAGCGAGATGTTGCAGGGCGCCGCCTCGTTCCAGCACGAAGCCACGCCGACGAGCGGCTGATGGATCTGCTCCTTGGTGAGGCCCATGGCATAGAGGTACGAGCGGTGGGGCGCGCGCTCGGGTCCCTCCGTCACGTGACGGCTCGGAAGCTTGGACTTGTCGGTGGTGCGCGCGTCCATGGTCAATCTCGCCGCCCCGGCCTGCTACCGCTTGGACATGAGGTCCGGTCGTCCGGTGTGCCGCACGACCCCACGCGGGTGGCGTGCGAACCCACGTGGTTCACTCGTCGAATGACTCGGAACTGTGCGGTAAATCGTTGGGGGGACTACCGTTTACCGCACGGCATGAGGTGGTCCCGGTTTATGGCGGGATCGCGGCGGGGGCTGGCGCCTCCCAAGGCAAAGTCTGGATGGTTTTGGGGTGTTGCGACCTCGCCACAGCCACGCTTTGGTCCGGTGCGACCGCGCGAAGGACCTTCGGAGGAGGATGAAATTCCAAGCCGCAATCATGAAGAAGCCCGGAGCGTGCGGGACGAGCCGGGCCGGATTCAGAGGTTCGCGGGGTTGCGGTGTCAGGCGCGTTTGCGCATCCGCAGGATCTTGAAGAAGCCACCCGGGAAGGTCGGGGCGACGCCGATGAACTCGACGCCGTTGGTCCGCGCCCAGGCCTCGATCCGTGTGGATTTGAAGTCGGACGACCACCCGATCTTGGTGCAGAGCGGGGCGACGATCTCCTCGACCTTGGCCATCGGCCCGTCCGTCTGACCGAAATGGTTGGCGAGCACGATCTCGCCGCCCGGCCGTACCACCCGCAGGAACTCCGACAGTGCGCCTTCCGGATCCGGCACCAGGGTGATGAGGAACTGGGCCACCACGGCGTCGAAGCTGGCGTCGGCGTAGCCGAGGCGGCAGACGTCCATCACCTGGAGACCGCGCACGTGGGTGAGGCCGCGCCGGAGCACCTTGGCGCGGGCGCGCTTCAGCATGTCCTCGGACAGATCGACTCCGCAGACGAAGCTGGTACGCGGGTAGTAACCCAGGGAGAGGCCGGTGCCGACGCCGGCTTCGAGGATGCGCGGACCGCAGGCCACGGCCGCTTCCACGGCGTCGCGGGCGGCGGGTTCGGTCAGCTTGTCGTAGACGACGTCGTAGACCGGCGCCCAGCGGGCATAGGCCTTGCGCATCAGGGCGGTGCTCGGACCGGCCTCCCGCGGCTCGCTCAGCATGTCGATCTCGAAGTCCTGTGGGAAGTGGAAGAGTGGGTCAGGCCGCCTGCGCGGCTCCAGCCTGCAACGCGTCGATGCGCCGGATGGTGCCACCGCCGAGCACCCGCGCACGCGGGCCGTCATCCGCGTAGATCACGCAGGCCTGACCCGGCGAGACGCCGTCCTCGGGCGTCGCCAGAACGACCTCGGCGGTGCCGGCGGCGGTGTCGAGGGTGAGATGGGCCGGGCGCGGCTCCCGGGTCGACCGGACCCGCACGGCCACGGACAGATCGACCGGCACGCTTTCGGACAGCCAATTCACGTCGGTGAGGCGAATGCGACTGGTGGCCAGGGCCTCGCGCGGGCCGACGACCACGCGGGCGGTGTCGGGCTCCAGGCGCACCACGTAGAGCGGTTCGCCCACGGCGAGGCGCAGGCCCCGGCGCTGGCCGACGGTGTAGTTGACGATGCCCTCGTGGCGACCGAGGATCCGGCCGGCGAGATCGACGATGTCGCCGGCCCGGGCAGCGTCCGGGCGCAGGCGGGCGATGACGTCGGCGTAGCGCCCCTGCGGCACGAAGCAGATGTCCTGACTGTCCGCTTTCTGTGCGACCGACAGGCCGAGCTCATGGGCGAGGCGCCGGGTCTCGTCCTTCGGCAATTCACCCAAGGGAAAGCGCAGGAAATCGAGCTGCTCGCCCGTGGTGGCGTAGAGGAAATAACTCTGGTCGCGGGCGGGATCGAGGGCGCGGTACAGGCCGCGTCCGCCCTGCGGCATGGGCCGGCTCGCGACGTAATGGCCCGTCGCCAGGGCGTCCGCATCGAGGTCGCGCGCCGTGGCGAGGAGATCGCGGAACTTGATGGACCGGTTGCACTCGACGCATGGGATCGGCGTCTCGCCCGCGAGGTAGCTCTCGGCGAACCGGTCGATCACCGATTCCCGGAACCGATCCTCGTAATCGAGGACGTAATGCGGGATCTCGAGGACTTCGGCGACCCGGCGGGCATCGTGAATGTCCTGGCCGGCGCAGCAGGCGCCCTTGCGATGGGTCGCTGCACCATGATCGTAGAGCTGGAGCGTGATGCCGACGACGTCGTAGCCCTGGCGCTTCAGGAGGCCGGCCACGACGGAGGAATCGACGCCGCCGGACATGGCGACGACGACACGCGTCTCGTGCGGGGCCTTGGGAAGATCGAGGGAATTCATCGCGCCAGGTTTCACCGACGGGGCCGGTCCGGTCCCGGTCGCGAGTCTATAGCGTTCCTTGCGCCCGAGTTCCAGGGACAGGGCCGGCAGGGCCGATCGCCACCGGAACGGACTCGGGCCGCGCCTTCGAAGAGCGCGCGTCTCTAGGAACGAAACGGCTTACGCGAAGTCGGGCATCCCGCTGCAGACCCGGCAGGTTCTGCCGGGCGACGCGCAGATTTCGCCGGATCGCCTTCGGGCCGCTGCGAAAAAATCTCGTCTTTACAAGATATTGACTGGTTCGGGAGGCTGGCGCGTCCCTTGCTCCAGGATCCGACAAGGAGACCTTGGACCCATGGCGCAGACGTTCCTCGAAACGGATTTTCTCCTGCGCCGTGCGACGCCGACCGCCCCCCGTGTTTCGGCGCAAGCCCCGGCACGGGCCGCTTTCGTCGTTCGTGATCCCGAACCGTCCCGTGCGACCGTGGCCACCCGGTCCCAGGACGTCCATACACCGGACGCCCGTACGCAGACCGCCCGGGCCGAGCTTGCCCGCGCGAACATCGCCAGCCGATCCGAGCGAGCCCGGACGCCGGACATCGACACGGGGCAGACCCGGACCACGGAACGGACCAAGGCCGGGTCATCGAGGATCGATTCATCCGGGGCTGAAAGCTCACCGGCGCCCGTTCGAGCCGTGCGTGACGCCCCGGCTCCTTCGGCGAAGGTCTCGACAAAGGCGAATGCCGGCCCATCCGGCGAGGCTGGGGCTGGGACGAACGCCCTGTCGCAGGACCGGGCAGGCCTCGTCGCCTCCGTTCCGGCCGGCGCTGCGGGCTCCCCCGAGGCGGGCATGGCCGGGGCGGTCCTCGCCAGTTCGAATGTCGCGGCGATCATCGGTTCCTCGGAAGTGGGTACCGGCGACGGGACGGAGGAGGACACGGACCCCGCCGGGCTGTCGGCCGACGAGCCGGCCATCTCCCTCATGGGCTTCGGCGTTCTGCCCGCGCCCCCTCCGCCCCAGCCCATGCTCCAAGCAGGACCCGGCCAAGGGGGACAGACATCCGTCGCTGGGGACGCGGTGTCGGGGGGGCAGGATGCGGCGGGTCAGGCCTCAGCCGTGACTGGGCAAGTCTCGTCCTCGCCGGGTCAGCTCCAGCTTCCATCCGGGAGCGTCCCGTCGCCCAGGGGCGAGGCGCCCGCCGCCGCTGGGCAGAATACCCTTGCCCGGCCGGACATATCGGCGGCCGGAACGTTCGATCCGGCACTCGGCGGCAAGTCCGATGCGGCGGTGGCCGTGCACGAGGCGTTCGGCAGCGCCGAGCCCGTCGCGGCGTTCGCCATGCCCGAAGGGTTGTCCGCCGTCCGGGAGAATTTCGATGCGCTCGTGCCGGGCTTCTCGGCCGCGCCCGCCGCAACGGCGGCGTCCGGTGCGTCGGTCACGGCCGCCCCCGCGCCGCAAGCCGCCGCGCCCGCCGTACCGTTGGGAGCCGTGCCGATGACCATCGGCCTACGCTCACTTCAGGGTTCGAACCATTTCGAGATCCGGCTCGATCCCGGTGAACTCGGACGCATCGACGTCAGCCTCGACATCGACAAGGAGCGCGGGACGGTGATGGCACATCTCGTCGTCGACCGCATCGAGACCCTCGCCCTGCTCCAGCGCGATGCCGGCAGCCTGCAGCAGGCCCTTTCGCAGGCCGGCCTCGACGCCCCTGAGGCCAACATCAGCCTGTCCCTGCGCAGCGACACGCAGTCCGGCGGCCAGGGCACGGAGAACCAGGGCTCCGATGGGCGCCGCCCCGATGGCCGCTCCGGTGGACCCGGCCTTTCCCACCAGCCCGAGGGCCGCGCCGCCCTCGAAGCCATCCCCGTACGCACCCTGAGGGGCCTGACCGGCCTCGACATCCGAATCTGAAGGGGCATCCGATATGTCATCCGGCATCAGCAGCTTGGCGAACACCGCCGCGTCGGCGAGTTCGACCACCAGGACGTCCGCCCAGGAGATCGCGGGCAACTTCACGCAATTCCTGACGCTGCTGACGACGCAGCTCAAGAATCAGAATCCCCTCGACCCGATGGACACCAACCAGTTCACCCAGCAGCTGGTGCAGTACGCGGGCGTCGAGCAGCAATTGAAGTCCAACGATCGCCTCGACTCGATCCTCACCAACGCCAAGGCGTCGAGTTCGGCTTCCGCCACGGGCTTCATCGGCCAGACCGTGACCGCCGACGGCAAGACCGCCGATCTGGCCGGCGGCTCGGCCACCTGGACCCTGACGCCCTCGCGCGCCGCCACCCAGGCGACCATCACCATCACGGATGCCCAGGGCAACGTGGTGGCGACGCAGAGCAAGGCCATGCCGGCCGGGGCGCAGAGCTATGTGTGGGACGGGCGGGCATCCACGGGGATGAGCGCACCGTCGGGAACCTATTCCATCAAGGTCGATGCCCGCGACGCGACGGGGACCCAGGTGAACGTCGATACGCAGATCACCGGCAAGGTCGACGGGATCGATCTCAGCGGCACCGCACCGGTCCTCCTGATCGACTCTGCACGGGTTCCGATCGGCAGCGTGCGGAGCATCGGAACAGGGTTGTCCACATGAGCTTCGAGACGAATCAGATGCAATCGTTCCGCTTCAACATATTTTAAGTGGAGGCAAGTAGCTTCCAATCTCGACAGGTCAGTCGAGTTGTAGAGCGTATCATGACCGAACCAAGCCGCCCGAGAGTGAAGTATGTGATCGGGCCTGATGGTAGTCCATTAACCATTGCCGATCTTCCCCCGACGACTACCCGCCGTTGGGTGATCCGTCGCAAGGCCGAGGTGGTCGCCGCCGTGAGGGGTGGCCTGCTCAGCCTGGAGGAGGCCTGCCAGCGCTATACCCTCACCACCGAGGAGTTCCTCAGCTGGCAGTTCTCCATCGACCAGCACGGCCTTGCCGGCCTGCGCACCACGCGCATCCAGCATTACCGGCACTGACGAATCGGATCTGACCGGGACCGCCTCGTCCGACGGGGAAAGCGCCCGCCGATCCTCTCGAAAGACCGCGCCCCCCAGGGGACGCGGTTTTTTCGTGTTTTCGGGGGGCGCTCGTTCGGATTCCCGCGATGGTCTCCGCATCGTTAACCGCTCGCTAACCACGGCCTGGGCAAATTTTGCCGGGCGGGGGCGGGGTGTCCGCCACGCTTGTTCGGGTGGGTGCGTCGCGCGGTGAAATCGGTTCTCGAACTGGTGATGAAGTTGGGGCCGGCGCGGTTGGCCGCCATGGCCGCCGTCACCATGACGCTGATCGGTTTCTTCGCCTTCGTGATCCTTCGCGTCTCGAAGCCCGACATGGGCGTGCTGTTCGCCGACCTGTCCATGTCCGACTCCTCCGCGGTGATCCGCGACCTCGATGCGCGGGGCATCAAGTACGAGACCAAGGGCGATGCCGGTCAGACCATCATGGCTCCCCGCGCCGATCTTCCCCGCCTGCGCATGGATCTTGCCGGCAAGGGGCTGCCGGGCCAGGCGGGTGTGGGGTACGAGATTTTCGACAAGGGCGATGCGTTCTCGTCCACCAACTTCGTCCAGAACGTGAACCACCTGCGGGCCCTCGAGGGGGAACTGTCCCGCTCCATCCGCGCCATCGGCCGGGTCCAGGCGGCGCGCGTCCACCTCGTGATCCCCGAGCGGCGCCTGTTCGACCGTGACCGCGAGACGCCGAGCGCCGCCATCGTGCTCAAGCTCATGGGCGACCTGGATCCGTCCCAGGTCCGCGCCATCCGCCACCTCACCGCCTCGGCGGTGGAGGGGCTCAAGCCCGAGCGGGTCTCCATCGTCGACGAGCGCGGCCGACTTCTCGCCGATGGCGCCCGTGACGCGGAGGCCGACAAGGGGCTGGGGCTCGAGGAGAAGCAGGTCGGCCTCGAACGGCGCCTGCGCGCGCAGATCGAGGAGATCGTCGCCGGCATCGTCGGTGCCGGCCGCGCCCGGGTGCAGGTCAGTGCTGAACTCGACGTCAACCGCATCGAGAGCCGCTCCGAGAGCTTCGATCCCGAGAGCCGCGTGGTGCGCTCGACCCAGACCCGCAGCGAGACCTCCCTGACGGGCGGGACCGAGGGAGCCGTCAGCGTCGGCAACGAACTGCCCGGAGCCAATCAGCCGGGCGCCGCCCCGGCCCAGAAGGATTCCACGAACAAGAACGAAGAGACCACCAACTACGAGATCTCGCGGGTGACCAAGACCGAAGTTGTCGAGGGCGGCCGGGTCAAGCGGCTCTCCGTGGCGGTCCTCGTCGACGGAGCCTACGTTCCGGGGGCCGACGGCAAACCCACCTACCAGCCGCGCCCGGCGGCCGAAGTCGAACGCATCACGACCCTGGTGCGCACGGCCATCGGCTTCGACAAGGCGCGCGGCGATCAGGTCGAGGTGGTCAACCTGCGCTTCGCGGAGGCTCCGGCCCCGCCCGAGTTCATCGAGCCGAGCCTCGTCCAGTCCCTGATGTCACCCTCCAAGGAGGACGTCATGCGCATCGTCGAGCTGACGGTCCTGGCCATGCTGACCCTCATCGTGCTGCTCGCCGTGGTGCGTCCGCTCCTGCGCAGGGTGCTCACCGCCGAGCCCGTCGCCATCGCACTGGTGGCCGGCCCGTCCGCGAGCACCGGCGACCCTGCGCTGGATGCGATGATGGCGCCACGCGACAACCCGACCGCCCGCCTCGTCGATTTCGCCAAGATCAACGGCCAGGTTCAGGCCGAAACCGTGCAACGAGTGGTCGACATGGTCCGTGCCAGCCCCGGCGAGACCGTCGAGGTCCTGCGCAACTGGATCAACGACAACTGAGATCCGCCTAGCCTTTCGCGCGTCGTCCCTAAGGAGTTGAGGCCATGTCCTCGGGTTTGAACATCGCGGCGGAACTGGCCAATGCCGGCGGAGCGGCCTTCGCCGCCATGCCCGGCACCCAGCGCGCCGCCGCCCTCCTCCTGCTGCTCGGCGATACCGAAGGTGCGCCGATCTGGCAGATGCTCGACGAGGACGAGGTCAAGAAGGTCTCGCACGCCATGGTCCAGCTCGGCTCCCTCGAGGCCGAGACCGTGGAGAAACTCATCGTCGATTTCGTTTCGCGCCTGTCGTCGGGCGGCGGCATTACGTCGAACTTCGAGCGGACTGAATCGCTCCTCCTCAAGATCTTTCCGCAGGATCAGGTTTCCTCGATCATGGCCGAGATCAAGGGGGCCTCGGGCAAGCGGGTCTGGGCGAGCCTGACCCAGATCGATCCCGAGATCCTCGCCTCGTTCCTGCGCAACGAGTACCCGCAGACGGTGGCCGTGGTTCTCTCGAAGGTCCGCTCGGAATACGCCGCCAAGGTGCTGACCATCCTGCCCGAGGATTTCGCCATCGACGTCCTGAACCGGATGCTGCGCATGGAGACGGTGCAGAAGGAGGCCTTGCGCCACATCGAGGAGACCCTGCGCGTCGAGTTCGTCTCGACCATCGCCCAGACGACGCGGCGCGACGCCCACGAGCTCATGGCCGATGTGTTCAACGCCTTCGACCGCCAGACGGAAGGCCGATTCCTCGCCGCCCTCGATCAGGCCAACCGCGGGTCGGCGAAGAAGATTCGCCAGCTGATGTTCACCTTCGAGGATCTGCTGAAGCTCGATCCGGGCAGCGTGCAGACCCTCCTGCGCAAGATCGACAACGATACCCTGTGCCGGGCCCTGAAGGGGGCGGAGGAGCGCGTGCGCGGCTTCTTCCTGTCGAACATGTCCACCCGGGCGGCCAAGAACATCACCGACGAGATGGGATCGCTCGGGCCGATCCGCCTCAAGGAAGTCGACGAGGCCCAGGCCAAGATGACCGAACTCGCCAAGGACCTGGCCGAGAAGGGCGAGATCATGATCGCCAAGTCGAGCGGTGAAGAGGAACTGGTCTATTGAACGCCCGTCCCTTCTTGTTCGACACCGACTTCCGGCCCCGCCCCGCCAGCGTCGCCTCGCCCAAGGACGATGCGGCCCTGGCCGAGGCGGTGGCCGACGCCTACGCCCGTGGCGTGCAGGAGGGCCGCGCCCAGGCCGAGATGCAGGCGCAGGGTCGCATGGCCGATGCCCTTACGCGCCTCGGGCTCGCCGCAGCCGGATTGCTCGGCCAGGCGGACGCACGCGACGCCGAGCGCGAGGCGCAGGCCATGGATTTCGCCGTGGCGCTGGCCCGGCGCATCGCCGGCGAGGCCCTCGATACACAACCCCTGGCCGCCATCGGCGATGCGGCCCGTTCCGCCCTGCAGCATCTGCGCGGCGTGCCTCACCTCGTGGTCCGCGTCCACGAGAGCCTCGTCGACGAAGCCGAAGCCCTGGTGAAGCGTCTGGCGCGCGAGCGTGGCTTCGAGGGCCGCCTCGTGGTTCTCGGGGAACCCGACCTCGCTCCGGGGGATGCCCGGATGGAATGGGCCGACGGCGGTGTGGTGCGCGACCGCGCCCGCATCGAAGCCGCCGTGCTCGATGCCCTCGGCCTCACCGCCTGATCCTTTGAAAGCCAGACCATGTCGGACGATTTCACCCTGCCGCAGCTCAATGGAATGGATGCGTCCTTCGATGGACTCGGCACCGAATCCATCCGCGAAGCGCCGACCACACCCAAGAGTGCAGCCGACCTCGAACAGGTCTTCGACGTGCCCGTGGTGGTCTCGGCGGTGCTCGGCTCCTCGCGCATGCCCATCGGTGATCTGCTGCGGCTCCAGCCCGGTGCCGTGCTCGAACTCGACCGCAAGGTCGGCGAGGCCATCGACATCTTCGTCAACAACCGCCTCGTCGCCCGTGGCGAGGTCGTCCTCGTGGAGGAGCGCCTCGGCGTGACCATGACCGAGATCATCAAGAACGATCACTGACCATTCCCGGCCCACCGCGCGCCCGCGCGAGGCCCCGACACGGAGACCTTGAGCCATGCGGCTTCTCATCATCGGACGCCTCAACGGCGAACTCGTCACCGCTTCCAAGATCGCCATGAACCGGGGAGCGGCGGTCACCAACGCCGAGAGCTTGCCGCAGGGACTGGCTGTGCTGCGGGCCAAGGGCGCCGACCTCATCATGATCGATGTCGGTCTGCCGATCCGCGAACTCGTCACCGCGCTCACCGACGAACGCATCCGCACGCCCGTGATCGCCTGCGGCATCGCCACCGACGCCAAGGCGGCGGTGGCGGCCATCCAGGCGGGCGCACGCGAATACATTCCCCTGCCCCCCGACCCCGAGCTCATCGCCGCGGTGCTGCAGGCGGTCTCCGAAGACGGGCGCGCCTTCGTCTGGCGGGATGCTTCCATGGAGCGGGTGGTGAAGCTCGCCGAACAGGTCGCCCGCTCGGAGGCGTCCGTGCTCATCACCGGCGAGAGCGGCACCGGCAAGGAGGTGCTGGCCCGTCACGTCCACGGCAAGTCGAACCGCACGGCCAAGCCCTTCGTCTGCGTCAATTGCGCGGCGATCCCCGAGGCGCTCCTCGAATCCGAGCTGTTCGGCCATGAGAAGGGTGCCTTCACCGGCGCGGTCGCCCGCCGCATCGGCCGCTTCGAGGAAGCCAGTGGCGGCACCCTCCTCCTCGACGAGATCTCGGAGATGGACGTACGGCTGCAATCGAAGCTGCTGCGTGCCCTCCAGGAGCGGGTGATCGACCGGGTCGGCGGCTCGGCGCCGGTCAAGGTCGATATCCGGGTGCTCGCGACCTCGAACCGCAATCTCCTCGACGAGGTTCGAAAGGGCACGTTCCGCGAGGATCTATACTACCGCCTCAACGTCGTTCACCTGAAGTTGCCGCCTCTGCGTGAGCGCCCCGCCGATATTCTCGAACTCGCTGGCCACTTCGCCCGGAAATACGCCGAGGTGAACGGCGTGCCCGTGCGACCCCTGAGCCGCGAGGCGCAGGGGCTCGTCCGTGCCAATCCCTGGCGCGGCAACGTGCGGGAACTCGAGAACACCCTTCACCGGGCGGTTCTGCTGGCTTCCGGTCCGGAGATCGGCCCCGACGCGATCCTGACGCCCGAGGGCGAAAGCATCGGTGGTCCCGCCGCCGGTCCGGCCGAGCGTGCCGCGCGCGTCGCCGAAGCCGCCACCCGCGGCCTCGTCGGCCAGACGGTGGCGCAGGTGGAGTGCGACCTGATCCTCGACACCCTCGACCATTGCCTCGGCAACCGGACGCATGCCGCCAAGATCCTCGGCATCTCGATCCGGACCCTGCGGAACAAGCTCAACGAGTATGTCGATGCCGGTCTGAGCGTGGCCGAACCCGGCAGCGCGCGGGCGGCTGCCGCCTACGGCTGACGCCCGGGTGAAGGAGGTGCTCCGACGAGCATTCCGGGGCTCGCCGCTGGCTCTCCAGGGAGACCGCTTTACGGGGGATTGGGTTCAGCTCACCCCCCAATGGCCCTCAGCGGTTCCGCGCGGCCTCGTCGGCGACCTGGGCCGCGTGCGCCCGCTCGAGCTTCTCCAGGGACACGAAGCGGGCGATATCGGCTTCGACGTCGCGGATCGTCTCCTCGACGAGGTGCTGCTGCAGCGCGATGCGTGGATCGTCCGCCGCCAGCCCATCTCGGGTCTGGAGACGCTGCACCGCTTCCTTGACCACGCCGTAGACGGATTCCCGTGCCTCGCGCGTCATGGACGGGTTTACGGCGCGAGCGATGAGGTCGGAGAATTCGGACATGTCGTTCCGGCTGTGACGCATGGGCGGGCGGGAATGCCGGCTCGGCGAGATACCACGACGAACCGGTGACCGAGAGCCGCTATCCGATCCGGCCGGATCGGTCGCAGCCTCAGAGACGCTGATCCTTCAGACCGGCGACGATCAGGGCGATGGAACTCCACACCACCAGGAAGCAGAAGAACCCGACGACGAGGGCATACCCGCGTTGCGGATACAGCGAGGCGATGGGTAGATCCGGCGGCACGAAGGTCGCCAGAAAGATCTGCTGCTTCGTGGCCGCGACGCGGGCCCGATCGACCATGAGATTAGCGGATTCGTTGAGTTTGCCCGCGATGGTCTTCTCGACCTGCAGCCCTTCGTATTCGAGCAGCGCCCGGGTCATGTTGTTCGACGGGTCGGAACCCGAGAGACCTTCCGTCGTCAGCTGATCCTGAAGCCGTTTGGTCTGCTGCTGGATCGCCGCGAGGTTGGCGACGAGGGTCTGGATGCTGCGGGACTTCTCGTCGAGGTTCGAGCCGCGAAGAACCTGGAGATCGGTTTCGGCCTTGAGCTGATCCTTGCGCAGGCTGCCGAGGGTCGTCAGCGTCGCTTCCGCCGCCTTGATCGGATCGATGATGCCCCAGCGGTTGCGGAATTTCTGAAGGGCGAGGTGGGCTTCGCGCAGGCGTGTTTGCGCCCGCACGGCATCGGCTTCGGCATGGGCGACGAGATCGGCCTGGGCCGCGCGCGAGATCTGGTTGATCAGCACCTCGGTGCGCGCGATCACCTCCTTGGAGATCGCGAGCGCATCCTGCGGCGTGAAGGCGCGAACCGTCAGGGTGATCACGCCCGAGATCACGTCGATGCGGGCGATGACATGCTTACGCCAGTATCGAGCCAGGTCCTCGATGGGCTGGGGCGGCCGATAGCGGGTCCAGAAATCGGCCTCGTCACGGGCGAACATCGCCGAGACCTTCAACGTTTCTTCCATCTTGGACACCAGCGTCTGGCTCTGGATATAGTCCTTGACGATGAAACTGTCCTGACTGTTATGCTTCTGGATCAGGTCGGCGAACTGGCCGACCGAAGCCTCCTCCATGGGCTCGACATTGCCCCGGACGGTGAATTGTGCTTCGGCGACGTACTGGTTGGCGGCGAAGCCGTAGAGATAGATCGCCAGCATCAGCGTCGGTAGCAGCACGAAGACGCTGAAGTTGCGGATCAGGTCGATGGTGAGGTTCGGCGGCTTGGAGGATGCCGGCCGCAGGCCGGGAAGGCGCCGCCAGTCGAGGCGTTCGCTCGCCCTGCGCAGGAGGGTCGGCGCCCGGCCGGTGGGGATCGGTTCTACGGTCTCGGCGTTGCGCCGCAGATCGGGGACCGCCCGCAGTGCGAGGTCGATGACCCCGCGCAGGCGCTCCGACTGCTTGACCTCGTCGACATTCATCGCATCGGATTCCTGAAGGCTCGGCGCGCGAACGCGACCCCACACCGCGCTTCCGGCACCCATGGCACCGGAGGCGGCGCGGAGCCCTTTCGACCCCATGCCGTTACCTTGGGAAGTCCCGTGTTTTTCGGCCCTTTTTAAGGCGTGGCTTCAGCGGTCGAGCCCGGGTGGCTAGACCCGAGCGGCCGGGTCGAGCGCAGGAACGAATGAACGCCGGGCAGACCGCCCCGCCGAGGAACACGATGACACGAGACCTGACCGATGTGACGCCCGATAAGATCCGGTACGCCCGGGCCAAATTCGGTGATGTCGTTCTCGTTTGCACCAAATGCGCCAAGCGTCAGGGACTGCCCAAGGGCGCCGTGCGCACGATCCTCAAACGCGCCCTGAAGGAGTGCGGCGGATCGTCGAAGGGGGGCCTCCTCAAGCCCCGCCTCGTAGAGGTCGGCTGCCTCGGACCATGCCCGAAACGGACCGTGGCGGTGGCAACGACCGCGAGCCTCGCCGAGGGGCGCATCGTCCTCATCGATCCGGCGGGGGACCGTCGGGCGATCCTCGCCGCCCTCCTCCCCGATTTCGGCCCCAAAGCTAAGCTAACGCCGCCCGGCACTCCGGAAGATCCGTGTTCCGGGCCGCGTGCGCCCTGAATTCCCGAGGCTATCCGCCCCCCGCGATGATGCAGATCCGAAGCGTTTCGATCCGCCAGGATCGCCCATCATGAAGCCGTCTTCGACCGGCGCCATCGGCCGGGCGCTCCTGCGCCGGCTGCCCTTGATCGGGACGATTCTGGGATTGGGCCTCGGGATCTGGCTCGTGGTGACGCACGATCTGCATGCGGTCGGGGAGGCGTTCGGGCGGATCGGCGCCCTCGGCCTCGTCGGCATCGTCCTTGTGCGGGCGGCCATCGTCGCAACCTGTGGTTTTGCCTGGGCGCGGCTCCTTGCGGGGCTCGCTCAGGTTGAAACGGGGGCGTTCCTCATCCTGCGCTTCGTGCGCGAGGGCATCAACGTGCTGCTGCCCGTCGCCTCGGTGGGGGGGGATGTGGTGGGGGGACGCCTGCTGACGTTCTGGGGCGTGACCGGGTCGCTCGCGGCGGCCTCGATCCTCGTCGACATGCTGATGCAGGTCGCAACCCAAGGTCTGTTCGCGCTCCTCGGCGTGGTGCTGCTGACGCGGGTGGGCGGCGGCACCGCCGAGGCCTTGGCGGCCTGGACGGCGGGTGCGCTCGCCGTGACGGCGGTGATCGTCGCGGCTTTCTTCGCGGTCCAGCGCAGCGGCGCGGCCCGTGACCTCGTGCGCCGTTCCACCGACCGGATGCGCCGCTGGGCTGGCGCGGCCGTGACGCCGCGGAACGGCGCGCCGGGCGGGGTCTACGACGCCCTCGACGCGGTCTGGGCCCCGGATCGGCGCGGTGCGCTCGCGGCCGGATTCGGCCTCCACCTCCTCGCCTGGGGCATGGGCGCCGTCGAGATCTGGATCGCGCTCGCCTGCATCGGCGTCGAGGGGGTGACGTGGACCGAGATCGTGGTGATCGAGGCGCTGAGTCAGGCGATCAAGTCCGCGGCGTTCCCGGTGCCGAGCGGGCTCGGGGTGCAGGAGGGCGGGTTCGTGCTCCTCGGCGGCCTGTTCGGCCTCGATCCCGGGACGGCGCTGGCGCTGTCGCTGGCCAAGCGCGTGCCCGACGTGGTGCTGGGCGTGCCGGCCCTCATCGCGTGGCAGATGCTGGAGGCGCGCCGCGCCACGGTGGTCTCGCCCCGGGTGTAGCTCAGTCCGGCTCGGCGAGCAGTCCCTCGACGAACGGCGTCAGGCCGGTGCGACGGTCGCGCTTCAGCCGCTCGGCGATGAGGATGCCTTCGAGCGAGCGGAAGGCGTCGTCGAGGTCGTCGTTGACGATGACGTAGTCGTACTCGCTCCAGCGCTGGATCTCCATCCGGGCGTTGGCGAGGCGCTTCTCGATGGTGTCGGGCGAATCCTCGGCCCGGCGCTCCAGGCGGTGGCGCAGCTCGGCGAGCGAGGGCGGCAGGATGAACACCGTCACCACGTCCTGGGTGAGCTTGGACCGCACCTGCCGGGTGCCCTGATAGTCGATGTCGAAGATCATGTCCCGGCCGGCCCCCAGTACCTTCTCCACGGGGCGGCGCGGGGTGCCGTAGAAATTGCCGTGCACCTCGGCCCATTCGAGGAGGTTGTCTGCGCTGCGCAGGGCGTCGAAGGCCTCGCGGTCGATGAAGTTGTAGTGCTTGCCGTCGATCTCCGAGGGGCGGCGCGCGCGGGTTGTCACCGAGATGGAGAGGTCGAGGCCCCATTTCGGGTCGCCGGCCACGGCCCGCGTCAGGGTGGTCTTGCCCGCGCCCGAGGGTGAGGACAGGATGAGGATGAACCCGCGCCGCTCGATCGCCGTCGCCTGCATCGCAAAAAAACCTACTCGACGTTCTGAACCTGCTCGCGGAATTGCTCCACCACGGCCTTCAAGTCGAGTCCGATCCGCGACAGGGCGATGTCGTTCGCCTTGGCGCACAGGGTATTGGCCTCGCGGCCCAGCTCCTGCGCCAGGAAATCGAGCTTGCGGCCGACGGGACCACCGGCCGCCAGCAGGTCGGCGGCGCTGGCGAGGTGGGCGGCCAGGCGGTCGAGTTCCTCGCGGACATCGGCCTTGGCGGCGAGCAGCACCGCCTCCTGGTGCAGGCGGTCGGGGTCGAGGTTGCCGACCGCGATCAGGGTCGAGACCGTGGCGGCGAGGCGGGCGCGCACGGCCTCGGGCTTGCGTGCCGGGCAGTCCTCCGCCGCTCGGGTCAGGCGGCCGATCTCGGCGAGCTGCGCCTCGATGACGGCGCGCAGCTGCCGCCCCTCGGCGCGGCGGGCCTCCACGAGGTCGGTGACGAGGCGCACCACCCCCTCGGCGAGATCGCGGTGGAGGGCCTCCGTATCCGTCGACGCGTCGTCCTCGGCCTCGATGACGCCGCGCAGGGCCAGGAGCCCGTCGAGGGTCGCCGGGGCGACGCCCTCGGGCCGGGGCACCCGCGCCACCGCCGCCGCGAGTTCGGCCAGCAGCCCCTCGTTGATCTTGATGCGCGGGGCCGCGTCGGGTCGGGAGAGGTTGAGGGAGAGCTGGCACTGCCCGCGCGCCAGGGTCTTCTGCAGGGCGGTGCGGGCGACCTCCCCGGCCGCGTCGTAGCCGTTGGGCACGCGCAGGCGGACCTCCAGCCCGCGCCCGTTCACGGCGCGGACCTCCCAGGCCCATTGCACCGCCCCGGTGGTGCCGGCGGCCCGGGCGAACCCTGTCATGCTGGAGAGGATCATTGTTGGACGGGACCGTATTCGAAGGAGAGCCACACCGGTTGCCGCTCCCCTCTCCCCGCCGGGCGGGGAGAGGCCTGCCTGCACCTCGGCGTGCAGGCGGGGAGCGCAGGCGGAGCCGAAGCGAAGATGAGGGGGCCTCTCATCAGCAGGAGGCTCGTTCGGGGCCGCCCCCTCACCCTCGGCTGCCGCCTCGCCGCGCCGACGACGGGGGCGTCGCGGCCCTCTCCCCACAAGCGGGGCGCGGGGACGCGCGCGGCTACCCCGCGTCTCACGGCTGCTTCAGCACCGGGACGCTTTTGGGCGAATTCAGGTCGAAGGTCTTGTTGCGTAGGGGATCGAGGCGTGTGCCCTCGGAGGCGTCGAAGGCCTTCGGACGCGGGGCCGAGGGGTCGGCGCCGCCGGCGAAGTTGGTGCCGTCGGCCGGTGCGTAGGCCGAGGCGCGGCCCGGATCGGGCGTCGGGTTGGGCTCGACCTTGTCGACGGCCGCGTCCGGGGTCGGGGCCTGGCGGGCGCGCTCGACCTGGCGCCAGCGGGCGACGTTGCGCGAGTGGCCCTCCAGGGTCTCGGCGAAGGCGTGGCCGCCGGTGCCGTCGGCCACGAAGAACAGGTCCTTGGTACGCGACGGGTTGGCGACGGCCTCGAGGGCGGCGCGGCCTGGATTGGCGATGGGGCCGGGCGGCAGGCCCTCGATCACGTAGGTGTTGTAGGGCGTCGCGCGCTCGATCTCGGAACGCTGGATGCCGCGCCCGAGGGTGCCGCGCCCGCCCACCAGCCCGTACACGATGGTCGGGTCCGATTGCAGCTTCATGCGCTTGTTGAGGCGGTTGACGAACACGCCCGCCACGCGGGGCCGCTCATCGGCCCGGCCGGTCTCCTTCTCGACGATGGAGGCCAGCGTCACCATCTCGGCCGGGGTCTTCACCGGGATCTCGGCGGAGCGGCGCTTCCAGATGTCGGCCAGGACCTCGCGCTGCTTGGCGCGCATGAGGTTGACGATCTGCTGACGGGTGGCGCCGCGCTCGAACTTGTAGGTGTCGGGCAGAAGCGCGCCCTCGGCCGGGATCTCGTTGATGTCGCCCGACAGGATGTCGTTGTCGTTGAGCCGCGCCACGATCTGCTCGCTCGTCAGTCCCTCCGGGAAGGTGACGGCGTGCTGGACCTGGCGGCCCGACGACAGGGTCTCGATGGCGTCGTTGATGCTGGCATGGGCCTTGAACGTGTACTCGCCGGCCTTGAGCGCCTTGCCGCTCAGGCGGGCGGCCCATTCGAACAGGGCCGTGTGGGCGATGACGCCCTCGCGGGACAGGGCCTCGGCGATCTCGGAGGTGCCGCTGCGGGGCGAGATGACCACCACCTTGTCGGCGGGCAGCGGCCCCGGCTCCTTCACCTGCCGCTCGAACAGCGTCATGCCGATCATCACCCCGATGGCCAGCACCACCGACAGGGTGAGCAGGCCCGAGATGGTGGCGAGCAGGCCGCCCCGGCGGCGCTCCGGCAGATCGGGCGGCGGCGGCGCGGCGGTGGGCTTGATGGCCTCGCTCGGGCTGCGCGGCGACAGGCGCTGCGGCAAGGCCCGCTCCTCGGAGGCGGCCGGCACGGGCTCGGGATTCGGGCGCTTGCGGAAGAACATGACGATCCTGTTCGGGCCTCGGGCCCCCTCCCCCGCCGTGTTTTTCGGACGTGGGACAGTCTCGCACCCCCTCGAATGGGCGCGACGGGCTGGCCGTTAGGCGCGCGAGTTTGGTCGGTTTTGTGGCGAAATGGGAGGTTTGGTTGGCGGGATTCCCGGGGGCAGGCCCAACTGCTTGACCAAACTTACGGAAAATTCGGCGCAAAGTTCAGTTAGAAGATGTGTAATGCTCGTGGACTAAATATCGTATTCAATCACTATCGCTTTTGGTAGGTAGAATCCGTTAAGCATGGAGTTATCAATAGTTATGGAGCTCCGGTCCGTAACTTTAAACATTCCCTGGAGCGCCTTGATTGCTGGATGCTTCTCTGTTATCATTTCCGTGTCGCTGACTTCAATGCATAGCGTCAATTCTTTATGACCTGAAAGAATTTCCGAGATATTCCGATAAAAACTATGTTTGTCTTTTATGGAAACGTCTGGCACAAGCCATAATCGCCAAGCATCGATGTCTGTGTTATAGAACCAAAGTGCTGCTTTTATGTTGATATTTCTTTCGCGTAATAAGCGGATCAACTCGTGTCCAGCGGTCACCAAAATTTTTTGATCCATTCGATGACATCCTGTGTTGCATTGATCATCAATTGTGAAGATATCGCGTCACTGGAGTCATATCTTAGATCTGGTTTCCATTCACATACAATTGCCCACTGCGCTGCAAAGGAAGAGTCGCTTTCTTCCTTAGATCTTAACTCCTGTGATAGCCCAGCCAGTTTAATCAGCTTGGCAATATCGTGGCTATACAAATCAAAAACAAAGTTTTTATCGGGTATCGTTTCAGCTTGAAACCGTGCTGCAATTACTGCCTTTATTCCGATTTCAACTGCAAATCCAGCCAGATAATGTGCATTTGAGAAGCGCTGGTGGGCAAGAAGTAAAACTGCGTCCTCCAGTTTAGCCGTCGCAACTCTTTGCAAAGTAGCTCGGCGAAGACCCAATGCCATGCACGATCCTCTTATGGTCAGCCAGTAATGTCTGCTTAAAATTTGAATAGATGAGTAAAATAATTGGCGCTAGCAGTCTGATCGCGACAGAAGTAACTTGCTATTCAGTCCACCCGCCGCATCACCAAGCTCGCATTCGTCCCACCGAACCCGAACGAATTCGACAGCACCACATCGACGCGCTTGCGCTTGGCCTCGTGCGGTACGAGGTCGATGGCGGTTTCGACGGAGGGGTTGTCGAGGTTGAGGGTCGGCGGGAGGATGCCGTCGCGAATGGTCAGCACCGAGAAGATGGCTTCCACGGCGCCGGCCGCGCCGAGCAGGTGGCCGATGGCGGATTTGGTGGACGACATGGCGGCGCGGGGCGCGGCGTCGCCGAGCAGGCGTTCCACGGCCTTCAGCTCCAGCTCGTCGCCCATGGGCGTCGAGGTGCCGTGGGCGTTGATGTAGTCGATGTCGGAGGCCTGGATGCCGGCGCGCTTCACGGCGGCGCTCATGCAGCGGAAGGCGCCGTCGCCGTCCGGGGCCGGCGAGGTGATGTGGTAGGCGTCGCCCGTGAGGCCATAGCCGACCACCTCGGCGTAGATCTTCGCGCCGCGCGCCTTGGCGTGCTCGTACTCCTCCAGCACGACCACCCCGGCGCCCTCGCCCATGACGAAGCCGTCGCGGGCCTTGTCGTAGGGGCGAGACGCGCAGGTCGGGTCGTCGTTGAAGCCCGTGGAGAGGGCGCGGCAGGCGGCGAAGCCCGCGAGCGCGAGGCGGTTCACCGGGGATTCGGCGCCGCCTGCCACCATGACGTCGGCATCGCCGAACTGGATCAGCCGGGCCGCGTCGCCGATGGCGTGGGCGCCCGTGGAGCAGGCGGTGACGACGGAGTGATTCGGGCCCTTGAGGCCGTGGGCGATTGAGACCTGACCGGAGGCCAGGTTGATGATCCGCCCGGGGATGAAGAACGGCGAGATCCGGCGCGGACCCTTGTCGTGCAGGGTCACGGACGCGTCGTAGATGCCGCCGATGCCGCCGATGCCGGAGCCGATCATCACGCCCGTAGCGCACTGATCCTCGTGGCTCTTCGGATGCCAGTCGGCGTCGTCCAGCGCCTGGCCGGCGGCCGCCATGGCGTAGACAATGAACGGATCGACCTTGCGCTGCTCCTTCGCCTCCATCCAGGCATCCGGATCGAAGGTGTCGTTAGAGCCGTCGCCGAACGGCACGGAACAGGCGATGCGGCAGGCAAGATCGTCGACTGGGAAAGCCGTGACCACTTTGGCCGCCGACTCACCCGCGATCAACCGGCTCCAGGTGGCCTCGACCCCGCTGGCCAGCGGCGTCACCATGCCCAAACCCGTCACCACAACCCGACGCATCGCGCTATCCCGAACCGGTCCCATCATGAAACGAATGGCGCGCGGGGTCGGACACGACCCCGCTTATGACTCGCGAGTCAATCGGCGCCTCGTCGTGCCTCAGGCGGAGTTCTTCTCGAGGAACTTCACCGCATCGCCGACCGTCTGGATGGTCTCGGCCGCATCGTCGGGGATCTCGACGTTGAATTCCTCCTCGAACGCCATCACGAGCTCGACGGTGTCGAGGCTGTCGGCGCCGAGATCATCGATGAAGTTCGCGCCCTCGACCACCTTCTCCGGCTCGACACCGAGGTGCTCGACAACGATCTTCTTCACGCGCTCAGCGATATCGCTCATCGTTCTTGGTCCTTAGCTCTTCAAGGTCGTGATGGTGTCGCCGTGGCCGCCGGCCCGTGACCGAAATGGACTGGTCTGGGATACGGCCGGTGTGTTCGATCGCGCGCGTCTCGGGCGGTCCTTAACAAGGTCCGCGTCGTTATGGAAATCTCCGCAACACGCCGAACCGTCAACCCCCCTCGCACGGCAGGCGGGGTGTTAACACAGGGTTCCGGTGCTGGCGAGGCCTGGTTCACAAGCCGTTCATCGCTGTGGCTTTTTCGAGCCGCCCGGGGCTGTTCCGGGTGTGCGGTGCAGCAAAGCTTGCGCTCACACCATCGCCATGCCGCCGTTGACGTGGAGCGTCTGGCCCGTGACGTAGCCGGCCTCGTCGGAGGCGAGGTAGAGGGCAGCGGCCCCGATCTCCGCGCCGGTGCCGAGGCGGTTCATGGGCACGCGGGTCAGGATGCCCTCGCGCTGCTTCTCGTTCAGGGCGTCCGTCATCGGCGAGGCGATGAAGCCCGGCGCGATGCAGTTGACCGTGAGGTTGCGGGTGGCGACCTCGGCCGCCATGGCCTTGGTCATGCCGACCAAGCCGGCCTTCGCGGCGGCGTAGTTCACCTGGCCCGGATTGCCCGTGGTGCCGACGACGGAGCCGATGTTGATGATGCGGCCGTGGCGGCGCTTCATCATGCCCCGCACGGCGGCGCGCGACAGGCGGAAGGCGGCGCTGAGGTTGACGGCGATCACCGCGTCCCACTCGTCGTCCTTCATCCGCAGGAGGAGGTTGTCGCGGGTGATGCCGGCGTTGTTCACCAGCACGTCGAGGCCGCCCATGGCGCTCTCGGCCGCCGGCACCAGGGCCTCCACCGCCGCCTTGTCGGAGAGGTCGCACTCGGCGATGTGCAGGCGCTCGCCCCCGAGTTCCGCCACCAGGGCTTCGAGGGCCGGGCGCCGGGTGCCCGACACCGTCACGGTGGCGCCCTGCGCGTGCAGGGTCTTGGCGATGGCGCCGCCGAGGCCGCCCGTGGCGCCGGTGACGAGAGCCTTGCGGCCGGAGAGATCGAACATGGCTCGTCCTGTGCTCAGAAGGTGGGGAACGCCGCGACGTCGTCGGGCGTGCCGACGGCGCTGGCCGCGGCCCCGGCGGCGATGCGCTTGACGAGGCCGGTGAGCACCTTGCCGGCGCCGATCTCGTTGAAGCAGTCGATGCCCTCCGCCGCCATGGCGGCGACGCTCTCGCGCCAGCGCACGGTGCCGGTCACCTGGGCGACGAGCGCGTCCCGGATGGCGTCGCGGTCGGTGATCGGGGCGGCCAGGACGTTGGCGTAGATCGGCACCACGGGGGTGTGCATGGCGACCTGCCCGAGGGCCGCCCGCATGGCCTCGGCGGCCGGGGCCATGAGGCGGCAGTGGAACGGCGCCGAGACGTTGAGCATCACCGCGCGCTTGATCCCGCGGGCCTGCGCCAGGGCGACCGCGCGCTCCACGGCGGCGCGATCGCCCGACAGCACCACCTGGCCGCCGCCGTTGTCGTTGGCGACGTCGCACACGCCGCCCTGCGCCGCCTCTTCGGCGATGGCCTGCGCCGCGGCGATCTCGGCACCGATGAGGGCCGCCATGGCGCCCGCGCCAGGGGCGACCGCCGCCTGCATGGCCTCTCCGCGAATCCGCAGCAACCGCGCCGCGTCCGCGATGGAGAAGGTGCCGGCGGCGGCGAGCGCCGTGTATTCGCCGAGGGAATGGCCGGCGACGCAGGCCACGTCGCGTTTGAGATCGAGGCCGCGCTCGGCCTCCAGCACCCGCAGGGTGGCGAGCGACGCCGCCATGAGGGCCGGCTGGGCATTGGCCGTGAGGGTGAGCTCGTCCACCGGCCCCTCGAACATGAGGCGGGAGAGGTGCTGCCCGAGGGCCGCATCGACCTCCTCGAACACCGCGCGGGCCTGCGGAAAGGCCTCGGCCAGCGCGCGTCCCATGCCGACGGCCTGGCTGCCCTGGCCGGGGAAGATGAGTGCGCGCGCCATTGAGCTGTCCTCGTTCGCGAAGAGGGCGGCGCAGTCGCACCGCCCGCCCCCCGTGTCAACTTTTCCCGTCGAACGCGACGGACGGCGCCGGTCAGGCCTCGTCGAAGAAATCCACCGTGCCGGTGTCGAGGCTGTAGGAGGCGCCGACGATCCGCAGCTTGCCGGCCTTCAGGGGATCGAGCAGGGACGGCTCCGAGGCGGAGCGAAGACGGTTCACCACACGGCTCACATTGGCCCGGACGCAGTTCTCGACGTAATCGCCGGGCTTGTCGCGCTGCGACAGGATTGCGGGGACGATGGGCTCGATCATCCGGCCGATGGAGCCGGGATAGACGGTGTTGTTCTTCACCACATCGATGGCGGCCTCGACGGCGCCGCAGCGGCTGTGGCCCATCACCAGAACCAGGGGCACGCCGAGCTGTGAGACGCCGTACTCGATGGAGCCGAGGGCGGCGGTGTCGACGCAATTGCCGGCGTTGCGCACGATGAAGAGTTCGCCTAGGCCCCGGCCGAACAGGATCTCGGGCGAGACGCGGGAATCCGAGCAGCTCACCAGCACCACGAACGGGGTCTGGCCGAGCGCGATCTCGATGCGGCGCTCGCGGCCCTGCACGGCGCGCACGGGGCTGTCGGTCTGGTAGGCGCGGTTTCCCTGCTTCAAGGTCTCCAGGGCCTCGTCGGCGCCGAGCGTCGTCTTCTTCGCGGACGGGCTTGCCGCAAGGGCCGGCAGGCTGGTGGCGGCAAAGCACGCGGCGCCAAGGCCGCAGCCGCAGGCGAGCAGGCCGCGGCGGCTGAGCAGGGTGGTCATCGGTTTGGAGCTCCCCTCGTTCCGGTCTCGGGCGAGCCCCGGACGCGCGAGGATAAGGAGTATTCGGCACGGTGTCGCCCGGGCCATTCGCGCAGGGCGGTGCCGGGATGAGGCGGCCCGTTCGGACGTACGGGCCGCCTCATCCCGGGGGGCTTGGCCCCACGACGCCGGATCCTTCCCTACGCCGTCCGGCTCGAATCAAGTGTATTCCGGGGCGGAACTCGAGGGACGCGACCCCTCGTCGTCCCACCGCCGGGGACTCCGACGGCGTGTCCGGTCATCGACGTGGCCCGGCCCTCTCAGGCGACGGCCTTGATCGACGAGCCCGAGCGATCCTCCCGGTGCGCAGGCGCGGTGCCGCGATCCCCGTTTCCGGAACGCCCCGGGACCGCACCCGCTTCTTGGCTCATGGCGCTCGCGAGCAGCTGCGCACGCCCGGCCCAGAGGTCGCGCTCCCGCGAGAGCCGGTCCGACTGTTCCTGCTGGAGTGCGATTGCGATGCGCAGGCCGTCGAGTTCGTTGCGCAGGTCCGTCGTCAACTGACGCTCCTGCGCGAGGGCCGTGCGCAGCACCGTGAGGACGGCATCGGGCTTGGCCGCAAAACGATCCCCGTCGTCCGATGCTGCGCGGGCGGCTTTCGCCTCGCCGGCCTTCGTTTCAGCGGCTTGCGCCGTCCCGCCGTCCTGTCTGCGTCCCGCATCCTGCGCGATGGAAGCACCTCGCTCGGTGCGGGCGCCGTCCCTGTTGGAAGCGCCGTCCCTGTTGGAAGCGTCTTCCCTGTTGGAAGCGTCTTCCCGCACGGGAGCGTCTTCCCGCACGGGAGCGTCTTCCCGCACGGGAGCGTCTTCCCGCACGGGAGCGTCTTCCCGCACGGGAGCGTCTTCCCCGACGGAAGCGTCTTGCTCGATCGAAGATCCGTGCCTGGCCTGCAAGGCTTGGCCGGGTTGCGGCAACTCGGCTCGGACGCGCGCGACGTCCAGCGTCGCCCTGGATCCGGGAGTGGGAAATCTGCCGGTGGCCGCCGATTTCTCGGCTTCCACCGGCTTATCGGCCCCCGCGGGCGTCCCGGAAGCGGCGAGGCTCGCCGGTGGCAGGCCTTCCTCGTCCAGCACCAGTTCGTGCAGCATGGCGAACACCGCGTCGCCGTCGAGGCGGGTCAGATCGAATCCGCTCGCGGACGCGATTCCCTCCCAACGGGTTTTGCCGAGTGCGGATTGCCCGACGAAGGCCATGGACCAATTGGTGAAGCTGCGATTCTCGGTCGGGCCGCATTGCAGAACCGTCACGTCGCCGTGGCGCGGATCGCACTGGATGCGCTCGAAGGTAGTTTCGACGCCGCGCTGCGGGCCTTCCAACACCTGCGCGAACGCCCCGGCATTGAACATCAGCGCGCCCGTGACGTCGACGCCGGTGTTGTTGCGCTGCGAGGCCGCAAGGATCTGGGAGACCGCCTGCGCGATCTCGGCGTCCGTGCCTTGAAGAAGATTCTTGCTGGCATAGACCAGTCGGTAAAGGTCGCTCATCATGAAAACTCCGAAATCGAAAATAACCGCAATCTTTTATCTGGGGTTGTCGAGCGTGAGGAACTTGAAGACTTCGGAAGCGGAAATGGGCTTGCTGATGAGGTAGCCCTGCACATCGGTGCACCCCTCCGCCCGGATACGCTCCAACTGGTCGGCGGTCTCGACGCCCTCGGCGACGGTGGTCATCCCGAGGCTTCGCCCCAGGCCCGCGATGGCCCGGATGATCGCTTCGCCGTCGCGCTTGCCCGAAAGGTCGCTGACGAAGGACCGATCGATCTTGATCTTGTCGAACGGGAACGAGCGGAGGTAGCTCAGGGACGAGTACCCGGTCCCGAAATCGTCCATCGACACGCGGACGCCGAGTTCGCGCAGGCGATGCAGGGTCTGCAGGGTCTTCTCGCTCTCGTTCAGGAGGACGCCTTCGGTGATCTCCACTTCCAGGCGCGTCGCAGGGAGGCCCGAGGCCGACAGGGCCGACATGACCATCTCGACCAGACGCTCGCTCTTGAACTGCGCCGGCGAGACGTTCACCGCGACGGAGAGCGGGGCGGGCCAGGTCGCCGCGTCGCGGCAGGCCTGACGCATGACCCATTCGCCGATGGGAACGATGAGGCCGATCTCTTCCGCCAAGGGAATGAAGTCGAGGGGCGAGACCATGCCCCGCACGGGGTGCTGCCAGCGGATCAGGGCCTCGCACCCCACGAGACGGTTGCCTTCCAGCTGGAGCTGTGGCTGGTAGTGCAGGTAGAACTCGCGGCGTGCCAGGGCCTGACGCATGTCGAGTTCGAGCTGACGGCGCGCCTGCATGCGCGCATCCATCTCCGGTTCGAAGAAGCGATAGGTGCCCCGCCCGTCGAGCTTGGATCGATAGAGGGCTAGGTCGGCGTTCTTCAGGAGCCGGTCGGCATCCTCGCCGTCGTTCGGCGCGAGGGCGACGCCGACACTGGCGCCGATGGTGAGGAGCTGCCCTTCGACCATGTAGGTCCGGCCGACCAGATCGACGATGCGCCGTGCGAGGATCTGGGTATCGGATGCTCCGCGAATCCCGGTTTGCAGGATCACGAACTCGTCGCCGCCGATCCGTGCCACGGTGTCCGTGACCCGCACGGTCGAGCGCAGGCGATCGGCGACCTTCTTCAGGAGGGCATCTCCCATGGGGTGGCCGAGGGTATCGTTGATGGGCTTGAACCGGTCGAGATCGATCAGCAGGACTGCGCAGGCCTCCCCGGTCCGCTGCAACCGTCCCAGGGCTTCATTCAGGCGCTCGCGCAGGAGCAGGCGGTTCGGCAGGCCCGTGAGCAGATCGTGACGGGCCATCTCCTCGGCTTGCGCTTCGGCGGCGCGCCGCTCCGTGACATCCTCGAACGCGACGGCCCAGCGCCCGCCCGCGACGGGGTGCAGGTGCACCTCCAGCAGGTGCCCGCGAAGGGTCACTTCGAACCGGGACGAGTCCGGCTGCACGAAAGAGCGCGGAAGCTGGGCTCGAACCTGGCTCCAGGTATCCCCCGCATGGTCCCGGACGAGGTACAGCACCTGTCGAAGGGACGATCCCACGGGGATCAAGGCCTTCTCGCTCCCGAGCAGGCGCAAGGTCTGGCCCGACGCGAGGACGATGCGTCCGGTCTCGTCGATCAGCAGGAGGCCGTGGCGCATGGCATCCAGGTACGGCAGCAAACCAGCGACGAAGGATGGGACCTCCGTTTGGGAGCCGGAATTGATATTTGTTATGTCTCGGATGGTTGTTTCGATCTGATTGCGCAGTGGAGCGGCCATATCAAAGCAATCCGATGCCGGCGCTGAAATCGCCATGGGCGTGTTATCGAACGGTCTGCCTGGGAACAGCTAAATTTCTACTAAGCCGTGGCTACCATGATCGCGTCTGAACTCGGCCGCACAACGTCGCACCGCGTCGTCTCGGGGGAGCGCCCTCGCCGGTGCTTTGCAAGTCCGGGATCCCGCGTTTCCGAAGTTTCCGGGATCGACGGCCGTTCGTCGCGTCGGGGCCGAGCCGCGGGCGAGACCGCACGCCCCTGCCCAGGGGCGTCGCTCCATCCCCACCCCTGCCTTGTTGCCAAACGTCAAGGGGTGTAAGAGGCCGGTTCAATTCCCCACACCCTGTTCGAGGAAGGAGCCGTCCACATGGCTCGCGTCACCGTTGAAGACTGCATCGACAAGGTCGAGAACCGGTTCGAGCTCGTGCTGCTCGCGAGCCACCGCGCCCGCCTGCTCGCCGCCGGCGCACCCCTGACCATCGACCGCGACCGCGACAAGAACCCCGTCTGCGCCCTGCGCGAGATCGGCGACGCGACCATCACGGCCGACGACCTCAAGGAACAGCTCATTCACTCGATGCAGAAATACGTCGAGGTCGACGAGCCCGAGGCCGAGACCGTGCCGCTGCTGTCGAGCTCGCCCGCCGCCGCCGCCGTCGCCCCGCAATCCACCAGCGACGACGTGCAGTTCGACCGCATGAGCGAGGAAGATCTTCTGCGCGGCCTCGAGAACCTGGCGCCCCCGACCGAGACGGACGAAGAGGCCGAGTAATCGGTCCACCCGACGGGACGTTTCGAACAACCCGGCCTCGCGGCCGGGTTTTTTGTTGGATGTCCGCGCCCGAAACCCTGCTCGTCGCGCCTTCGCTGCGGCCTGCGACGTTCTAAAACCAACGGGGGGCCGCATTAATGTCCGCCCGCGCGCCTTGGGGGCTGGCGTGGGCGCGTGCGATGCGGGACAAATCCAGGGGGGCGCCCGCGCGGTGCGGGACTTCGAAGCCGAAAAGGGTCTGTCTCGCGGATGATGCGCCAATACGAGCTTGTCGAGCGGGTCAAGCGCTACAACCCCGCCACGGACGAAGCCCTGCTCAACCGCGCCTACGTCTACGCCATGCGCGCCCACGGCACCCAGAAGCGGGCGTCCGGCGACCCGTTCTTCGCCCATCCCCTCGAGGTCGCCGCGATCCTCACGGATCTGCGCCTCGACGACGCCACCATCGTGGCCGCCGTGCTGCACGACACCGTGGAGGACACCGCCGCCACCCTGGACGAGATCCGCGCGATCTTCAGCCCCGAGATCGGCGCCCTCGTGGACGGCCTGACCAAGCTGAAGCGCCTCGACCTCGTCTCGAAGCGCGCGGCCCAGGGCGAGAACTTCCGCAAGCTCCTCCTGGCGGTGGCGGCCGATGTCCGCGTGCTGCTGGTGAAGCTCGCCGACCGCCTGCACAACATGCGCACCCTCCACCACATGCGCGTCGACAAGCGCGAGCGCATCGCCGAGGAGACCCTCGACATCTACGCGCCCCTCGCGGGTCGCATGGGCATGCAGGAGCTGCGCGAGGAACTGGAGGATCTGGCGCTTCGCAACCTCAAGCCTGAGATCTACGCCACCATCGCGCAGCGCCTCTCCGACCTCACGGCGAAGTCCGAGCGCCTGGTCGAGAGCATCGAGCAGGACCTCACCGCGCGGCTGGCCGCCCAGGGCATCACCGCCGCCGTGACGGGACGGCAGAAGCGCCCCTACTCGATCTCGGCCAAGATGGAGCGCAAATCCGTCGCCTTCGAGCAATTGTCGGACATCTTCGGATTTCGCGTCATCGTCGAGTCCCTGGCCGATTGCTACGGGGCCCTCGGCGTCGTCCATACCACCTGGCCAATGGTGCCGGGGCGCTACAAGGACTACATCTCGACCCCGAAGCAGAACGATTACCGCTCGATCCACACCACGGTGATCGGTCCGAAGAGCCAGCGCGTCGAGCTGCAGATCCGCACCGCCGCCATGGACGAAATCGCCGAGTACGGCATCGCCGCCCACGCCCTCTACAAGGAGGGGGCGGCCCGGGACGACGCGGGCGGCGTCCATCCGCGGCTCGCCACCGAGAGCGGCGCCTACCAGTGGCTGCGCCGCACCATCGAACTCCTGGCCGAGGGCGACAGCCCGGAGGAGTTTTTGGAGCACACCAAGCTCGAGCTGTTCCAGGACCAGGTGTTCTGCTTCACCCCGAAGGGCCGGCTCATCGCCCTGCCGCGCGGGGCGACGCCCATCGACTTCGCCTACGCCGTGCACACGGACGTGGGCAATTCGGCGGTGGGCGCCAAGATCAACGGCCGCATGGCGCCGCTCCTGCACGAACTCGTCAACGGCGACGAGGTCGAGATCGCCCGGGCCGACGGGCAATCGCCCCCGGCCGCCTGGGAATCCCTCGTGGTGACCGGCAAGGCTCGCGCGGCCATCCGCCGGGCGACGCGCTCGGCCGTGCGGCGGCAATATGCCGGCCTCGGCCGCCAGATCCTCGACCGGGCCTTCGAGCGGGCGGCGAAGAGCTTCTCCGAGGACAAGCTGCGCGGCGCCCTGCCGCGCCTCGCCCGCCTCTCGACGGAGGACGTGTTCGCGGCCGTGGGCCGGGGCGAGATGTTCTCGGGCGACGTGGTGCGGGCGGTCTATCCCGACCACAAGGACGAGCGCCGCACCGCGCCCTCCCCCCTGCAGCAGCCCGTCGCCGGCGGGGCCGGACGCCTCAGCCTCTCGAAGGACCAGACCATGCGTCTGACCTTCCCGGAGGGACCGTCCGAGGCCGGGCGCCCCGACGCGATCCCCATCCGGGGCCTCGACACCGACCTGCCCGTGAGCTTCGCGCCCAATGGCGGCGCCGTGCCGGGCGACCGCATCGTCGGCATCCTCACCCCCGGGATCGGGGTGACCATCTACCCGATCCAGTCGGCGGCCCTGGCCGCCTTCGACAACGAGCCCGACCGTTGGCTCGACGTGCGCTGGGACGTGGAGGCCGGCGCCAGCGAACGTTTCCCGGCGCGCCTCGCCCTCCAATCCATCAACGAGCCGGGCGTGCTCGCCTCCATTGCCCAGGTCATCGCCGACCACGACGGCAACATCGACAACCTCTCGATGAAGCGCAAAACCCAGGACTTCACAGAGATCGTCATCGATCTGGCGGTGTGGGACCTGAAGCACCTCAACGCCATCGTGGCGGAGCTGCGCGGCAAGCGCACGGTGGCACGGGTGGACCGGGTGAACGGCTGAGCCTACATACGCCCGCAATCCCGAACCGACCGGAGCCGAGATCATGACCCCTGAGCAGGTGCTCGCCGAATTCCGAGACGCGAACGCCCTCCTCGACGGGCATTTCGTCCTCAGTTCCGGCCTGCACTCCGGGGTGTTCCTGCAGAAGATGGCGATCTTCTCCGATCCGGTCCGCACCGCGCGCCTGTGCAAGGCACTGGCGGCGAAGATCACCGAGCGGTTCGGCCCCGTCGACATCGTGGTCTCGCCCGCCATCGGCGGCATCGTGCCGGGCTACGAGACCGCCCGGCACCTCGGCGCCCGCGCGATCTTCGTGGAGCGCGACCCCGGCGGGCCCTTCACCCTGCGGCGCGGCTTCAGCATCCCGGCGGGGATGCGGGCCGTCATCGTCGAGGACATCGTCACCACCGGGCTCTCGGCGCGCGAGTGCCTCGCCTCCCTTGGCGGCGAGGCCGGCGAGATCGTGGGCGCGGCCTGCCTCATCGACCGCTCGGGCGGGCGCGGCGAGATCGGCCTGCCGCTGGTCACCCTCGTCACCCTCGACATCCCGGCCTATCCGGCGGATGCCCTGCCGCCCGAACTCGCCGCCCTGCCTGCGGTCAAGCCCGGCAGCCGGGTCTCACCGAAACCGTGAGAGGCATACGGCGCCGCGCCTCCGGAACTTGCGTCGGGGCCGGCCACTTGTCCGCGTATCGGCCCCAAATCTGGGTCGTCGACATCACCCAAGCAGGCGCGCCAAGCTGGTGCGCCAAGCGATCGACAATTACATCCTCCGGAAACGCATTGAAACCAGGCCGGGTAATCTCATAAAAAGCCAGTGCCATTATGCTTGAGCTTGACAAAATTCTTATTAACCTGCATTAGTGATGTAGATTGTTTCGGCGCTCGTTTTTGAAGCACGGTCGTTTGTCGAGCTCGCCGATTTGAAGTCAGGTCTTCCGAGGCCGATGCGTACAATTAAGCTATCAGATCTTTTAGGTATCGGAGCGCTCAAGGCCTCTACGACCTAAATGCTTATCAGAAAATGGATCATTACATGAGCGCACAGCAGCGCAGCGCCCTCTTCATTGACGGGGCCAACCTCTATGCCGCTACCAAAGCGCTTGGGTTCGATATCGATTACCGGCGTCTGTTGAAGGAATTCCAGGCGCGCGACAATCTCATTCGGGCGTTCTACTACACCGCCATGGTCGAGGATCAGGAGTATTCTTCGATCCGCCCGCTGATCGATTGGCTCGACTACAACGGCTACCGAGTCGTGACCAAACCCGCCAAGGAGTTCACGGATTCCGCCGGGCGGCGCAAGATCAAGGGCAACATGGACATCGAGCTCGCCATCGATGCCCTCGAACTCGCCCCCCGCATCGACCATATGGTGCTGTTCTCCGGCGACGGCGATTTCCGCTCCCTCGTCGAGGCGATGCAGCGCAAGGGCGTGCGCGTCACCGTGGTCTCCACGATCCAGACCCAGCCCGCCATGGTCGCCGACGACCTGCGCCGGCAGGCCGACGAGTTCCTCGACCTCGTCCAGCTCATCCCCCGGGTCGGGCGCGATCCGGGCGAGCGCACCATGCGGTCCGCCCCGGACGCACGCGGTCCCGCCGACACCGCCACCCGCTCGCGCGGCGAGACCCCCGAGCGCTCGGCCCGCCCGAGCCTCGGCCTCGAGACCCGCTACGGCATCCGCCAGGGCGAGGACAACCCCGAGGGGTAAGGACGGCCGTTGCGAATCATGCTCCCGCGTCGAGCCAGGCGATGACCTGTTCAACACTGCGGTCGGGCGGGAAGACCGGGTAGAACACCTGTCTCACCCGCCCGTCGTCGAGCACCAGGGTGAGGCGGCGCAGGAGGGTGAGGCCGCCGGCCGTGAAGGTCGGCAGCCGCATCGCCTGCGTGAGTGCCCCATGCGGATCGGCCAGCAGGCTGAACGGCAGGTGCAGGCGCGCCGCAACCTCGCGCTGGTAGGCGCTCGTCTGCGTCGAGAGCCCGTGCACATGGGAAACCCCGCGCCGGATCAGCTCGGCGTGGTGATCGCGAAAGTTGCAGGCCTGGGGTGTGCAGCCGCGCGCGCCCGGAATCGCGTCCCACTCGGGCACGAGAGTGGGCCGGCCGGGTTCGCCCGTGCGTGGATAGGCGTAGATCACCGCACGGCCCGGCAGGCGGCTCAGGGACACCCGCGTTCCGTCCGTCGCCTCGAGGGACACGTCGGGCGCGATCAGGCCTTCGAGGTGGCGGGCGGCGCCGTCATCCTCCGGCACGGGCAGGTCGGCGGGCAGGGACGCGTAGTCGGGGGTCATGACGGCGATCCGGCGGTTGGGGCGGCGTCAGGCTATCCACGCTCCACCCCGGCGGCCAATCGCGAAAAGTTCAGCCGCGGTCGCGCATGATCCGGGCGCGATCGCGCTCCCAATCGCGCTGCTTCGTCGCCTCGCGCTTGTCGTGGAGCTTCTTGCCGCGCCCGAGGCCGAGCTCGATCTTCGCCCGGCCGCGCTCGTTGAAGTAGATCTTCAGGGGCACCACGGTGAAGCCCTCGCGCTGTGTGGCGCCGATGAGCTTGTTGATCTGCTTTCGGTGCAGCAGCAGCCGGCGCGGGCGCTTGGTCTCGTGGTTGAAGCGGTTCGCCTCGACGTATTCGGGGATGTAGGCGTTGAACAGCATCAGGTCGGAGCCCGACGGCCCGGCATAGGCCTCGCCGATGGTCGCCTTGCCCTTGCGCAGGGATTTGACCTCGGTGCCAGTGAGCGCGAGCCCGGCCTCGATGGTGTCGGTGATCTCGTAATGGTAGCGGGCGGCGCGGTTGTCGGCGACGACGCGGCGATCGGGATCGGGTTTGGGTGCCATCACATCGTCGGTTCAGGCCGGCCGCCGGAATACGGCCGGGCCGAGGGATATGGTCTGTCGCGTGCGGTTTCGCCAGCGGTTTCAGCCGTCCAGAAGACCGGCATGGCGCAGGGCGGCATCGATCGCCGCCTTGCTCTCCTCGCTCACGGGCAGGAGCGGCAGGCGCAGATCCTCGCGCATGTGCCCGAGGCGGGACAGGGCGTACTTCGCCGGCGCCGGGTTCGGCTCGATGAACATGGCCGTGTGCAGGGGCATCAGGATGTCCTGCAGCTGGAGCGCCTTGGCGTAGTCGCCGGAAAGCGTCGCTTCCTGCAGGTCGGCACACAGGCGTGGGGCGACGTTCGACACCACCGAGATGCAGCCGCAGCCGCCCTGGGCGTTGAAGCCCAGGGCCGTCGCGTCCTCGCCGGAGAGCTGGACGAAGTCCGGCCCGATGGCCTGGCGCTGGAAGCTGACCCGGTCGAGCCTGGCCGTCGCGTCCTTCACCCCGACGATGTTCGTCAGCTCGGCAAGGCGTGCCATCGTCTCGACGCTCATGTCGACGATGGAGCGGCCGGGAATGTTGTAGAGGATGATCGGGATGCCGATGGCGTCGTTGACGGCCTTGAAGTGGGCGTAGAGCCCGGCCTGGGACGGCTTGTTGTAGTAGGGCGTCACCACCAGAACCGCATCGGCGCCGGCCTTCTCGGCATGGCGCGCGCGCTCGACCGCCTCGGCGGTGGAGTTCGAGCCGGCGCCCGCGATCACGGGCACGCGCCCGGCGGCCTCGGCGATGCAGATCTCGACCACGCGGTCGTGTTCGGCCGGAGTCACCGTCGGGGTCTCCCCCGTGGTGCCGACGGGCACGAGGCCGTGGATGCCCTGCGCGATCTGCCAGTTCACGAAGGCACGGAACGCGGCCTCGTCGAAGGCGCCGTCCCGGAACGGCGTCACGAGGGCGGTCATCGCGCCCTTCAGGCGCCGGGTGGTCGTGCTGGTCATCCTGGCGTTCCCGGCCCTTGGGGCTCGTCATGCGCCGGGGCCAGGACCGGCCCCGTATCAGGCGGGGAGACATAAGGCCTCGGCCGCACGGGCGCAAACGCTGCTTTGACGGGGTTAATGCCTTCTTAACGCCCTTTGGATGAGCTTGAAGGAGGCCCGCTCCCGCAGGGATTCGTAAGATCCATGGTGTTCCGGACGTGTTCGCATCGCGCCGCCCTGGCCCTCTTCCTGGGCGGCACCGCCCTGGCCGGGACGGCCTTCGTCAGTTCGACCCTGCCCCGCCTCTTCGGCTCCGGCGTGCTCGCGGCGGGATCGGACGCGCTGCCGGCGAGTGATGCCGCCGCCCCGTCGAGCGCCCTGACCGATACCAAGACCCTCGATCCCGTGGCGGCCGACGCCCTGAAGGTCGAGGCGCGGAGCACCGAGACCCCACCGGCCGACACGGCACCGCCCGGGGCCCGGACGGGCCTGCCCGCCACGGTGAAGGCCTACGCCTCGGCCGACCCCGAGGCCGGCATCGCCTTCCCCTTGCCCGACGCCGCCGTCTCGCCCGCGGCTCCGGTGCCCGAGCTGCCCGATCCGGTCCGCGCCGCCCGCATCGCCCCCGACATCGACGTGCCGGCCCTGCGCCAGGCCATCGACGCCTACCGCAAGGGGCGCGTCGGGGACGGCGATCGCCTGCGCGACGGGTTCAAGGACCCGGCCGCCCGCGCGCTCCTCGAATGGGTCGCGATCCGGGCCGGCGCCGGGATCGGGTTCGAGCGCACCATCGCGTTCACCCGCGCCAATCCGGACTGGCCGGCCGGGCCGCTGCTGCGTCGGCGCGCCGAGGAGGCCCTGCTCATCGAGCGCAAGGGACCGGCCATCGTGCGTGCCTATTTCGCGGCCTCCAAGCCCGCGAGCGCGCCGGGCCGGTTCGCCCTGGCCCTGGCGTTCCGGGCCGAGAACCTCGATGCCGACGCCGCCGCCCTGGTGCGCGAGCTGTGGCGCTCGGACACCTTCGGGCGCAGCCTCGAAGCCAAGGTGATGGACGCCTTTCCGGGCGTGCTCACCCGCATCGACCACCGCTTCCGCATGGAGCGCGCCCTCCTCAAGGAGGATTACGAGACCGCCGGCCGCGCCGCCGCGCTCGCGGGCGGGAGCTATGCCAGCCTGGTGCGGGCCCGCCGCGCCGTGGAGGACAAGAGTTCGGGCGCGCCCGGTGCCCTCAACGCGGTACCGCCGTCCCTGCGCAACGACTCGTCCTACATCCTGTCGCGGGCGCAGCACCTGCGCCGCACCGACAAGTATGCCGAGGCGGCCGCCCTGCTCTCCGTCGCGCCGACGAACCCGGACGTCCTCGTCGACGGCGACGAGTGGTGGGTGGAGCGCCGGATCGTCGCTCGCAAGCTCGTCGATCTCGGCGACGCCCGCACCGCCTACATCGTCGCCGGTCGCCACAGCGCCCGCACGGTGGAGAAGCGCATCGAGGCCGAGTTCCATGCCGGCTGGATCGCCCTGCGCTTCCTCGACGACGCGGGAACCGCCGCCCGTCATTTCGACGCCGCCGCCGCCATCGCCGAGACGCCGATCTCGCAGGCCCGCGCCGCCTACTGGCAGGGCCGCGCCGCCGAGGCCGAGGGGCGGACCGACGTGGCGAAGGCTGCCTACGAGCGCGCCGCCCTTCAGCCCATCGCCTATTACGGCCAGCTCGCCCGGGCGAAGCTCGGCCGCGCCAACCTGTCGCTCCGCTCGATTCCCGAGCTCGACGCACCCGCGCAGGCGGCCTTCTCGGACCGGCTCTACGTCCGGGCCCTGCGCATGCTGGAGGCGGCCTCCCTGAAGGATCTGGCCCTGCCGCTCTACATCGACGCGGCGACGAAGCTTTCCGATCCGGCCGAACTCGATGCCCTCGGCAACATCGCGGCGGATGTCCGCAACGCCCGGGCGCTCGTGGCCATCGGCAAGATCGCCGTGCAGCGCGGTTTGCCGCTGGACGCCCACGCCTACCCGACCATCGGCATCCCGGCCTACGAGGCGTCCGCCGCCGTGCCCCTGGTCGAGAAGGCCATGGTCTTCGCCATCGCCCGGCAGGAGAGCCAGTTCGACCCCCTGGCCCAGTCGAGCGTCGGCGCGCGCGGCCTGATGCAGATGATGCCGGCCACGGCCCAGCGCACGGCCCGCCGGGTCAGCGCCGCCTTCGACCAGGACCGGCTCACCAGCGATCCGGCCTACAACGCCCGCCTCGGCCACGCCCATCTCGGCGAGCTCATGGACGATTGGCGCGGCTCCTACATCCTCGCCTTCGCCTCCTACAATGCCGGCGGCGGCAACGTGAAGAAGTGGATCGACGCCTACGGCGATCCGCGCAAGGCGGGCGTCGACCCCATCGACTGGGTCGAGCGCATCCCCTTCACGGAGACGCGCAACTACGTCCAGCGGGTGATGGAGAACCTGCAGATCTACCGCACCCGCCTCGACACCAAGAGCGCGCTCCTCATCGACGGGGATCTGCAGCGCGGCGCGCGCTGAGGGACAGGTCAGGCCGCCTGTCGCCCGGGCGAGACGGCGCCCACGGCCGCACCCGCGAGGTAGGCCGCGAGGATCAGAGCACCGACCTCGACCCAGAGGCCGGCGCGGCCCGGAACGAGCCCGGCGAGGCTGAGCCCGCCCGCAACGGCCGCCGCGAGCACCAGGGCGAGGGTCCCCGCCAGGGTCGACCCCGTGCGCGGCAGGCCGGCGAAGCGGCCCACCACCGCGCCGAGGAGGAAGCCGAGCACCAGGGCCGGGCCGATCAGCGTCAGCAGGGGGATCACGCGAGACTCCTCATGGGCGCAGGGCCAGGCCGATGCCCTCGGCGGGCGGGCGGCTTTGCGCGGCGGGATCGGCGGCGACCCGGTCCGGCGGGAGGCCGGCCTGGAGCAGATACTCGACAAGGGCGAGGGCGCGCTGCCGCGGCAGGTCCGGCTCGGGCTCGGACGGGATGTCCGCTTTGGCGGGCGGCTTCTCGGGAGGCGTCTTGGTGGCGGCCTTGGCGCTCGCGCCCGTGGCGGGCTTCGCCTTGGTGTCGGCCTTCGTGGGCGCCTTGGCGTCCTTCGGGGGCTCGACGGAGGCCGTGCTGTCCACGGCGGTCTCGACGGCCGGCTTCGGGGCCGGCGGGGCGCCCGCCGGGTCCGTGTGGCCGGTGACCGCGATGCGGCCCGTGGGGCAGGCCTTGGCCCAGGCCGCCACCGAATCGAGGAGGGGATAGAACGCCGCCGTCAGGATGGCGCTGCCGGGCACGAACGTCAGGGCCCGGCCCGGATCGAGGGCGGTGAACCGCGTCGCACAGGCCTTCGCGTCGGGGGCGGTACCCACGCCCGGCACCGCGATGGCCGCACTGCCCTGCCACCCGGCGGGCAGCGCGCGGGGCAGATCCGATTCGATGCGGCGCGCGCTCTCGGCGTAGAGGCTGTCGCCCGTGAGCGTGAGGGCGCGGTCGGCGATGCGGATCTCGCCACGCGCCAGCACCGCCAGGGTGGCAATGCCCTGATCGAGGGCGCCCGTCAGGCCCTCGGGGGCGCCGTCAGCGAGGCGGCTCCGGTCGACGATCCGCTCGCGGAAGAACTTTGGACGCAGGGCCGCGAGGATGCGCTCGCGGGTGGCCGCGTCCGGCAGGTGGCCGCCCAGGGTCACGCTGTCGGCCTCGCGCCGGAGCTGGACGCGGTAGGGCTTGAGCGGCCGGGTCTCCAGGCGCACCGGCCCGGCCGCGACGCCGGAAGGGCGCCCGTCACGCAGGAGGGTCGCGATCTCGTCCACCGCCTGCCCGTCGAGGGCGACGCCCGTGACCGACACCGCGCCGCGCGCGAAGGCGACGCCGCCCTCCTGCAGCAGGGCGACGAGGCGCAGGGCGAAGGCGGCGAGGCCGGCGGGATCGATGGCGGGATCGAGGCCGCGTGCCGTGCGGGTCTCGTCGAGGATGCCGGCGCCCTCGGCGATCTCCGTGGCGCGGGCCCGCAGGCTGGCGCGGGCGGCCTCGGAGACCACGTGGCCCGTGAGGGTGATGGCGCCGCCCGGCGCGCGGGCGAGGCCGAAGGCGAAGTCCGGAACGTTGGCCGGCAGGATCTCGATGGTGCCGAGGGTGAACCCCGTGGGCGGCGTCGCGAGGGACGAGCGCAGGCGCGCCTCGTCCTCCGTCGAGATCGCCTCCCCCCGAACCGACAGGCGCGTGTCGGACAGTTCGACCCGGGCGCCGGGTTGCAGGGCCTTGAGTGCCGAGATCGCTTCCGCGGCGGCCTGCGCGAACTCGGCCGGCGCGCCGTAGGCCGTACGGGCGTCGTCGTCGAGGCGCGTGCCCGGCGCGAGGGACGGGGTCAGACGGTCGGCCAGGGCAAGGCGGCCGATCTCGGCCGGGCGGTTGCCCGTGAGCGCGATGCGGTCCGGCCCCGTGCGCGTGGCCGTCCACACGAAGGGAGCGGCGGTCTCGACGAGCCCGAGACTGCCCTCGATCCGGCGCAGGCCCGGCAGGGCGGCGAGGCGGGCCAGGGTGGTGTCGCGGGACACCGCGTCGGGCGCTTCGCCGAACACCACGAGGTCGCGGCCCCGCGCCGTGGCACGCAGCCACGGCTCGGTGCCCGCCCGCGCCGTCTCGCGCACGATCGCGGCGGCCTCCGCGTCGAGGCGCGCCTCCAGGGGCGGCGTCACCAGGGGCACGGCGACGCCGAGGATCACGGCGACGCCGGGCAGGCCGACGAGCCAGCCCGTGCGACGGATCAGGGCGGAAAGAGAGGCGGACACGTTCGATCCCGGTGGAAGGCGGCGTTTCGCGAAGCGGCGCTTGGCGAAGTGGCGCTTGGCGAAGTGGCGCTTGGCGAAGCCAACCCAATCATACGGTTTTCACGGCATCATGAAGGCCGTCACGCGTCGCGCAGCATCTCCAGTTCGAGCCAGCGGTCCTCGGCCTGGCCGAGCTGGGTCTCGGCCTCGCTCAGCAGACCCGAGGCCTTGGCGAAGCGCGCCGGATCGCGGGCGTAGAGATGCGGGTCGGCCAGCACCGCCCTCAGCTTGCCGATGTCGGATTCGAGCTTCTTGATCCGCTCCGGCAGGGTCTTCAGCTCGTGCTGGTCCTTGAAGTTGAGCTTGCCCTTGGGGGGGGCGGCCTCCGCCTTGGCGGCCTCCTGCGCCTTGCCGCGCTCGCGCTGCTCGGCCCGGCCCGCCCGCGTGGTCGAGGCGACGGTGCGGGCCTGCACGCCCTCGCCGCGCTGGGCGATCATGTCGGTGTAGCCGCCCGCATACTCGATCCAGGCGCCCTCGCCCTCGCTGACGAGGACGCTGCCCACGACCCGGTCGAGGAAGTCGCGGTCGTGGCTGACCAGGATCAGGGTGCCGGAATAGTCGGTGAGCATCTCCTGCAGGAGGTCGAGGGTCTCGAGATCGAGGTCGTTGGTCGGCTCGTCGAGGACCAGCAGGTTGGCGGGCTGTGCGAGTGCCCGGGCGATGAGGAGGCGGTTGCGCTCGCCGCCCGACAGCACGCTCACGGGGGTGCGGGCCTGCTCGGGCGCGAACAGGAAGTCCTTCATGTAGCCGATGACGTGGCGGCTGACCCCGCCGACGGTGACCGAATCGCCGCTGCCGCCGGTGAGCACCTCGGTCACGGTCATCGACGGTTCCAGGACCGCGCGGGTCTGGTCGAGGAGCATCATCTTGAGGTTGGTACCGAGCGCGATGGTCCCGGAATCCGGCGGTTGCTGGCCGGTGAGCAGGTTGATCAGCGTGGTCTTGCCGGCGCCGTTGGGGCCGACGATGCCGAGGCGGTCGCCGCGCATCACCCGGATCGACAGGTCGGCGACGATGGTGCGCTCCCCGTAGGCTTTCGCCGCGCCCTTGGCCTCCACCACGAGGGCGCCCGACGGGTCGGCCTCCGTCGAGCTCATGGTGGCGGTGCCGACGGGGCGGCGGTCCTCGCGCCGGTCCTTGCGGAGCTGATGAAGGTTGCCGAGGCGCCGGACGTTGCGCTTGCGCCGGGCCGTGACGCCGTAGCGCAGCCAATGCTCTTCGTCGGCGATCTTGCGCTCGAGCTTGTGCCGGTCGCGCTCCTCCTCCTCGAAGAACGCGTCGCGCCACGCCTCGAAGGTGGTGAATCCCTGCTCGATCCGCCGGGTGGTGCCGCGATCGAGCCAGACCGTGGTCTTCGACAGGGCCGAGAGGAAGCGCCGGTCGTGGCTGATGAGGATGAGCGCGCCGCGCACGCTCTTCAGTTCGGCTTCCAGCCACTCGATGGCCGGCAGGTCGAGGTGGTTGGTCGGCTCGTCGAGGAGCAGAATGTCGGGCTCGGGCGCCAGGGCCTGGGCGAGGGCCACGCGCCGGCCCTCGCCGCCGGACAGGCGCGACGGGTCCTCCTCCCCGGTCATGCCGAGGCTCTCCAGCAGATAGCGGGCGCGGTAGGCCTCGTCGCCGTGGGTGAGCCCGGCTTCTACGAAGTCGAGGGTGGTGGTGAACCCTGAGAAGTCCGGCTCTTGGGCCAGATACCGGATGGTGGTGCCGGGCTGGACGAAGCGTAACCCCTTGTCGGGCTCCACCAATCCGGCGGCGATCTTCATCAGGGTCGACTTGCCCGAGCCGTTGCGGCCGACGAGGCAGGTACGCTCGCCCGGCGAGATCGCGAGCTCGGCCCGTTCGATGAGGGGCGTGCCGCCGAAGGTGAGGGCGACGTCTTGGAGGGTGAGAAGCGGGGGAGCGGCCATGGCCGGGCTTATGGCAGTGCCGGCGCCCGTGAACAAATGGTTCGGGGCGCCGGACGCGGAAACCCTACATGACCGGGTTGGCGGGACCCGTGGGCGCAGGGCCGACATCGGGGCCGACGCCCGGATCGTTCACGGGAATCTCGTCCGGCGTCACGTCGGGCGCTTCCGTCGGCGTCTGGCCGGGAAACTCGGGCGCGGGCAGATCGGGCCCGGGCGGCGGCGTCTGCGGAGCCTCGTAGGGCGTCTCGGGAACGGGAGCACCGGGATTCGACATGGCAGGCCTCGCGAAAAGGTCGGGCGTGAGGAACGGGCGCCCGGCGTGCCGGTTCCGCCTCGTTTCCGGTCCCGCCTACTTCTTCGTCAGAAGGAGGTTGCCCTCCTGGCCGAGCTTCTTCTGGATGCGTTCGGCGAACAGGGCGAGCAGCAGCGGCAGGCGCACTTCGACCCGAACGGTCTGGGGGCCGACATCCACCTGCCCGTCGACCTTCTGGCCCATGGCCGCCATGGCGAAGTCGAGGCGGTCGTCGGTCCAGGCCAACTTGTCGACGGCGACGCCGGTCTTGTCGAGCAGCCCCTGGACCTGACCCATCCCGTCGGCGATGCGCCGGCGGGCTTCGGCCAGGCCGAGCTCATGCGGGATTTCGACGATCAAGGGCTTGGCCATGGGGGTCCTGCGCGGTTGGCTCCGACCCCCGACATGGGGACGGCCGCCGGCGAGACAACGCCGGCGGCTGCGGAAGGTGACGTTTTCGAGGGAGGCGACGCGATGCGGGCCTCGGTTTTCACGAGGCGCGCTGCGATGCGCGCCTCAGTGAACCACGCTCAGCGCCACATGGGTCACGCCGCCCATGCCGATGGCGCGGGCCGGTCCCTTGGCGAGGTCGATGATCCGGCCGCGCACGAACGGCCCCCGGTCGTTGATCCGCACCACCACGGAGCGGCCGTTGCGCTTGTTCTGCACCAGCACCCGTGTGCCGAAGGGCAGGCTGCGATGGGCGGCCGTCATGCCGTTCGGGTTGAAGCGCTCGCCGTTGGCCGTCTGGCGACCGCTTCCGTACCAGGACGCGCCACCGCTCTGGGCGGCGGCCGGCAGGCTGGCGAAGGTCATGACGGTGCCGATGAGGGTGGCGGCCACACGAACGGAATTGATGTTCATTCGGTCTTGCTCGGTTGTTTCGGATGGCCGGCAAAATGAATTTGAACGGGGCCAAAATGAGACCGGGTGAAATGAGGCATTTGCGGTCACATATGAGGCTAGATCAAAGGCATCATCTGTAGTTGTACAACAATGTAGTGTGGATCGATGTGTGAAAGCCGAAAAGACGTTTCATTCCAAGTGAATGCTGCCGTGGGCCGATCCGGCCGCGGGCTCTGCCTGCCCCCGCACCGAGCAGCAAAAAACTGCCCTGCGCGCGACGAAACCCAGCCATGCGCCGCCCTCCCGGGGCCGAAGAAGAAAGATTATTTTCAAGATCGCGGCTTGGGGGCCGGTTGCCTGACGTCCGAGGGTTCAGCAGACCCCGCCCTACCCGTGTTCTGGATCGGTGGAAGTGTTGGCGACATCTCGGGTTATGCCCTCCGACACCCAGGGCAACACTGATGCAGGACCGATCGGTGCTCGCAATTAGCCTGCGGGACGGTCCGGCAACGCACCCGGCAAAAACTGCAGCCCCAAATCGAGACGCATTCGCCTCAACCCGGCAACCCGCCCTTTACGTTAACGGCCGCATGGTCCGCCTTGTCAGTCGCGTAACCGGTGTTTGCCATGGCTCCCCTGCGTACCGCGGTTGCCGATACCGTCGCCCGGAAAAGTGTCTCGCGTACCGGGCGACTCGTGTCGGCGCCGCGGATGGGTCTCGTACCCCCCGTTCAGCGCCTTCCCCTCGATGAGATTCTCGTTGGGGATTGCATCGGCGCCATGAACGCCCTGCCGGCGGGCAGCGTCGACTGCGTGTTCGCCGATCCACCCTACAACCTCCAGCTCGGCGAGGGCTCGCTCCTGCGGCCCGATCAGAGCCGCGTCGACGCCGTCGACGACGCCTGGGACCAGTTCTCGAGCTTTGCCGCCTACGACGCCTTCACCCGCGCCTGGCTCACCGCCGCCCGCCGGGTGATGAAGCCGAACGCGACCCTGTGGGTCATCGGCTCCTACCACAACATTTTTCGCGTCGGCGGCGCGCTCCAGGACCTCGGGTTCTGGATCCTCAACGACATCGTCTGGCGCAAGGCCAACCCGATGCCGAACTTCCGCGGCAAGCGCTTCACCAACGCCCACGAGACCCTGATCTGGGCGTCGCGCTCGGCCGAATCGAAGGGCTACACCTTCCATTACGAGGCGCTGAAGGGCGGCAACGACGACGTCCAGATGCGTTCGGACTGGTTCATCCCCCTCTGCACCGGCGACGAGCGCCTGAAGGGCGCCGACGGTCTGAAGGTCCACCCGACCCAGAAGCCGGAGGCCCTGCTCGCCCGCACCATCCTGTCGGCGACGAATCCGGGTGACGTGATCCTCGACCCGTTCTTCGGCACCGGCACCACCGGCGCCGTGGCCAAGCGCCTCGGCCGCCGCTTCATCGGCATCGAGCGCGAGACCGTCTATGCCGACGCGGCCCGCGCCCGCATCGACGCCGTCGAGCCCCTGTCGCAGGCCGCCCTCATGGTGGCGCCGACGAAGCGCGCCGAGCCCCGCGTCGCCTTCCTCAGCGTTCTCGAGGCCGGTCACATTCGTGCCGGCGAGACCCTCACGGACGCGCGCGGGCGGCATTCGGCCATCGTGCGCCCCGACGGCACCGTGATGGCCGGCCCGGCCTCGGGCTCGATCCACAAGATCGGCGCCCTCGTGCAGGGCCTGCCGGCCTGCAACGGCTGGGATTTCTGGCACGCCACCCGCGACGGCAAGCCCGTGGTGATCGACGTGTTCCGAGCCCGGATGCGGGCCGCCATGGGTTCGGCCGCCTGAATTTCTGGTACAGCCCGCCTTCCGCGGAATGCCCTCTCCCGCAAAGTGGGGAGGGGTCGCGCCCTACTGCCCGCGCGTCCTCGGCCGGCCGCGTTTTCGCGGCGGGGCAGGCGGCGCCTCCTCCGGCTCCCCAAAAAACCCCTCCCCGTCCTCGACGGGCGGTGCCACCACAGCACGCGGCGCCGGCTTCGGCACCGGGCGAAAACTCGGCGGTGGCTGCGGAGCCTCCACTTCCGGCTCGGCGAAGAGCGGCGTGTCGGCGACCGCCCGCAGGGCCTTCGGGCGCCCGCGCTTCACCGGCTCGGGCTTCGGATCGAAGGCGTGGGCCAGCACCTTCTTCATCACGCCGGGCAGTGGCTCGTCGTCGAGATTCCGCCGGGGCGTGAAGCGCATGCCGGCGGGGGCCTGGGTGCTCAAGGCGACGCGGGCGAGGAAGACCGTCAGCTCGAGGGGGAAATGCGTGAAGCCGTGGCGCACGAGCCCCGGCAGACGCTTCCAGCGGGCGTCGAACGGCGCGTCGAGGAGGGCCTGGGCCGGATCGTAATCCGGCTCCCACGGGCTCATGGGCGGCTCGGCCATGGCGCCGAGCAGGCCCTCCGGCGGGCGGGTGCGCAGGAGGATCGCCTCATCGCCGGCCCGGACCGCCACGAAGGCCGCGCCCTTGCGCAGGGTCCCCTTCACCGCCTTCAGTTTTCGCGGAAACGTCTCCTGCGTGCCGGCGGCCCGGGCGCGGCACGGCGCCATCCACGGACACAGGGCGCAGGCCGGGCGCTTGGGTGTGCAGATCGTGGCGCCGAGATCCATCACCGCCTGCGCGAAATCGCCCGGCCGGTCGTGCGGCACCAGGGCTTGTGTCACGGCGCGAACCTCCGTGCGGGCGGCCGGCATCATCGTCTCGATGGCGTAGAGGCGGGTCATCACCCGTTCGACGTTGCCGTCGACGGCGGCCTCCGGGCGGTCGAAGGCGATGGCCGCGATGGCGCCGGCCGTGTAGGCGCCGACGCCGGGAAGCTTTCTCAGGCCCGCGAGGGTGTCGGGAAACGCGCCGGCCTCCGCCACAGCCTTGGCGCAGGCGTGGAGGTTGCGCGCCCGGGAATAGTAGCCGAGCCCGGCCCAGGCCGACATCACCGCCTCCTCGGGGGCGGCCGCCAAGGCATCCACGCTGGGGAAGCGTTCCAGAAACTTGTGGAAGTAGGGTTTCACCGCCGCGATGGTGGTCTGCTGCAGCATCACCTCGGAAAGCCAGATCCGGTACGGGTCCGGCGCCTGCCCCGGCAGGGCGCGCCAGGGCAGGACGCGGCGGTGCCGGTCGTACCAGGTCAGCAGATCGTCCGCCCGGGGACTTGGTAGATCGCCCGCCAGGGGGCTTGGTAGATCGCCCGCCAGGGGGCTTGGTAGAGATGCGTCGGTCACGGGGCTCGGCACTGGCATGGGGCACCCGTCCTTACTCCGGTCGCTCGACGCCTCCAACCGGGCCTTCGGCGGCACGCAACGCCGTGCTAACCATTCGGGCGCGATACGGTGTGGATCGGCGGCGGGAAACGGAAGCGGTTGCGCATGGCGCGGGTCAAGCCACTCGCCGAACTCCTCGATGCCTGCATCGGCCCGGCCTTCGCCGCGCAGGGCTTCGCCTCCACGGACATCCTCGCCGCCTGGCCCGAGATCGTCGGCGAGCGCCTGGCGCGCTACTGCCAGCCCTCCAAGCTCGAATGGCCGCGCCGGCGCCGCCGCGAAGAGGAGGGCCGCCCCGATCCCGGTACTCTGGTGGTGCGGGTGGAGGGCGTGTTCGCCCTCGAACTCCAGCACCTCGCCCCGATCGTGATCCAGCGGGTCAACGCCCATTACGGCTGGGCCTGCGTCGCCAAGATCGTCATGCGCCAGGGCCGGGTCGACCGTATCGGCCGAAAGGTGCCACCGCCCGTCGTCGACCCCGTCCGCCGCGGCGAAGTGGCACTCGCGGTCCGCACCATCGACGACGACGCCCTGCGCGATGCCCTCGACCGCCTCGGCATGGCGGTGGTCGCGACGGCCCCGAAAGCCGTGCCCCGGCGCTGAGTCGGGCGCCCGCGCGCCTTGTCAGGACGGCCGGCAGATTCTACCGCAGGCGGGAGACGATGCGTTTGTCCGCAAGCGGAGCCTGTCACGACCATGATCACCCGGCGCGACGCCCTCAAAGCCACCGGCCTCGCCATCGGCGCGGCGGCCCTCCTGCCCCGGTTCACCCTGGATGCGTTCGCGCAAGGCGGGGCGAATCTCTCGACCCTGATGGAGCCCGGGCCCTTGGGCGACGTCTGGCTCGGCCCGAAGGACGCGAAGGTGACGATCATCGAGTACGCCTCGATGACCTGTTCCCATTGCGCCGCCTTCCACCGGACGACGTACCCGGTCCTCAAGGAGCGCTACATCGACACCGGCAAGGTGCGCTTCACCCTGCGGGAATTCCCCCTCGATCCGCTCGCCACCGCGGCCTTCATGCTGGCGCGCTGCGACGGCGACGCGAAGTACTACCCCATCACCGACCTGCTGTTCGACCAGCAGCAGGGCTGGGCCTACGTGCAGAAGCCGCAATCGCCCGTGGACGCCCTGGAGCAGATGCTGCGCCAGGCCGGTTTCTCGAAGGACAAGTTCGAGGCCTGCCTCAAGGACCAGAAGCTCTACGGGGCCATCAACACGGTCAAGCAGCGTGGCATGGACACCTTCAAGGTGGATTCCACCCCGACCTTCTTCATCAACGGCGAGCGTTACACCGGCGAGATGTCCATCGAGGGCATGGAGAAGGTGATCAAGCCGATTCTCGGCGCCTGACGCATCGCTTTTGCGATGCACGGGCAAAACAGCGAATTCCCGAATGGGCGCAATATGTTAAGTCGTGTCGAGGTCGCCTTGACACCCAAGGTGGGCGAAACTATGTTGCCGCCCGCTTGAAGGAGGTGTCCCGGCCGGTTCTCTCCGCTCTCGCCAATGTGAGTTTTCGCGTATGAGCGGCAACGACGCTGGGGATGGGCGCGGAGCCGAACGGGAGCAAGCGCGGGACGAGGACCTCTCCCAGAGGCTCAAACGTCTCGAGACGCAGATCGAGCGGAAGCGGCCCAGCGCCCCTCCCGGTCCTTCGTCGCGTTCCGGTTCTTCGACCGGGCCCTCTCCTCTCGGCCAAGCGATGCGACTCTCCACGGAGTTCATCGCCGGCGTCCTGGCGGGGGGCATACTCGGCTGGATGTGCGATCATTTCCTGGGGACGAAACCCTGGGGCCTGATCGTCCTGCTGATGCTGGGCTTCCTGACCGGCGTCTATAACGTCATGCGTGTCTCGGGATCGCTCTCGAAGGCGCCGACGAAGGAACGGGATCGCTAGGCGATTTCGTGAGAACGCCGCTCGCGCGGCGATTGGTGGTGGCGGGCCTCCGGCCCGTTCGGTTTCGAAAAGGACGGGAGCGGCAATGGCCGTAAAGATGGATCCGATCCACCAGTTCGAGCTCAAGCCGCTCGTCTCGTTCGGACATATCGGTAACCAGGAGATCGCGTTCACGCAGTCGGCCCTGTACATGTTCGCCGCCGTGGGGATCATCGCGCTGATCACCATCGTGGCCACCGCGCAGCGCTCGGTGGTGCCGGGTCGCATGCAGTCCATGGCCGAGGTGTTCTACGAGTTCATCGGCTCGACCCTGCGCCAGTCCGCCGGCCACGGCTCCGAGCGGTTCATGCCCCTGATCTTCTCGCTGTTCATGTTCGTGCTCGTGCTGAACATGCTCGGCATGATCCCCTACGCCTTCGCGGTGACCAGCCACATCATCGTCACCTTCGCGCTGGCCTTCCTCGTGATCGGCACCGTGATCGTCTACGGCTTCATGGCCCATGGCACGAAGTTCCTGAAGGTGTTCGTGCCCTCCGGCGTGCCCGGCTGGCTCCTGCCGATGATCGTCGCCATCGAGATCGTGTCGTTCATCTCGCGCCCCATCAGCCTCGCGGTGCGTCTGTTCGCCAACGTGCTCGCCGGCCACATCGCCCTCAAGATCTTCGCGGGCTTCGTTCCGGCGCTCCTCGCCGCCGGCGCCTGGGGGGCGATCTCGCCCCTCCCTCTGGCCCTCAGCGTCGCGGTCACGGCCCTCGAGTTCCTCGTGGCCGGCCTGCAGGCCTACGTCTTCGCCACGCTCGCTTCGATCTATCTCAGCGACGCGCTGCATCCCGGCCACTAAGGCCGGTGGATTCCGGCCCTCGCGGCCGGGCACCCCTTCCGTCCCCGGGTCCGCCCTCGCGGCCCGGATTCTCTCCACGCAACGACGACACGGACCCCAGGAGCAATTTGATGGATCCCTTAGCTGCCAAGTACATCGGTGCCGGCCTCGCCTGTCTCGGCATGGCGGGCGCCGCCATCGGCCTCGGCAACCTCTTCGGCCAGTTCTACGCCGGTGCCCTGCGCAACCCGTCGGCCGCCGACGGCCAGCGCGGCAACCTGCTCCTCGGCTTCGCCCTCACGGAAGCGCTCGGCATCTTCTCGCTGCTCGTCGCGCTGCTTCTCCTGTTCGCCGTCTGAGTCCAGCGAACCGATACCGGGCCGGACGCGGCATCCCCGAGGGGATGCGGCGTCCCCAAAGGGATGCAAGGCGCGTCCGGCCCCAGTCTCTGATTTGACCGCAAGTCCCCCGATTTGACCGAAGGACGTCATGGCTCAGCCGGCTCATCCGACCGCAACGCATGAAGGCTTCGCCGCGACGCCGGCCTCCGAGCACGGCGGCGGCTTTCCGCCCTTCGAGAGCCACACCTTCGCGTCCCAGCTCATCTGGCTCGCCCTCGCCTTCGGGCTGCTCTACTACCTCATGGACAAGATCGCCCTGCCGCGCATCCAGTCCATCCTGAACGACCGCGCCAATCGCCTGTCGTCGGACCTCGACGAGGCCCAACGCCTCAAGGCCGAGGCCGACGCCGCCGGCGCCGCCTACGAGAAGTCCTTGAGCGATGCCCAGGCCAAAGCCCAGGCCATCGCACTCGAGACCCGCACGGCCCTGACGCGGGACGCCGAGACCAAGCGCAAGGCGCTCGAAACCGAACTCAACGCCAAGATCGCGGCCTCCGAGGCCACCATCCGCGGCCGCACCGCCGAGGCCATGGGCAATGTCCGCGGCATCGCCGGCGAGACGGCATCCGCCATCGTCGAGCGCCTGACCGGCCGGAGCCCGGACGAGGCGGCCATCGCCAAGGCCCTCGATAGCGTCGCCCTCCCGCACTGAGCGGGCACGCCACCCTACACCTTACCGGCCGGCGGTCCCTCCGGGGAGCCGACGGCTCCGCCCAGGACCGATCCTCCGGCCCGGGCGCCATCGAGTTGGGACGACGAGCATGTTGTTGGAAGCCGAATTCTGGGTCGCAGTCGCCTTCGTGCTGTTCATGGCCGTCGTCTGGAAGGTCGGCGGCTTCAACCAGATCACCAACGGTCTCGACGGCCGGGCCAAGCGCGTCCGCTCCGAGCTCGACGAGGCCCGCCGCCTACGTGAAGAAGCCGCCGGTATCCTCGCCGACTACAAGAAGCGCCGGTCCTCCGCCGAGGCCGAGGCCGAGGCCATCGTCTCCGGTGCCCGCGCCGAGGCCCAGCGCATCGCCGACGAGGGCCATGCCCGCCTGAACGAATTCATCGCCCGCCGCACCAAGTCGGCCGAAACCAAGATCGCTCAGGCCGAGGTCCAGGCCACCGCCCAGGTCCGAGCCGCCGCGGCCGACGCCGCCGTGAAGGTCTCGGAGGTCATCCTGCGCGAGCGCATGCAGGGCGACGCGGCCCAGGATCTGGTTCGCCAGAGCCTCGGTGAGGTCCGCACCCGCCTCCGGGCCTGAACGCCCCATCGACCTGACGGGAGAGCCGCCGCGAGGCGGCTTTTTTCGTTTCCCGGATCGTTCGCGGGTCGGGGCTCGGCTGGGATCGGACGATCGCGACAGGCTCCCTCTCCTGGAAGGAGAGGGTTGGGGTGAGGTGTGTGACCGATTCGGATGAGCTACACACCTCACCCTGTCCCTCTCCTCCAGGAGAGGGCCGCGCCGGTCGGCCCCGCCGCCGGGCCGACTCATCTGTCCCGTAGCCCGGCCCCTCGCGCGCAAGCGCCCTCCAAGCGGAGACTCGATGCCGCCGATCATCTCGATTGCCAACCTGTCCAAGGTCTACGGTACGGGGCACAACGCCCTGAAGAACATCTCCCTCGACATCCGCAAGGGCGAGATCTTCGCCCTGCTCGGCCCCAACGGCGCCGGCAAGACCACGCTGATCAGCATCGTCTGCGGCATCGTCACGGCGAGCGCGGGCAGCATCCGCGTCGACGGACATTGCATCGACAAGGATTACAAGGCGGCGCGCCGGGCCATCGGCCTCGTGCCGCAGGAGCTCACCACCGACGCCTTCGAGACCGTGTGGGCCACCACCGGTTTCAGCCGCGGCCTGTTCGGTCTGCCCCCCGACCCGGCCCATATCGAGCGGGTGCTTCGCGACCTCTCCCTGTGGGACAAGAAGGACAGCCGGATCATGACCCTGTCGGGGGGCATGAAGCGGCGCGTGCTCATCGCCAAGGCGCTCGCCCACGAGCCCCGCATCCTGTTCCTCGACGAGCCCACGGCCGGCGTCGACGTGGCCCTGCGCCAGGACATGTGGCGCCTCGTGCGCAAGCTGCGCGACCAGGGCGTCACCATCATCCTCACCACCCACTACATCGACGAGGCCGAGGAGATGGCCGACCGGGTCGGCGTGATCCGCAACGGCGAGATCATCCTCGTCGAGGAGAAGGCCGAGCTCATGCGCAAGCTCGGCAAGAAGCAGCTCACTCTCCACCTCGACGCCCCGCTCGCGGCGTTGCCCCCCGCCCTCTCGGGACACGACCTCGAACTGGCGGAGAACGGGCGCGACCTCGTCTACACCTACAGCACCAAGGGCGACGCGGCCCTGACGGGGTTGCTCGCCGACCTCGCCCGCGCCGGCATCGGTTTTCGCGACCTCGATACCAGCCAATCCTCCCTGGAGGACATCTTCGTCGACCTCGTGAAGGAACGGCCATGAACTGGTACGCGGTCCGCGCCCTCTACCGCTTCGAGATGGCCCGCTTCTGGCGGACCGCCCTGCAGAGCATCGTCGCCCCCGTCATCGCCACGTCCCTGTATTTCGTGGTGTTCGGCGCGGCCATCGGCTCCCGCATGGCCTCCGTCGACGGGGTCGCGTACGGCGCCTTCATCGTCCCCGGCCTGATGATGCTCTCGCTCCTGACGCAGAGCATCGCCAACGCCTCGTTCGGCATCTACTTCCCGCGCTTCGCCGGCACGATCTACGAGATCCTGTCGGCACCGGTCTCGCCCCTGGAGATCGTGCTCGGCTACGTCGGCGCGGCGGCGTCGAAATCGATCCTCATCGCGCTCATCATCCTGGCCACCGCGACGCTGTTCGTGCCGATCCGCATCGAGCATCCGTTCGTGATGGTGGGCTTCCTCCTGCTCACGGCGGTGACCTTCAGCCTGTTCGGCTTCCTCATCGGCCTGTGGGCGGACGGGTTCGAGCGGCTGCAGCTCGTGCCGCTCCTCATCGTCACGCCGCTGACGTTCCTGGGCGGCAGCTTCTATTCCATCGACATGCTGCCGCCGGTGTGGCGGGCCCTGAGTCTCGCCAATCCCGTGGTCTATCTCATCAGCGGGTTCCGCTGGTCGTTCTTCGGCAATTCCGACGTCGGTATCGGCGTGAGCTTCGCCATGGCCCTCGTGTTCCTCGCCCTGTGCCTTGCCGGCGTCACCTGGATCTTCCGCACCGGGTATCGCCTGAAGAGCTGAGCGGCCGTCGCCGTCGGGATGGAGAAACGAGGCATGTCTACGCGCGTCTACAAGGTCGACGAGGCCGATATCCGCCGGGCCTTTCCGCCCAGCCTTGAGCCTCCCGGCCTGCTGATGGAGTTCGGGCAATGGCTCGCGGGCCGGCCCTGGGGCAGCGTCGGCTGCTTCGATCTTGCCGGAAGCTGGGCCGATGATGCGCCCATCGTGGACGGCACACCCCTGCGCCGGGAATTCGCCCTGTTCCTGCATCTGCCGGACGGATCGGAGGCGGGGTTCTGGCTCCCGCCCGGACACGATCCGAACGCGCCGAGCATCGTCGGCCTGGGCTCCGAAGGCGAGGCTGGCGTCATTGCCCCGAGCCTCGAAGCCTTCCTCGCGCGTCTCGCGGTCGGGGCCTTCGACGATGGCGGCACATGGAGCGATTTCGCGCCGTCCGAACTCGTCGTGGAGGACGGCCTCGATGACTTGGCGGAGTGGTTGCGGGGACGGCTGGGTCGAGCCGACCTCGAGGCCGTCGCGGTGCCGGGCGACAGCATCGTGTTCGCGACCCGGATGGCGCGTCGGAGCGAGGAGCGCGAAGCCTATTGGGGCCGGCATCCGGCGCTGGCCGATCTGGCCCATCTCCTGAATGCTCATCGTCCCAAAGGCCGCAACCCCTGGGATTCGACCCGTTTCGAGGTCTCCCTCGTCGGCGACCTGTTTCAAGCGCGTGTCTTCGAACGTGGACCGCAGCCGATTCCCGAAGCAGCCCTCATGGAGCCCATACTCCGGGCTTTGCGCGACGCACAGGCGCTGTCCGAGCCGGGATGCGGCCTGTGGTTCACCATGCACTTCGACATGCACGCGGACGGGACCATCCTGCCGCGGTTCGATTATCAGACCCGCCCGGTCATCGACGGGGCGCCGGCGCCCGTGGATCAGGGGCGTGCCGACCTTGCCCGTGCCCCCCGGCCCGAGCGCTGGGTTCCTGCGTGGCTTTCGGACCCGGACGCCGCGTAGATGTCCGGTCTCAGGCCCGTCCGTCGAGGAACGCGAGGACGCCCTCGCGATGCTGCCGGTCGCCCACCGCCGTGCTGTGGTCGCGATTGGGCAGTTCCAGGGACTGGGCGTTGGGCATCAGGGCGACGAGGGCCGGGCCGGGCCCCGAGACCGTGTCGAGGGTGCCGACGGTGACCAGGGTCGGCGCCCGGATCTCGGCGACCTCGGCCCGCGACAGGGTCTGGCGCGAGCCGCGCATGCAGGCGGCCAGCGCCCTGAGATCGCTCTTCGTCTGTTCGGCGAAGGTGCGGAAGGCCGCGGCGGTGGGGTTGGGAGCGGGAGTGCCGGGCTCCGCCTCCAGGGCTTCGGCGATCCCGCTCGGCAGACCGCGTCCCTCCACGAGGTGCAGGCCGAGGCCGCCGAGGAGGAGGGAGCGCACGCGGGGTGCGTCGTCCAGCGCCAGGTAGGCCGCGATGCGCGCGCCCATGGAATAGCCCATGACGTCGGCGCGATCGATGCCGAGATGGTCGAGGAGGCGGGCCGCGTCCCGGGCCATGAGGTCGGACCCGTAGGCCTCCGGATCGTAGAGCTTCTGGCTCTCGCCGTGGCCGCGATTGTCGAGGGCGATCACCCGGCGCCCGGCCTCCGACAGGGTCTTCACCCAGAGGGTGTTGACCCAGTTGACGCGGTGGTTCGAGGCGAAACCGTGGATCAGCAGGATCGGGTCGCCGGCCCCGTCGCGCGCGGCCGTGTCGAGGTAGGCGATGCTGACGCCGTCGGAGAGGAAGGTCTGCATGGGAGGCTCGGGGTGATGGGAGGCTCGGAGTGATGGAAGGCTCGGGGTACGGCAGCGGGCGGGGCCGATGCCGTTGTGGTCCGCGCCGGCGATGGAGGGAAGCCCCCCGGATGGCGCCGGCGCTTGCCCCCGCCGGATCGGGCTGGCATCACCCCTGGCGATGAAGGACACGCAGCCCTACGGCACCTACGCCCCCACCGGCCTCGTCGCGCGCATCGCCCGACGCACGGGCCGGCTCTCCTACGGGAGCTGGGGCGCCCGCCGCCTCGCCCTGTTCCTGCGCCGGATCGGCATCGGCCTGCTGCGCGGAAAGCCCCTCGACGTCGAGCGCTACGGCGCCCGGATGCGGCTCTACCCGTACAACAACAATTGCGAGAAGAAGGTGCTCTTCACGCCGCAATTCTTCGATCCCGAGGAGCGTGCGCTTCTCAAAGCGCGCCTGGAACCCGGCTGCACCTTCCTCGACATCGGCGCGAACATCGGCGCGTACGCCCTGTTCGTGGCGGCCTTCGCCGGGCCGCGGGCCCGCATCCTCGCCGTCGAGCCGCAGCCCGACGTGTTCGACCGGCTGACCTACAACATCGGCCAGAACCCGTTCGGCACCGTCAAGGCCGTGGCCTGCGCGGTGGCCGACAAGGCGGGTGCCCTCACCCTGTTCGTCGATCCGCGCAACCGGGGCGAGTCGAGCCTGAAGATCGTCGGCACCAACGAGGGGGCGCAGATCCGCGTGCCGGCCGTCACCCTCCTCGACCTTGCGCAGGGCGAAGGCATCACCCGCATCGACGCGATCAAACTCGACGTCGAGGGCGCCGAGGATCTCATCCTCGAGCCGTTCTTCCGCACTGCCCCGGTCTCGCTCCATCCGCAGCTGCTCCTCGTGGAGAACGGCACCGACCAGTGGCAGATCGACCTGCCCGCCCTGCTGCAGGCCAACGGCTACCGCCTCCTGGCCCGGACCCGGCTGAACCTGATCTTCGAGCGGAGTGCCTGACACTGTTTTCCGGATGATCCATTCGGGGACAGTCTCGGGCAGCCCGCGCGGCGCCTGAGCGAAGCCCAAATCCGCATCGCGAGGCGATCGACCGGCATGAGGCGTCACCCGACCACGGGAATCGCGTCCGCGAGGGCGACGCCCTCGGGGTCGACCCGGCAGCGATGGGCGTGGACCGCGACGCCGGCCGCGCGGGCGGCCTGGAAGGCGGCGTCGAAGGCCGGATCGATGTCGCGGGCGACGTCGAAGCGGGTCGCCCACATCTGCACGACGACGATGAGCATGGCCCGGCCGCCGTTCGCCACCACGTTGGCGAGATCCGCCATGTGCCGGGCGCTGCGGGCGGCGACGCAATCGGGGAACTCGGCGAGGCCGGGCGTGCGCAGGAGGTGGCAGTTCTTGACCTCGACGTGGCAGGGCCCGAGCCCCTCCCCCTGCGCCAGAAAATCGACGCGGCTCGCCGCGGCGTAGCGGACCTCCGGCCTCAAGCCCGTATAGTCGGCGAGCTGCGGCAACGCCCCGGCGCGAAACGCTTCGGCCACGAGGGCGTTCGGGCGCTGGGTGTTGATGCCGACCCATTGCGGGCCGCCGGGGAGGTCGGCCTCCACGAGCTCCCACGAGAATCCGAGCTTCCGGGACGGCTTCGTCGATGCGGAGAGCAGGGTCCGGGCGCCGGGCGTCAGCAGGCCCAGCATCGCCCCGGGGTTGGCGCAGTGGGCCGTGACCAGGCTGCCGTCCGCGAGCTCCATATCGGCGAGGAAGCGTTTGTAGCGGCGCACGAGGCGCGCGGGGATGAGGGGCGCGGGAAACCGCATCGGGGCGCCTTGCTGAGGATGTTGGTGGCGAAAACGGGTGGCGCCGTATCGATTCAACGGGGAAACGCCGTCCGGAATCGGCATTCCGGGCCTCCCGCAGGGGGCATCGCCATCGGCGGGCTGGTAAGTCAACCGCCGATGCGACAGACTTGAACCCACGCACGCGAGTATACGACCCGGATCGGCGTCGCCCATCCGTTCACGAGGCCCAGTTCCATGTTCAACCTGTTCGATATCCTCCAGGCGCAGGCCGGTCCGGGCGCTCAGGGCTTCGGACAGCAGTTCGGCCTGTCGCAGGACCAGACCCGGCGGGCCATGGAGGCGCTGCTGCCCGCCCTCACCATGGGGCTCCAGCGCAACGCCGCCAACGACCCGACGGGCTTCGCCCACCTCTTCAGTCTGGCGGGTGCCGGTGCGACGGCGCCGCGCCCATCGGCTTCGCCGCAGATGGACATGCTGGTCCGCCAGCTCTTCGGCTCGCCGCATCTGAGCCAGGCGGTGCTGCAGCAGGCGGCGGGAACGAGCGGTATCGCCACGCCGGTGCTCAAGCAGATGCTGCCGGTGATGGCCGGGATGGTGGTGGCCGGCATCGTCCACGTGATGATCAACCAGACGCCGCAGGCGGCGCCCGCGCCGGCGCCGAACGCGTTCGGCATTCCGCCGAACCCCTACTGGACCGATATGGTGAACGCCTTCATGACGGCCGGGGGTGCCCTCGCGCCCGGAACGCCGGCGAAGGCGCCCCCGGTTCGCACGACTGCGAAGCCGACGCGGTTGGCGCCCCAGCCCGCCCCGGCGCGCGTCACGCCCGGGCAACCGGCCCCGGCCACCAACGACGCGGCGCCCTTCGAGCTGTTTCAGCAGATGTTCCAGTCCGGCCTCGACGTCCAGCAGGAGAACGCCAAGGCGATGCAGCGCCTGTTCGACACATTCTGGCAAGAGGGCCGTCAACAGGAGAGCGGTCGGAACGCGAACCCGCCGGGCGACGCCACCGCGCGCACCGGGTCGGGCAAGGCGGAGTCCGGCAAGTCGGGCGGGCGCTGACGTCGCGTTCCGCCGGTTCCCGGGGCGCCTTCAGGGTGTGGTGATCGCCGTGGCGAGGGTGTTGTAGACGATCACCATCTTGTCGGAATAGGCGCGCATCGCCCCGACCAGAGCAAGACCAATCAGGCCGACGAGGAGCGTGTATTCGACGGCCGTCGCGCCGCTCGCGTCGGCGGCGAACCGTGCCCGCCCGCGCTGGATGTCCTGTGCCGCATCGGGATCACCGCGATGCTCGAAACCGTTCGGAAACCCAGCCATCGTTCGAAAAAATCCCTGCCGGTTCCGAAGCAACGTAGCCGGTTCCGAAGCAACGTAACGGTAACCGGTCAGATACTTCCGGGGGCTTAACCCGAACGTAGAATTCGAGCCGGCCCCCGGTGTGGATCAGTTGCCCTTGGTCTCCTTGCGAAGGGCATCGATACGCTGCGAGGCCTCGGCCTTGTCGAGGTCGGGCGAGAAGGCTTCGGGGTCCTTAGCCTGTTCGGACAGGGTCTTGAGGTAGGAGGCCTGGGCGCCGGTCATCGGCTCGCCGCCGGTGGTCCACTCGCTCGGATCCTTGATCTGGTTCGACGTGTCCTTCGGGTCGATCTTCGGATTGGTCTCGTCGGCCGCGACGGCCTTCTCAGCAGCCTTGGTCATCATCGCCTCGCGTTCATGGAATGTTCCCTGTGAACGCATGGTCGGGCTCGCGGTTCCGCATCGCCCGGTCCAAGGTTACCGATCCAAGGCCTCCGGGGGGACCTTGGACCGGATGTCGCGGGCCTCAGGCCGCCTCGGCCTTGGGCTGCACCTCGGCGGTGTAGTCGTCCATAAGCGTCTTGGTCAGGCTGGCGGGCACGAACCGGTACGGACCGATCTCGGACACCGGCGTCACCTCGGCCGCCGAGCCGGTGATGAAGCACTCCGAGAAGCCTTCGAGCTCGGCCGGCAGGATGCGCCGCTCCACCACCTGGATGCCGCGGCGCTTGGCCAGCTCGATCACGGTCTGACGGGTGATGCCGTTGAGGAAGCGGTCGGCAAGCGGGGTGTGGATCACGCCGTCGGCCACGAAGAACACGTTGGCGCCGGTGCATTCGGCGACGTTGTCCTCCCAGTCGAGCATCAGGGCGTCGGCGTAGCCTTTGTTCTCGGCCCGATGCTTGGAGATCGTGCAGATCATGTACAGGCCCGCCGCCTTCGAGGTGGAGGGGGCGGTGCGGGGGTCCGGCCGGCGGTAATCGGCGATGTCGAGGCGGATGCCCTTCATCTTGGTCTCGGGATCGAAGTAGCTCGGCCATTCCCACGCGGCGATGGCGAGGTGGATGGTGTTGTTCTGGGCAGCCACGCCCATCATCTCGGAGCCGCGCCACGCCACCGGGCGCAGATACGCGTCGGCGAGGCCGCTGGTCCGCAGGACGAGCTCCTTGGCCGCCTCGATCTCGGCCGCGCTGTAGGGAATCTTGAAGTCGAGGAGTTCGGCCGAGCGGCGCAGGCGCTCCGCATGCTCGCGGCTCTTGAAGATGCGCCCGCCATAGGCCCGCTCGCCCTCGAACACCGACGACCCGTAATGCAGGCCGTGGGACAGCACGTGGATCTTGGCATCCTTCCACGGCACCATCGCGCCATCGTACCAGATGGTGCCCTCGCGCGCGTCGAACGGGATCAGGGACATGGTGGGCTTCCTCGGCACGCGGGCTTGCCCTCGAAGCCGGCGTCAGATGGGAGTCGGGGGTCGGGCGGCGGAACAGGCCAGAAGTTGAAACAGGCCACGGGGTCGTGACGCCCTACCGGAAGGCTTGACGGGTAGCAACGCACCTGAAATATGTCAATAACACTGACATAAAATCAGGCCGCCCCCGACGTGACCTTTCCCGCGACCCAGACGGCCGGCAGCGACGCACACGGTCCGGCGGAGACCGCCTCATCCCAAAGCCCCGGCGACGACCTCATCGAGCTGCTGTTCTTCGCCTATCGCGATTTCGTCGGTGACCCGGACCGCATCCTGGCGCAATACGGGTTCGGCCGGGCGCATCACCGGGTGCTGCACTTCGTCGATCGCTACCCGGGCCTCACCATCGCCGAACTCCTCGATATCCTGCGGATCACGAAGCAGAGTCTGAACCGGGTGCTCAAGGATCTCATCGAGCAGGACTACATCGTCCAGAAGACCGGAACGAGCGACCGGCGCCAGCGGCTGCTGTTCTGTACGGATCGCGGCACCGCGCTCGCGGGCGACCTCATCCGGGTCCAGACCCACCGGGTGACGCGGGCGCTCGCCGAGCCGGCGCAAGGCGCCGGGGAAGGCGGGGCGCTCTCGGCCCAGAACTTCCTGCTCGCCATGATCGAGCCCGAGGAGCGCGCCGCCGTGCGTCGCCTCATGGCCCGCCGGGCCCGGAGCGCCGCCTGATGTCCCTCCCCGGTCTGAAGGCCAGCGTCGAGCTGGCCGACAACGCGCCCCACATCCTCGTGGTGGACGACGACCGCCGCGTGCGCGAGCTCCTCACCCGCTTCCTCTACGAGCAGGGCTTCCGCGTCACCGCCGCCGCCAACGTCGCCGAGGCGCGCACCAAGGCGCAGTGCTTCGTGTTCGACGCCCTCGTCCTCGACGTGATGATGCCGGGCGAGAGCGGGTTCGACTACGCCCGCCACGTCCGAGAGACCTCGCGGGTGCCGATCCTCATGCTCACGGCCCGCTCCAACCCCAACGACCGGGTCATGGGCCTCGAGATCGGCGCCGACGATTATCTGCCGAAACCCTTCGAGCCGCGCGAACTGATCCTGCGTCTCAACAACATCATCAAGCGGCGCGCCGAGGGCGCCCCGGCGCGCGAGCCCGGCCTCGAGACCGTGACCTTCGGGCCGTTCTCCTACCGCATCGACCGGGGCGAGCTGCGCCGCGCCGACGAGACCATCCGCATCACCGAGCGCGAACGCGAGATCCTCACCGTGCTGGCCCAGGCCGGGGGCGCCAACGTGGAACGCGAGGCGCTCGCCGGGGCCGGCGGCCTCGCCGCCGAGCGCAGCATCGACGTGCAGATCAACCGCCTGCGCCGCAAGACCGAGGTCGACCCGGCGAACCCCCTGTTCCTGCAGACCGTCCGGGGCGTCGGTTACCGCCTCGCCGTCGATTGATCGCCGGGCCGTGCCGCGCACGCACGCGCCGAATCGGCTGCTGACGGCCCTCGCGCGGGTGCCGCCGCCGCGACGGATGTGGCGGCTCCTCAGCCGCGCCATCGGCGACCTCCTGCCGAAGGGCCTCTATGCACGGTCGCTGATCATCATCATCGCGCCCGTGGTGTTGCTGCAATCGGTGATCGCCTACACGTTCATGGAGAGGCACTGGCAGCTCGTGACCCGGCGCCTGTCGGCGGCGGTGACGGCGGATGTGGCCGCCCTCATCGACGTCTACGAGAGCTACCCCCAGGACAAGGACGCCGAGACCCTCACGCGCATCGCCGGCACCCGGCTCAACCTCGACCTCGACATCCTGAAGGGGGCGACGCTGCCCGTCGCCGGGCCGCGACCGTTCTTCTCGATCCTCGACGAAGTGCTGTCCGACGAGATCAAGCGCCAGATCCGCCGACCGTACTGGATCGACACGGTGGGCCGCTCCAGCCTCATCGAGATCCGCGTCGCCATTCCCGACGGGGTGCTGCGGGTCACGGCGCGGCGCAGCATGGCCTACGCCTCGAACTCGCACATCTTCCTCCTGTGGATGAGCGGATCGTCCCTGGTGCTCCTCGGCGTCGCGATCCTGTTCCTGCGCAACCAGATCAAGCCGATCCTGAGGCTCGCCGCCGTCGCCGAGAGTTTCGGCAAGGGCCGCGAGATCGAGTTCCGCCCACGCGGCGCCCGCGAGGTCCGCCAAGCCGGTCACGCCTTCATCGAGATGAAACGTCGCATTGAACGGGCGATGGAGCAGCGCACCACCATGCTCAACGGGGTGAGCCACGACCTGCGCACCATCATCACCCGGTTCAAGCTGACCCTGGCGCTCATCGACCAGACGGCCGACGTCGAGGACCTCCAGCGCGACGTCGACGAGATGAGCCGGATGCTGGAAGCCTACCTCGCCTTCGCGCGCGGGGATTCCGGCGAACTCGCCGTGCCCACCGACATGCGTGCGATGCTGGAGGACCTGCGCACGGACATGGAGCGCCTCGGCGCCCACGTGGAGGCCGTCGAGATCGAGGGCGAGGCCAGCGTCACCCTGCGGCCCGACGCCATCCGGCGCTGCCTGTTCAACCTCGCGGCCAATGCCGCCCGCTACGGCGACACCGTCGCGGTGGTCGGCCGGCGCGAGGTTCGCAGCTTTCTCGTCTCCATCGACGACGACGGACCGGGCATTCCCCTCGACCAGCGCGAGGAGGTGTTCAAGCCGTTCGTGCGCCTCGACGACGCACGCCAGGATGCCGGCGGTTCGGGACTCGGCCTCTCCATCGCCCGCGACATCGCCCGGTCGCATGGCGGCGACGTAAGCCTGCACGACTCGCCGCTCGGAGGCTTGCGCGCCACCGTGCGGATTCCGGCCTGACGCGACCCCTTGGCGCCGCGCGACCCTTGGCGCCGCATGGACCGGAGTGCTAAGGGGGTGAACGTAATCGCGATCATACGGGCCGGCACGTCGGGTCCGCGTCGAGGCTGAGTGACCCCATGAACCCGCTGACCCCGATCCTGGCCCTCCTGCTCCTGCCCATCGCCGCCATCGGCCTGCTGCTCTATACGGACGCGGGCATCGAGCCGGCTCTGTTCTATTCCACGGTGAAGACCTTCGTCGTTCTGTTCATCGTCGCCGGCGGCCTCTGCTACGGCGCCAGCCGCCTCGCCGAGCGCGCCTGAGCTTCTTTTCGGTTTTTTGCGACGCGATTTTGCGGCCCGGACCTCTCAGGTTCGGGCCGTTTTCGTTTGGGGGCGTCATTACCTGATCGGTTCGGGCATCGGCATGGACCGAGCGCGGGTCCCTCTCCTGGAAGGCAGCCGGATTTACACAACCTCGATCGAACCGCTTCCATGTGGAAACAGGGCACCGGACGGCATCCGGATGCGGGCGTAAGGCGCACCGGTGCTCACTCTCCTGTTTGGGAGAGGGTCGGGGTGAGGGTCGTGGATTTTTCCGGAGCGTTCGCACACCTCATCCTGTCCCTCTCCTTCCAGGAGAGGGGACCCGCGCTGTCCGCGAGATCCATGAATGTCGTCACCTGGAAGGAGAGCGAGCGCGTTACGGCTCACGCCGACCTTCCGTCCTTGCGAAAGGAACGCGAACCGAGAAGAAATCACTCCGCCGCGATGCGTGGCGGAAAGCCTTTCCGATCGTTGGCGGACGCGGCCGGCAGGGCGAAGGGGCCGTCCTCCGGTTCGTCCTTCTGGCCGATGAAGCGGGCGAACAGGCGCACGAACAGGCGCGAGAGGTCGTCAACCAGCACGAAGATCGCCGGCACGAAGATCAGCGACAGGCCCGTCGAGACGATGAGGCCGCCGATGACCGCGATGGCCATGGGCGCGCGGAACTCGCCGCCGATGCCGAGGGCCATGGCCGAGGGCACCATGCCGGCCGCCATCGCGATGGTGGTCATCACGATGGGCCGCGCGCGCTTGGCGCCGGCGTCGGTGATGGCGGTGGCCCGGTCGACGCCCTTGGCCATCTCCTCGAGGGCGAAATCCACCAGCATGATGGCGTTCTTCGTCACCACGCCCATGAGCATGAGGATGCCGATGACCACCGGCATGGAGATGGGCTTGTTGAAGATGAGCAGCCCGAGGATCGCCCCGCCGATGGAGAGCGGCAGGGAGAACAGGATGGTGAGCGGCTGCAGGAAGTTGCCGAACAGCAGCACGAGGACACCGAACACCATCATCAGGCCCGCACCCATGGCGAGCGCGAAGCCCTCGAACACCTCACCCATCACCTCGGCGTCGCCGGTCTGGCGGATGACCACGCCCGGCGGTAGGTTCTTGGCCGCCGGCAGGTCGAGGACCGCGGCGATGAGGGAGCCGAGTGCGTCCGAGCCCTCCATGTTGGCCTCGAGCGCCACCCGGATGGCGCGGTCGTAGCGGTCGATGGCCGTGGGCCCCCGCCCGAGGCTGAGATCGGCCACCGTCGAGAGCGGCACGGAGGCCCCGCCCTTCACCGGCACCTTCAGGGTCTCCAGCTGCGAGAGGTCGCCGCGCAGGCGCTCGGGCAGCATCACGCGGATCGGCACCTGCCGGTCGACGGCGTTGAACTTGGCGAGATTGGCGCCGATGTCCCCGATGGTGCCGACCCGCACGGTCTCGGCGATGAGGTCCGTGGAGACGCCGAGATCGGCCGCGACCCCGGCTTTCGGGCGGATGCGGATCTCGGTGCGGTCCAGCGGCGCGGTGGAGAGCACGTTGACGAGGTGGGGGACTTGCGCCGCCTCGCGCTGGAGTTGGGCCGCCACGTCGGCCACCACGGCCTTGTCCGGCCCCGAGACGATGAGGGTGAGGTCGCGCTGGCCGCTCTCGCGCAGGGCCCAGGAGCGGATGTCGGGCTCCTGGCGCAGGAGGGAGCCGATGGCGACATCGACTTCCTTCTGCGTGCGGTGCCGCGCGTTCTTCGGCGTCAGGTTGATGGTGAAGGTGGCGAGCCGCACCTCCTTCTTGCCCGGCAATTGGCGGCCGCCGTCGACGAAGACGCTGCGGACCTCCGGCAGGGTCTTGATCCGGTCGACGAGGCCGTCGCTGACCCGGGTGGTGTCGGCAAGCCGCGCCCCCGGGGGAAGCTCCACGACGAAGATCGTGCGCGCCGCGTCCTCGGCCGGCAGGAAGCCCGCCGGCAGGAGGCGGGTGGACATGATCGAGGCGGCAAAGCAGGCGAGCCCCACCACCAGGGTGATGAACTTGTGGCGTACGGACCAGGCCACTACGCGGGTGTAGGCCCGCATGACCGGACCCTCGCGCTCGTCCTCCGGCCCGTGATCGCGCAGGAAGTAGGCGGCGAGCAGGGGCGTGATCAGCCGCGCCACGAGCAGCGACATGAACACCGCCGCCGCGATGGTGAGGCCGAACTGCTTGAAGTACTGCCCGGCGATGCCGCTCATGAACGAGACGGGGGCGAAGATCGCCATGATGGTCGCCGTGATGGCGATGACGGCCAGCCCGATCTCGTCGGCCGCCTCGAGGGCCGCGCGGTAGGGCGATTTGCCCATGCGCATGTGCCGGACGATGTTCTCGATCTCCACGATGGCGTCGTCGACGAGGATGCCGGTCACCAGGGTGATGGCGAGGAGACTCACTGCGTTGAGCGAGAAGCCCAGCGTGTTCATGATCCAGAACGTCGGCAGCACCGACAGCGGCAGGGCGATGGAGGCGATGAGGGTCGCGCGCCAGTCCCGCAGGAACAGGAACACCACGATGACGGCCAGCGCCGCGCCCTCGACGAGGCTCAGCATCGCCGAGTGGTAGTTGCCCACCGTGTTGGTGACCGAGGTGTCGATGAGATCGAAGCGCACGCCCGGGTGCTTGCCCCGGAGTTCGTCGATCTTCCTCGCCACGGCGGTGGCGACCTCGGCGTCGCTCGCCCCCGTGGCGCGCGAGATGGCGAAGGCCACCACCGGCTCGCCGTTGAAGCGGGCGAAGGTGCGTGGCTCCTCCGCGCCGTCCACCAGGGTCGCGAGTTCGTCGAGGCGGACCTTGCGGTTGCCCGGGACGATGATGGAGGTCTGTGCCAGGGTGTCGAGGCTGGCCGCGCCCGCGAGCGTCCGGATCGACTGCTCCTGGCCGCCGAGTTCGCCGCGCCCGCCGGCCATGTCGGCGGAGGTCAGGCGCAGCTGCCGGTTCACGTCCGCCGCCGTGATGCCCAGCGCCAGCAGGCGGTCGGGCTTCAGGGTGACGCGAATCTCGCGGGCGACGCCGCCGAGGCGCTCGACGCCGCCCACCCCCTTCACGCCCTGGATCTGGCGGGCGATGACGTCGTCGATGAGCCAGGACAGGTCTTCGGGCGTCATCGCCGGGGCGGCGGCGCCGTAGATCATGATCGGCAGGCCGGCGATCTCGACGCGGTTGATGATCGGCTCGTCGATGGTGCGGGGCAGGTTCACCCGTACCTTCGAGATGGCGTCCTTGACGTCGTTGACCGCCCGGTCGGTGTTGGTCTCCAGGCGGAACTCGATGGTGGTGGTCGAGATGCCCTCGGTGATGGCCGAGATGGTATGCTTGACGCCCTTCACGCCGGCCACCGCGTCCTCCACCACCTTCGTCACCTGCGTCTGCAACTCGGAGGGGGCGGAACCCGCCTGCGTCACCGTGACGGCGACGATGGGGATGTCGATGTTGGGAAACCGGGTGATCGGCAGGGCGCGGAAGCTGACGAGGCCGAGCACCACCAGCACCAGGAACAGCACGATGGAGGGGATCGGCTTGCGGATGGCCCAGGCGGAGATGTTGAGGCGCATGGCGGCGGGTCCGATCTCAGCGCGCGGCGTCTTGCGGAGGCGTCGCGTCCGCGGCTTTCGCCCCTACGGCTTGCGCCCCTGCGGCCTGCCCGGCCGGCCGGACCGCCCGCACCAGGTCGCCGTGCCGCAGGAAGGAGCTGGCGCGTGCCACCACCGCCTCGCCGGCCTGGACGCCCGAACGGACCTCCATGATGCCGTCGGCGGCGAGCCCCGGGGCGATCCGGCGGGCCTCGACCCGGTCGTCCTTCACCACGAAGACCGAGGCGGCCCCATCGGTCGCGTAGAGCACCGCCGAGAGCGGCACGGCGACCCCGCGCCGGCGCGCGACCTCGACCTTGCCGCGTGCGAAGGCGCCGATGCGCAAGGAAGGGTCGGGTGCCAGGGCGATGCGGACGCGGCCGAGGCGGGTCATGCGGTCGACCTCCGGATCGATGCGGCGGACGCGTCCCGTGAGGATGCGGCCCTCCTCGCCCTCAAGGCTGACGGGATCGCCGAGCTTGAGCCGCGGCATCGACACCTCGGGAATCTCGCCTTCGAGTTCGATCTCGCCCCGGGCGATGAGGCGGAACATCGGCTCGCCGACGGCGCTCGCCGTGGCACCGACCCTTGCCGTGCGCCGGCTGACGATGCCGCCCTCGGGCGCGCGGATGTCCGTGCGGGCGCGCCGCAGGGCGATCTCGGAGCCTTGGGCGCGCGCGGTAGCGCGGTCGGCCTCCGCGAGCTGGAGCCCGCCGCGGGCGGCGGCGAGACGCCCCTCCCCGCCCTGCGCCGCCGAGACCCGCTGCTCCAGCACGGCCGCCGTGGCGTTGCCGGTCTTCACCAGGCTTCGCGCCCGCTCGAGGGCCAGGCTGGCCTCGACCTGCGCGGCTTCGGCCTGAACGATCTGGCTGCGGGCCTGGACGATCGCGGCGTCGGCCCGCGCCAGGGCGGCGGCGTTGGCGGCTTCCTGGGTGACGATCATCTCCAGGGACAGGCGGGCCAGCGGCTGGCCCTTCTCGACCCGCGCGCCCTCTTCCACCAGGAGTTCGGTGATGCGGGTGCCCTCGATCTCGGGGGCGACCAGGATCTCGTCGCGCGGCACCAGGGTGCCGGTGACCACCGCCCGCTCGACCACCTCGCGCTCTTCGGCCGGCACAACGGTGACGGCGGGCGCCAGAGCGGCGGCATCCGGGACGGCAGCGGTCTCGGCCGCCTTCGCTCCGCTCGTCCCCTCGGCGCCGATCGGGGTGAGGAGAAAGGCCGGCAGCAGGGCGAGGGCCGGAAGAAGGTCGCGCGCGCGCATGGGCTGTGGCATTCGCTCGAGGTGTGCCCACAGGGCCGAGGATGAGGCGCCGAGCCGTGACGCCCGACACCGGCCTTTTCAAGGCGTCGTTCCAGGCTTCGAGCATAGCCGAATCGTCGGCGGCGACGAAGGACCGAACCGCTCGACCTTGCCGCAACTGAGGCGCGCTTCGCGCGTTCTGACTTTCGAGATCCCTCGACAGCCTGGGCGAACGCATCATGAGCATCTTCCAGATCAAGCAGAAGACCAACGGCGCCGTGCTGTGGACCGGCAGCGCCGCCGATGCCGTGTCGGCCCTCGACGCCATGGCGCGCGAGGCCGGTTACGCCGATTTCGCCGCCCTGCCCGAAACCATCCGCGCGGCCTGTCCGGAGGCGTCTCAGCTCGACTGAGCCGCCTTCACCCGACGGTCGCAGCGGCGCCGGTGGCTTCGGGCCACCGGCGCCGTTCTCGTATCAGGGCGCCGTGAGGGCTTCCGTGAAGGGAAATTCGAGGACGATCTCCCCCGCCGCATCGGTCACGACAACGACGGCCTGCATCAGGCGCCGATCGCCGCTCGCTGCCCAGATCTCGCGCGCGAGCCGACCCGCCTCGCCCCAGGCCGCATCGGCGTCGCGCAGGTGCCGAAACACCGGCTCGTGCGGCACATCGCTGTCGATGGTGACGGTGAAACGGTAGGCGGGCATGAGGGAGCGTTCGGTCATTGACGGGAAACGGGTCGAAGCCGCTGCGTCCAGTTCCTAAGCCGGCCTTTGAACGTTGAAAAGCCCTGTCGCGTCGGGGCGTTGACAGGAAGTCTCCCGCGGCATTCCGTCTAGGATCGCCCGTTGGATACCGCCCCGCTGATCGGATTTCTACCCTCGGGCACCATCAAGCATGAGGATTTCCGGCCTTGTCGCGATCCAGCTGCATCATCAGCTCGGCAAGCCGTGGGTCGAGGGGCTCATCGATGACCGGTTCATACATCGCTTGAAGCTGACGCCCCAGGCGCAGGCGCGTCATTTCGCTGAGAACGATTCCGCCGGTCTCGCTGGATGCGACCGGCAGTTCCTCATGTTCGTCGCGCAGCATCACGGCTCCTGGGCAAGGACTGGAAACGACACGAGGCGGCGGAATGTTCATTCGTCGAGGCGCGATTGTTGGGTGCAACGCCCCCGCGCCGTGAACGCTCGCTCACCGGGCCACTCGCGTCCCGATGAAACGCCTTCCCGAACGCCTGCGTGTGATGCCCGACAAGCTAAGGTGTACGGGCCAGGTGAGTTATCAAATGAGTGATGACCGCTTGGAGGGTACGATAAGAAATCGTCGATGTGGATCGTGTCAAATATCGCGTAGTCTAGGTTTCGGAAAGCTGGGCTTGACGTACGGACTGCCTATGGGTGCCCCGAGATCGTGCTTTTCCAGGGCGCATCCCATGATGTCAGGATACCCCTGATGCATCGTCGTGGTTTCGCTCGCGCTCTGCTTGCGGCTACAGACACCTCTGGCCGTCACACGAACGGCGGTTGCCCAGCCGACGCCCGCAGGCGTGATTCCGACCCCGGCTTACCGCAACATGGCAACGAAGGGCAGGCTGTTCCTCGAGATCACGACGCGGGACGCCTTCGAGAAGACCTTGGATCCGCGTGAAGACGTTTATCCGGGCGGAGGTGGTCGAACAGATGAACCTTTCCGCAAACCGGGTCCCTATTCGGAGGGTCTGGCAGCGCCCGGTGGGGCCCTTGGCCCCGGCGGTTTGATCGGTGGCCTCGTCCCTGCGCCGCTCGCCGTTGCCGGCGGCATTCGGCCCACAGGCTCTCACGCTGAACGAGACCTTCGAACGGAACCGCCAACCCACCGAGGCGGGTCGGGACACGGACGTATACGCGACCCCGGCGACATCGCAGAATATCGGGACGGTGCACCGTTGGCTTCGCTCCCCACAGCCACGGTGACACAATAGTCTGCACGTGGGCCGGGATCGAGCGCTAAAATCCGTTGATCTGCGGTGGTTTAGTAGCAACTGGCGGAGGGAGCGGGATTCGAACCCGCGATACCGTTTCCGGTATACACACTTTCCAGGCGTGCGCCTTCAACCACTCGGCCACCCCTCCAGCCCCCTGCATCGCGACCGACGGCGTCCGGTTGGTAAATCCGGGGCCTGCAGGGTCGCCGCGACGCCGCGGGTGGCACGCTGTACAAGCCGTGTCGGCGGGGTGCAAGGCGCGATCATGTCGAACGTACCGCGAATGTGTCGATTTCCCGCGTCCCGGCGACACGGCCCCTGCCCCCGCTCCGTTGATACCCCGGACGGTGGTCCTCAGATTCGCCGCTTTCCCGGGCGAAACGCGGGACGCGCGGCCCGTTCTCCGGGCCCGAGCCTCCCGGAGCCACAAACCGACCGTGATCCGCTTCGACAATGTCACAAAGGTCTACCGGACGGATGGGCACCGCCGGACGATCCTCGAGCGCGTGTCGTTCACGCTCAAACCCAATGTCTCCTACGGCATCCTCGGCATCAACGGGGCCGGCAAGTCCACGATGATGCGCCTCATCGCCGGCACCGAGGCGCCGACGCGGGGGCGCGTCCAGCGCACCATGCGGGTGTCGTGGCCCCTCGGCTTCGGCGGCGGTTTCCATCCGCAGATGACGGGCCGGGACAACATCATCTTCGTGGCTCGCATCTATGGCGAGGATCCGAAGAAGGTGCTCGAATTCGTCGAGGATTTCTCCGAACTCGGCAGCTACCTCGACGTGCCGATCCGGACCTACTCGTCGGGCATGGGCTCGCGCCTGGCCTTCGGCATGAGCATGGCGATCCCGTTCGACTGCTACCTCATCGACGAGGTCACGGCGGTGGGCGATGCACGCTTCCAGAAGCGCTGCGAAGAGGCCTTCGCCGCCCGCCGCGTCAATTCCAACGTGATCATGGTCTCCCACGGCATGGAGGTGATCCGGACCTGGTGCCAGCAGGGCATCGTGCTCATCAACGGGCGCGCGATCCTGTACGAGGACGTCAACGACGCCATCGAGGTCTACCGCCGCCTGAACGCATGACCGCGGCACCGGCGAAGCGGGCGTTCGCCCGTGCCCTCATTCGAGCGTGCAGGGGCCCGGACATGCTTTCGCCGTCCCAATCGTGGAATAGGGTACGCGCGGCGAAGGATGGCCGCCCGAACGGAATGGATGGCTGAAGGCAGATGAGCGTCGAGATCCGCAACCCCACCGGGCAGCCCGTCACCACGGCCGACCGCTCGAATGCCGTGGCGGAGTCCCTGCGTCAGGTCGCCCGCGTCTCGCGCTTCGCCGACCGCAAGAAGGGTATCCGCTCCTACCAGAGCCACAACAAGTCCGACCCCGTCATCCCGATCCTGTTCGGGCTCTGCTTCGTGCTGCCGACGCTGCTGGGGGTGATCTATTTCGGGCTCATCGCCTCGGATCGCTACGTCACCGAGGCGCGCTTCGCCCTGCGGCCGGCGCTGGGCTCCGCCGACAAGGCCTCGTCCGACCAGGTCGGGACCACCAAGGGCGTCGTCTCCCAGATGGTGGCCCAGGACAGTCTCGTGGCCCTCAACTACATCCACAGCCGGCCGATGATCGAGGTCCTGGAGAAGGACCTGCCCCTGCGGGACATGTTCTCCCGGGATGGGATCGACTTCCTCTCGCGCTTCGACCGGGACAAGCCCATCGAGCGCTTCGTGCGATATTGGAGCGAGCGGGTCGCCACCAAGATCGAGAGCGGTTCGGGCATCATCAGCCTGACGGTCAGCGCCTTCGATCCCGCCGAATCCCTGGCCCTCACCCAGGCGATCCTGAAGGAGAGCGAGCGCATGGTGAACGCGCTCAGCGACCGCGCGCGCGCCGACGCCGTGGTCGAAAGCGCGCGCGAACTCAAGCTCGCCGAGGAGCGGATGACGAAGGTCCGCCTCGCCATGGCGACCCTGCGCAACCGCGAGGGCATTCTCGATGCCAAGAAGACCAACGACAGCAACCTCAAGGTGATCGGCGAGCTGCGCACCGCGCGCATCAACCTGGCCGTGCAGCTCAATCTCGGCCAGCGCGACCTCGGTCCGGAGTCGCGCCGCATCCAGGACATCAAGTCCCAGATCAAGGATCTCGACGACGCCATCACGCGCATCGAGAACCAGTCGGCGAGCGAGGACCCGGAACAGCGGCGCATCCTCGCCGACGCCCTCACCAAGTTCGAGGCCTTCGAGAACGACCGCGACGAGGCGGAGAAGTACTTTTCCAAGGTCCTGGCCGCCTACGAGCGCTCGCGCATCATCGCCAGCCGGCAGGTCGAGTTCTTCAGCATGATCGTCCAGCCGGTGCAGGCCGAATCCGCCCAGCAGCCCCGCCGGCTCCTGATGATCAGCCTCATCGCCGGGGGTGCGGCGCTCCTGTTCGCCGGGGCCGTGTTCGCCCGCAAGCAGACCAGCTGATCCGTCACGGGTCGCCGCGGGCCTGAAAACGCGTCATAAGCCGCGGACGCCGCCCGCCGAGGACCCCGTCTTGACCGTTACCCAGATCACCCATCACGACCTCGACGGCTACGGCGCCTCCACCATCGTGGGGCGCTTCGTTCCGGTCTCGCGGATCGTCCACGTGCCGCGCTACAGCGATGTCGGGCCCGTGGTCGAGGGCGAGCTGAAGCGCCTCGGGCGGACGCGGCAGCCCGAGACCCTGATCCTCACCGATCTCGGCCTCGAGCCCGTGGCGGTGACCTTCATCCGCAACTTCGCCGCGATGAACCGGGGCCGGGCCGAGGCCGAACGGCATCGGCTCATCGTCCTCGATCACCATGCCTCCTCCATCGACCGCTTGCGCGAGCAGACCCTCGAGCCTGTGCCGGAGGCAGACGATCCGGGCGTGATGCGGTTCGACCTCGACGATCCCGCCATCGTCGTGCTCATCGACGAGGGCCGCTGCGCCACGAAGCTCGCCTATCACCGCCGCACCCTGTACGCGCCCGACGCCATCGAGGGCGACGCCGACCTCCTCGCTCTCGTCGAGGCCGTGGATGCCGTCGACCTGTGGCGCAAGGACCGGCCCACCTTCGCGGGCGGCCATGCCCTCGACGAGGTGTTCTGGGACAACGTCTCCAACCTCGTGCCCATCGGGCATGCGTGGCACGACCGCTTCGTGAGCGACCTCCTCGTCGCCCTCGCCGGACGCCTGCGTGCCGGAGCCTCACCGGCCGAACTCGAAGCCGGGGTCGGCGCCATCCGCACGGGAATCGTCGACGGGTATCTGGCCGGCGACGCGACGGACGATCCCCGCCTCACCACCCGCATGCGGATCGCCCGCGTGCTCGCACGCTCCGACCTGTTCCAGCCGCTCTCGGACGGGACCTACCTGTCCTTCGGCCTCGATTCTGGCACCTTCCAGCGCGTCTCCGACCTGATCATGGATGCGGGCAAGGCCAAGCGCGTCCTCAACGTCCAGCGCACGGGCAACATGTCGTTCCGCTCCAACGACGAGACGGCGCTGGAGGGCGCGCGCCGGTTCCGCGGCGGCGGCCACAAGGATGCGGCCGGCGGCAAGTTGCCCACCGGCTCGGCCTTCTCGCTGGCCGACGCCGTCGCGCAAGTCGAGCCGATCCTGAATCCGCCCCCGCCCGACCCGTCGAGCAGCCCGTTTGCCGCCCTGAAGGGCTGGAAGGGGTAGTCTCTCGGCCCTGAGCTGCGTCCCGGACCCATCATCCGGGACGCTTCCATCAGGGGCGCGGCAGCATCCGGTCGCTGATGATCCGGCGCTGGATCTCGCTCGTACCCTCGAAGATCGTGGTGAGACGGGCGTCGCGCCAGTAGCGCTCCACCCGGCGTTCCGTGGTGTAGCCGTTGCCGCCGTGAAGCTGCATCGCCTGGTTGGTCACCCGCACGGCCATCTCGGTGGCGAGCAGCTTGACCATGGCGGATTCGCTCTCGGCCGCCTCTCCGGCATCGAGCAGATGCGCCACCTGCTGCCAGAACGCGCGGGCTTGTGCGACCTCCGCCGTCATGTCGGCCAGGGCGAAGCGCAGGGCCTGGAAATCGCCGATGGGGTGGCCGAACTGCTCGCGCTCCTGCAGGTAGAGCTGACAATCCTCCACCGCCGCCCGGGCGACGCCGACGGCGCGCGCCGCCGTGTGCACCCGTGCGATGTTGAGGCCGCGCTGCACGGACGCGAAACCGCCGGCATCGGCATCCGCCCCCTGGTCGCCGTAGAGGCCGGTGAGCCGGTCGCTCTCGGGCACGCGCACGCCGTCGAGGGCGAGCTCGAAGGTGAGGAAGCCGTGATAGCCGATCTTGTCGATCACCTGGCCGGTCATGCCGGCCGGGAAGGTGCCGGGCTCCTTGACCACCAGGAACGGCTCGAGGCCGGCCGAGCGCGACTCGCCGGGCTCCGGATCGCGGGTGCGGGCCAGAACCTCGACGAAATCGGCCGCCTGCGCGAAGCCGGCCCAGCGCTTGGTGCCGGTGAGCACCCAGGTGTCGCCCTCGCGCACCGCGCGGGTCTGCACCCCGGCCAGATCCGAGCCGGCGGTCGGCTCCGACAGGGCGATGCTGCCGATCCATTCGCCCCGGGCCGAGCGGGCCAGCAACTCGCCCCGGCGCCCCTCGTCGAGGACCTGGGTGCCGAGGCCCTGGCCCCGCGCGAGGATGCTGCCCACGGACAGCCAGGCCCGGGCGAGTTCTTCCGAGACGAGGCAATACTCGAACACCCCGAGGCCGAGGCCGCCATGCTCCGTCGGGATGGTGATGCCGAACCAGCCCTTCCGCGCCATGGCGTCGATGAGCGTGCGCGGCATCTCGGCTTTCTGCCGGTCGAGTTCGTCGGCGATGGGCATCACCACGTCGCGGGCGAAGGCTCGGGCCTCGGCCTGCAGGGCGGCGCGCGCCTCCGTGCGCCACGGCGTCACGAGTTCGGGCGGACGGGGCTCTTGTCTGCGACGGGGCTCTTGATCCGGCTTCGGCATGGGGTCTCCCGTGATGGTTCGGTGACGCCTTCGCGGCGCCTTGCCGTCCGTCCTAGCATGTCCGCGTTCCCGCCACCCACTGCCACCCGGACGGTCGCTTCCCCCAGGGAAACCGCCCGTTCGGTCCGCTACGGGCCTCGGATCGATTGACAGACGCCGTTCCGGCGGGCTGCAGTCCGACCCAGTCCCATGCTGTTCACCCGCCTGTCCGACGACCTGTTCCGGCCCCTCGCCTCCCCGAGCCGGGCCTTCAACGCCGCCCTGCTGCTGCACCTGCACGCGCGGGTGTTCGGCGACACGGCCGAGCCCCTGCGCAAGACCGAGCTGCTCGCCGCCATCGGCGACTTCTCCGCCGATTACGCCCAAGGCGAGATCGCCGACGACGAGACTACGCCCGTCGATCCCATCGAGCGGCGCTCGGCCGTCTACCGGCGCCTGCTGGACTCCGGCTGGCTGGTGGAGCGGCGCGAGCGCTACGTGCCGGTGGTGGATTTCGACCCCGAGGCCCGCATCCTCATCGAGGAACTCGCCCGCCTCGACCGGGGCGAGACCCGCTCCTACGGCGGCGCCGTGCTCGATGTGCTGGGCAGCCTGGAGAGCGCCATCGCCAACCCGGCCGAGCGTTCCGAGGCCCTGGTCAACGCCGCCAAGGCGTCGCGGGCCTTCCTCAGCCACCTGCGGACGCTCGCCGGCTCCATGCGCAAGATCGAGGCGCGCATCCTGGCGCAGGAGGACCAGCGCGCGGCCTTCCGGCTCTACTTCGACGAGTTCGTGGCCCGCCACATCGTCAGCGACTACCGCACCCTGCACACCCGCCTGAACCCGTTCCGCTTCCGCTCCGGTATCGTGCGCGAGGCGGGCCGCGCCTTGCGCGATCCCCTCACCCTGCGGGCCCTGGCGGAGGCCGGGATCCGCGAGGGCCGTGCGCCCGATGTCGAGGTGGCCGAGCGGGCCGTGCGGGCGGATCTCGCCGAGATCCTGGCGATCTTCGAGGGCCTCGACCGTCACCTCGACGCGGTGGCCGACATCGTCGCCCGCCTGGAGCGGCGAATCGCGGCGGCCCTGCGCTACATGGACCACCGGGATTCCGACCGCATCGAACGCACGGCCGCGGCGCTCCGCGCCGTGGCGGGCACCGATGCGCCGATGGAGGGCATGCCACCGGCCGGGATCTCGCTCCTGCGCCCGCCCATCGGCGCCGTCCACCTCTACGCGCCGCGCCTCAAGCGCCCGCCCATCGACTGCGAGCCCCTGCCGGAACTCTTCCTCGATCCGGCCGTGGAGGCCTTCATCGCGGCGAAGGACGCGTTCCGCCACCGCGTGGCGGTGACGCCCGACCGGATGGTGGACTTCCTCGAGGGCCGGCTCGGGCGCAAGGGCGCCGTGCGGGGTTCGCAGATGCCGATCGCCGACGTCGATGCCTTCGTGGTGTTCCAGCGCCTGCGCGAGATCGACGTGCTGTTCGACGGGAGCCTGAGCGGTCGCTACCGCCTCTCGCGGGTCGAGGGCCGGGTTGCCAACGGCTGGCTCGACTGCCCGGACTTCCTGCTGGAACGCACACGCTGAGTGCTGCGGCGCAATATTCGATCGCCGCGAGACTTCGGCGTCCCATACAACGACCACCCTTGGCATCTGCGAAGACAGGGTTCATCCTGGTCTCCGACGCGCAGCGCGGAAGAACGTCGCGTCTTCGGGAGATGGGCCATGGTATCCGGCAAATGCTTGATCAAATCCGCCTGGGTCGCCGTCGAGGTCGGGCGTGAGCGCTGCGAACGGGTGCTGGTGGTGGAGACGTACATCGCCGTGAGCCCCCTGGAGCAGAACTACGACGCGGCGCGCTACGACAGCATCGTCGCCGAGGTCCGCCGTGTGCTCGCCGCCAACCCGTCCCTCGACCGGGCCTCGATCCTCAGCATGCACCGGGACACCAAGTGCATTTCCCTGTTCCGGGCCGAAGCCGCCGCCGCCTGAGCGGATTGGCGCGACCGGCGGGAGGCGGATAGACACGCGGCCTCGCGAGTCCCATTCGCTCCCGGACCACCGCCATGCTCGAAGCCTTCCGCGCCATCGTCGACGGCGACGAGCCGCCGCCGCCCGGCGCCCGTGCGCCCTCCGACGAGGAGCTGACCCGCGCCCTGCAGGTGCTGCTCAAGAGCCAGTGCGTCTATTCCGGCACCCCCGGCATCGGGCGGACCTACGACCTCACCCGGCACTACGCGCCGTTCTTCCAGAGCTACTTCGCCTGCCTTGGGTACGGTTTCGAGGTCTCGCACCGGGACCAGATGGTGTTCCTGCGCGTGCCCCCGGAGGGCGTGCGCCACGACGGTCAGGCCGAGCGCCTGCGCAAGGACGAGACCCTGGTGCTGCTCGCCCTGCGGCTCGCCTACGAGGAAGGGCTTCGCGACCACCGCGTCACCACCGAGGGGGTGGTGGAATGCACCACCGACGACATCGCCGAATCGATCCGCACCGCCACCCGCAGCGACCCGCCGGAGGAGACCCGCTTGCTGGAGATCCTGCGGCTGTTCTCCCGGAAAGGCGCCCTGCGCCTGGGCGAGCGCGACAAGACCGAAAAGCTCACGCCCCTGATGGTGCTGCCCGGCATCGGCGTGCTCTCGCCCGACGCCTGGATGGAGCACGTCCGGGCCTGGGCTTCGGCCGGGGATGACGCCGCCTGATCGCCCCGGCCGGCTTGCCTCGCCGCCCCCGGCCATGCGAGCGAAGGCCCGACGATCCTTCGCAGCGTGCAAAAATCACCCGGCCTCAGTGTATCGCCTCACCGACATCGCCCTCTCGAACTGGTACCTGATCCGGCGCGAGCAGATTCGCATCCGCGGCGCGACGGCCCTCGTCGGACCGACGGGGGCCGGCAAGTCGACGATCTTCGACGCCGTCGGCACGGTGCTGGCCGGCAACAACGCCAGCCGTCTGGCGCTCAACGCCTCGGCGTCGGGCCGCTCGGCCCGCACGGTGCGCGACTATTGCCTCGGCTGGATCAGCGACCCGGCCGAGGGCGGCCGCCCGACCCGCGAGGCCTGCGAGACCCTCATCGTCCTCGTGTTCGAGAACCCGGTCTCGGGCCGCGTCGTCTCCGTTGGGCTGGCGCTGAGCGCCCGGGCCGAGGACAGCCGCGAGACCACCCTGTCGCGCTTCGTCTGCACAGGCCATCGCTTCGAGATCGCCGACTACGTCCGCGAGACGCCCGACGGCTCCTTCGTCGCGCCCTGGGCCGAGATCGCCAAGGATCTGCGCATCCGCTCCGAGACCTTCGAGGAGTTCCGCGCGTCCGGCGAGCGCTTCACCGCGGAGGTGCTCGGGCTCCTGCGCGAGGGCGCGCCGGTGCCCGAACCCCGCCACTTCCTGCGCACCTTCTCCAATGCGGTGGCCTTCAAGCCGATCTTCGATTCCTCCGCCTTCGTGCGCTCCTTCGTGCTGGAGCCCGAGCCCCTCGACGTCGCCCGCATCCGCCAGTCGGTGGAGAACTGGCGCCGTCTCCTCGAGACCATCGAGGAGTTGGAGCGGCGCCTGTCGCATCTCGGCCGCATCCTCGCCCGCTACGAGACCTGGGCGGAGGCGAGCCTGTCGGCGGCCCTCGACGACCTACGGGCCGCCGGCGCGGATCTGCGCCGCCGAGTCGTCGAATACACAACCGCCCGCACCGGCCTCGCCGATGTCGCCGAGCGCCTGCGCATCGCCCGCGAGAGCGTGACGACGAGCCAGGGCTTCGTGCGCGACATCGACGGCGAGATCGCGCAGAAGAAGGCCCTCATGGCCGGGACCCACGCGCAGGGGCGGCTCGCCGCCTCCGATGCGGGCCTCGCCGTGCTCACCCGCGACCGACGCGACCTCACCCTGCGGGTGACGGGCCTCGTCGGCCTGATCCAGGACGTCGCCCGCCTGACGGCGGTCATCGGCGAGGTCCGCCGCGTCGATCCGGGTGCAGCCCGCTTCGTCGAGGCCTGCGCCCGCGCGGGGCTCCGCCGCGAGGCCCCGCCGGAGGAAACGCTTCGCTCGGACGGGCCCCTGAATGCCCTGGTGACGGCGCTCGTCGACATGCCCGACATCGCCGGCCCCCTCGATACGGCGGCCGAGGACATGGCCCTGCGCGCCCGCGGCGCCGAGACGGAGGCGCAGGGCCTTTCGGCGCCCTTCGCCGGCGGCGGGGCGGCCAAGGGCGCGCGCCTGTCCTCGGACGTGGCGGCGTTCCGGGACGAACTCGCGCGGCTGGGCATCGACGCCGTGCCGGTCTGCGAACTCGCCGAGATCGTCGAGCCGAAATGGGGCATGGCCCTGGAGGGCCTTCTGGGGGGTGCTCGCGAAGCCCTGGTGGTGCAGCCCGACCGGCTGAACCAGGCGTTCGCCCATCTCGAAGCCCGGAAAGCACAGTTCTACCGCTGCCTTCTGGTCAAGACTACGGACACGGCCCGGCGCCGGGGCGGGCGCTACGACGACGGCCCCTTGGGCATGATCGAGACCCGCGATCCCCACGCCGAGGCGTTCCTCGCCGCGCGCCTCGGCGGCTACGACCTCGCCCCCGACGATGCGGCCCTCGCGCATATGAGCCGGGCCGTGGCGCCGAGCGGGCGCTCGACCTCCGGCATGGCCTATTCGGTGGTCCGTCCCGTGCAGCTCATGATGACGCGGGGCAGTCGCGGTCCGACCCAGGAGGGCCGCGAGGCCATGGAGCGGGCTGTGGCCGAGGCGCGGCGCCTGCGCGGCGAGGCCGGGGTGCTGCGCGAGGCCGCCCGCATCGCCGCGCAGCTCAAGGCACGTCTGGCCGAAGCGCCCATCGACCTGCCCGGCCTACGGGCCGAGTGCGACGCCATCGAGGGCCGCCGCCGCAGTCTCGCCACCGAGCGCGAGAGCGTCGAGAAGGCCGATACCGGCGCCCTCGAAGCCGAATTGAAGGAGCTCGCGAAGGAGCGTTCGGCCTACCTCACGGAACTCGTGCAGGTGCTCGAACCCAAGCGCGATGCCCTGCTGGGCGAGGAAGCGGGCCTGAAGGCCAAGGTCGCCTCCTCCCGCGAGGCGGCGCGCGCGGCGCTGGCCGCCCGGCGCTCGGCGCATGCGCGCTGGGTCGGCGGCGACACGGTCCGCATCCGCCTCGTGCGTCCGGAGGGCTTCGACCCGCGGGCCGTGGCCAAGGCCCGGGCGGACCTCGCCGGCCTCGACGCGAAGGAACTCGCCGCCGCCGCCGCCGCCGCCCGCAGCGCCGCCCGCGAGGCCCTCGAGACGGCCCGTACGCAGGGCCGCACCGCCGAGCGCGACTTGGCCGAGTATTGCGTGCAGTGGCGGATCGACAACCCTCTGGGGCGCGGCGACGCTCCGGCCTCGTTCGGCTACGGCTGGACCCGGCGCGCCTACGACGAGGTCGCGGGCCACGAGCTCAGGCGCTACCGCGATCAGGCCGTGCGGGCGGAAGGCGAGATGCGCCGCCTGATGACCGAGGACCTGCTGACGCGTCTCGCCGACAAGTTCGAGCGCGTCCGCGCCCGCCTCGACGCCCTCAACGAACGCCTGTCGAGCCAGACCTTCACCGGCCAGACCTACGCCTTCGAGGCCGCCGTCGACCGGCGCTACGCCGCCGTCCACGCGCTTGCCACCGAAGTCGCACGCTCGCCCGATGCGGCGCAGGCGGTCCTACCGGGCCAGGGCGAGACGCCGGCCGAAGGCCCGCTCTCGGCCGCCATCGAGGAGATCTCGGCCCTCATCGCCGGTGAGGAGAGCGCGGCGCGGCTGGCCGATTATCGCAACTATTTCGTCTACGAGATCGGCATGCGCGATGCCGCCGGCAACCGCACCACCATGTCGAACCGGGCTCTGCGCGGCTCCGGCGGCGAGGCGCAGGCGCCGTTCTACGTCGCCATCGCGGCCTCCCTGGCCTCGGCCTACTATCCCGGCGACCGACCGGGCGACGAGAATCCGGGGCTCGGCCTCTGCCTCCTCGACGAGGCGTTCTCGAAGCTCGACGTGCGCAACTCCCAAGCCCTCGTCGACCTCTACCAGGCGTGGGGCCTGCAGCTCCTCATCGCCGCGCCCGAGGACAAGCGCACCACGCTCACCGAGGTGATGGACACCATCGTCACCGTCTACAAGAGCCCGGACCTGAAGGGCGTCCGCATCGAATCCGAGCACCCCCTGGAAGCGGCCAAGCGTGCGCTCGCCGCCATCAACCCGGAACGCCAGGGGATCGAGGGGTTTCGCCTGCCCGGTGCGGCTGCGTGACATCGGTGCCGCGCGCCCAGGGCGCCGCCGAGAGCGTGCGGGCGAGGTAGTCGGCCAAGGCCGTGACCCGGGCCGGGCGCGGATCGCCCGGCGGCGTCATGAGGTGGAGCGCGATGGGCGGGGCCGACCACCCGGGCAGCACCCGCTCCAGCCGTCCGGCCGCGAGATCGTCCCACAGCATGAAGTCCGGCTGCACGGCGAGTCCGAGCCCGGCGCGCAGGGCCGGCGCCAGGGCGTCGGCGTTGTTCGCGCGCAGCGGCCCGCCAGGGATCACCACGGCCTCAATGCCGTCGGGCGCGAGGAAGCGCCAGCGGTCGGGGCTCGGCAGGTAGGCGTAACCGAGGCAGGCGTGACGGGCGAGGTCGCGCGGATGCTCCGGCCGCCCTTGCGCGGCGAGGTAGGCGGGGGCGGCCACGAGGGAGCGGTGGACCGTGCAGAGCCGGCGCGCCCGAAGGGACGAATCCGGCAGGGCCGCGATGCGCAGCGCGAGGTCGAACCCGCCGCCGACGAGGTCGACGAGGGCGTCGCCGAGATGCAGGTCGATGGTCAGGCCCGGATGAGCGGCGAGGAAGTCCGGCAGCAGGGGCGCGACGTGCATCACGCCGAACGACATCGGGGCCGCGAGCCGCACCCGCCCGCGCGGCGCGGCGGCTCCGTCGCGGGCCTGCGCCTCCGCCGCCTCGCCCTCGGCGAGCAGCCGGGCCGCCCCGTCCCGTGCCGCGAGGCCCGATTCGGTCAGCGCGAGCTTTCGCGAGGTGCGGTGGAACAGGCGCGCGCCGATGCGGGCCTCCAGGCGACCCACCGCCTTCGACACGGTGCCGGGCGCGACCCCGAGGTCGCGCGCCGCCTGCCCGAACGAGCCGGTCTCCGCCACCTTGGCGAAGACCGCCCAAGCTTCGAAATCGGGGAGTTTCATGCCTGCATTCCGGAAATGATGTGTTTCCATCGTTTCCGTTTTAGCGGGATGCGGCAAGGGCCATCTTGTCTCCAGCAGAAGGAGACAGCAGCATGACCCATCACGGACTCCACCACGTCACCGCGTTTTCCGGTTCGGCGTTGCGCAATCTCGATTTCTACACCGAGGTCCTCGGCCTGCGGCTGGTGAAGAAGACCGTCAACTTCGACGATCCGGGCACCTATCACCTCTATTACGGCGACGAGACCGGCCGGCCCGGCACGATCCTGACGTTCTTTCCCATCGCCGACGCGGCCCCCGGCCGGGTCGGCATCGGCGAGACCAGCGAGACTGCGTTCCGGGTGCCCCGCGCCTCCATCGGCTGGTGGCTGCAGCGCCTCGTCGAAGCCGGAATCGTCCACGACGTGCCGGTCGCGGTGATGGGCGAGCCGACCCTGCGCCTGCGCGATCCCGACGGGACGATGCTCGCCCTCGTGGGTGTCGCGGAGGCCGGTGAGGCGTCCGCCTGGACCGGTACCGTGCCGGCCGAGCATGCCATCCGGGGCCTGCACGGCGTCACCCTGCTGCTCGGCGAGGCCGGACCGACGGCGGCGATCCTGACCGACGTTCTCGGCTTCACCGAAGACACGCGGGAGGGGTCCTCGACCCGATACGCGAGCGGGGCCGCGGAGGGCGGCTTCGTCACCCTGCGGGCCGTGGGTGAATTCCTGCGGGGCCGCCAGGGGGCGGGCTCCGTCCACCACATCGCCTTCCGGGCGGCGGACGACGCCGCGCAGGCGGCGATGGTCGAGGCCCTCACCACCCGTCACGGGCTCGGGGTCACCGAGCAGCGCGACCGGGCCTACTTCCGCTCGGTCTACTTCCGCGAGCCCGGCGGAATCCTGTTCGAGATCGCTACCGATGTGCCCGGCTTCAGCGTGGACGAGCCCATTGCCGACCTCGGCACGGGGTTGAAGCTGCCCGCCGGCCTCGAGCCGCACCGCGCCCGGATCGAGGCGGCCCTGCCGCCCCTCGCCTGACCAGTCTTTCCCGGCCCGCATTCCCGCGGGCCGGGGCCGCTCGTGACACCCGGAGGTCCGCCATGACCGCGTCCACCCCGAAGACCCTCGCCTTCGTTCACCGCTTCGAGCCCGGTGCGAACCGTCCGCCCCTGCTCCTGCTGCACGGCACCGGCGGGGACGAATCCGATCTCCTGCCCCTCGGCCGCGCCGTGGCGCCGGGCGCGGCCCTGGTGTCGCCGCGCGGCCCTGTGCTGGAGAACGGGATGCCGCGCTTCTTCCGGCGCCTGTCCGAAGGCGTGTTCGACGAGGACGACGTGCGCCGCCGCGCGAAGGACCTGGCGGATTTCGTCGCCGACGCGCGGGCGGCCTACGGCCTCCCCGCCCCCGTCGCGCTCGGCTTCTCAAACGGCGCCAACATCGCCGCTGCCCTGCTCATGCTGCATCCGGGCGTCCTTGCCGGGGCCGTACTCCTGCGTCCGATGCTGCCGCTGGCCCAGCCGCCGGCGTTCGACCTCACGGGGGTGCCCCTGCTGATGCTCTCCGGCGCGCAGGACCCCATCGTTCCGGAGGCCAACGCGCGAGCGCTGGCCGAGCGCTTCCGCGGATCCGGCGCCCGGGTCGAGCACGGCGTACTCCCCGTCGGGCACGGACTGTCCCAGGCCGACGTGACGACGGCGGAGGCTTGGCTGGCGGGACTCGCGATCTGAAGGGGCGCCGGCCACGGGGCCGGCGCCCCTGCCCGGCTCAGAAGTTCGCCACCACCTGGAAGCGCACCAAGCGCGGTGCGCCGGGGGTGATGTTGTTGTTGCCGTCGGCGGTGGCGATGTAGCGCCGGTCGAACAGGTTCTCGATGTTCACCTGGGCCCGCACGAACTCGTTCACCCGGTAGAACAGTCCGAGGTCGAAGCGGGTGATCCCCGGCAGGCGGACGGTGTCGTCCGCCGAGGCGAAGGTGTGGCCGGTCTGGATGTAGCCGACGCCGAACGAGAATTGCGGCGTCACGTCGAACTTGTTCCACAGGGTGAAGGCGTTGAACGGCACGAGGCCGACCCGATTCCCCGGTCGCACACCCTGGGCGGCCGTGCCGAAGCCGCTGACGATGGTCGCGTCGGTGAAGGCGTAGCCGCCGGCCACCTGCCACCACTCGGTGACGTAGCCGTTGGCTCCGATCTCGGCGCCCTGCGTGTTGGTCTGGCCGGTGGCCAGGAAGAAGCCGGCCCGGTTCGGATCGGCGAGGCGCTGGTTGAACCGGTCGAGGTTGTACAGGGCTCCGGTGAGCTGGAGCACGGGCGAGACGTCGAGCTTCACGCCGATCTCCCCGTTCTCGAACCGCTCGGGCTGCGAAATCGCCAGCCCCGGGGCGAGGCTGCTGAACTGGTCGCCCGCGGAGGGCAGATAGGAGACGCTGTAGCTGCCGTAGAAGGCGAGGTTGTCCAACGGCTTCACCACGACGCCGGCCCGGGGGGAGAGCAGATTGTCGATGCGCGTGGTGCGGACGGGGGTCGAACCGGTCGCGTTGAGGTTGTCGGCCTTGAAGTCGAAGTGGTCGTAGCGCAGGCCGCCGATGAACTGCAGGTGCGGCCCGATCTCGATCTGGTCCTGCGCGTAGACGGCGGCCAACCCGAGGTCGTAGCGGGTGTTGGCGCCGGTCGTGTTCCGGAAGCTGACCGGCGCGCGGGTCGTCGGGAAGCGCGGGTTGACGGCCAGCGTCAGGCCGCCGTTGGCGAAGAACCCTTCCTCGCGGAAGGCACGGCCTTCCTGATAGCCGAGCTCGAACCCGGCGAGCAGGGTGTGCTTCAGGGGGCCGGTGTCGAACTTATAGGTGAAGTCGTTCTGCGAGAAGTAGTTCGTCCGGGGAGTGTCGTTGTTGTACGCGGTGATGTTCACGGACGTGCTGGCGGCGTTGACCGCCCCGCCCGGATAGACGTTCGAATAGAACTTCTGATAATCGGCGAAGCGCAGGGTGCTGTGCAGGTCGACACCGGAATCGAAGCGATGGTCCAGGGTCGCGGTGGCGATGTTGGCGTCTATGCGCGCGACGCTGAGATCCGGATTGCCGAAGTAGGTCGCGGTGTTGCGTCGGTAATTGTACGGTCGCCCGAATTGCGAGGGAATGCCCCGATCGGTGTTGCGCTCGTCGTGGAAGTATTCGTACGACAGCTTGAGCGTCGTCGCCGGGCCGAGCAGGAAGGTCATCGTCGGATTGAAGCCGTAGCGGCGGATGTCGACGAAATCGCGGTAGGTGCCGGTATCTTCGAACACGCCGTTCATCCGGAAGAACACGCTGTCGCTGACCCGGTCGCCGACATCGAGCGCCACGCGCTTGTTCCAGAACTGGCCGCCCTGGACCAGAACCTCGCGGATCGGGGTGCCGTCGGCTTCCTTCAGAACGCGATTGATGACGCCGCCGCCGCCGCCGCGACCGAAGACGAGGGCATTGGGGCCCTTGAGCACTTCGATGCGCTGGGTGTTGTACAGGTCACGGAAGTACTGAACGTCGTCGCGCACGCCGTTGACGTAGAAATCGGCGTTGGAGCGCTGACCGCGGATCACGAGATCGTCGCGGTTGCCCTCGCCCTGGTGCGGGATGATGCCGGGCACGTAGCGGATCGCCTCGTTGATGCTCTGGAAGCCCTGGTCGCGGATCTGCTGCTGGGTGACCACCGTCACGGATTGCGGCGTGTCGATGAGCGGCGTGTCGGTCTTCGTCGCCGAGCGGGTGCGCTTCGTGAGGTAGCCGACGGTGCCGCCCGCGCCCTCCACACTGAGCTGATCGAGGGTGACCGCGCTGCCGATCGCCGGCGTCGCGATCTGTGCCTGTGCCGTCCCGGCCGCGAACGTCCCCGCCAGCAGAAGCCCTACCGCCTGCCCATCCCGTCGCCGAAGCATGATCGTGAACTTTCGTCGTATCGCCCGAATCGAGGGCGCGTCGTCGCCGGCGCGAAACATTTCACGCGGCCGAAAGCTCCTGTATGTCCGGGCGTGAAAACGGCAAGCGATTTGAAGAGGTTAGGAGGGTTTCCAGTTTCGAGTGCTTCTAAGAGCCGGTCCAGTAAGGCGGTTAAGTTGCCCGCAATGGACAGGAAATCCGTCCTCCTTCGACATCGGAATGTTTCCAGATTGTAATCGAAACTCCAGCATCTTGATAAAAATATCACATTTGTTAGGGCCTCCCGGGCCGCCGGACTTCGGTTGAGGCAGCACCCCCGCCCATGCTAGGCGCCCCTCAGCACCCGTCTGCATCGCGAAAACCTCCGAGGCGCCCATGATCCCCCGTTACAGCCGCCCCGAGATGACCGCGATCTGGTCGCCCGAGACCCGCTTTAAGATCTGGTTCGAGATCGAGGCCCACGCCACGACGGCGCTGGCCGAGATCGGCGTGGTGCCGAAAGCCGCCGCCGACACGATCTGGGAGAAGGGCCGCGACGCCGTGTTCGATGTCGCGCGCATCGACGCCATCGAGGCGGTGACGAAGCACGACGTCATCGCCTTCCTCACGCATCTCGCCGAGATCGTCGGCCCCGAGGCCCGCTTCGTCCACCAGGGCATGACCTCGTCGGACGTTCTCGACACCTGCTTCAACGTGCAGCTCGTGCGCGCCGCCGATCTCCTCATCGCCGACGTCGACGCGTTGCTCGCCGCGATCAAGCGCCGGGCGTTCGAGCACAAGCTGACGCCGACCATCGGCCGCTCGCACGGCATCCACGCCGAACCCGTCACCTTCGGCCTCAAGCTCGCCCAGGCCTATGCCGAGTTCGAGCGCAATCGCGCCCGCCTCGTGGCGGCCCGCGAGGAAGTGGCGACCTGCGCCATCTCGGGGGCCGTCGGCACCTTCGCCAACATCGATCCGCGCGTGGAGGAGTACGTCGCGAAAGCCATGGGCCTGTCGCCGGAGCCGGTCTCGACCCAGGTGATCCCGCGCGACCGCCACGCCATGTTCTTCGCGACGCTGGGCGTGGTGGCGAGCTCGGTGGAGCGCCTCTCCATCGAGGTGCGCCACCTCCAGCGCACGGAAGTGCTGGAGGCCGAAGAGTTCTTCTCGGAAGGGCAGAAGGGCTCCTCGGCCATGCCGCACAAGCGCAACCCCGTGCTCACCGAGAACCTCACGGGCCTCGCCCGCATGGTGCGCTCCTACGCCCTCCCGGCCATGGAGAACGTCGCCCTCTGGCACGAGCGCGACATCTCGCATTCCTCCGTCGAGCGGATGATCGGCCCGGACAGCACCGTGACCCTGGATTTCGCCCTCGGCCGCCTCACCGGCGTCATCGACAAGCTGTTGATCTATCCCGAGCAGATGCAGCGCAACCTCGACAAGCTCGGCGGCCTCGTCCACTCGCAGCGCGTTCTCCTGGCCCTGACCCAGGCCGGCGTCTCGCGCGAGGATTCGTACCGCCTGGTCCAGCGCAACGCGATGCCGGTCTGGCGCGGCGAGGGCGACTTCCTCACCCTGCTCAAGGCCGACACCGACGTGACCGCCGCCCTGAGCCCGGCGGAGATCGAGGCCTGCTTCGACCTCGGCTACCACTTCAAGCACGTCGACACGATCTTTTCACGGGTGTTCGGGGCTTCCTGAGCCCCGTCGCACAAATCCTGCGTCGCGCCCTTCCCATCGGCGATTCAAAGGTCCCGCTCCGTGTCGAACCCCCGCATCGTCTACCTCAACGGCGACTTCCTCCCCTTCGAAGACGCGCGGGTGCCGATCATGGATCGCGGCTTCCTGTTCGCCGATGGGATCTACGAGGTCTCGGCGATCCTCGATCGCCGCCTCGTCGACAACGAAGCGCATCTCGCCCGCCTCGACCGGTCGCTCGGTGAGATCGACATCGCCAATCCGCACACGCTGGCCGAGTGGGTCGCCCTGCAGACGGAGCTCGTCGCCCGCAACCGGGTTACCGAGGGCCTCGTCTACATGCAGGTGACGCGCGGCGTGTACGAGCGTGACTTCGCCTATCCGCCGGCCGGCACCGCGCCGACCGTGATGATGTTCACCCAGGCGAAGACCGTGGCGGCCAACCCCCTGGCGGCCAAGGGCGCCCGGGTGATCACCGTGCCGGACCTCCGCTGGAAGCGCCGGGACATCAAGTCCATCGCGCTGCTGGCCCAGGTGCTCGCCAAGCAGCAGGCCGCCGCCGCGGGCGTCAGCGAGGCCTGGATGGTCGAGGACGATGCGGTGACGGAGGGCTCGTCGTCGACGGCCTTCATCGTCACGGGCGGCGGCACCCTGGTGACCCGTCCGCTCTCGACGGCGCTCCTGCCCGGCATCACCCGGCAGGCGGTGCTGCGTCTCGCCGCCGAATCCGGACTTGCCCTGGAGGAGCGCCTGTTCTCCGTGGCAGAGGCCCACGCGGCGGCGGAGGCGTTCTATACCAGCGCCTCGGCCTTTGTGATGCCGGTGGTGGAACTCGACGGGCAGCCCATCGGCACCGGCGCCCCCGGCCCCCACACCCTGCGCCTGCGCGAACTCTATCTCGAACTCGCCCGCGCGAGCGATTGAATCCCGCACGGCCGGAGGACATCCGTCTCACGCCAGGAACACACTCACGCCAGGAACACACTCACGCCAGGAACGCACTCACTCCAGGAACGCATCGGCCCCGGATCGGTTCTTCCGGCACGAACCCTGTCTTCCAGAAGGTGTCACGATGCGCATGATATGGCCCCTGGCCGCCGGCCTGAGCCTGCTGGCGACCGCCGCCTTCGCTCAGGTAACGGCGCCGAGCAGCCCGGTTCCCGACAAGATTCAGCCCGATGCCGGCCCGCCCGGCACCGGTGGCACCCTGAGCGACCGACTCGAGAAGAACGACGGCGTGATCAAGCCGCCGGGCAACACGGCCCCCGGCATGGTGGTGCGCCCGCCCGATCCGAACCCGGGCTCCATGCCGGTGATCAAGCCGGGCGACCTCCCCGGTCGCGAGCCGGGCACCGAGGCCAAGTAGCCGCCCTCGGGCGACCGCACGGTACGTATTCCCCCGGTGATTCGGAGCCGGATCGGCCAGTTGCTTGATTTCCGGCTACGGATCGCAGAAAGACCCGAGGAACGTGGGACGGTCCGGCCTCCATGGCCGGATCGTTTTCGCGCGGGTCCTCGGGACAGGTCTTGAGTGAATGGCAAACGTCGTCGTCGTAGGCGCCCAATGGGGTGACGAAGGCAAAGGCAAGATCGTCGACTGGCTCTCCGAGCAGGCCGACGTGGTGGTGCGCTTCCAGGGCGGCCACAATGCCGGCCACACCCTCGTGATCAACGGCGTGACCTATAAGCTGGCCCTGCTGCCCTCGGGCGTGGTGCGGGGCGGCAAGTTGTCGGTGATCGGCAACGGCGTCGTGGTCGATCCGTGGCACCTCGTCGACGAGATCGCCCGGCTTCAGGCCCAGGGCGTCGAGATCTCGCCGAAAACCCTGCGGATCGCCGATAACGCCACGCTGATCCTACCTCTGCACCGCGAGCTCGACCATTTTCGCGAGACCTCGAACGCGGGTCTCAAGATCGGTACGACGAAGCGCGGCATCGGACCGGCCTACGAGGACAAGGTCGGGCGCCGCGCCATCCGGGTCGTCGATCTCGCCGACGAGAGCACGCTGGCCGCCAAGATCGAGCGGGTCCTGACCCACCACAACGCCCTTCGGCGCGGCCTCGGAATCGAGGAGGTCGATGCCGACGCCCTGCTCGCCGAACTGAAGGCCATCGCGCCCACCATCCTGCCCTACGCCGACACCGTCTGGAAGCTCCTCGACGAGGAGCGCCGGGCCGGCAAGCGCATCCTGTTCGAGGGCGCGCAGGGCGCGCTCCTCGACGTCGACCACGGCACCTATCCGTTCGTGACCTCGTCCAACATCGTGGCGGCGCAGGCCGCGACGGGCTCCGGCATGGGGCCCTCGGCCATCGGCTACGTGTTGGGCATCGCGAAAGCGTACACCACCCGGGTCGGCGAAGGTCCGTTCCCCACGGAGCTGTTCGACGAGATCGGCGAGACCATCGGCGCGAAGGGCCGCGAGTTCGGCGTCAACACCGGGCGCAAGCGCCGCTGCGGCTGGTTCGACGCCGTTCTGGTGCGCCAGACCGTGAAGACCTCGGGCATCGACGGCATCGCGCTGACCAAGCTCGACATCCTCGACGGGTTCGAGACCATCCGGGTCTGTACCGGGTACCGCCTCGACGGACAGGTGATCGACCACCTGCCGGCGAACCAGGCGGCGCAGGCCAAGGTCGAACCCATCTACGAGGATATCGAGGGCTGGTCGGGCACGACGGCGGGGGCCCGCTCGTGGGCCGACCTCCCGGCTCAGGCGATCAAGTACGTGCGCCGCATCGAGGAACTCATCGGTGCGCCGGTGGCGCTGCTCTCGACTTCGCCGGAGCGCGACGACACCATTCTGATGCACAGCCCCTTCGAGGATTAACGCGTCTGAGAGGATGGGCGGCGCATCCGCTCTCGGGCGGGGTGCCGGCCCGCCCTGAGTTGAGCGGACCCCAGTCACGATGGCCGATTACTACCCCTTGCTGGCGCGCGCCCTCGAAGCGATGCCGGACCGTTCGCCGGCCCTTCGCAAGGCCGTGTACGAGCGCGCGCGCAGCGCCCTGATCGGCCAGCTTCGCTCCCTCGATCCCCCCCTGTCCGAGGCGGATATCGATATTGAGGCGCGGGCCCTCGAGACCGCCATCGATCGGCTCGAGACCGAGCACGGCCCTCCGGCCCCCGAGCCCTTGGCCGAGCCTCCGTCCGAGCCCGTGCCGGAACTCAAGCCCGAGCCCGAGCAGCCCGTCACAGCGGATGCGTTGCGGGATCTGCCGGAATCGCTGCCCGACGCCCCCGGGTCGGAGCCCCTGCGCCCCACCGCTCCGGCCCCGGAGCCGTTCCTGCCGCCGGCGCCCCCGCCGGACCTCGGCCGGACCCCGTTCATGCCGCCGGAGGAGCCGGCGAGCGCGCCGATCATCCCGATCCAGGCCCGCAAGGGTCGGTCGCCCGCCGCCGTGGCCGATCCCGCCGCCGAGGCGGTGTCGTCCTCGACGGACGCGTCCGCCCAGGAACCGGCGTCCGACGATTTCGTGGCCGATGCGGGCGGTGCCCGTCAGCGCCCGCGCATCGACGTGGTCGCGCCGCGGGCCGGACGGTCGCGCCTCCTGCGCAACGCCGTCGTGGGAGCCGTGCTGTTCACTGTCATCGGCCTGATCGCGGTGGCGGCGTTTCTGTTGCGCGACAAGCCGGCCGACCTTCAACCCCTGGCCGAGCAACAGGACACGGCGCAGGACAGCGCCGAGACCAAGTATGCCGACCGTATCGGTGGCGACCCCGTGGCGCCGCCGGCGCCGGCACGGCCTGCGCAGGCGCCTTCCTCGGCGGGCGCCGTGCAGCCGGACGTCTCCGTGGCGCAGCGCGCCGTCCTCTACGAGGAGAACACGTCCGCCACCAACGCCCAGCCGACCGTTGTGCAGGGGCGCGTCCTCTGGCGCCTCGAAACCGTGAACGGCGAGCGCGGTCAGGCCCTCGAAACGGCCGTTCGCGCGAACGTGGAGTTCCCCGAGGCGGGGATCACCCTGCAGATGACCATCAATCGCAATCTCGATGCGAGCTTGCCGGCATCGCACACCATCGAGCTCGCCTTCACCACGGACGGCACCAATGCCGCGCGCCGGACGGTGCAGGACATCGGGCTGCTTCAGGCCAAGGACGAGGAGAATGCCCGCGGGTCGCCGGTCTCGGGCCTGCCGGTACGGGTGCGGGAGAACCTGTTCCTCATCGGTCTGTCGTCCCTGCGCAACGACATCGACCGCAACACCGACCTGCTCCTTCACCGGAACTGGCTCGAACTCGCGGTGAAGTTCAACTCCGGTGCGCGCGCGATCATCAATTTCGAGAAGGGCGCGGCGGGCACGCAGGTGATGGAGAAAGCCTTCGCGCAGTGGCGCTGACGGGCCGGGACCGCTGACACGAAAAAGGCGGCCCGAGCGCTTCGGGCCGCCCTTGTCGTTTGAAGTCGTCGCTCCGCTCAGGCGTGGGCGGCTGCGCGCGGTGCCTCGCGGGACGCCAGGTTGCGCTTGACCGCCTCCTGGATCTTCTCGAAGGCACGCACCTCGATCTGCCGCACGCGCTCGCGCGAGACGCCGAACTCGCCCGACAGGTCCTCGAGGGTGATCGGATCGTCGGCCAGACGCCGCGCCTCGAAGATGCGGCGCTCGCGGGCATTGAGCACCGAGAGGGCATCGCGCAGGGCCGAGAGCCGGTTCTGGCCTTCTTCCTCACGGGCGAGCACCGTCTCCTGGCTCGGGCTGTTGTCGACCAGCCAATCCTGCCACTCGCCTTCGCCTTCCTCGCGCAACGGCGCATTGAGGGAGGTGTCGCCCGAGAGGCGACGGTTCATGTCGATCACCTCCTGCTCGGGCACGCCGAGCTTGACGGCGATCTGCGCCACCTGATCCGGCTTGAGGTCGCCCTCTTCCAGGGCCGAGATGCGGCCCTTGGCCTTGCGGAGGTTGAAGAACAGCTTCTTCTGGTTGGCGGTGGTTCCCATCTTCACGAGGGACCACGAGCGCAGGATGTATTCCTGGATCGCCGCCTTGATCCACCACATGGCGTAGGTGGCCAAGCGGAAGCCCTTGTCCGGCTCGAAGCGCTTGACCGCCTGCATCAGGCCGACATTGCCCTCGGACACGACTTCGCCGATGGGCAGGCCGTAGCCCCGATAGCCCATGGCGATCTTGGCCACGAGGCGCAGGTGCGAGGTGACGAGGCGATGGGCGGCGCCACGATCGCCCTTCTCCCGCCAATCCTTCGCGAGCGTGAACTCCTCGTTCGGCTCCAGCATCGGAAACTTGCGGATCTCATCGAGGTAGCGCGACAGGCCACCCTCGGTGGCGAGCACGGGCAATGCGCCGGCCATGGTCTTCCTCCTTGAATGGTCCCCGAATGGGCGGACCCGAACCGAACCGCCGCTCCCTTGAGCCGGCGTTTCGGCTCCCCATCTCTACCGGGAAACAGAAGACCCCGGAAGGCGGCTCGCCCAACGAACATCGCAGTCAACGCGCGATGTCGCCGATGGCTCAGGGGTGACACGAAACGCCGCGCCGGGCGGTGCCGTTCCGCACGCCCTTCGGGTCCGGGCTTGACCGTGACAGATGCGCCACGCGGGTACTGCGTTCCCTCAGGTCGTCGCCCCCTTCTTCCGCAGCGCCGACAGGAGCGCCTCCATCTCCGGCGGCAACGGCGACTCGAAGTGCAGGGTCTCGCCCGTGCGCGGATGGGCGAAGCCGAGCACGCTGGCGTGCAGGGCCTGACGCCCGAGGGCCAGGAGCGCGGCACGGGCCTCCTCGCCCAGCCGCGTGGCCTTGGTCTTGAACGCGCTGCCGTAGACGGCGTCGCCCAGGAGCGGGTGGCCGCGATGGCTCATGTGCACCCGGATCTGGTGCGTGCGTCCGGTCTCCAGCTCGCACCGGACCAGGGCGACCAGACCCATCGCGTCGAGGGCTTCCTCGACATGGTAGTGCGTGATGGCCTCCCGACCCGTCTCGGCCCGCACCACGGCGATCTTCTCACGATTTCGGATGCTGCGGGCGAGATAGGCGTCGATGGTGCCGACGCGCGGCTCGGGCACGCCCCAGACCAGGGCGCGGTAGACCCGCTCCAGGGGGCCGGTGCGGCCGTGATCGGCGAACTGCTCGGTCAGGCCTTTGTGCGCCCGGTCGTTCTTGGCCACTACGAGGAGCCCGCTCGTGTCCTTGTCGAGACGGTGGACGATTCCCGGCCGCCGCACGCCGCCGATCCCCGACAGGCTGTCGCCGCAATGGGCGATGAGGCCGTTGACCAGGGTGCCGGAATCATGTCCGGGCGCGGGGTGGACCACCAGACCCGCCGGCTTGTCGATGACGATCAGGTCGCTGTCCTCGTAGACCACGACGAGATCCTGGGTCTCGCCCTGCGGGGTCGCCGCCACGGCGGTCGGAATCGTCACGGCGAGTTCGGTGCCGGGCCCGACCTTCACCGACAGATCGAGCACCACCGCGCCGTTGCGTGTCACCTGGCCGGTCCGGATCAGATCCTGCAGGCGCGCCCGCGACACGTCCGGGAATGCCCGCGCCAGGGCGCGGTCGAGGCGCTCCGGCGTCACGTCGTCGGCGAGTGTCGCCCGACGGTCCTCTGGTTGCTGCAACGATCGTCCCTCCGCCCCGTTCACCGCGACCCGGACGGACCGCGCAAAATCACGCGCGGGGGCACTTGCTCCCTCGCCGGACCGTCGCTATACGATCGCCACACCGCCGGGAAGCTTCCTCCCGCCGGACGGTCCCACGGGATCGGAGTGAACGGGAAGCGGCGTCGGTGCCCCAAGGGTGCCGCGTTGGATTGAAGACCGCGCCCATCGTCTAGCGGTTAGGACAGGTCCCTCTCACGGATCAGACCGGGGTTCGATTCCCCGTGGGCGCGCCAATCCACTTTATCTCCAGTCTACTTGATTCGCTTCAAGTCGAGGCATTCGCCCGACGCGTTGTTTCCGCTGGTTGCAAAGATCGTCCAGGGCGTGACGCGCTGCGGAACTTGCGAAGCGCCGGTGGTCATTCCCCAAAATCCGTTCTGTCGACCTTATTCATGCCGCGGATGGTGCGTTGCCGCAACGAAAGTCTTGTGCGCGCGCCGGGCTCGGCCTTGCTGCGTCTTAAGTTTGGGTTACCATCTGCGACTTCACAGCGTTCGACGATTCCAGATCGAGACAAGGTGTTTGCCATGTCCCAGACCATTCGCGTCACGCCGACCCACGATGGCACCTATACTGTCTATCGTGGGACTGAAGTCCTGGTGAGCGGCCTCACTCGCACTCAGGCCGAGCGCTACGAGGCCGATCTCGGTCTCCTCGCCTCCCTCGGCCCGCCCAACCGCCCGACCGGCCTCTCCGCCTGACGAGCTATCCCGGCGTCGCCCGTCCGCGGGCGACGCACCTGCGCGCCGGTCAAGCTGGCGTCAATCGTAGCGGTCCGCGATCGTCGATGAGGCCGGTTTCCGTGAGTCCCCGCTCCCGCCCCGCGATGCCGTAGCCGGCGGGACCGCGCGTGATGGTGTACAGGTAGTAGCTCGCCCGCCGGTTCGGTCCGCCCTGGCGGGCCGAGGCCGAGGTGCATCCCACCACCGGCACCGGCCGTCCCCCAGGCCCCTTCGCGAAATGCACGCTGCCGACGTGGTTGTGGCCGTGCAGGATGAGGTCGGCTCCGGCCTGCGCGATCATCGCCATGAACGCTTCGGCATCCTTCAGTTCACGCCCCGACGAGGCACCGCCCGGATGGGGCGGATGGTGAATCATCACCACCCGGCACGGCGGTTCGGCCTCGGCGCCGAGGCGTTCCAAGATGCCGCGAGCCGCCACGATCTGCGGTGGGCCGAGGCGCCCGCTGGCCACGAACGGCTTCGTCGGGATCGCCGAAGACAGGCCGATGAGCGCCACGGGGCCGCGGCGGCGCAGGTAGGGGAACACGCCCGGCGTGCCGTCGTCGTCCGTGGTCCAGGCGCCGCAGGCGGCCAGCAGCCCGTCGAGGGAGCCGCGCACGTAGGCGTCGTGGTTGCCCGGCACGAAGCTCACCGCCTCGGGATCGCCCAAGGCCTCCAGGAACACCCGTGAGGTCGCCCACTCGCTCGGCAGGCCGATGTTGCAGAGGTCCCCCGTGCAGGCGATGTGGTCGTGCGGCTGCATCTGCAGGTCGGCCACCAGGGCGGCGAGCAGTTCCATGTCGTGGGCGTTCTTGCGCCCCCGCCGCCAGTTCACGTAGCCCGTGGCGCGCTTGCTTAAGAGCTGGCGCAGGCGCGGGCGCGGCAGCGGCCCGACATGCGGGTCGGTGATGTGGGCGAGGCGGAACATGCGTGTCCGTTGCGGATGGAAGTCACGCCCGGCATCGCCACTCGCGGCGGCGGGGTCAACCCGGTCGGCGCGCACCACACGCCACTCACGCGCTGCCGATGACGATGCCGGTCGCCAGCACGAGGGCGCCGCCCAGCACCACCTGAAGCGCGGCCCGCCAGAACGGTGTGGCCATGTAGCGCGTGCGGATGCCGGCAATGAGGAACAGCTCGACGACGACCACCAGGACGGCGAGACCCGTCGCCACGGCGAAGGCATTCGGCCACGCATCGGGGATCAGGTACGGCAGCGTATGCCCCAGGCCGCCCAGCGTCGTCATCACGCCGCAGACGAGACCGCGCATCCAGGGCGATCCACGTCCGGTGATCGACCCGTCATCCGACAGGGCCTCGGTGAAGCCCATGCTGATGCCGGCACCGAGGGAGGCGGCCAGCCCGACGAGGAAGGTCGCGCCGTTGCTGTGCGTCGCGAAGGCCGCGGCGAAGATCGGCGCCAGGGTCGAGACCGAGCCGTCGATGAGTCCGGCGAGCGCCGGCTGAACGTAGCGGAGGACGAAGGCCCGGTGCGCGTCGGCTGTTGCCGCACCCGGCGTCGGAGAAGGAATGCGCGTCTCGGCGCCCGCAGTCGCGATCATCGCCTGGTCTCCAGTTTTGATTCGTTCCAATCTATAATTTAGAACTGTTATGAACAAGCGAATTTGTCGGGTGTCGACGGGGATTTGCCGCGTTTCGCCGTGAGTCGGACCGGGGGTGCCCGGAGGCCGAGCGTTGCGCCCCAACGGGGAACGGCGCTAGACACCGCCCGGCGACGGCCAAGGCGGCCCTCCCCGGCCCTCGCGCCGGGTCGGTCCGCGTACCGCGCCGCGAAGGCGTTGCATCATGAGTGTCCTCAAGCGCATCGGCCGCGCCCCAGCGGTCCAGCAGGCCCTCGGCCGCGCCGCGGGCGGGTACCTGCGCCTCGTGCGCGCCACCAACCGCTTTTCCATGGAGCCGGCCGAGCCCGATCCCTGGCTCGACGGCCTCGGGCCGTTCATCGCCGGCATGTGGCACGGCCAGCACACGATGATCTCGTTCATGCGCCGGCCGCACGACCGCATCGCCACGATCATCTCGCGCTCGGCCGACGGCAACATCAACACCATCGCGTTGGAGCGCATGGGCGTGCGGGTGATCCGGGCGTCGGGTGCGCGCGGGCGGGCCGTGCGCGACGTGAAGGCCAAGGGCGGTGCCGAGGGCCTGCGCGCCATGCTGCGCGCCCTGAAGAACGGTGAATCCGTCGCCTTCAGCGCCGACGTGCCGAAGGTCTCGCGCCGCTGCGACGCAGGCATCCTCACCCTCAGCCGCTTTTCCGGTCGGCCCATCGTGCCCGTGGCCGTGGTCACCAGCCGGCACCTGCGGCTGAACAGCTGGGACCGGGCCTGCTTCGGCCTCCCGTTCGGGCGCGGCGCCATGGTGTTCGGCACGCCGATCCACGTACCCCGCGAGACCGAACCCGAGGCGTTCGAGGCGTTGCGCCTCGCGGTGGAGGCGGAGATGAACCGCGTTCACGACCGCGCCTATACCCTCGTCGGCCGCACCGACCGGGTGGGAAACCCCGCATGAGAGCGCCGGCTCAGCCCGCGTCGGTGAAGGCGATCCCCACCAAGGCCCCGCCCCTGACGGCGATCCTGAAGCTCTATCGCTACGGTCTGCTCGTCGGCGAGCCGGCGGTGGCCGGTCTGCTGGCGTGGCGCTCGCGCCAGGGCAAGGAGGACCCGGGGCGCCTGTCCGAGCGCCGCGGCCTGCCCGGCCGCGCCCGCCCCATCGGCCGCCTCGTCTGGATGCACGGCGCCAGCGTCGGCGAGATCCTCTCCCTCGTCGGCCTCGTCGACGGCATGATCGCGCGGGGGTTCTCCGTCCTCGTCACCACGGGCACCCGCAGCGCCGCCGATCTCATCGGCAGCCGCCTGCCGTCGGGAGCCGTGCACCAGTACATGCCCCTCGACGCACCGCGCTGGGTCGGGCGCTTCCTCGACCATTGGCGGCCGGACCTCGCCCTGGTGGCGGAATCCGAGATCTGGCCCAGCACCGTCGCCGGCCTCCACGCCCGCGCCATTCCCCTGATCCTCGTCAACGGCCGGATGTCCGAGCGCTCGTTCCGCGGCTGGGGCCGTACGCCCCGCACCGCCCGCGCGCTCCTGGCGCGCATCTCCGTCTGCCTCGCGCAGACGGAGGAGGATGCGGCGCGCTTCGCCAAGCTCGGCACACCCCGGGTCGTCGTCTCGGGCAACCTCAAATACGATTCGGACGTGCCGCCCGTGGACGAGCAGCAACTCGCGCACTTGCGCGACTGCATCGGCGACCGCCCCGTCTGGGTCGCGGCCAGCACCCATCCGGGCGAGGACGCCGTGGCGGCCCGCGTCCACGCGGTGCTGAAGCGCCGCTGGCCCGAAATCCTCACCATCGTGGTCCCGCGCCATCCCCATCGCGGCGGCGATGTCGCGGCCCGCGCCTCGGCCGAAGGATTGCGCAGCGCCCGGCGCTCCCAAGGCGGGCGCCCGCACGGGAGCATCGACCTGTACGTCGCCGACACGCTCGGCGAACTCGGCCTGTTCTATCGCCTGACGTCCCTGGTCTTTCTCGGTGGCTCCCTCGTGGAGCACGGCGGCCAGAACCCCATCGAGCCGACGCGCCTCGGCGCCGCGGTCCTGCACGGGCCGCACATCTTCAACTTCACGCAGGTCTACCGGGCCCTCGACGGTGCCGGTGGCGCCCGCTGCGTCGCCGACGCGGACGACCTTGCCGCGGCCCTCGCGGATTTTCTCGCCGAACCCGCCCGCATCGACGCCATCGCCCGCGCGGGAGCAGCGGCCCTCGCGCCGTTCGAGGGCGCCGTCGATCGCACCCTGGCGGTGCTCGATCCGTTCATCGCGCAGATGCGGCTCACCGCCATGACGGCGCAGTGAGCCGGGCCTGATGCGGCCCCCGGCCTTCTGGCATGCCGGGCCTGGGCACCCCGTCGCACGGGCTCTGGCGCCCCTCGCCGCCCTCTACGGCTGGCGCAGCGCCGCCAGGATGGACCGGCGGGGCACGCCCGGCCCCTGTCCCATCGTGTGCATCGGCAATTTCACCCTCGGCGGCGCCGGCAAGACGCCGACCGCCCTCGCGGTGGCCGGTCTCCTGCGCGACCTCGGCGCATCCCCGGCCTTCCTGACCCGTGGCTATGGCGGCCGCCTCGCCGGCCCGGTGCGCGTCGATCCCGACCGGCACGCCGCCGTGGACACCGGCGACGAACCCCTGCTGCTCGCCCGGTTCGCCCCCACCATCGTGGCGCGGGACCGGCTGGCGGGCGCGCCTCACTGCATCGAGGCGGGCGCCGACGTGATCGTCATGGACGACGGTCTGCAGAGCCCGGCGCTCGCCAAGGCTCTGTCCTTCGCGGTGGTGGATGCGGGGGTGGGCGTCGGCAACGGCCGCGTTTTCCCCGCCGGCCCCCTGCGGGTGCCCCTCGCCCGGCAATGGCGCCACATCCACGGCCTCGTTCTCATCGGCGCCGGCGCCCCCGGCGAGACCGTGGCCGAGGACGCCGCGCACCGTGGGTTGCCGGTGCACCGCGCCCGGCTCGTCCCGGAAGGCGACTGGGCCGGGCGCCGGGTCCTGGCGTTCGCCGGTATCGGCCGGCCCGACAAGATGTTCGCCACCCTGCGCGAAGCCGGCGCCGACGTGGTCGCGACCCGCGCCTTCGCCGACCACCATCCCTACGGACGGGCCGAACTCGGCGCCCTCGCGGCGGAGGCGGAGCGCCTCGGCGCCGACCTCGTCACCACCCGGAAGGACCACGTCCGGCTGCCGCCCGAATTCGCCACCCGCGTCACGGTCCTGCCCGTGACCCTCGCGTTCGTCGATGCCGGTGCCGTCGCGGCGCAACTGGCGGACATCCTGCCCCGCCCCTGAGTGTCCGGTCCGCCCTCGTTCAAGTGTCCTTGTGGTTGTGCGCGATGGGGGGTTAGCGTCGGATCATGCCCGAATCGACCAGCCTCCTCGCCTTCGCCCTCGTCTCCCTCGGCATGGTCCTGACGCCGGGGCCGAACATGATCTACCTCGTGTCGCGCTCCATCGCGCAGGGGCCGCGGGCCGGGCTGATCTCCCTCGGCGGCGTCGCGCTCGGGTTCGTCGTCTACATGCTGTGCGCGGCCTTCGGCATCACCGCCCTGCTGCTCGCCGTGCCGTTCGCCTATGATACCCTGCGCTGGGCGGGGGCCGCCTACCTGCTCTACCTCGCCTGGCAGGCCGTGCGGCCGGGCGGGCGCAGCCCGTTCGCGGCACGCGCCCTGCCCCATGACGGCCCGGGCCGGCTGTTCACCATGGGGTTCGTCACCAACCTGCTGAACCCGAAGATCGCGGTGATGTATCTGTCGCTGCTGCCGCAATTCATCGACCCGGCGCGGGGCAGCGTCCTCGTCCAGGCCCTGATCCTCGGCACGGTCCAGATCGTTGTGAGCGTCGGCGTGAACGCTTTCATCGCGGTGGGGGCCGGGTCGGTGTCCACCTTCCTCGGTGGCCGTCCGGCCTGGCAGGTGGCCCAGCGCTGGCTCATGGGCACGGTTCTGGCCGGCCTCGCCCTGCGCATGGCCGCCGAGTCGCGGCGCTGACGCGTCAGCGTGGGCCGAGCGCCCGCGCGAAGGCCGTCAGGTTGTTGCGCATCATCGCCACGTAGGTCGGTGCCGGGCCGTCGGGGCCCGACAGGGCATCGGAATAGACTTTGCCGCCGATGGCCGCACCGCTCTCGCGGGCGATCTGCTCCATGAGGCGCGGGTCGGCGATGGTTTCGAGGAACACCGCCGGGATCTTCTCCGCCCGGATCTGCCGGACGATCCGCGCCACGTCGCGCGGGCTCGCCTCGCTGTCCGTCGAGACCCCTTGCGGCGCGATGAAGGTCAGGCCGTAGGCGGCGGTGAAGTAGCCGAAGGCGTCGTGGGTGGTGATGATCCGCCGCTGTGCGGGGGGAATCTTCGCGATGGTGGCGCGGACCTCGCCTTCCAGGGCATCGAGTTCGCCGAGATAGGCCGTGGCCCGGGCCGCGTACGCCGCCGCATGGGCCGGATCGCGCTTGGCGAGCCCATCGCGGATGGTGGCGACGTAGACCTTGGCGTTGGCGATGCTCTGCCAGGCGTGCGGATCGGCGTGGTGGTCGTGGGCATGGCCGTGCCCATGGTCGTCGGCCTCCTCGATGGGCTTGATCCCCTTCGAGGCCACCACGACGGGTGCCTTGGCGCCGGACGCCTTGATGAGGCGGTCGATCCACCCCTCGAGTCCGAGACCGTTGACCACCACGAGGTCGGCCGCCGCGAGCGTGCGGGCGTCGCTCGGTGCCGGCGCGTAGCCGTGGGCATCGGCGTCGGGCTTGACCAGGGTGGTCACCGCCACCCGCTCGCCGCCGACCTGTGAGACGAGATCGCCGAGGATCGAGAACGTCGCCACCACACGGAGTCTTTCGGGGTCGGCCAGGGCCGGCGCCGCGCCGTAGAGAACGGCGAGCAGCAGGGCGAACGCCATCGGCAGTCCGGTCGGGAGGCGTCCACGCAACATCGGCAAAGGTCCTCGGTTCAGGCTTCCTCGGTTCAGTAGTGTAACATTATCACATTGCCAAGCCTGGATGCCTCGACTTGATCTCTCGTCCCCCCGGCCGCAAACACCGGCCGATCCGATTTCTCGGGGCGTTGAGAAAGTCATAAAAAACCATGGCGCGTCGGCCGCTCCTGAGGGGTGACACCCTCCCCCTCCTGGGCCGTGTCTGGCGCGAGTGGCTCAGCCCCCACCGGGCGACGCTGGCCGTGGTCCTCGTGCTCATCGCCATCGTGGGCGCGGCGACGGGGTTCTACCCGGCCCTCATCAAGGGCGCTTTCGACGCCTTCGACGCCAAGGACACGGCGGCCCTCGCCTACGGTCCCCTCATCGTCATCGCCATCACGTCGATCCGGGGCTTCGCCCTGTTCGGCCAGACGGTGCTGACCAACCGGGTGGTGACGCGGGTCGAGGCCGACATGCAGGCGGCCCTCTACGCCCACCTCATCGACTCGGATCTGGCCCAGCTCGGGCGCGAGAGCCCGGCCGCCTTCACCCAGCGCTTCACCACGGATTTCGCCTTCATCAAGGAGGCGCTCACCCGCATTTCCACGGTGCTCCTGCGCGACATCGCCATGCTCATCGCCCTGGTGGCGGCGCTGATCTGGATGGACCCGCTCCTGACCCTGGTGGCCGGCGTGACCGTGCCGTTCGTCGCCGGCCCCATCGGCCGGGTCGGCAAGAAGCTGCGCCGGGTCTCGACGACGACGCAGGAGCAGATGGGGCTCACCGCGAGCCTCATCTCCGAGAGCCTGCAGGGCGCGCGCATCGCCAAGACCTACGCGCTGGAAGGCTACCTCAAGGGCCGGGCGCAGGGGGCCTTCGACGAGGTACGCCGCCTCAAGATGAAGGCGGCCAACGCCCGCGGGCGCCTCGATCCGCTCCTCGAGATCGGCGGCGGCTTCGCCGTGGCCGCCGTGCTGGTGCTGGTCGGCCAGCGGGTGATGTCGGGCGAGCGCACGGTGGGGGATTTCACCGGCTACGTCGCAGCCCTGCTGCTCGCCGCTCAGCCGGCCCGGGCGCTCGGCACCCTCAACGCCATCCTGCAGGAGGCGGGCGCGGCCCTGCAGCGCTACTTCGCCCTCATGGACGAGGCCCCGCTGATCCGCGAGGCGGCGGACGCCAAGGAACTGCTGGTGGGCGGCGGCGCGATCCGCTTTTCCGACGTGCGCTTCCGCTACCGCGCCGACGCGCCGGCCCTGGAGGGGATCGACCTCGCCGTGCCGGCCGGCGCCACCGTGGCCCTCGTGGGGCGCTCGGGGTCGGGAAAATCCTCGCTGCTCAACCTCGTGCCGCGCCTCTACGACGTCGATGCCGGAGCCGTGTCCATCGACGGTCAGGACATCCGGCACGTGACCTTCGCGTCGCTCCGCCGGGCCGTTGCGGTGGTGTCCCAGGAGGTGGTGCTGTTCGACGACACGGTGGCAGCCAACATCGGCTTTGGCCGCCCCGGCGCCTCCCGAGCCGAGATCGAGGCGGCGGCGGAGGCGGCGGCCGCCCACGGCTTCGTTTCGCGCCTGCCCGAGGGTTACGAATTTCGCGTCGGCCCCGCCGGTGGGCGGCTGTCGGGGGGGGAGCGCCAGCGCATCTCGCTCGCCCGCGCCTTCCTGAAGGACGCGCCGATCCTGCTCCTCGACGAGGCGACGAGTGCGCTCGATTCCGAGTCCGAGCGCCTCGTCCAGGCCGCGCTCCTGCGCCTCATGCGCGGGCGCACCACCCTCGTCATCGCCCACCGCCTCTCGACGGTGCGCGACGCCGATCTCATCGTGGTGATGGAGGCCGGCCGCGTCGCCGAGACCGGCACCCACACCGACCTCATGGGCCGTGGCGGAGCCTATGCCCGCCTGCACCGGATGCAGCTCTCGGGCGACGCCCCCGACGAGACCCTGGCGCCTTGAGGCGACGGCGTGCCGCGCACGTCGACCGCCCGTGACCCCCGCGGAGATACGCCGCCGATGACACCCGAGCCCTACGGCCGCACCAAGAACGGGCAACCCGTCGCCCGCCACACCCTCGCGCGCGGGCGGCTTACCGTGCGGATCCTCGATTACGGCGGAATCGTCTCCGCCATCGAGACACCCGACCGGACGGGACGGAGAACCAACGTGGTCCTGGGCGCCATGGACCTCGCCGGCTACGAGGCCAGCGACGCGCATTTCGGCGCCCTCATCGGCCGCTACGCCAATCGCATCGCGCACGGCCGGTTCAGCCTCGACGGACAGGTCCATGATCTGCCCCGCAACGAGGGGGACAACACCATGCATGGCGGCCCGGCGGGGTTCGACCGCAAGGTCTGGCGGGTTGAATCGGCGACTGGTACCGACCTCACCCTCGCCCATCGCTCGCCCGACGGTGACCAGGGCTTCCCCGGCACCCTCGACGTGCGGGTGACCTACGCCCTTCCCGACGACGAGACCCTGTCCATCACCTACGCGGCCGAGACCGACCGGCCGACGGTTCTGAACCTGACCAACCACAGCTATTTCAACCTCGCCGGCGAGGGCGCGGGCGATGCGCTCGACCACGTGGTGGGAATCGCCGCCGACGCATACCTGGCGGTCGACGCGGATCAGATCCCCACCGGCGAGCGGTGCGCGGTCTCCGGCACGCCCTTCGATTTTCGCACCCCCACGGCCCTCGGCGCCCGCATCCGCGCGGCCGATCGCCAACTGATCCGGGGCCATGGCTACGACCACACCTTCGTGCTGCGCGGAGCCGGCGGCCTGCGTACGGTCGCCACCGCGCACGATCCCGCGAGCGGCCGGCACCTGACCGTGGCCACCACCCAACCCGGCCTGCAACTCTACACCGCCAACATGCTCGACGGCACGGCGACGGGCTCGGGTGGTGGGCTGTACCGCGCCGGGGATGCCGTGTGCTTCGAGGCGCAAGGGTTTCCCGACGCGCCGAACCATCCCGACTTCCCGAGCACCGTCCTGCGTCCGGGCGAATCGTTCTCGGCGGTCACCACGTACCGATTCACCGTCGTATGACCGTTGTCGTGTACGCCGCCGCCGCCCTGTTCGAGATCGGCGGGTGCTTCTCGGTCTGGGCCTGGCTGCGGCTCGGGCGCTCGGCCTGGTGGCTGGTGCCGGGCGCCGTGGCCCTGGGGCTGTTCGCCTGGCTGCTGACGCGCGTCGAGAGCGAGGCGGCCGGCCGCGCCTATGCGGCCTATGGCGGGCTCTACATCGGCGCGTCCCTCCTGTGGATGTGGGGCGCGGAAGGCCAGCGGCCGGACCGCTTCGATGTCACCGGCGCCGCCCTGTGCCTCGCCGGGGCGGGCCTCATCCTCTATGGTCCGCGCACCTGAAAGGTCCGCCGTGGGACTGGATGCGGCAAAGCTGCAGGCCGATTAATTGCACTGCAGCATGGCTGTTTTGCAGTGCGGCATCTTGCGTTTTCGAATGCGAATAGGTCAAAACCGTCGCCTGTCGTACCCGACGCGCGAGATTTATAGTTCACATGTCAAGCCACAACCAGCAGACCAACGGTCGAGAGACGACGCTCAATCGCAGGAAGCTGCTGGAATTCCTGTCCGCCAGCCCGATCCTCGCACCGGGCGCCATCAGCGCGGTCGCCGGAATGCTCGCTGCCGGCACTTCCGGGGCGATGGCTCAGAGCTACGACGTCCTCCGGCAGGCGCCCGTCATGGACGGCGACCTCATCGCCAATCCCGCCCAGGCCCTGAACGTCTTCGATTTCGAGGCGGTGGCGAAGAAGACCCTGCCCCCGGCCCATTACGGCTACCTCGCCAGCGGCGTCGACGGCGACGAGACCCTGAAGGCCAACCGCGAGGGCTTCGAGAAGATCGCCATCCGCGCCCGCCGCCTCATCGACGTGCGCAAGATCGACACCACGGTGAAGATCTTCGGCGAGACCTGGGGCAGCCCCATCGCACTGGCGCCCATCTCCAGCCAGGGTGCGTTCCACCCCGAGGCCGAGGGTGCCGTTGCTCGCGCCTGCAAGGCGAAGAACCATCAGATGATCCTGTCCACCGTGGGCAGCACCTCCATCGAGGACGTGATCAAGGAGCGCGGTTCCCCGGTCTGGTACATGCTGTACCCCACCGACGACTGGGCCGTGACCGAGGCCCTGGTGAAGCGCGCCGAGAAGGCCGGCGCCCCGGCCATCGTGCTCACCGTCGACCGGCAGGGCGGTCGCAACACCGAGACCCTGTTCCGTGAGCGCCGCAGCGATACCCGTACCTGCACCGATTGCCATACGCCCGGCTTCAAGAACGAGGTGAGCCGCAAGCCAATGTTCGACGACCTCGACGTGTCGAAGGTGACGAACCTCTACGGCACCGGCATGACCTGGGACTACGTCAAGCGCCTGCGCGGCATCGTGAAGGGCAAGCTCGTCCTCAAGGGCATCGTCACCCACGAGGACGCCAAGAAGGCCCTGGAATACGGCGTCGACGCCCTCATCGTGTCGAACCACGGCGGCCGCGCCGAGGAGAGCCTGCAATCGACCATCGGCGTCCTGCCGGAGATCGTGGGCGCCGTGAACGGCAAGGTGCCGATCCTCATCGACGGCGGGTTCCGGCGCGGCACCGACGTGATCAAGGCCCTGGCGCTCGGCGCCACCGCCGTCTGCGTCGGCCGCCCCTACGCCTGGGGGCTCGCCGCCTTCGGCCAGCCCGGCGTCGAGATGGTGCTCACCCTCATGCAGCGCGAGTTCGAGACGATCATGCGTCAGGTCGGTGCGACGAAGATCGCCGAGATCAACGCCGCGAGCGTCAGCCGGGCCTGATCCCGCCGGGAGAGCGGGATTTCGTTTCCGCTCTCCCGAGACACCGCGACGCGAAACAGAACCGCCCCGAGGGTTTCCCTTCGGGGCGGTTCTGTTTTCATCGAGAACGCTTTCGGATCAGCTCTTGCGGATCAGCTTACGTGAGCGTCCGCCTCGACCAGGATCTCGCGCTTCCCGGCGTGGTTGGCCGGTCCGACGATGCCCTCCATCTCCATCTTCTCCATGAGGGAGGCGGCGCGGTTGTAGCCGATCTGCAGGCGGCGCTGGATGTAGGACGTGGACGCTTTCTTGTCCCGAAGCACCACCTGCATGGCCTGGGCGTAGAGGTCGCCGCCGGTCTCGCCGAAGCTGCCCTGGTCGAACACCGCACCGTCCATCTCGACCTCGTCGGAGGCCGACCCCTTAGCCCCCTCGCCCTCGTCGGCGGTGACCGCCTCTAGGTAGGATGGCCGGCCCTGGCGCTTGAGATGAGCGACGACGCTCTCGACTTCCGAATCCGAGCAGAACGGCCCGTGCACGCGGGTGGTGCGCCCGCCGCCGGCCATGAACAGCATGTCGCCCTGGCCGAGCAGCTGCTCGGCGCCCATCTCGCCGAGGATCGTGCGGCTGTCGATCTTGCTCGTCCTTGATGGTGCCGGTGATGACGTCGACCGACGGGCGCTGCGTCGCCATGATGAGGTGGATGCCGGCTGCGCGTGCCATCTGGGCGAGGCGCTGGATCGCGCCCTCGATGTCTTTCCCCGCCACCATCATCAGGTCGGCCATCTCGTCGACGACGATGACGATGTAGGGCAGCGGGGTGAGGTCCATCTCCTCGTTCTCGTAGACGGCCTCGCCGGTCTCGCGGTCGAAACCGGTCTGCACGGTCCGGGTCAGGATCTCGCCGCGCCCCCGCGCCTCGGCGAGTCGGGCGTTGAATCCGTCGATGTTGCGCACACCGACCTTGGACATCTTCTTGTAGCGCTCCTCCATCTCGCGCACGGCCCACCTTCTTCGGGTCCGTGACCACGGGCGAGAGCAGGTGCGGGATGCCGTCGTAGACCGACAGTTCGAGCATCTTCGGATCGACCATGATCAGGCGGCACTGCTCCGGGGTCATCCGGTAGAGCAGGCTGAGGATCATGGTGTTGATGGCGACCGACTTGCCGGAGCCGGTGGTGCCGGCCACGAGTAGGTGCGGCATCCGGGCGAGATCGGCGATGATCGGCTCSCCGCCGATGTTCTTGCCGAGGCACAGGGCAAGGCTCTGTTTCGTCTCGGCGAAATCGACGGAGGCCAGGAGCTCGCGCAGGTACACGGTCTCGCGCCGCGCATTGGGTAGCTCGATGCCGATGGCGTTCCGGCCCGGGACCACGGCGACGCGGGCCGAGACGGCGGACATGGACCGGGCGATGTCGTCGGCCAGCGAGATCACGCGGCTCGACTTGGTGCCGGGGGCCGGCTCCAATTCGTAGAGGGTCACGACGGGGCCGGGGCGCACGGCCAGGATGTCACCACGCACGCCGAAATCGCTCAGGGTGGCTTCGAGCAGGGTCGCGTTCTGCTCGAGGGCTTCCGAGGACACCTGGGCTGAGGGTGAGACCAGGGGCGGCTCGGCCAGGAGACCCAGTGCCGGAACCGCGTAGGCACCCGGATTGTGCACAGGAGCCGGGGCCGGACGCCGCTGGGGCACGGGGGGCGACGGCGGCGCGGCGACGCGCGAGCGCGCATCCGGGGGCGCGGGCTGGGGATCTTGCGCGAAGACCGGCTCCTCGCCGCCATCGTCGGGCTCGTCGTCGTGCAGCACGGGAGCGGCCCGTCGCACGGGCGCGGGCGCAGCTTCGGTGTCGAACACCGGTTCGCGGCGCGGATCGCGCGGGCTGGGTGCCTCCCAGGGGGTGTCGTCGTCGGAGAAGGCGCGCCGTGCCGCCAGGGCCGGCGAGGCGCCGTCATGGGCGACAACCGCCTGTGCGGCGCGGCCCTCGCGCCAGGTCTCGACACGCGAGGCCAGGGCGGCGCGGCCACCCATGAGCATCTGCGCCAGGGCGCCGAGGGACACGACTCCGAGGCTCGGTTCGTCGTCCTCGTAGCGGTCGTCGTTGCGGGCGCGGGCGGGCGGCCGCACGGGATGCAGCGGCTCGTCCTCCTCCTCCGGGATCTCGCCCACCCGGCAGGCACCGGTCAGGCTCAGGATGGCGATGGCGGCGAAGAGGAAGCCCACCAACGCCGCGGCTGGCGAGGCGACGATGCCCACGATGGTGCGGGCCGCGTGGATCAGGGCATCGCCGGTGACGCCGCCGAGCCCCGTGGGCAGGGGCCAGCGCGCCGTGGACGGCAGGGCGCTGGCCACCGCGCTCGCGGAGAAGAAGCCGATGATCCACAGGGTGATGCGCAGGCCCCCGCGCGGCAGGGCACGGGAGCGCATGAGCTGCACCCCCCACAGGGCCGGCGGCAGGACGAAAGCAAGGGAGCCGAGGCCGAGGAGCTGCATGGCGAGGTCGGACATCACCGCCCCGCTGGTGCCGAGCACGTTGTGGGCGGCGTGGTCGGTGGCGTGGTTCAGGCTCGGGTCGTCGATGGACCACGTCGCCAGGGCGACGGTCAGGGCCGTCGCGCCGGCAAACAGGATGAGACCGCCCAACTCCGTCATCCGCTTGGCCAGGAACGGCCGAAAGCTGTCGACGAACGTGTCGTAGGGCGATGCGGAACGGCGAAGCGAGCGCATTCGGAACCAGACGCGATGGGGAAACGATCCGGTAACGCTAACGCCCGCGCGGTTAACGGGGGTTTAAGTGTGCTCCTGAGCTCCCGAATGCGACGGATGTCCAAGATGACGTGCAGACGAAAGAAGGCCCCGGATCGTGCGATCCGGGGCCTTCTTTCGTGTTGCCTCGGGCCGCCCCGGAAGTCGGCCCTGGGATCGATCCTAGTAGTTGTAGGCGCGCTCGCCGTGATCGGCGATGTCGAGGCCTTCGCGCTCCTCGTCCTGGGTGACGCGCAGGCCGATGGTGAGATCGACGAGCTTGTACAGGATGGCGGAGCCGATGCCGGACCACAGGATGGTGAAGCCGACGGCCTTGAGCTGGCTCATCAGGGCCGCCGCCGTCTCGTAGGTGCCCACCGCGAGTTCACCGGGCTTCGAGGCGTAGTCCGGCAGGCCGACGCCGCCGAAATCCGGGTTCACCAGGATGCCGGTCGCCACGGCGCCGAGGATGCCGCCGATGCAGTGCACGCCGAAGACGTCGAGGGAATCGTCGTAGCCGAGCGCGTTCTTCACCGTGGAGCACATGATGAAGCACACGGCGCCCGCGACGAGGCCCAGCACGATCGAACCCATGGGACCGGCGAAACCGGCGGCCGGGGTGACGGCGACGAGGCCCGCGATGGCACCCGACAGCATGCCCAGCAGGGAGGGCTTGCCCTTCAGCATCCACTCCACGAACAGCCAGGAGAGGGCGGCGGCGGCGGTGGCCACGAAGGTGTTGAGCATCGCCATGGCGGCGGTGCCGTTGGACTCGAGGTTCGAGCCGGCGTTGAAGCCGAACCAGCCGACCCAGAGCAGCGAGGCGCCGATGGCGGTCATGGTCAGGGAGTGCGGAGCGAGCAGGTCACGGCCGTAGCCGATGCGCTTGCCAAGCATGAGGCAGCCGACGAAGCCGGCGATGCCCGCGTTGATATGCACCACGGTGCCGCCTGCGAAGTCGAGGGCGCCCCATTTGAACAGCAGGCCGGCATCGGCGTTCACCGCGTCGAGGGCCGCCTGTGCGGTCGCCTTCGAGGCGTCGTCGGTGGCGGCGGCCAGCGCCTTGGCGGCGTTGCCGACGGCGTCCGGGCCGCCCCAATACCAGACCATGTGGGCCATCGGGAAGTAGATGAGGGTGGTCCAGAGGATCATGAACACGACGAGCGCCGAGAACTTCATCCGCTCGGCGAAGGCGCCGACGATGAGGGCCGGGGTGATCATCGCGAACGTCATCTGGAAGCAGATGTAGACGTACTCGGGGATCACGACGCCGTTCGAAAAGGTTGCGACGGTGGAGTTGGCGTCGATGCCCTTCAGGAAGGCCTTCGAGAACCCGCCGACGAAGTCGTTCAGGCCGCCGCCGTTGGTGAAGGCGAGGCTGTAGCCGAAGATCACGAACAGCAGCGAGGAAATGCACGCGATGGCGAAGACCTGCGTCAGCACCGAGAGCATGTTCTTCGTGCGCACGAGGCCGCCGTAGAACAGGGCCAGGCCCGGCACAACCATCAGCAGCACGAGGGCGCTGGAGATCAGCATCCAGGCGGTGTCGCCCTTGTTCGGGACGGGCGCGGCCACTGCGGCGGCCGGTGCGGCCTCCGTGGTCGGCGACTGCGCGAGGGATGGCTCGATGAACAGGAGCGCCAGGGCGGCGCCTCCCATTCCGAGCGCCAGGGCATTGCGAAGTTTCATGGAAACAGGACTCCCGGTCACTGTGCGATGCTGAAGGGGGACGATCGTGGGGCGGGGACCGGCGGGCGGCCCGACTCTCCCGGGGGCCGGCGCGCGGACCCGAAGTACGGCTGTGGACTGCGAGGGGCTGCCTCAGAGGGCGTCGACGTCGGTCTCGCCGGTGCGGATGCGGACGGCCTTCTCGAGGGGAAGAACGAAGATCTTGCCGTCGCCGATCTGGCCCGTGCGGGCGGCGGCCGCGATGGCGTCGATGACGCTGCCGGTGAGGTCGGAGGCCACCGCCACCTCGATCTTCAGCTTGGGCAGGAAGCTCACGGCGTACTCGGCGCCGCGGTAGATCTCGGTGTGGCCCTTCTGGCGGCCGTAACCCTTCACCTCGGTGACGGTGAGCCCGTGCACGCCGATGCCGGTCAGGGCGTCCCGGACCTCCTCCAGCTTGAACGGCTTGATGATAGCCATCACGATCTTCATGGGCGGCGCCCCCTTGTCCCGATTGGTTGCCCGGCCGGCGCGCTCTCGCGTCGCGACCCGACGGGTCCGGATGTTCGGCGTGGATCGGACTGACCCAGACGCTCGCCCTTCGTTATTCAAGGACTATGCCAACGGGAACTTTTCGCGTTCGGCCCTATCTGCTTAGAAACTGTCCGTGCCGTGCCCTGGATACGGGCGAAATTCCCGCCAAGTTTGCGCTGTTCGCAAGCATTATGGCGCATCGATAGGCAGATTGAGAGGTGTCCGGGCACCTCGCGAGATGCCTGGACATCGGCGCCGCGCCGCCGCTTAAAGTCAGCCTTCGGCGCGTCGCGGCCGAATCATGCCTTCCTGGGCGACGGACGCCACGAGGGTGCCGTCCCGCGAAAAGATCTGCCCCCGGGCGAAGCCGCGCGCTCCCCCGGCGCTCGGACTGTCCTGGGCATAGAGCAGCCACTCGTCGGCGCGGAACGGGCGATGCAGCCACAGGGCATGGTCGAGGCTCGCCGACTGGATCTCGCCGTCGAACACCGTCTGCCCGTGCGGGATCAGGGTGGCATCGAGCAGCGTCATGTCGGAGGCGTAGGCCAGCACCGCCCGGTGGATGGCGGGATCGTCGGGCAGCCGGTCGACGGCGCGCATCCAGACGTGGAAGCGCGGGTCGCGCGGCGCGCGTCTGAGGTAGCGCTCGATCTCTACGGGGCGCAGCTCGATGGGGCGGCGGCGCCCGAAATAGGACAGGATCGGCGCCGGAATCGCCGCGCCCTCGCGGGCTGCCTGCGCGGCGGCGGCCGGCGCCTCGGCCACCCCTTCGGGGGGCGGCACGTCGGGCATCGTCGCCTGGTGGACGGCGCCCTCCTCCGCGTCGTGATAGGAGACCGACATGGCGAAGATCGCCCGCTCGTGCTGGCTCGCCACCACCCGGCGGGTCGCGAAGCTGCGCCCGTCGCGGATGCGCTCGACGGCGTAGTCGATGGGCGCCTTCGGATCTCCGCCGAGCAGAAAATACGCGTGCAGGGAATGCGGCGGACGCGTCTCCGGCACCGTGCGCGAGGCCGCCACCAGGGCCTGGGCCACCACCTGCCCGCCGAACACCCGGAACCAGCCGGTCTGCAGACTCTCGCCCCGGAAGCGGTCCTGTCCCAGGGGGGCGAGATCGAGGATGTCGAGGAGTTCGGCGACGATGCCGGCCATGGGGACCCCCGGTGGTGGAACGGACGATGCCGCCGCCATAGCAAGCTTGGGGGGCGCGATCCATGCGGCCGGCGACGATGCCGCTGCCGCGGAGGCGGCCCGCGCGTTGCCCTCGACCCCGGGGAGTGGCACTCCGGGCGGATCGGGACGGGGACGCGAGATGACGGGATCGGGGCAGCGCAGGGTGGTGGTGGCCGGGGCCGGAATCCCGGGGCTGAGCCTCGCCCTGGCGTTGAAGCGGGCGCACGGCCCGGCGCTCGCCGTCACCGTCTGCGATCCGGCCCTGGCGTCCGGCGCGGCGCGCCACCGCGGCCGGGCCTTCGCCGTGGCGGCGGGGGGGCGACGGATGTTCGCCCAACTCGGGATCTGGGAGGCCGTGTCCGCGGCGGCCGAGCCGATCCGCGACATGGTGGTGAGCGACAGCCGCCTCACCGACCCGGTGCGACCGGTCTTCCTCACCTTCGCTCAGGAGCCTTCCCCCCAGGATGCGGTGGCGGGCGAGCCCTTCGCCCATATGGTCGAGGCCGAACCCCTGGTCGCCGCGCTGCTGGCGGCCTGCGCGGCGGCGGGGGTGGTCCTCGATCCCGTCGGGATCGCGTCCGCCGATCCGGGGCCCGAGGCCATCGAACTCCATCGCACCGATGGACGAGCCGAGACAGCGAGCCTCCTCGTGGCGGCGGACGGAGCGCGCTCGCGCCTGCGCGAAGGGGCCGGCATCGGCTGGGTCGGCTGGTCCTATCCGCAATCGGGCATCGTCGCGACCATCGGGCATGAGCGTCCCCATGGGGGCCGGGCCTACGAGCATTTCCTGCCGAGCGGCCCGTTCGCGATCCTGCCCCTCGTCGAGGGCGGCGCATTGGGGCACCGCTCGTCCATCGTCTGGACCGAGCGGGCGGCGGACGTGCCGGCTCTTCTCGGTGGCGGACCCGACGAGACTTTGGTGGAGATCGAACGCCGGTTCGGCCACGGCCTCGGCCGGATCGTGCTGGAGGCCGGCCCGAGCGCGCACCCCCTCGCCTTCGGGATCGCCCGCCGGTTCCGGGCCGACAGGATGGCGCTGCTCGGCGACGCGGCCCACGTCATCCACCCCATCGCGGGACAGGGGCTGAACCTCGGGCTCGCGGGCGCGGCCTCCCTGGCGCAGGCCGTCACCGACGCCCTGCGGCTCGGCCTCGATCCCGGCGCCCCCGACGTGCTGCAGACCTACGAGCGCGAACGCCGGTTCGAGACCCTCGCCATGGGGGCGATGACGGACGGGCTCAACCGCCTGTTCTCCACGGACGCCCTGCCGGTGCGCCTGGCGCGCGATCTCGGCCTCGGCCTCGTCGATCGCCTGCCGGGCCTCAAGCGCCTGTTCATTGGGCAAGCCGCCGCGGCACGCGGCACCCTGCCGAAACTTTTGCGCGGGCAGGCGCTCTAGGCCGCCCGCGCAACGGGTCCTACTTGTCCTTGTTGGCCTTCGCGCGCGCGATGCCTTCGTGGATGAGGCGGTGGGCCTCGGCCTTGTCGCCCCAGCGCACGATCTTGACCCACTTGCCGGGCTCCAGATCCTTGTAGTGCTCGAAGAAGTGCTGGATCTGATGGATCGTGATGTCGGGCAAGTCGGTGTAATTTTCCACGCGGTCGTACCGCATGGTGAGGTGACGCGACGGCACGGCGATGATCTTCTCGTCCTCGCCGGCATTGTCCTCCATCACCAGCACGCCGACGGGGCGCACGCTCATGACGGCGCCCGGCGCGATGGCGCGCGTGTTGGCGACGAGCACGTCGCACGGATCGCCGTCACCCGAGAGTGTGTGCGGGATGAAGCCGTAATTGCCCGGGTAATGCATCGCCGTGTAGAGGAAACGATCGACCACGAGGGCGCCCGATTCCTTGTCCATCTCGTACTTGATCGGGTCGCCGCCGATGGGAACCTCGATGATGACGTTCACATCATCGGGCGCGTTCTTCCCGATCGAGACATTGTCGATGATCATGGGCTGTTTCTCCCGTGCACTTCGGGCCGCAGAGGCCTCTCCGGGCGTCTCTTAAAGCCGTTGCCGCCTCAAGGAAATCTCCGGCCCGGTCGCCCGGCTACGTTTGGCGGGGATTATCACGTCTCCGCCCGGGCGCGCGGGCTTAGCGCCGGAAGGACGCCCTCACCCGCGCCCACGTCGCCACGATCCAGCGTGCGCTGCGCTCCAGGGGAACCTTGAGTCCGGGAATGTCTTCGCTGAGCAGCGCGAGGCCGACGGGCAGCATCCACAGGCCGAGTACCGGCAGGATCGAGAACACACCGCCGAGGATGAACAGAAGAGCGGCGATGATCCGGACGATGCGCCGCGACGGTTCGCGCAGCCAATCGAGGGCCTCCCCCAGGCGCGTGGGCAGCTTCTCCGTCAGGCGCGCGACCCGGTCGTCCCAGTCCTTCGCGGTGACGGTCTCGTGTCCGCTGGCGGTCATCGGCTCTCCCCTCGGCCGGTCGGCCACAGGGATGAGATGGGGAGGCCGTGACGATTCGGCGAGCCGGCCTCAGGCGAAGCGGTAGCCGACCTTGGGCAGCACCGAGCCGGCGATGCTGTCGCTGGCGTGCCCGACGATCGTGGCGCCGAGGCCGAGGTAGAACGCCTCCGCCCGGTCGTTGCCCGCAAGGGCCCAGACCCCGAGGGTGTGGAGGCCGTGATCCATCATGTCGTTGCGCACGGCCCGAAACAGCCGCCGGCCGAGGCCGAGCCCCTGATGCTCGGGCAGGATGTAGAGTTCGTCGATCTCGCCCGCGGTGCCGAGACCCCGGCCCCTGGCCTGCCCGTAGACCGCGTAGCCGACCACACCCTCGCGGGTCTCCACCACCACGAGGGGACGCCGGCGCTGGGCCGCGCCGAGCCACCATTGCGCGCTGCGCCGGGCGATCATGCGCTCGAGGGAAACACCCGGGATGATGCCCCGATAGGCCTCGCGCCAGGTTTCGTCGAACACGTCCGACAGGCGGTCGGCGTCGGTGGGGCGGGCGCGGCGAATGCTGGTGGTGCTCGTGCTCATGACGGGTCCCCGCGCTCGAAGTCGATCGATCAGGCATCGGTATCGGAGATGACGATCCGGGCGAACACAAGGCAAGGGCGATGCCGGGTCGCGCCGACCTCGTTTGTCCCGAGGGGCCCGCCGTTTGCCGGGCCAGGGCGCGCCTGTTAGATGCCGGGGCTCCTCCCCCGTAGAGCCGCGACGTTCCCCGCCCCGTGTTCAAGCGCTTCCTCAAGCCCGAGACCCGCTACGCGCGGCGCATGGCGCGCATCGCCCGGTTCGAGAAGCCCATCGCCGGGCCGGTCTCGCGGGCGAAGGCGTGGGCCAACATGCTCCTCGTCGATCACGGCGTGTTCCGGTTGGCCTACCTCAACCGGCACCGGGTGGGACAGGGCAAGCTGTGGCGCTCGGCCCAGCCGACGCCGCACCAGCTCGCCTGGTTCAAGCGCCAGGGCGTCCGCACGGTGATTTCCCTGCGCGGCGGGCGCGAGCACGGGTCCTGGCCGCTCCAGCGCGAGGCCTGTGCCCGCCAGGGCCTGACCCTCGTGGAGTTCGTCCTGCGCTCGCGCGAGGCGCCGTCCCGCGAGACGATCCTGGCCGCCAAGGATTTCTTCGCCGGCGTCGAATATCCGGCGATGATGCACTGCAAGTCGGGCGCCGACCGGGCCGGCATGGGGGCGGTGCTCTACCTCATCCTGCACGAGGGCCGGCCCGTCGCGGAGGCCATGGGCCAGCTCTCGGCCCGCTACGGCCATTTCCGCTTCGCCAAGACCGGCATCCTCGATGCATTCTTCGACCTCTACCTTCGCGAGGGCGAGGCCCGCGGCCTCGACTTCCTCACGTGGGTCGAGACGGTCTACGACCCGGAGGCCCTGAAGCGTGAGTTTCGGCCTGGGTTCTGGTCGGATTTCGTGGTCGACCGGCTGATCAAGCGGGAATAGCCGCCCGGCCCGGTAACCCCCCGTTAACCAAACCGGGCCGAACTGATGCTTCCGCACAGTGACGAGACCCGCGATGGCAGCCTCTCCCCTCCGGCCGACCACGCCGACCCTGGCGAAGTACCCGATCCCCGTCGAACTCATCACGACCCTGTATCGGGCGCGTGGGGCGGAGCTCGATGCGCTCATCGCCGGCATGCCCGAATATGCCCGCGCCCGGGTGGCGGCCTATTGCGTCGAGCGCGAACGCCTCCTCGACCTCGGTCAGCGCATGGCCGGCACCTGCGGCGAGGCCACCCTGATCAAGGCTGCCGGACCCAAGGCGGGGGCGGCTTTGTTCGCCCAATCGCGCCCGGCGCCCGTGCCTCAGTCCGAGATCGTGGCGGCTGAGACCGAGGCCGGCGAGATCGCGTCGAAGCCCGCGGTTTCGGCGGATGCGACCCCCGCCCCACTCCTGCGCGTCCTCGAATTCCCCGCCGTCCCCGCCCCCGTCGCGGTCGCGGGTGAGGCCGATACGGCACAGTCCCCGGCGATGGCGAACGCGGCCCGTCCGAAAGCTGCCTGAGTCCGGGTCCTGCCCGAAAAAGACCCGAATGGCGGCCAAGCCTGGCCGTCGCGGATCGTCAGGGGCCTGCGCCCCGGCGAAGGAAATCACGATGGAGCGAGACGGCATGCAGGGTTCGTGGGCGACGAAAACGGGTTCTCTCCTCGGCTTGATCCTGGTGATTCCCGCCCTCGCGGCCTGCAATTCCACCCTGATCCCGGGCCAGAACACGGGCAGCCTCGCCATGGCCCAGCCCGTCGCCGCCACGGACGAGGAGCGCGACTGCCTCGGGCGCGCCATGTACTTCGAATCGAACCGCAGCGACCGCGACGGCCTCCTGGCCGTCGGCACCGTGGTGATGAACCGGGTGCAGTCGGCGCCTCAGGGCAGCGGCATCTGCTCGGTGGTCGGTCAGCCCCGGCAATTCGCCCCGGGCGTGCTCACCAAGTCGATGGAGGCCAAGGATCTCCAGCGCGTCGCCGACGTGACCGACGCGGTGCTGGCCGGGCAGCGCCACCCCAAGGTCGGCCGGGCCATGCATTTCCACACGGCTGGCCTGCGCTTCCCCTACAACAACATGCATTACGTGGCGGTGGCCGGCGGCAACGCGTTCTACGAGAAGCGCAAGCCGGGCGCCCCGGCACCCACGGGCCCGAGCATGCCCACCACCGCCATGGCGTACGCCGCTGCGGCCCCCGCGGCCCCCGCGGCTTCGCCGATCCAGGCGCGCGTGGCCGATGCCGAGCGCGATGTGCCGGCGGCTCAGACCATCCTCAACGAACCCGCCAAGGACATCTGTCGGACCGCGGGGCTGAGCAGCGCGAGCCGGGGCGGCTAGGGCCTGACCCGACCCTGTCGGGTCGGATCAGTCGTTCGGTTCCCTTGTCTGCAGCACATCCATCCGACCCTGCTCCCGCGCCGCATGCACCAGGGCGACGATCTGCTGCGCGCTCGCGCGATAATCCGCGGTGCCGTCGACCGGCCGGAAGCCGTGGAACAGGGCGGCCTCGACCGTAAGGTTCTCGGCCTCGCTGCCGGGCGTCGGTGCCGTCGGGACCGTATGCCCGACGTCGCGGGATCGCCGCGCTTCGCGCAGGCCGTTGTAGATCCGCTCGATCAGAACGTGCCCGCTCCAATCGTCGGCGACCCGAAGCACGGTCGATCCATGATGGATTTCGAACAGGCAGGGGGTCGTGTCGTCAGTCTCGGGTATCCCGCTCACGATCCGGCTCGCTGCGTCGCGTTCGCTCAAGGCCCTATTCCGCCGCCAGGCGGCTGACCTCGCGATAGGGATCGGCCGGATAGGTGCCGATGATCCGCACTTCTCGCGAGAAGTAGGCAAGTTCTTCAAGGGCCCGGGCGAGGCCGGGCTCGTCGGGGTGGCCGTCGACCTCGGCGTAGAACTGGGTCGCCGAGAACTGGCCCTCGACCATGTAGCTCTCGAGCTTCGACATGTTGACGCCGTTGGTGGCGAAGCCCCCGAGTGCCTTGTAGAGGGCGGCCGGGATGTTGCGCACCCGGAAGATGAAGCTCGTCACCGCCGGACCGGCCTCCGCCGCGAGGGGCTCGGCCTCGGGGGCGAACACCACGAAGCGGGTGGTGTTGTGGCTCTCGTCCTCGACATCGCGGGCGACGATCTCGAGGCCGTAGACTTCGGCCGCCAGCGCCGGCGCCAGGGCACCCCGGCTCGCGTCGCGGGCCTCCGCCACCTCACGGGCGGCGCCCGCCGTGTCGCCCGCCACCACGGCGCGGAGCCCGAGGCGCCGGATGATCTTGCGGCACTGGCCGAGCGCATGGACGTGGCTGTGGACGGATTTGAGCGTCCCCACCTCGGTCCCCGGCAGCACCATCAGTTGGAAGTGGATCGGCAGGAAGTGCTCGGCGACGATGTGGAGGCGCGCCGTCGGGATGAGGTGGTGGATGTCGGCGACCCGGCCCGCGATGGAGTTCTCGATGGGGATCATCGCCCGGGCGGCCCGGCCCTCGTTCACCGCCGCGAAGGCGTCCTCGAAGGTCGGGCACGGCAGCGGCGTCCAGTCCGGGTAGGCCTGGGCGCAGAGGATGTGCGAGTTGGCGCCGGGCTCGCCCTGGTATGAGATGGTGCGGTGGGGCATCGGAATCTTTTCGCGTCCAACGGTTCAGTTCAGGCGCCGGGCCGAGAGGACGGCGCGCGCCCGCTCCAGGTCGGCGGGGGTATCGACGCCGAGAGGCAGGTCGTCGACGATCATGGCGTCGATGCGCAGGCCGGCTTCCAGGGCGCGCAGCTGCTCCAGCTTCTCGCGGGTTTCGAGGGTGCCGGGCGGCAGGGCCATGAAACGCGCCAGCGCCCGGCGGCGATACGCGTAGAGGCCGATGTGGTGGTAATGCGGCCCCTCCCCCCACGGCGCCCGCGCCCGGGTGAAATAGAGCGCGCGCAGGCGGTTCTCGCCGACGGGATGGCCGACGAGCTTGACCACGTTGGGATCGTCGCGCTCCGCCGCGTCGGTGATCACGGCGCACAGGGTGGCGATGTCGACGGCCTTGTCGGCGAGCGGCAGGATCGCGGCACCGATGATGGCGGGATCGATGGTCGGCAGGTCGCCCTGGACGTTGACGACGATGGTGTGGTTGCCCTGCGGATCGATGATCTCCAGGGCCTCGGCGAGGCGGTCCGAGCCCGTGGGGTGGTCGGCTCGGGTCATCACCGCGATGCCCCCCTCCGCCTCGATCACGTCGCGGATGGCCGTGGTATCGGTCGCCACCACCACGGGGCCGATTCCGGCCTCGACGGCCCGGCGCCAGACGTGGACGATCATCGGTGCGCCGCAGAGATCCAGGAGCGGTTTGTCCGGAAGGCGGGTCGCGGCGAGGCGGGCGGGGATGAGCACGAGGGGATCGGACATTCTTTTCGCCCATCGCTTCGGCTGGCTGCCGAGGATCTCTGACTTCGAAAACGTCCGTTCCCGGCGCGTTCGAAGCCCGTCGCTTATCAGCGGGGTGGGGTGTTGTCATGCACCGGGGGCGATCCCCGGGGGCCACACCGGTGACGGATCGGCCTCTGCGACTACGCGGCGTCGCCGCGCGCCATTGTCAAGATCGGGCTCCAGCGGCTAAGCACCCTCGACTGTTTCCAAAGTCCGACACATCCCCGTGTCCGGACCCGCCCGCAAGCGCGCCCAGCCGGACGCATCGGAGTTGTCGAGAATGGACTCTTTCGAGCTGAACAAGGTCGCGGGTGCTGCGCTCGGCGCACTCCTGTTCGCCGTAGGGTCCGGGTTCGTCGCCGAGCTGATCTACCACCCCAAGCCCGCCGGGGCCGCGGGTTACGCCCTGCCGGAGCCCCAGGCGAAGGCCGCCGGTGGCGCCCCCGAGGCGAAGGCCGAGCCCCTGCCGATCCGGCTCGCCAGCGCCAGCGCCGACAAGGGCCAGTCGGCGGCCAAGAAGTGCGCCTCGTGCCACAGCTTCGACAAGGGCGGCCCCAACAAGGTCGGCCCGCACCTCTGGGGCGTCGTCGAGCGCCAGAAGGCCCATGAGAGCGGGTTCGAGTATTCGGCCGCCCTCAAGGAGAAGGGCGGCACCTGGACCTACGACGACCTCGACCACTTCCTGACGAGCCCGAAGGGCTACGCCGCCGGCACCAAGATGGCGTTCGCCGGCATCACCTCGCCCGCCGAGCGCGCCGACGTCATCGCGTATCTGCGTACCCTCGCCGATACCCCGGCGCCCCTGCCGGCGGCGGAGAAGAAGGCCGAGGCCAAGCCGGCGGAAGCCAAGCCCGATGCGGCGAAGCCCGCCGAAGCCAAGCCTGACGCTGCCAAGCCTGACGCTGCCAAGCCGGCGGATAAGCCGGCGGAGGCCAAGCCGGCCCCGGCCGCAGCTCCGGCCGAGAAGCCGCCCGCCCCTCCTGCTCCCCCGGCCGAAGCGCCGCCTGCCCCCCCGGCGGCGCCCGAGAAGCCGCCCACTCCGCCCGCGCCTCCGGCTCCCGCCGAGAAGCCGGCCGAGTAGGTCGCGCCAGCATCGTCACGATCGTGAAGGCCGGGCTCAGTCCCGGCCTCTTTTTGTTTGAAGGCCCGCGACGACGCCCGCGCCAGGACGCGTCGGGCGTCCCGCGCGCATGCGGACCCTTCGTCCTGCGCGAATGGGGCCGCTTGGCGTGTCCCCTCCGTCCGTCCTAGAACGGCCCTTGCGGTCGTCGTGCGGACGGCCCGCGAGGATGCCGTCGAAATCGGAAAGAGCGCCCCATCGTGATGCGACAAGCCCTGATCGGACGTTGTTTCGCCGCCGCCGTGTCGGTCTGCGCCATGACCCTCTGCGCCATCACTTCGGCCTCTGCCGATCCCGTCGCCGGCATGCCGGTCGCCAATGCGCCGTCGGGCGACTGGCGCCACGCCGTTACCCTCATGGGTGAGCCGAAGTACCCGGCCGACTTCAAGCATTTCGACTACGCCGACCCGGCCGCGCCCAAGGGCGGCCTCGTGCGCCTTGGGGCGCAGGGCGGCTTCGACAACTTCAACATCGTCGTGGCGGGCCGCAAGGGCGACCTCGAGAACGGCATCGCCCAGCTCTACGATACCCTGACGACGGAATCGGCCGACGAGCCGTTCTCGTCCTACGGACTCCTCGCCGAGGGGCTCAGGCTGGCCGACGACCTCTCTGCCGTGACCTATCGCCTGCGCGAGGGCGCGCGCTGGCACGACGGCCGGCCGATCACCCCCGAGGACGTGTTGTGGTCCTTCACCGTGCAGAAGGAGAACAGCCCCTCGCTCGCGGCCTACTACCACAACGTCACCAAGGCCGAGGTCACGGGACCGCGCGAGGTGACGTTCAGCTTCGCCGAGGCCGGCAACCGCGAACTGCCCCAGGTGATCGGGCAGCTGCGCGTCCTGCCGAAGCACTGGTGGACGGGAACGGACACGCAGGGCAGAGCCCGCGACGTGACGCAGACGACCCTGGAGATACCGCTGGGGTCCGGCCCTTATCGGCTCGCGAAGTTCGAGCCGGGCCGCAGCGCCACCTACGAGCGCGTGGCCGATTACTGGGGCAAGGATCTGCCCGTGAACGCCGGGCGCAACAATTTCGGCACCATGCGGTTCGAGTACTTTCGCGATGCCACCGTGCAGATCGAAGCCCTGAAGGGCGACCTCTACGACTTCCGCGCCGAGAACATCGCCCGCAACTGGGCCACCGCCTATGACGATTTCCCGGCCGTGAAGGACGGCCGCCTCGTCAAGGAGGAGTTCCCGGATCGCGGCAACGGCAACATGCAGGCTTTCGCCTTCAACACGCGGCGCGCCAAGTTCGCCGATCCGCGGGTGCGCCGGGCCTTCAACCTCGCCATGAACTTCGAGGAGATGAACCGGTCGCTGTTCTTCGGCCTCTACAAGCGCATCGACTCGTATTTCTACGGCTCGGAACTGGCGTCCTCCGGCCTGCCGCAGGGCGAGGAACTGGCGATCCTGGAGAGCGTGCGCGACAAGGTCCCGGCCTCCGTCTTCACCACCCCCTACACCAACCCCGTGGCCGGCACGCCGGATTCCGTGCGCGCCAACCTTCGCGAGGCCGTGCGCCTCCTCAAGGAGGCCGGCTACGAACTGCGCGGCGGCCAGATGGTCGACGCCAAGACGGGCGAGCCGCTGACCGTCGAGTTCCTCGAGTTCCAGAGCGTGTTCGAGCGCGTGGTGCTGCCCTTCGCGGCCCAGCTCAAGCTCATCGGGATCCAGAGCAACCTGCGGGTCATCGACCAGGCGCAGTACCAGAACCGACTGCGCGCCTTCGACTTCGACATCACCACTTCGTCGTGGCCGGAATCCCTCTCGCCCGGCAACGAGCAACGCGAGTACTGGGGTTCCGCCGCCGCCGGCAAGGAAGGCTCGCGCAACCTCATCGGCATCAAGGATGCGGGCATCGACGCCCTCATCGACCGGGTGATCTACGCAAAGGACCGGCCGGGCGTGCTGGCCGCCACCCACGCCCTCGACCGGGTGCTGCTCGCCCACGATTACGTGGTGCCGCAATGGGCCTCCAACGTCTCACGGACGATCCGCTGGAACCGCTTCGCCCGGCCCAAGGTCCTGCCGACCTACGGCAGCTCGGGTTTTCCGACCACCTGGTGGTACGACGAGGCCCTGGCCGCCAAGACCGGGGCGCCGCGTTGAGGGGCCCGAGCCGGCGCACCCTCGTCCTTGGTGCCGGGGCGGTCGCGGGTGCTTGCGTCCTGCCCGGATCCGGCCGGGCGCAAGGGGCGGCGCGCCACGGTCTGTCGAGCTTCGGCGAACTGAAATACCCGGCCGCGTTCAAGAATTTCGATTACGTGAACCCGGAGGCGCCGCGCGGCGGCCGCTTCTCGGCCCAGCTCGCCTCGACCCTGGGCAACCAAGCGAGCGACACCTTCAACACCCTCAACATCTATGTCCTGCGCGGCGATGGCGCCGCCGGCATGAACCTCACCTTCGATTCCCTGATGGTGCGGGCGCTCGACGAACCCGATGCCCTCTACGGATTGCTGGCCCGGTCCGTCGAGGTCTCCGAGGACGGGCTGACCTACCGCTTCGCCCTGCGGCCGCAGGCGCGATTCCACGACGGCACTCGGCTCACCGCCCGCGACGTCGCTTTCTCCCTGATGATCCTCAAGGCCAAGGGTCATCCCGGTATCGCCCAGATGCTCCGGGACATGAGCGAGGCGACGGCCGACGGCGACGACACCGTGGTGGTGCGCTTCGTGCCCGGCCGCAGCCGCGACCTGCCCCTGTTCGTGGCGGGCCTGCCGGTGTTCTCGGCGGCCTATTACGAAAAGCGTGATTTCGAGGCCTCGTCCCTGGAAGCGCCGCTCGGCTCCGGCCCGTATCAGGTCGGGCGCCTGGAGCCGGGCCGCTTCATCGAACTGCAGCGGGTGGCCGATTACTGGGCGGCCGATCTGCCGGTGAATGTCGGCCAGAACAACTTCGAGGCCATCCGGTACGAGTATTTTCGCGATCGGCAGGTGGGCTTCGAGGCGTTCAAGAGCGGCGCCTTCACGTTTCGCGAGGAGTTCACGTCGCGGGTCTGGGCGACGCTCTACGACTTTCCCGCCGTGACGGAGGGCCGCGTGCGCAAGGAGATCGTGCCCGATGCGCGTCCCTCCGGGACGCAGGGCTGGTTCCTCAACACCCGCCGGGAGGCGTTTCGCGATGCCCGGGTGCGCGAAGCCATCGGCCTGTGCTTCGACTTCGCCTGGTCGAACAAGAACCTGTTCTACGGGGCCTACATCCGCACGGCCTCGTTCTTCGAGAATTCCGACCTGAAGGCCACGGGCACCCCCGATGCGGCCGAACTCGCCCTGCTCGATCCCCTGCGCGCCGATCTTCCGGCGGAGGTGTTCGGCGAAGCCTGGAGCCCGCCCGAATCCGACGGATCGGGCCAGGACCGGGCCAATCTCAGCCGCGCCGTGGCCCTGTTGCGCGAAGCCGGCTGCACCCGCGACGGCGGTGTCGTGCGCCTGCCCGGCGGCAAGCCCCTGGAACTCGAATTCCTCGACAGCGATCCGGTGTTCGAGCCGGTGACGCACCCGTTCATCCGCAACCTCGGCCTCATCGGCATCAAGGCGCGCATGCGGGTGGTCGATGCCTCGCAGTACCAGTCCCGCCTCAAGGATTTCGATTTCGACGTGACCTCCCGGCGCTACGCCAGCGGGATGACGCCCGGCGCCGAGCTGCGCGAGGCCTACGGCTCGGGGAGTGCGGCCACGCCCGGTTCCAACAACCCTGCGGGGATCGCCAGCCCGGCCGTCGACCGGCTCATCGACCGGGTCGCGATTGCGGCCACCCGGGCCGAACTCGTCACCGCCTGCCGCGCCCTCGACCGGACCCTGCGCGCCGGACGCTACTGGGTGCCGATGTGGTACAAGGCCGACCATCGCCTCGCCCTGTGGGACGTCTACGGCCGCCCGGCCAAGGGGCCGGCCTACGACCTCGGCGCGCCCGCCCTGTGGTGGTACGATGCGGCACAAGCCCGGCGCATCGGCCGGAATTGAGGACGCTTTCTTGCTCGGCTACATCCTGCGCCGCCTCGCCCTCATGGTGCCGACCATCCTCGGCATCATGCTCATCACCTTCGTCATCGTGCAGTTCGCCCCCGGTGGACCCGTCGAGCGGGTGCTGGCCCAGCTCCAGGGTCAGAACGAGGGCAGCCTGTCGCGGGTCACCGGTGGGGCCGGCGATCTCGGAGGGGCCGCTCGGTCGAGTGGCGGCGGGGGCGAAGCCAACGCGCGCTATCGCGGGGCGCAAGGGCTCGACCCGGCCTTCATCAAGAAGCTCGAACAGCAATTCGGCTTCGACAAGCCGGCCCCCGAACGATTCCTGAAGATGATCTGGGACTACGCCCGGTTCGATTTCGGCAACAGCTATTTTCGCGATGTGTCGGTGCTGCAGTTGATCCGCGAGCGCCTGCCGGTGTCGATCTCGCTCGGCCTATGGATGACGCTGATCTCCTACGCGATCTCGATTCCGTTGGGGATTCGCAAGGCCGTACACGACGGCTCGCGCTTCGACCTCTGGACTTCGGGCGTGGTCATCGTCGGCTACGCGATCCCGAGCTTCCTGTTCGGCATCGCCCTCATCATCCTGTTCGCCGGCGGCTCGTTCTTCCAGATCTTCCCCTTGCGCGGCCTCACGAGCGAGAACTTCGACACGTTGAGCCTGTGGGGCAAGGCGGTGGATTACGCCTGGCACATGGCCCTGCCGCTGGCCGCCCTGGTGCTCGGGGCCTTCGCCACCTCGACCCTGCTGACCAAGAACTCGTTCCTCGACGAGATCCGCAAGCAGTACGTGCTCACCGCGCGGATGAAGGGCCTGTCCGAGCGCCGGGTGCTGTATGGGCACGTGTTTCGCAACGCCATGCTGATCGTCATCGCGGGCTTCCCGGCGGCGTTCATCTCGGCCTTCTTCACCGGCTCGCTTCTCATCGAGACGATCTTCTCCCTCGACGGTCTCGGGCTCCTGTCCTTCACCTCCATCGTCGGGCGCGATTATCCGGTGGTGTTCGCGACTCTGTACATCTTCTCCCTCGTGGGGCTCGCGGTGAACCTCCTGTCGGACCTGATCTACACCTGGATCGACCCGCGCATCGACTTCTCGGCCCGGGCGACGTGACCTCCCTGCCCCTGGTCCTGCGGATGGAGCATCCCGGGGACGCCGAGGCTATCGAGCGCCTGCACGCCCGCGCCTTCGGGCCGGGACGCTTCGCCCGCACCGCCTACCGCCTGCGTGAGGGCACCGCGCCGCTGGCCGACCTGTGCTTCACGGCCCTGGTCGGCACCTACCTCGTCGGCTCCGTGCGCCTCGGGCCGGCGGAGGCGCAAGCACCGCTCCTGGTGCTGGGGCCGCTGACCGTCGATCCGAGCTTCGAGGGGCGCGGCATCGGCGGCGCCCTGATGCGGGCGAGCCTGGACGCGGCCCGCGGCGCCGGCCACGGCCTCGTCGTGCTGGTGGGCGACGCCCCCTTTTACCGGCGCTTCGGCTTCACCCAGGTGCCGTCCGGCCGGCTGATCCCGCCCGGCCCTGTCGATCCCACCCGCTTCCTGTGGTGCGAACTCGTGTCCGGTGCCGCCGGGACGGTTTCGGGGAACGTGAGCGCGGTGCGCCGGCGTTGATCCTCCGCGCGGCAACCGCGCGGGAGTGAACGATGACACCCATCCACCACGAGACCGTGCGGGCCAACAGCATCGCTCTCCACGTCGCCCGCGCCGGGCGCGGTAAGCCCCTGGTCCTGCTCCACGGGTGGCCGGAATTCTGGCTGACTTGGGAGCCGGTGATGGCCCGGCTCGCCGACCGGTTCGAGCTCATCGTCCCCGACCTGCGCGGCTTCGGTGCCAGCGAGAAGCCCGATCCCGGCCCCTCGGACAAGGCGGGCGCCGATGTCCACGCCACCGACATTCTGGGGCTCTTCGATGCCCTCGGGATCGAGCGCGCCGGCGTCGTCGGCCACGACGTCGGCGCTTATGTGGGCCAAGCGCTGGGCCGCGCTGCGCCCGACCGCCTCACCGGCCTGTTCTTCTTCGACTGTCCGTATCCGGGCATCGGCCCGCGTCTGGCCGCGCCCGGGATGCTGGCCGAGATCTGGTACCAGTCGTTTCACGTGAAGCCGTTCGCCGCGGACCTCGTGGGTTCGTCGCGCGAGGCCTGCCGGCTCTACATCGGCCATTTCCTGCGCCACTGGGCCGGTGGCAACCCGGCCGCCTTCGACGCGGTACTCGACGCCTTCACCGACAATTTCATGGCACCGGGCAACCTGCAGGGCGGCTTCAACTGGTACGTCAGCGCGCAGGCCGGCCGCCTCGCCATGATCGAGGGCACGGCCCCGCCGCAGGATCCCATCACCGTGCCGACCTGCATCCGCTGGGGCACCGCCGACCCGCTGTTCCCCTACGCCTGGACCGACCGCCTCGGCGAGACGTTTTCGGACCTCGACCTCGCGCCGCTCGACGGCGTCGGGCATTTTCCGCATCGGGAAGCCCCGGACCGGGCCGCGGCGGAGATCGCGCGGTTCTTTGCCGGCCGGGGGGCGTGAGTCGGTCCGGCCGGTACGGTCAAGCCGCGTTTGCGAGGGCGTCGAGCTTCGACAGCGCCCGCTCCAGGGCCGCGAAGCAGTTCGGGTCGAACGAGGCCCCGACCTCGGCCCGCATGATCCCCAGGGCCTTCGGAATCGGCATCGCCGCCCGATAGGGGCGATTGGCCGTGAGGGCATCGAACACGTCGGAGACGGAGACGATGCGGGTCTCGATGCAGATGGCCTCAGCCGCGAGGCCCCTGGGATAACCTTTGCCGTCGAGGCGCTCGTGGTGCCCGCCGCCGATGCGCGCCATGTCCCGGAAGGCGATGACCCGACCGAGAATGTTCTCGGAGAGCGCAGCGTGGTTGCGCATCGCCACCCATTCCACGTCGTCGAGCTTGCCGTTCTTGTCGAGGATCGCGTTGGAGACCCCGAGCTTGCCGATGTCGTGCAGGAGGGCGGCGCGCTTGAGCCAGCGACGGCGCTCGGCCTCGAAGCCGAGTTCCTCCGCGATGAGATCGGCATAGACCGCGACGCGCTCGGAGTGGCCGGAGGTGAACGGACTCTTCGAATCGATGATCTGCGCGAACGCCCGGGCGATGTCGTCGAGGTAATCCGCATCGACCACGATCTGGCGCTGGGCCGGTTCGAGGGCGAACACCGCATCCTCGACGTTGTCCGACGCCAGGACCGTCCAGAACGCGTCCGATCCGGCGACGCGCTCGAAGGCCGCCACCACCTGCGGATCGAACCACGTACCCGTGCGCGAGCGGATTTCCGCCATGGCCGCGTCGCGCCCGGCCGAACGGTGGAACACGTCCACGATCTGCGCCAATAGGGCGATGCGGGCGTAGAGCGGGATTGCAGGACCTTCGAGCTTGTTCGGCTTGCCCTGTCCGTTCCAGTGCTCGTCCAAGGCCAGGATGCCGCCGCAGACGGCCTCGGGAAAGCGCATCTGCCGGGCGATCTCGGCGCCGCGCTGGCAGCGCGTCTCGATGAGTTCCTGGGCGATCTCGCCGCCGTTCTGCAGGATGTTGAGGATGGCGCGGAAGCGGTCGGCCAAGCCCGCCTTGAGCCCCGTATGCGAGAACACGAAGCCGAGCACCTGGGGCAGGCGGTCGCTCACGGTCTTGAAGTCGTGCTTGAACGTGAGATCGTCGGCCAGATAGAGCTGGCAGATCCGGGCGGCGTTGGACGAGCAGCCGAGATCCTTCAGCAGGATCGCATAGTACAGCTCCCAGAGCTGCAGATCGGGCAGCCCCATGGTCCGGCCGACATGCACGCCGATCCAGCAGGCGCGCACGCAGTGGCCCACCGGCTGGCCCTCGGTGAGGTCGAGGGCATGGCTCAGGGCGCCCAGAAGCTCCGAAAGCCGCATGCTGCCCGGGTCGACCACGGGGGGAGCGGCGGGGTCGATGACGGTCAGGGGCATGGGTTCGGTTCGGGGCGTGTTGAGCGATGGTCTGCCGTATGCCACGCCCGCCCCTCTCCGGACCTTAACCGCAGTGCCCCGGGGCGGAACGTGGTTTCCCGTCCCTCACCACCGACGTCACGGCGTCCGGCCGCGTCGGCCCTCCACCAGCCACATGGCGAGCACCGCCGCCGCCAGCGCCGCCAGTGCCCACAGGCCGAGCGCCAGGGGATAGACCGCCACACCCCGGATGTTGGCGCTGTCGCTCGGGCGGAACCCGATCCAGTCGGCCCCGGCCAAGCGCCCGCCGCGCACCGCCTGCAGGCGCGGCACCACGGTGCCGCCGGCTTCGGCGACCCGGCGGATCGAGCCGCCCGTGGCTTCGGCGAGGGCCTTGAGACGCTCGGTGTCGCTGAACACGTCGGCGAGTTCACGCGGGTTCGGCGGGCCGACGCTGACGAAGGCGACCAGGCTCCCCGAGCGCAGGGTATGCAGCCCGAGCTGCTCCGCCTCGAAGGTGGATGAGAACAGGCCGGGCTCGGCCTGCGCCAGGGTCAGGGTGCGCTCGACGCCCGTGGGACCCGTGACGGTCACGGGCTCGACGGTGTCCGCCATGGTCTGGCGCTCGACGCGGACTTCGCGTCCGCGCCCCGTGGTCTGGGCGCGCAGGGCCTCCTCCTCGAGGGCGGGTTCCTTCATCAGCCAGTGACCGAGGCGGCGCAGCAGGTCGAGGTAGGGGCCGCCCTCCTGATAGCCACGCGCCCACAGCCAGGCGTGGTCCGAGAGCAGGAGCGCCACGCGACCCTTGTCCTCGCGCGACAGGGCCAGCAGCGGCAGGGCGTTCGGCCCCTGGAGGATCGGCTGGATGCCGGGCTTCACCTGGGCCGAGACGATGCGCAGCCAGTCGCCCCAGGCCGGCGGAGAGGCCTCGGATCCGGGCAGGGCCCGGGTGACGGGATGGCGCGTGCCGATGCCGGTGAGCCCGGCCTTGTAGGGCTGCTCGACCACGCGGCCGTTGGGCTCGCCCGGCAGGATCGCCGAGAGCCGGGTGCGCGACAGGCTCGCCTGGCCGGCGAATTCCGGTCCCGCCGCCACGAGGAGCGCTCCGCCCTCGCGGACGTAGCGGACGATGTTGTCGAAATACGCTGAGGGCAGCACGCTCTGGTTGGCGTAGCGGTCGAAGATGATCAGGTCGAAATCCTTGATCTTCTGGACGAACAGCTCACGCGTCGGGAAGGCGATGAGCGACAGCTCCGAGATCGGCGTACCGTCCTGCTTCTCCGGCGGCCGCAGGATGGTGAAGTGCACGAGATCGACGTTGGCGTCGGACTTGAGCAGGTTTCGCCACGTGCGCTCGCCCTGGTGCGGCTCGCCCGAGACCAGCAGCACCCGGAGCTTTTCGCGGATGCCCTCGATGGGGAGCACCGCGCGGTTGTTCACGACGGTGAGCTCGCCCGGCAGCGGCTCGACCTCGATCTCGACCACGTTGGGGCCGCCGTGCTCGATCCGCATGGTCAGCGAGAAGGGCCGTCCCGTCGGGAAGGCGCGCCGGCCCACCTCCTCGCCGTCCCGCCGCACGGTGACGACGGCGTTGCCGGTGCCGCCGCGTTCCATCACCTCGGCGCGGATCGTGAGGTCCCGCCCGACGATGCCGAAACGCGGCGCTTCGATGAGCTTGATCTGCCGGTCACGCTCGTCCGGATGCCCCGTGACGAGGACGTGCAGCGGCCCCTTGATGCCGAGCGCCGACGCCGAGGCCGGGATGTCGTGCACCACGCCGTCGGTGAGCATCACGACGCCGGCCAGCCGCTCGGGCGGCACATCGGCCAAAGCCTGAGACAGCGCGGTGAACAGCTTCGTGCCGTCGTCGCTCTCCTTGGCGTCCGGCACGTCGACGAAGCGCGGCTCGATCCCCGTCAGGGCCCCGAAGCGGCGCTGCAGTTCGGCCCGCACGGCGTCGGTCATGGCCGGACGGTCGCCGAGACCCTGGGACCCCGATCGGTCCACCACCACGGCGACGATATCCTTGACGGGCTCCCGGTCCTCCCGGACCAGGGCGGGGTTGGCGAGGGCGAGCAGCACCAGGGCGAGGGCCACGGCGCGCAGGATGGCCGTGCCGCCGCGCGCCAGGATCGCCAGCACGGCGAACAGCGCGACCAGGATCCCGAAACCGGCCAGCACCGGCCATGGGACGAGGGGGGTGAAGCTGAGGCTCAGCATCGGCGCATGGCCTCCCGCATTCCGGATCCGGCTCCGCTCACTGGCCCAACCGTTCGAGCAGGGCGGGCACGTGGACCTGATCCGCCTTGTAGTTGCCGGTCAGGGTGTAGATCACGAAGTTCACCCCGCCACGGAATGCCATTTCGCGCTGGCGCTCCTCACCGCCGACCACGGGGTAGAGCGGCTCGCCGCGCTTGCCCACGGCCCAGGCGGCGGCCAGATCGTTGCCCGTGATGACGATGGGCGACACCCCGTCCCCGGCCCGCGCCGGGCGGCGCTCGGTGCCGTCCGCCGCCGGCGGCAGGGCTTCGACCCAGGTCTGGCCCGTGGCGTACCGGCCGGGGAACGTGTCGACGAGGTAGAACGCCTTGGTCAGCACGTGGTCGGCCGGGATCGGTTCGAGTTCGGGCACTTCGAGAGTGGACAGCATGGTGCGCAGGTAGAGGGCTTCCGGCGTCGGCGGTCCACCCGGGCGGGCCGTCAGCGCATCGCGGGTGTCGAACAGGACGGTGCCGCCGTTGCGCATGAACGCGTCGATGCGCCGGATCGCGACGGCGCTCGGCTGGGGTCGGCCGGCGACGATGGGCCAGTAGATCAGGGGATAGAACGCGAGTTCGTCCTTGGCCGGATCGATGCCGATGGGATCGCCGGGCTCAAGGGCGGTGCGGTTGGACAGCACCTGCGTCAGGCCGGCGAGGCCCGCGCGGCTCGCCGTATCGGCCGCTTCGTCGCCGGTGACGACGAAGGCGAGACGGGTCGCGAGCGCCGAGTCGATGCCGTTCGGCCGACCGGTCGCTTGGGCCTGGGCCCAAGCCGGCGCCGGGGCGAAGTCGGGGGCCGCGAGGCAGAGGAGCACGAACGCGGCCGCTGCGGCCCGTCCGCCCGTCCGGCGAAGGAAGCCACCGAGCCAGAGCCCCGCAAGGGTGTCGAGGAGGAGGAGCATGAGGGCCAGGGTGAAGAGCGTGGCGCGCAGATCGAGGGTCTCGGCACCGGCGAGCGATCCCGTTCGGGCGCTGGCGAGGGGCGCGAAGTCGATGGGCTTGAGACGGTCGGCCACCGTCAGCGCATTGACGGCGACGCCGCCATCGGCGGGACCGTAGAAGCCGGGCGGATGCTCGAACGAGCCGCGCTCGGCGTAATCCGCCGGCACGGCGGTGGCGCCGGCCGGCGGCGCGCCGAGGGCCCCGAACCCATCGAGGGTCAGGCGTGGGGCGAGCACCGCCGCCGGGGGACGTGCGACGTCGCCGGCAGGTGCCGCTCCGGTGCCGGCCAGGGCCACGACCCGGCGCAGCATGTCGATGAACAAGCCCGACAGGGGCAGGTTCGACCATGTGGTGTCGGCGGTGACATGGAAGAGCACCACCAGCCCTTGGCCCCGCTTCTGCGCAGTCACGATGGGGGTGCCGTCCTGGAGCGACGCCCAGGTCCGTCCCGGGAGCTCGCCGTCGGGCTCGGCGAGGATCTGCCGGCGCACGCCGATATCCGCCGGTGGAACGAGTCCGGCGAACGGGCTCTCCGGCGCGAAGGTCGCGAAGGTCTTCGGGCTGTCCCACGATAGCGTCCCGCCGAGGGTCCGACCGCCCCGGCGCAGGCGCACGGGCACGAGGGGGTCGTTGCCCGCCGCCAGGCGCGGCCCGGCGAAGCGCAGGAGGAGGCCGCCGGCATCGACGAAGGCTTCGACCCGCTCCAGGGTGGCGGCGTCGAGGGCACCGACATCGGCCAGCACGAGCACAGAAACCTGCGCATCGAGCATCTGCGCAACGGATTCGGCGACGCCCTTGGCGCCGCGCGGCTCCTGCACGTCGGCGAAAGGCACCAGGGCGCGGGAAAGGTAGTGAGTCGGGGCCAACAGCGGCTGGGCTTGATCGCTGGTTCCGCCGAAGACGAGCCCGACGCGGCGGCGCTTGCCGCGCTCGTCCACCAGGGTCACGGCGCCGGCCGAGCGTTCGCCAAGGATCTCGAGGCGGCTGATGCCGTTGCGCAGTTCCACCGGCAGATCGAAGGCGACCGCCGCTTCGGTTGCACCGTCCGGGAAGGTGAAGTCGTGCTCGGCCAGCGGCAGGCCCTTCGCGTCGAGGGCACGCACGGTGCCGCCGTCGCGACCGTTGGGCGAGGCGCGCAGGGCACGGGCCGTGAGCGGGCCGCCGGATTCCGCGGCCGAAAGCGCAAGGGCCGGCGGCCGATCGGTGCGCAGGATGGTGAGACCGGTGCCGTGCTTGCCGACGAGGTCTGCGAGGCCCTTGGCGAACGTGTCCTCGCCCGGTCCCGCGACGCCGTCGCTGATCCACAGCGCAGCGGCGCCCGGTGTCCGCTCGAAGAAGGCGGCCAGGACGGACAGATGTGTCGCACGCTCCGCGAGGTGCGGCCGGGGCGCGATGGCGCGCAGGCGCTCTAGGGCATCGGCGGGCACGCGGGCCTCGATGGGCGCGGCCGGCTCGGCCAACGCCATCAGGGCCACGGGACGCCCGTCGCGGGCGGCGGTCTCCACGGCATCGGTGGCGACCCGCTGGCGCTCGCGCCAATCGTGGGCGGCGGAAAATCCGTTGTCGATCATCACCACGAGGGGCGTGCGTCCCGTCTCCCCGCCGAGGCCCGACGGGTTCCAGACCGGCCCGGACACCGCCAGGATCAGAAAGGCCGCCACGAGCAGGCGCAGGATCAGGAGCCATGGCGGCGTGCGGGCCGGCGTCTCGCGCCTGGGCAGCAGGTCGGCCATGATCCGCAGCGGCGGAAAGTCGATGCGGCGCGGACGCGGCGGCGTCACCCGCAGGAGGAACCACAGGGCCGGCAGCGCAACGAGCGCGGCGAGCGCCAGGGGGGCGGCAAAGGTCAGGGGCAATCCGAGCACGGTAACGATCCTCAGCCGGTCCCGCGCGCGGCGGCGACGAGGGTGAGCAGGCGAAGGGCGGCTTCGCTGGCCGGTCGGTCGGTGCGGTGGATGGTCAGGGTCCAGCCCTGAGCGCGGGCGATCTCGGAGAGGCCGGCCCGATGCTCGGCGATGCGGGCACGGTAGGCCTCACCCCAGGCTCCGGCGTCGCCGATGGCCAGAGTCCGGTCCGTTTCCGGATCGTGCAGGACGGCTTGGCCCGAGAACGGGAAGGTCTCCTCGACGGGATCGACGATCATCACGAGGTGGCCGTGGGTGCCGTGCGCCGCGATGGCCTCCACGGCTTGGCGCACCTCGGCGAGCGGCGACAGGAAATCGCTGATCAGGATCGCCTCGTCGAAGCGACCCGGCGAGGCGCGGGGCGGCATGTCGCGTGCGAGACCGGCTTGGTCGCCGACGAGCGCCTGCGCCAGGGTCTCGACGATGCGACGCGAAGTGACGGCGCGGGTCAGTCCCAGAAGTCCCGTACGCTCACCCCCGTCCACCAGGGTGTCGGCCAGCGCGAAGGCCAGGACCAGGGCGCGCTCGACCTTCGGCGCCTGGGCGAGGTGCGAGGCGAAGCCCATGGAGGCCGATCGGTCGATCCAGAACCAGATGTTGTGCGCGGCCTCCCACTCACGCTCGCGGACGTAGAGCCGGTCGTCGCGGGCGGAGCGGCGCCAGTCGATCCGTGCGGCGGCCTCTCCGGCGACGAAGGGCCGGAACTGCCAGAAGCTCTCCCCCGGTCCCGCCCGGCGGCGGCCGTGCAGGCCGTGGGCCAGGGTGGTCGAGACGCGTCGCGCTTCGAGGATCAGGCGCGGCATCCGCTCGGCGAGGCCGAGGGCGCTCTCGGTCTCGCGCCGCCCGGGAACGCGGGCCTCGGCGGGGAGGACCCGCGTGGGGGCCGTCCGCGTGGGGGCTATGGCCATGCGCTAGAGCTTGGCCGCGAGCTGGGCGATGAGACCCGGGACGGTCTCCCCGTCCGCACGCGCGGCGAAGCTCAGGGCCATGCGGTGCTTGAGCACCGGTTCGGCGAGGGCCTTCACGTCGGCGATGGACGGCGCGACGCGGCCTTCGATGAGGGCACGGGCGCGGACCGCCAGGGTCAGGGCCTGGCTGGCGCGGGGGCCGGGCCCCCACAGGAGCTTGCCCTTGAGGGACGGGGCGCCCCCCTCGGGCCGGGCGGAACGCACGAGGTCGAGGATCGCGTCGACCACGGCATCGCCCACGGGCAGGCGGCGCACCAGGCGCTGGGCCGTGAGAAGCTGCTCGGTGGACATCACCGCCTGAGGCTTGTGGTCGTCGACGCCCGTGGTCTCGATGAGGATGCGGCGCTCGGCGGCCCGATCCGGATAGCCGACGTCGATCTCGAGCAGGAAACGGTCGAGCTGGGCCTCGGGCAACGGGTAGGTGCCCTCCTGCTCGATGGGATTCTGGGTCGCCAGCACGTGGAAGGGCCGCGGCAGATCGTGTCGTTCGCCCGCCACGGAAACGAAATGCTCCTGCATCGCCTGCAGCAGGGCCGACTGGGTGCGCGGGCTGGCGCGGTTGATCTCGTCGGCCATCAGCAACTGGGTGAAGACCGGCCCCTTCACGAACCGGAACGAGCGGTGCCGGTTGGCATCCTCGTCGAGGATTTCCGTGCCGAGGATGTCCGAGGGCATCAGGTCCGGGGTGAACTGGACCCGGCGGCCGTCGAGGCCGAGGACGGTGCCGAGGGTCTCGACCAGCTTGGTCTTGGCGAGGCCGGGAAGACCGACCAACAGCCCATGGCCGCCCGCCAGGATGGTGATGAGCGTGAGATCGACCACCTGCTCCTGGCCGAAAATGACCTTGTGAACCGCTTCACGCGCCGCGCCGACGGCTCCGAGACACGCTTCCGCCGTGGCGACGATGCCGTCGTCGAGGGAGGTGGCCGACTGGGAGCCTTGCGTCATGCGGTGTCGGTCCTCGCGTTCCGCCTCGACTTCTGGGGGTCGATGGCAGCAGTCAGGGAACGGCCATGGGGTGGCCGTGCAGGTCGAGTGTGGCGCCGTTTGCGCCGCCCTGGCAAGGTCGGCGCGACGCCGCAGGCGTTCGCCTTCGGTTCGACAGTGCCTTTCCGGTCGCGAATCAGACGCATGCGGGCAACGAAACAGGCCTGCCTCCAGGCGTTCCAAAGGCGGCTTCGAGCGCTATCTTTCCGTCATGGCACCAAACGAATCCGACCCGACCATCGACCGCTTGAGCGCCGCCCTCGGTGATCTGCCCCGACGCGGTCCCCCGCCCGTCGACCAGTGGAACCCGCCCTATTGCGGCGCCATCGACATGCGCATCGCCGCCGACGGGACGTGGTTCCACGATGGTGCGCCGATCCGGCGCCCGGCCCTGGTGAAGCTGTTCGCTTCCATCCTCCGGTGCGAGCCGGACGGCAGCATCGTGCTGGTGACGCCGGTCGAAAGCGTTGGAATCACCGTCGAGGATGCCGCCTTCGTCGCCGTCGAGATGGCGGTGGAGGGCGACGGCGACGGTCGCCGCATCGCGCTGCGCACCAACGTCGACGACCTCGTGGCGGTGGGTTCCGACCATGCCCTGCGGTTCGAGGAGGACGAGGCCGGCGGCCTGCGCCCCTACGTGCACGTCCGGCGCGGCCTGTGGGCGCTTGTGACCCGGGCGCTGACCTACGATCTCGTGGCTTTGGCCGAGGAACGCGACGGCTGGCTCGGCATCGCCGCGGGCGGCACGTTCCACCGGATCGCACCCACCGCCACCGCATGAGACTCGACGCCGTCGCCGAGCTCATCGACCGCGCCGCCCGGTATCTCGACGCGGAACCACCCGGGCCGGGTGACCCGACGGCCAATCCGCGGGGCGACCACGATCTCGACGGCATCGACGTCGTGCCGCCCGGGCCACACCGGAATGCGGCGGTGCTGGTACCGGTGGTGCCGCGTCCCGACGGCCTCGGCGTGGTGTTCACCGTGCGCTCCGCGCACCTGCGCGATCATTCCGGCCAGATCGCCTTTCCGGGCGGCAAGATCGATCCCACCGACGCGACGCCCGCCGACGCGGCCCTGCGCGAGGCCCGCGAGGAGATCGGCCTCGAGGCCGGCGCCATCCGGACCCTCGGCTACCTCGACCCCTACCTCTCGGCCACGGGCTTCTTGGTGATGCCGGTGCTCGGACTCGTCGATCCGGCCGCCACCCTGCGCCTCAACCCCGACGAGGTCGCCGACACGTTCGAGGCGCCCCTATCCTACCTGCTCGATCCGGGTCGACGCCGAATCGAGACCGCGACTTGGCAAGGGCGCACCCGGCGCTACTACGTGATCGCCTACGGTAATCATCGGATCTGGGGCGTGACCGCCGGCATCGTGAACAACCTCCACGAACGCCTGTATCCCCCATCCGGCACGTCGCCGCGAATGAGAGTGTCATGATCCGCAAGCTCGTCGAGGAAGTGCTGATCTTCCTCCTGCCGTTCCTGCTGTTCGCGGGCTATCTCGCCCTCAGCGGCCGGCATCCGCGCCATCATGCCCATTGGGAGGGCAAGGTCTTTCGCCTGACCATGGCGGGAATCGTCCTGGTGATCCTCTCCCTCGTCGCCACCGGACTGTTCGGTGAGCGCCATCGCGGCGGCTACGTACCGCCGCACCTAGAGAACGGCGTGGTCGTGCCGGGTCGTTTCCAGTGACGGCGCACCGCCTCGACCCGGATGGGCCGGGCACCCTGCTGGCGACTCCCGGCCTCGCACGCGTCCTGGCCGCGCTGCGCGTTCCGGGGGAACACACCCGCCTCGTCGGAGGCTGCGTCCGCGACGCGCTCCTCGGGCATCCGTCCAACGACATCGATCTCGCCACCACGCTCCTGCCGGAGGCTGTGGTGGCGCGCGCCAGGACGGCGGGCCTGCGCAGCATCCCCACGGGTATCGAGCACGGAACCATGACGCTGATGGCCGGGACTGCGACGTTCGAGGTCACGACGTTGCGCGAGGACATCGAGACGGACGGACGTCACGCCGTGGTCCGGTTCGGCCGCGACTTCGGCCTCGATGCGCAGCGGCGAGATTTCACCATCAACGCCCTCTCGGTGGATGCCGAGGGTCACCTCCACGACACGACCGGCGGCCTCGCCGATCTTCGTGCCGGCCGTGTGCGCTTCATCGGCGAAGCCGCGACCCGCATCCGTGAGGATGCGTTGCGGATCCTCCGATTCTTCCGCTTCCACGCCCGCTACGGCGCCGAAGCACCCGATGCGGAAGGGCTTGCGGCCTGCATCGGCGCCCGGGCCGCCCTCGACGGCCTGTCGCGGGAGCGCGTGCGCGGTGAACTACTGAAACTTCTCCTCGCCCCTGGGGCGGTTCCGGCCGTGACCGTTCTGAGCGAGACCGGCCTCCTCGGCCGGCTCGTCGGCGGGATCGGTGACCTGCGACGGTTCGAACGGACGACCCGGCACCCCTGGGACGCGCCGGCGCGGCTGGCGGCCCTTTCGGTGTTCTCGGCGGACGATGCCGAACGCCTGACCGCTCGCCTGAGGCTGTCGAAGGCGGAACAGAATCGGCTCGGGCGCTATGCCCGTGCGCTGGTGGCTCTGCGGAGCAGAACCGTGATCGACGTGATGGAGATGCGCAGGCTGGCGGCCGCTCACGGCGCCGAGCCCATCGCCCTGGCCAGCGACGCCCTTGGGGCGTGTCCATCACAAATCACGGCGGAGGCCGGTGATCTACTCGGGCTGATGGTACGGGGCGAAGTGTCGGTTCCGGTCTTCCCCTTGACCGGGTCCGACCTCGTCGCACGGGGTATCCCGGCTGGACCGGAGATCGGGCGCCGCCTCGGACGGGCGCGGACGCAGTGGCTCGCGGCCGGCTGCCCGGCTGACGAAGCCGCACGCGCGGCCTTGCTCGAGCGCGCGGCTTCGTAGATTTCGGGCCGGTTCGACCTCAGAGCGCGAGGGCGACCTTTGCATCCTGAAGCTGGACGATCTGACCGTTGAGCTCGTCCTTCTTGGCGAAATCCGTGGTCGCGTCGCGCAGGAGTTCGACGGCGGCGATATCGCGGTCGAGGGATTCCGGTGTGATCTCCTCGAAAGGATTGGCCCGTTCGGCGATGACTGTGACGGAGGTCGGCCCGATATCGGCGAAACCGCCGCGTACGAGGACGCGCTTGCCGGAGTGGCCGGCCTCGTTGATCACGATGACGCCGACCTTCAGGGCGGTCAGCACCGGAGCATGGCCCGGCAGAACGGTCATCTCCCCCTCGATGCCGGGAAGCTGCACGGCCTCGATCGGGCCGGAATACACCGTCCGCTCGGGACCGACGAAATCGAACTGGAAGGTGGCCATGACGTCGCGAATCCCGGTTCGGGTGTGTCTGTCGTGCGGTACGGCGCGCGGCCCGGGGGCGTGCGCCGCAGAGGGTGTCAGGCCCGGCCGCGGCCGGCGACGAAGCCGACCCCGAGGCCGAGGGCCGCGCCGATCACCGCGAAGATGCCGATATGCTGCATCTGGCCGGTGGTCAGGGTGCCGCCGGACGTACCCGCTGGCTTGTCACCCTGAACTTCGAGGCTGAAATCCCCGATCTTGATTTCGGCGGCCTGGGGCCGGGTGAGGTACCCGGCCAGGGCGCCGACGACGAGACCGACGAGGAGAAGACCGATCTTGCTGTTCAAGATCAGGCCGCCGCCGCGATCTTCTTGGCCTTCTCCTTGGCGTCCTCGATGGTGCCGACCATGTAGAACGCCGCCTCCGGCAGATCGTCGTAGTCGCCGTTCACGAGGCCCTTGAAGCCCTTGATGGTGTCGGCCAGCGGGACCTGGATGCCGGGCGAGCCGGTGAAGATCTCGGCGACCGAGAAGGGTTGGGAGAAGAAGCGCTCGATCTTGCGGGCGCGGGCGACGGTGAGCTTGTCCTCTTCCGAGAGCTCGTCCATGCCCAGGATCGCGATGATGTCCTGCAGGGCCTTGTAGCGCTGCAGGGTCTGCTGGACCTGACGCGCTACCGCGTAATGCTCCTCGCCGAGAACGGCGGGGTTGAGCATGCGCGAGGTCGAGTCGAGCGGATCCACGGCCGGATAGATGCCCTTCTCGGCGATGGAGCGGGACAGCACGGTCGTCGCGTCCAGGTGGGCGAACGAGGCGGCGGGCGCCGGATCGGTCAGATCGTCGGCCGGCACGTAGATGGCCTGCACCGAGGTGATCGAGCCCTTGGTGGTGGTGGTGATGCGCTCCTGCAGGGCGCCCATGTCGGTGGCGAGCGTCGGCTGGTAGCCCACGGCGGACGGGATGCGGCCGAGAAGCGCAGACACTTCCGAGCCGGCCTGGGTGAAGCGGAAGATGTTGTCCACGAAGAACAGCACGTCCTGGCCCTGGTCGCGGAAGTCTTCGGCGATGGTCAGACCCGTGAGGGCGACGCGCGAGCGGGCGCCGGGGGACTCGTTCATCTGGCCGTACACGAGGGCGCACTTGGAGCCTTCGGCCGAGCCGTTGTTCTCCTTCGGGTCCATGTTGACCTTGGACTCGATCATCTCGTGGTAGAGATCGTTGCCCTCGCGAGTGCGCTCGCCGACGCCGGCGAACACCGAATAGCCCGAGTGCACCTTGGCGATGTTGTTGATCAGCTCCATGATCAGCACGGTCTTGCCGACGCCGGCGCCGCCGAACAGGCCGATCTTGCCGCCCTTGGCGTAGGGAGCAAGAAGATCGACCACCTTGATGCCGGTGACGAGGATCTGCGACTCGGTGGACTGCTCGGCGTAGGACGGCGCGGGCTGGTGGATGGCGCGCAGGGTCTCGGAGACGATCGGGCCGGCCTCGTCGATGGGCTCGCCGATGACGTTCATGATTCGGCCGAGGGTATTGAAGCCCACGGGCACCTTGATGGCCTCGCCGGTGTCGGTGACTTCCTGACCGCGCACGAGGCCTTCCGACGTGTCCATGGCGACGCAGCGCACGGTGCTCTCACCGAGCTGCATGGCGACTTCGAGGACGAGACGGTTGCCGTTGTTCTTGGTCTCGAGGGCGTTCAGGATCTCGGGCAGATGGCCGTCGAAATGCACGTCGACCACGGGGCCGATGACCTGGGTGATCTTGCCGACCTTGTTGGAGCCGGCGCCGGGGGTAGCGGTGTTCGCCATGATACGGGTCCTTCGACGATGTTGCGGTCAGGGTGCCGGAGCGGCCTAGAGGGCCTCGGCGCCCGAGATGATTTCGATGAGTTCCTTGGTGATCATGGCCTGACGCGTACGGTTGTAGATCTGCGTCTGCTTCTTGATCATCTCGCCGGCGTTGCGCGTGGCCGAATCCATGGCACCCGTGCGGGCTCCTTGCTCGGAGGCGGCGTTCTCGAGGAGCGCCCGGAACACCTGCACCGTGAGGTTGCGCGGCAGCAGGGTGTCCAGGATGGCCTCCTCGCTCGGCTCGAACTGCAGGGCGGCGTCCGGGGCCGTGGCACCGGTCTCGGGCAGTTCCGCCGGGATCAGCTTCTGGGCGGTCGGAACCTGGGCGATCACCGAGCGGAAGCGCGAGTAGAACAGCGTCGCGACATCGAACTCGCCGGCCTCGAAACGGGCGATGACGCTGTCGGCGATTTCGGCAGCGAATTCGTAATCCACCGGCTTGTTGCCGCGCAGATCGCGGTTCTCGATGATCTGGTCGCGGTACTGGCGGCGCAGGAGGTCGTAGCCCTTCTTGCCGACGGTGACGATCTTCACCGTTTTGCCCTCGGCGGTGAGCCGGCGGATATGCTCGCGGGCCAGACGCACGATCGACGAGTTGAAGCCGCCGCACAGGCCTCGATCGGCCGTGCAGACGATGAGGAGGTGGGTCTTCTCCGAGCCGGTGCCCGACAGCAGCTTCGGACCCTGGACGCCGCCGACGAGGTTGGCGGCCAAGTTGCCGAGCACCTGGGACATCTTCTCTGCGTAGGGACGCGCGCTCTCGGCGGCCATTTGGGCGCGCCGCAGCTTGGCGGCGGCGACCATCTGCATGGCCTTGGTGATCTTCTGCGTCCCCTTCACCGAAGCGATGCGGTTACGCAGATCCTTCAAACTCGCCATGGGGTGACTTCCAGATCCATCCGCTGCGGCTCAAGGCGAGGTATCCGGCCTTCCGGGGCCCTCGCGTACACTGACGTTCGGCCGATCCTTGGCGGATCGGCCGAGGGTCCTTCAGGCTAACGACTTGGCCACGGCCTCGACGACGCCCTTCAGCGTCTTGGCGCTGTCGTCGGACAGATCCTTCGAGTCGCGGATCTTGGCGAGTAGATCGGCGTGCTTGGTGCGCAGGGTCGAGAGCAAGGCGTCCTCGAACGGACGGACCTTCGAGACCGGCAGGGCGTCGAGGTAGCCGTTGACGCCGGCATAGATCACAGCGACCTGCTCTTCCATCTTCAGCGGGGAGAACTGCGGCTGCTTCAGGAGCTCGGTGAGGCGCGAGCCGCGATTCAGGAGCTTCTGGGTCGAGGCGTCCAGATCCGAGCCGAACTGCGCGAAGGCGGCCATCTCGCGGTACTGCGCGAGCTCGCCCTTGATCTTGCCGGCGACCTTCTTCATCGCCTTCGTCTGGGCCGAGGAGCCCACGCGCGAGACCGAGAGGCCGACGTTCACCGCCGGGCGGATGCCCTGGTAGAACAGGTCGGTCTCGAGGAAGATCTGGCCGTCGGTGATCGAGATGACGTTGGTGGGGATGTAGGCCGAGACGTCGTTGGCCTGGGTCTCGATGACTGGCAGCGCGGTCAGCGAACCGTTGCCGGCGGCGTCGCCCATCTTGGCGGCGCGCTCGAGAAGCCGCGAGTGCAGGTAGAACACGTCGCCGGGATAGGCCTCGCGGCCCGGCGGGCGGCGCAGCAGAAGGGACATCTGACGGTAGGCCACGGCCTGCTTGGAGAGATCGTCGTACACGATCACGGCGTGCATGCCGTTGTCGCGGAAGTACTCGCCCATGGCGCAGCCGGCGAAGGGCGCGATGAACTGCATCGGTGCCGCGTCCGACGCAGTTGCGGCGATGACGATGGAGTATTCGAGCGCGCCGTTGTCCTCGAGGGACTTCACGAACTGAGCGACGGTGGAGCGCTTCTGGCCGATGGCGACGTAGACGCAGTAGAGCTTGGCGTTCTCGTCGGTGCCCGCGTGGGCCGGCTTCTGGTTCAGGATGGTGTCGAGGGCGATGGCGGTCTTGCCGGTCTGGCGATCGCCGATGATCAGCTCGCGCTGGCCGCGGCCGACGGGGATCAGCGCGTCGATGGCCTTGAGGCCGGTGGCCATCGGCTCGTGCACGGATTTCCGCGGGATGATGCCCGGGGCCTTCACGTCGACGCGGCGACGCTCGGTGGTGGCGATGGGGCCCTTGCCGTCGATGGGGTTGCCCAGCGCGTCGACGACGCGGCCGAGCAGCGCCTTGCCGACGGGGACGTCCACGATGGCGCCCGTGCGCTTGACGGTCTGGCCTTCCTTGATGTCGCGATCGGACCCGAAGATCACGATGCCGACGTTGTCCTGCTCGAGGTTGAGGGCCATGCCGCGCACGCCCGACTCGAACTCGACCATCTCGCCGGCCTGGACGCTGTCGAGGCCGTAGGCGCGGGCGATGCCGTCACCCACGGACAGGACCTGACCCACCTCGGAAACTTCGGCTTCCTGGCCGAAATTCTTGATCTGATCCTTCAGGATCGCGGAGATCTCGGCGGCGCGGATATCCATCGTCGGGCCTCTTGTCGTTGATTGATTGAATGGGGTGGAGAACGGGAGCGGGGGAACCCTGACGGGTTCTTACCGGGCTTCCCGCATCGCGAGGCGAATACCGTTGAGCTTGGTCCGCAGGGAAGCGTCCACCATGCGGCTGCCGATCTTGACCACGAGGCCGCCGATCAGGCTGGGGTCGATCCTGAGGTCGAGGTCGATCTCGGCGCGGGCGACATCGCGCAAGCTGGCCTTGATCTCCTCGACGACGGCGTCGGAGGGGCGCTCGGCGACGGTGACCTCGGCGCGGACGATGCCCTTGGATTCACGGACCAGCACGCGGAACGCGCGAATCATGTCCGGCAGGGCGAACAGGCGGCGGTTGGCGGCGGCGAGGCGGATGAAGTTCGCACCGAGACCGGTGATGCCCGCCTTGTCGAGCACGGCGCCGATGGCGGCCTCCTGCTCGGCTCCGGAGAAAACCGGGCTGCGCACGAGACGGCGCAGATCCGCGCTCTCGTTGAGCAGGCCGCCGAAGCGCTCCAGGCTCTCCGCCACGCCATCGACATCGCGCTCGTCGCGCGCCAGCTCGAACAGGGCCGACGCATAGCGCGCCGCCACGCCTGCAACCGGGGAAGCCGCCTCGGAACCGTTCTGCGCCACGCGCCGCTCTCTCTTCAATCCGGCCCTAGGGTTTCGGCCACCGCGTGCCGTGTCCGGCGCAGGTTTGCGAAACCGTCAGGATTGGGAACGTGCCGGTCTGCGCGGGTCATGGAAAAACCCGCCCTTCCGGCGCGGCGAGGGCCTAGCATGCGGGTTCTAGGGGCGCAAGACGATCGGCCACGCCGACACGGGACAGCCCGTCGAGGGGGTTGCGCGCCCAATCGGGGCACGGCCGCTCGTGCGACGCAGCAGCGTCTCGAACACGCGGTCGCGCCGAACGGTGGCGAAGGTGAGGCGGGCGTCAGCAGGCGATCCGGTCGCAACGCCGCGTGGCCGCGATCATCCGGGCCAGGGACTTGGCGCCGGGATGCCCGAGGAGGCCCGTGTTGCCGAGCACGTAGGACGGTGTGGCGGCAAGTCCGAGATCGGCCGCCATCCGCATCTGGGCCTTCAGGGCGAGGCGGACTTCCTCGCTGTCGCCGATGGTCTCCAGCTCGGCGGACGGCACGCCGAGCTTGGCCGCGGCCCTGAGGGCGCCGGTACCGTCGATGGTGCCGCGTCCGGCGAGAAGGGTTCGGTACAGGCTCCATGCGGCGGCCGAGCCGAGCCGGCGTTGCACGGCCAGCACCACCTTGGCGGCCTGGGCCGATTGGGGCGCGAGGATCGGATTGTTGACGAGGCCGATGCGCAAGGTGGGATCGCTCTCCGCCAGCGAAACCATGTCGGAGGCGGCCTTTCGGCAGTACGGGCAATTGTAGTCGAAGAACTCGTACAGGGTCGTCTCGGCCTCGGCGGGCCCGATATAGGTCACCCCCTTCAGGCCCGGAATCTCGCCGACGATCTCGCCGGGCAGGCGCATGTTGGCGACGGGGCGGCCCTCGTCGCTGTCGACCTTGTAGGTCTGGCCGTAGCCCTGGGCGAACGCCCGGCCGGCGCCCGCGAGGCCGATGGCGGCGGTGGAGGCGAGAAAATGCCGACGGTCGAAGCGCATGGGGCGGCCCGGGATCGAGGAGAGGTCGGGCCCGGTTCTAATCCCGATCGGCTCGGGGCGAAACGCCTACTCCCGCATGGCCCCGGGCCGGTCGCCCGCCGCCCAGGCGAGCGCCTGCTCGAGGCGGTCGTTGCCCCAGAACAATTCGCCGTCGCCGGTGAGGAAGGTTGGTGCGCCGAAGATCCCGCGTGAGCGCGCCTCCTCGCCGTTGACGCGCAGGCGCCCCTTGTTCGTTTCCGACGCCGCCTGCTTGAGGATGATCGTCCCGTCGAGGCCGAGGCCGTTGAGCAGGGCGACCACGGCGGGTGGTTCGGCGATGGACTGTCCGCGCGCGAATTCGGCCTCGTAGACCGCCTTCGAGAACGGCACGAGCCAGTCGTGGTCCATGCCGTAGGTGGCGGCCCGCGTGGCGCTGAGGCTGTTCTGCGGGAACGGATCGGGACGCGTCACCGGCGGCAGGCCGATCCGGGCGGCCTCGCGCTCCACGTCGCGCCACATGTTCCGACCCTTGGCCGGGTAGAGGTTGAACGGTGATGAGTTCCAGCCCTGGGCGGCGAAGATCGGCCCGACGAGGAAGGGCCGCCAGCGCACCTCGACGCCGGCCGCGTCCGCGAGGGCGTCGATCCGCATGGCCGAGAGATAGGAATAGGTGGATGCGAACTCGTACCAGAATTCGAGGGTCGGCCGGCGCGGCATACGTCGAATCTCCGGATTCTCTGGAAGCGGCCAGATTGGCCCCTGGAAGCGACGGGGGCAAGGTCGCCAGGGCCACTGTCACGCTGACGAACGCGTCGGCGGCACGGCGGTTGCACCGTCCATCGCTCCGCTGATAAGCCGCGCCAGACGCCCGATGTCCGAACCCGAAGCGAGTCCGATGCCAGACGCGAACCCGAAGCCCGTCAACAAGGTCGTGCTAGCCTATTCGGGCGGTCTCGACACCTCGATCATCCTGAAGTGGCTGCAGACCACCTATGGCTGCGAGGTCATCACCTTCACGGCCGATCTCGGCCAGGGCGAGGAACTGGAGCCGGCGCGCAAGAAGGCCGAGCTCCTCGGCATCAAGCCCGAGAACATCTTCATCGAGGATCTGCGCGAGGAGTTCGTGCGGGACTACGTCTTCCCGATGTTTCGCGCCAACGCGGTCTACGAGGGGGTCTATCTCCTCGGCACCTCCATCGCCCGGCCGCTGATCGCGAAGAAGCAGATCGAGATCGCCGAGCGCCTCGGCGCGGATGCCGTCTGTCACGGCGCCACCGGAAAGGGCAACGATCAGGTGCGGTTCGAGCTCGGCTATTATGCGCTCAAGCCCGACGTGACCGTCATCGCCCCGTGGCGTGAGTGGGACCTGAAGAGCCGCGAGCAGCTCATCGCCTTCGCCGAACAGCACCAGATCCCGATCTCGAAGGACAAGCGCGGCGAGAGCCCGTTCTCGGTGGACGCCAACCTCCTGCACGCCTCCTCCGAGGGCAAGGTGCTCGAGGATCCCGCCGACGAGGTGCCAGACTACGTCTATTCCCGCACGCTGTCGCCGGAAGAGGCGCCCGATACCCCCACCATCGTCACCATCGGCTTCGAGAAGGGCGACGCCGTCTCCATCGACGGCGAGGCGCTGTCGCCAGCCTCGCTGCTCGCCAAGCTCAACCAGCTCGGCCACGACAACGGCATCGGCCGCCTCGATCTCGTGGAGAACCGCTTCGTCGGCATGAAGAGCCGCGGCATGTACGAGACGCCAGGCGGCACCATCCTGCTGCCGGCCCACCGCGCCATCGAGTCGATCACCCTCGACCGGGGTGCGGCGCACCTCAAGGACCAGATCATGCCGCAATATGCGGAGCTGATCTACAACGGCTTCTGGTTCTCACCGGAGCGGGAAATGCTCCAGGCCCTCATCGACAAGAGCCAGGAGATGGTCACCGGCGAGGTCCGGCTGAAGCTCTACAAGGGCGGCATCCACGTGATCGGCCGCACCAGCCCGAACTCCCTCTACGATCAGGACCTCGTCACCTTCGAGGAAGGGGCCGTGGCCTACGATCACCGCGACGCGGCGGGCTTCATCAAGCTCAATGCCCTGCGCCTGCGCACCCTCGCCCAGCGCAAGAAGAAGCTCGGCGCCTGATCCTCCGCACCCTCCCCCGTCCCGGGGGAGGGCTTTTCGGACCGATCGTCAGGCCGAGACCCAGCCGGTCGCGCCCCGCCGGAACATCCCCGGTCCGAGATCGGCGTACCGCAAAAAGATCTGCAGGGCCGGCTGCATCTCGTGGTGCAGGACCGGCGACTCCGACGCCGTACCGTACGGGTGGGTCACGTCGATGGCCGGCACGTCGCGGGTCGTGTCCCACACCACGTTCAGGGCCTGCACCAGGGCGATATGCTCGGCTGTGATGTCGAAGGTGACGTGCTCCGGCGTCTCGCCGGTGTTCTCGTCACGGAACACGTCGCCGACATCGGCCGAATCGAGCTTGGCCAGGGTGTTGTGATAGGCGTAGCGCCCCGGTTTGAGGACTGCGTTCGCGCAGAACACCGCCAGCCCGTCGCCGAGGGTCCGGTGCTCCTCGTCCGCGCCGTCGTCGTCGCCGGTGACATTGAAGATGTCGCCGTCCCGATCCGTGCTGCCGTAGGGCGCGTCCGGATGGACGATGGGGGCGCCGCTCCCCTCCCGGTTCCAGGCCACCACCATCCGGCGGATCAGCGCGATGCGCTCCAGGGTGAGTTCGAAGGTCGGCTCGGTCATCGCGTGTCTCTCTGGAAGCGTTCCGGCCTCCTCTAACGGATGCCGAGCGCCTCCGCATCCGGCGAGACGTAGAGCACCCTCAGATCGGCATCGGGTACGAAGTCGGTGGCGGTGAAGGCGAAGGTCGTGGGGCCGGTCTTGACGAGGCCGTTTCGGCACAGGCTCACCAGGGTCTTGGGATGCCCCTTGTCGACGGTGAGCGCGAAGGTCCCGATGGTGCCGGCCCAGTTGCGTGCCGTGGTGACGATGTAGGGAACCACCACGGCGCGGACGACGGCGTTCGGGCCTCCGCCCGCATCGACCGGCTTCGCCCCCGCGGCGGCGATGATCCGGCGCAGCCCCGCCGCCCCCGCATCGTCGAGGCAGTAGCGGGCGCGGAAAGCCTGGTCCTTGAGGTCGCTCTCGCCGATCAGCAGACTGCCGTTGACCGGCCGGTAGACGTGCTCGACGACGAGGTCGCGCCCGGGCGGAAACGTCTGGTCCCAATGGAATTTCGCTTCGCTGCGCCAGAGGCCCTCGCCCATCTCGGCTTCCTCCGGAATCAGCTTCGCGGCGACGAGTTCGGCCCGTGCGGGCAGCGACAGCTTGGCCAGCGCCTTGGCGAGGTCGTCGCGCCGCATGGGGTTGAGGGGAATGGCGTGCTTGCGCAGGAGATCGCCGACCTCGCGGTCCCCGAGGAAGGCGCGCTCCTCGAGTTGCGGGGTCAGGGGTATGCCGTCCACCGCCACCGTGAAGCCGACGAAGTTGGCGCTCGATTCGTCGGGCAGATCCTGGGCCGAAAAAGAAAGTTCGGCGCCATCGATGGGGGGCAGCGGGAAGGCCACCCGCACGGTGCGGGGGCTCGCCGAGCGATTGCGGAAGACGTAGCGCACGGTGATTCGTTCGAGGCCGATGCGCAGATCCTCGCGAACGAGACCGATGTCTCGGTCCTTCACCAGGACGAGACCGCCGGCGTCGAGTTCCGCCGCGCTGTCGTTCGCCCGGGCGGGCGAGACCGAGACCGATGTGAACAGGTTCGCCGACAGGAGGACGGCCGCAACGCGGAGGGATGGGCGTGGGAGCATGCGGAGCATGGCGTGCGATCGTCCGGAATCGAGGCCGGCGCCGAATCGCCGGGCGGATCGCGATATCACGTCGGCCGCATCGAGAAATCCTCAAACGCGGGTCACGAACCGCGACGGCGTTTCCCGCCGCCGCGTCCGCGCCCCGGGTGTCGAGGTGGGGCTATCGTTTGAGGCAGCCCATCAGCCCGCCCACCCCGTTCATTCGGGCCTGGATGCGAGCGGCCGCCGCGCGAACGCCGCGCGACGGCAGGGCCGGGTTTCGCAGGATCGGATTGGGCAGCACCGCCGCGAGCAGGGCCGCCTCCGCGCGCGTCAGGTCGCGCGCGGGTTTGCCGAACCAGCGCTGCGCCGCGGCTTCGGCTCCGAATACCCCCTCGCCCCACTCGGCGACGTTGAGGTAGACCTCGAGCATCCGGCGCTTGCCCCACAGGGCATCCGTCGCCAGGGCCAGGGGAATCTCGAGGCCCTTGCGCAGGACTGACCGCCCCGGCCACAGGAACACGTTCTTCACGGTCTGCATCGAGATCGTCGAGGCGCCGCGGCTCGGGCCTTCCTCGTCGTCGACCACGTCCCGAAGGGCGTTCCAATCGACGCCGCCATGCAGGCAGAACCGCTGGTCCTCCGAGGCGATCACCGCCTGGACGAGGTGGGGCGAGATCGCCGACAGGGCCACGGCCTGCCGGTTGACGGCCTTGAGGGCCGCCCATCGCCCGAGCATCAGGGTTGAGGGCGGGGTCACCGCGCTATAGACGAGCGCCATGACGAGCAGGAAACCCACCGCGAGGGCGGGCACCAGCAGCACGAGGCCGACGAGCCTGCGCAGGCCGCGGCCACGGGCCGGGCGTGCGGCTGCCTGGGGCGGCCTGCGACGCAGGGGCCGCTCGGCACTCTCGGCCTCGTCCTGAATTCGAACCTCCTCCGCTCGCGCCACGCTCACACTTCCGAAGGCCCGCCCGACCATGACGTCAACGCAAGGATCTCACGCTTCGGTCAAGGCGGATGCCCCGGTCGACGCGTTTTCCCACAGGCTCGCCACGGTGGCCGACACCGTCGAGGCCTGGCTCGCCGACCGCCTGACCGCCGAGACGCAAGCCGGCGAGATCACCCGCCCCGTGCGCCTGATGGAGGCCATGCGCCACGCCGTGCTCGGCGGCGGCAAGCGCCTGCGCCCGTTCCTCGCCGTCGAGACCGCCCGCATGCTCGGCGGCCCCGAGGCCGGGGCGCTCGCCGCCGGCTCGGCCATCGAACTCGTGCATTGCTACTCCCTCGTCCACGACGACATGCCGGCCATGGACGACGACGACCTGCGGCGCGGCAAGCCGACCGTGCACAAGGCCTACGACGAGGCCACCGCGATCCTGGTCGGCGACGCGCTTCAAACTCTGGCCTTCGAAGTCCTGGCCGATTCGGCCTGGCAGCCCGATCCTGCCATCCGGGCCGATCTCGTACTCGGCCTCGCCAAGGCCTCGGGGCTCGGCGGCATGGTCGGCGGCCAACTCCTCGATCTCGGGGCGGAAGGGCGCTTCGGAGCCGTCTCGCTCACCGTCGACGATACCTTGCAGCTCCAGGCCATGAAGACCGGCGCGATCCTGGCCTTCTCGGTGGAGGCCGGCGCCATCGTGGGTGGCGCGACGCCGGACCAGCGTCGCGCGCTCCTGCGCTACGGCCACGCCCTGGGTCAGGCCTTCCAGATCGCCGACGACATCCTCGACCGCGAAGCCTCGGCGGAAGCCATGGGCAAGGCGACGGGCAAGGACAAGGACGCCGGCAAGGCCACCCTCGTCGACCGCCTCGGCCTCGACGGCGCACGCGCGGAGTGCGACCGTCTCGTGGGCGTCTGCGAGGATGCGGTCTCGGCCTGGGGCGACAGGGCCCAGATCCTGCGGGACGCGGCGCGGTTCACCGTGGCGCGGAAGGTCTGAACACCCGCAACCCCAAATGCTGCGGCTCCGCCGCAGCCCATCGTACAGCGTCCGACGGGACGATGAACCCAGGCGAGTTGATCCCATGACCACCTACAAGCTCCTCCTCCTGCCCGGCGACGGCATCGGCCCCGAGGTGATGGCACAGGTCGAGACGGTGATCGGCTTCCTGGGGCAGGCCGGCATCGCGGCGTTCGAGACCGAGCACGACCTCGTCGGCGGCCGCGCCATCGACGCCCATGGCGTGGCGCTCACCGACGCGGCCCTCGCCCGGGCGGATGCGGCCGATGCGGTGCTGCTCGGCGCCGTCGGCGGTCCGAAATGGGCCGACGTCGCCTACGAGATCCGCCCCGAATCGGGCCTTCTCCGCCTGCGCAAGGATCTGGGCTTGTTCGCGAATCTGCGTCCGGCGATCTGCTACCCGGCGCTCGCCGACGCCTCCGCCCTCAAGCGCGAGCTCGTCGAGGGCCTCGACATCATGATCGTACGCGAGCTCACCGGCGGCGTGTACTTCGGGGAGCCGAAGGAGATCACCACCCTGCCCGACGGGTCGAAGCGCGCCGTCGACACCCAGGTCTACACCACGGGCGAGATCGAGCGCATCGCCCACGTCGCCTTCGATCTGGCGCGCAAGCGTTCGGGCCGGGTCGCCTCGGCCGAGAAGCACAACGTGATGAAGTCCGGCGTCCTGTGGAAGGAGGTCGTCACCCGGGTCCATGCCGAGTACACGGACGTGGCCCTGGAGCACGTGCTCGCCGACAATTGCGCCATGCAGCTCGTGCGCCGCCCGAAGCAGTACGACGTGCTCGTGACCGACAACCTGTTCGGCGACGTGCTCTCCGACGTGGCCGCCATGCTCACCGGGTCCCTGGGCATGCTGCCCTCGGCGTCGCTGGGCGCCGTCGATGACAAGGGCTCGCGAAAAGCCCTCTACGAGCCCGTGCACGGCTCGGCACCGGACATCGCCGGGCGCGACATCGCCAACCCCCTCGCGATGATCGGGTCGCTGGCCATGGCACTGCGCTACTCGTTCGGCCTCGGCGAGGCGGCGGATCTCCTCGACGGCGCGATCACGGACGCCCTCGCCAGTGGCGCCCGCACCCGGGACATCGCCGCCGAGGGCGCACAGGCGCTCGGCACCGCCGGGATGGGCGATGCCGTCGTGGCCGCCCTCAAGGCGCGCATCGGCTGAGGAAAACTCGGCTGCCACGGCTTCGCCACGAGCGGAGCCGTGTTGTCGCCACATCTGTCAAGTTAATCTCTCCCCGTAGTTACCAGCCGCGGGGACGAAGAGAGCACATGCAGGGTCGCACGGTCGGATCGTCACGGACTGCCCTCGCCAACGGTCCCGTCAAGGGTCCCCTCCGCGGTCGTTCCGCCGCGATCGTTTCGTCCCCCACTTCCGACGCCCTGACCCTCGGCGGCCGCGTCGGCCGCGAACACGGCAGCCGGGCGGCGCTGACGCGCTCCGTCCTCCTGGTGACGCTCCTGGTCGGTGGGCTCAGCGTGGCCCTCCTCAACGGGGTCGGTCCGGCCGGGTCCGGCCTCGGTGGCGTGGTTCAGTCGGCTCAGGCCATGACCACCGTGGCGATGCCCCGCCCGCGCGTTCAGATCGCCCCGCCCGCCATTCTCGGGACTCCTGCGAGCGTCCTCTCCGCGTCGGCCGCCTTCGCGCCGATCCACGACCTCGATACCGAACTCGGCTCCAACGCCGTCGACCGGGTCTCGTACGACTTCCTCATCACCGAAAGCGCGGTGGGCGATCCCAACGACGTCCTCGAATTCGGCCCGATGAAGATCCGCCGCCACCTCGTGCAGAAGATCGTCCGCGCGGCCCAGGCCGTGCAGACCGACCCGGTGCTGCTCATGGCGGTGGCCGATAAGGAATCGAGCTTCAAGACCGAGGTGCAGGCCCAGACCTCCTCGGCCACCGGCCTGTTCCAGTTCATCGAGCGGACCTGGCTCGGCGTGGTGCGTGATTTCGGACCCAAGCACGGGCTGACGCAGGACGCCGCCCTCGTGACGACGGGCGACAACGGCCGCCCCGCCGTCGCCGATCCGGCCGAGCGCACCCGCATCCTCGAACTGCGCCGCGACCCCTACCTCTCCGCCCTCATGGCCGGTGAGATGCTCAAGCGCGACGCCGCCCGCATCGCCCTGCGCATCGGCCGCGACCTGTCGCTGGGGGAGGTCTATCTCGCCCACTTCCTCGGACCGGACGACGCCGAGGAGTTCCTCGCCACCGTTGCCGACAAGCCCAAGGCCGCCGCCGCCCAGATGCTGCCGGGGCCCGCGCGCGCCAACAAGACGATCTTCTTCGCGGCTCAGCGCGGACGCCGCAAGGCGACGAGCCTGTCCGTGGCCCAGGTTCACGAGAAGTTCGAGGCGATGATGAGCGCGCGCGGCGCCCGTTACCGGGATGTCCGCTCCGTGGCCGGCGTCATGGCCTATGCGGACGCCTCCGCGGACTGATCCGCGCCCGCATCGCGAACGCACGATGGATTTTCGGCAACCCAGCGTGCCCTCCCGGCTTTAATGTAGGTGTGTCCGACACTCGGCCCACCACGAGACCGTAACGCTGGAGGCTCCGCTTGGCCGATTTCGAGGCCGATACGAACGGCACGCCGCACCGTCGCGTGCCAGAGGGAGGTGTGTTCGGTCCCGCCGACACCCTGAGCCCGAGCCTGTCCCTCGACCGAATCGGTCAGGCCCTGGCCTCGTTCTACGACGATCTCATCGCCGAAGGGGTGCCCGAGCACTTGGCCGCCCTCGTGCGCCAGGTTCGCCAACCCGAGCCCGCACCCGCCGTCGCCAGCCCCATCGCCGGCAAGCCCACCTCCAAATCGGGCAAACTCGCCCTCGTGGTCGAGGATGACGCGACCACCCGGGCCCTGGCGGAGGCCTTGCTCGAAGAGACCGAACTCGGTGTCGTGGGGTGCGACAGCGCCGAGGCGGCCATCGAGATCATGCGCACGCGTGGCGGCGACGTGTCCCTGGTGTTTGCCGACGTGCATCTGTCGGGCGTCATGGATGGGGTTCAGCTCGCGTCCGCGATCGCCCTGCTGTGGCCGATGACCCGGCTCGTCGTCACCTCGGGCCAGCGCACGCAGCGACCGGGCAGCCTCGCCCCTCAGGCTGTGTTCATCCCGAAGCCGTGGCGTCCGATGGACCTTCTTGGCGAGGCGGAGCGGGCCTGCTCCGAGCCGCAGCCGATCCTGCCCTGAGGGCAACCCCGCCTTTTGCATCGCACCATCTCGCTTGGGCGCACCTCTTGCATTAATCGAGGACGAGACCGCGTCGCCCGGCGCGGTGGAGCCGATTCGTGCCGATTCTGTCCGTCCGCCACATCACCACGTATCGCTATCGTCAGCCGGTGGCGTTCGGCGAGCACCGGATCATGTTCCGGCCGCGCGACAGTTACGATCAGCGGCTCCTCTCCGCCGCCCTGAAGATCACGCCCGAGCCGGTGTCGTTGCGCTGGCTGCACGACGTGTTCGGCAATTGCGTCGCCGTGGCGTCCTTCCAGGGGCGGGCCTCTACCCTGACCTTCGACTGCACCATCACCCTCGATCACACGCCCGAACTCGCGCCGATCTTCCCGCTCGCCCCGCACGCGGCCTTCTACCCGTTCGGCTACGGCGCCGATGACATCCCCGACCTCAGCCGCTCGATGGAGCGGCAGCATCCCGATCCGCGCAACGAGGTCGACGCCTGGGCCCGCGGCTTCGTCCCGCCCAACGGCCGGATCGCGACCCAGGATCTCCTCGCCGAGATGACCCGCAGCGTTCGGCGCAACTTCGCCTACCTCGCTCGCTCGGAGAAGGGCGTCCAGGACCCGGTCACCACCCTGCGCTTGAAGCGCGGGAGCTGTCGCGACTTCGCCGTGCTGATGATCGAGGCCGTGCGGGCGCTTGGCATGGCCGCACGGTTCGTCTCCGGCTACCTCTACAACCCGCGTGGCGACCGTGAACGCCATGTCGGCGGCGGCTCCACCCATGCCTGGGTGCAGGTCTACCTGCCGGGTGCCGGCTGGATCGAATTCGATCCGACCAACGGGATCGTGGGCAACCGCGACCTGATCCGCGTCGCCGTTGCCCGCGATCCGCGCCAAGCCGTGCCCCTGCACGGCTCCTTCTTCGGGTTTCCCGCGGACGACCTCGGCATGACCGTGAGCGTCGCCGTGGATGAAGTCGAGCCGGGTGCTGGCGATGCACGGGTTCCGGACCCTATGATCGCGCGTTGACGGTCCAATTACTGCATTGCCCGGATCTTCCCGCGGGACACGACATTTCAAATTCGAGAGATTGGGTAAGCGTCATGAAGATCAGGACTGGGTTCGACATCGCCTTCGAATCGGCTCAGCCGACCCCCATGATCCTGGCGCTGAGCGTCCATCCCTCCCGGATGCCCGACCTGCTCACGCCGCATATGATCACCTTCGATCCGCCGATCCCGTCGCAGGAATACCGTGACGTCTTCGACAACATCCTCACGCGCATCGTCACGCCGACGGGGCGGCTGACCATCTCGGCCGATTTCATCGTGCAGGATTCCGGGCAGCCCGACGTGTACGCCCCCTGGGCACAGCAGATCGAGGTCCAGAACCTCCCGTCGGACGTGCTCGTCTACCTCCTCGGCAGCCGCTACTGCGACACGGACAAGCTGTCCGAGACGGCCTGGTCCCTGTTCGGCGGCACGCCCATGGGCTGGGGCCGGGTTCAGGCCATCGTCGACTACGTCCACGAGCGGATCCGCTTCGACTACATGTGTGCGGACGCCACCCGCACGGCCTGGGATGGGTTCATGCAGCGCCAGGGCGTGTGCCGGGACTTCGCGCACCTTGCGGTCGCCTTCTGTCGCTGCATGAACATCCCGGCACGCTACTGCACCGGCTATCTCGGCGACATCGGGATTCCGCCCGTGCCCGATCCGATGGATTTCTCGGCCTGGTTCGAGGTCTATCTCGACGGAGGCTGGTACACCTTCGACGCCCGCCACAACACGCCGCGCATCGGCCGCATCGTCATGGCCCGGGGCCGGGATGCCACGGACGTGGCGATCACCACCAACTTCGGCTACGCGCACCTCGCCCGCTTCGACGTGCACACCGACGAGGTGTTCTGATCGCGCGCGATCGGCGGAGAAACGAAATCTTCAGGGCCTCGTGGAACCGGCACCCTACGCTTACGCTTGTATAGCAAAGGTTACGCTTCAGGTAAGGCATCAACGATGAAGACCTTGGCCTCCGCCCTCGCGGGCATTCTCAGCGTCTGTGTCCTGTCCAGCAGCCCGGTGCTGGCGAACCCCTACGATCCCTTCGGCGGCGATGCCGGCGAAGACTATTACGCCGACCCCGCTTACGGGCAGACCGGCGCGAGCCCCTATGGCTACCAGGGCACGGTCGGCCAGGGTGTCCAGGCCGCTCCCCAGGCGCAGGTGGCTCCGATCCCACGTGAACTCGTCGCCTTCCGGGGCGACTACAAGCCCGGGACCGTCGTGGTTTCTACCTCCGAGCGCCGGCTGTACTTCGTCCTGCCGGGTGGCGAGGCGATCCGCTACGGCGTCGGCGTCGGTCGCCCGGGCTTCACGTGGTCTGGCACGAAGACCGTGACGGCCAAGAAGGAATGGCCGTCGTGGACTCCGCCCGCCGCCATGATTGCCCGCCGTCCCGATCTGCCGCGTTACATGGCCGGCGGAGTCGAGAACCCCCTCGGCGCACGGGCCATGTACATCGGCAACACCGAGTACCGCATCCACGGCTCCAACGAGCCGGACACCATCGGGCAGGCGGTCTCCTCGGGCTGCATCCGTATGACCAACGAGGACGTCACCGACCTCTACGAGCGTGTCCGGGTCGGCGCCAAGGTCGTCGTTCTGAACTGATCCTTTCGGGCGCCGGCCAGAAACCGACGTAAATCGAAAGCGCCGCCCCTTCGTTCGAGGGGGCGGCGATTTCGTGTCCGTAGGCGGGGTGCAGGAGATGGGGGCCAGGCCGGTCCGTTACGGGACCACCCGGCCGACGGCGGTCTGCGGCGTGCTGAACGAGGCGATGGGCATGTCGCAGAAGCAGCGCACACCGAGGGGGCGCGGCCCCGGCAAGGGACAGGAATAGGGCTTGAAGCCCGTGAGACCGGACTGCACGGCATCGCAATTGAGGCCCGTCGCGACCCGGCGCGGCGGCGGACGCCCGTAGGGATCGTCATAGGCGCGGCGCGGCGGCGGCCCACGGTCGTCGTAGTAGCGGCGCGGCGGCGGACGGTCGTAGCCGTCGTCGTAGTATTGTGCGCTGGCGCCTTGGGACCCGAGCACGGCGGTCAGGGCCGCGACCATCACGCTGATTCGGTAGGCAGGTCGCATCGGGATACGCAGCTCCTCGATTCATCCGGTCCGCTCGTGGCGGGACGCCCGGCGGGGCGCAACCGTTAAGGCATCGCGGCGCGGAGGGGAATCGGGTTTTCGAGCATGGCGCCTAGGAATATGGCGACGACGAAAACGGCCCGCCCCGCTGGGATGCGGGACGAGCCGTCGGGCGTCGATCGGTGGCTTGACCGAACCGGGATCTCGGACGAGCCGGATCTCAGTTGTTGGTGGCGTTGCGCAGGGCCTGCTCGGTGTCGGCGCCGGCCTTACGCGCGGCTTCGGCACCCTGCTCCATGGCCTTGCGGGCCTGCTCGGCCGATTCCTGCATGACGCCCTTGGCCTTCTCTGCGCTCTGCTGCATCGCCGTCTGAGCGAGACCGCCGAACTCCTTGGCCTGCGCCTGGATCGCCGCGAACTGGCTGCGGACGAACTCGGCCTGATGCTGCATGGCCTCCTGGAGGTCGCGCGAGCGGACCAGCTTCTGGGCGAGGTCGAAGGCCGCCGTCACGTTCTGCTCGGCGAACTCGAAGCCGCGGGCGGACACGTCGTGCGCGCTGGTGCGGGCGGTCTCGGCCGAACCCTGGACCGTATCGGCTGTGCGACGGGCAGCGCTGATGAATGAATCGAACGCCTTGCGGGCCTGATCGACACTCTTCTCGGCGAAGTCGCGCATCTCGGCGGGGACTTCATAATTCGGGGTGCTGGTCATCATCCTCTCCTTCTTGGACTGCTTGTTGATTCGTTCGTTGTGCGCTGCACAATAACACACCGTCCGCCCTATGCCACCCTGTGCGGCTGCATTAAGATTGACAACAGGTAAACGTGTGGCGCCACCGATTGATGTCCACTCTCCGGCCCGGCTGGGGTTAAGAGAAAACATCCTCTCCATAAGCTCGCCACGTGAAACGGGTGCGAATGTTCGATAACGGGGTCGAAGGGCTTGTCCCGGACGATGCGGCGCTGGGAGCCCTGGTGCGGAGTCTCGGGGGCGAACCGCGCCTCGGGCCGCTCCTGAGCATGCCCGGCTGCGCCCTGCTGATCTTCGACGAGGCCGGTACCCGCCTCGTCCACGCATCCAGTGCGGCACGTCCTTTGGCGCATGCCATCGCGGACGCGAACGGGGTCGTCCTGCTGAGCCTTCGTCTCGCTGCGCAGATCCAGGCGACGCCCCGGCCCGCCCTGACCCGAATCCGGTTCGACCGGCGCGGCCTTGCCCCGCCGACGACCTGTCTCGTGGTTCTGGGGACGGTGTCCGACGGTCGCGTCGTGCGGGTTCTCGTCCTGACGGAGGCCGTTCCCCGACTGCGCCCCGTCGTGCCGGCTGCTCCGAGCGGGCGTCCCGAGACGGTCCCGCCCGCCGCGTCCTCCCTGCCTGCGGCGGAGGCGGATGTGCCCGCGGATGTGCCAGCCGAGCCGAGCGCCGTTCCGCGCTTCACCTGGACGACCGATGCGGCCGGCACCCTCGTGCGTGTGGACGGTCCGGCCGGCGCACTCCTTCGCGGCGCGATCGTCGGGCGATCCTGGACCGCGTTGTCGCAAGGCGGCATCGCCCGGGATGCCGAAGGTCTGCTCGCCGTCCTCGCCGCCAACCGCACGTTCCGGGCGATCCCCTTGGGCATCCACCTCGCCGGCCCGAGCCGTGTCGTCGAACTCGACCTGTCCGGGGCGCCGCTGGCGCGCACCGGACAGCCGCCACGCGGGTTCGCGGGCTTCGGCATCGTGCGCGGCGTCGAGGCCGCTGCTGTATCCGAACCCGAAGCGGTCGTCCCGACCCCCCCCACCCCGGTACCACTCTCCGAGGCCGCACCACAGGAGGACCCGACGCAACGACTCGAGACCGCGCCGGACGAGCTGATCTCGGAACCCTCGCCGTCGGAAGCCGCATCCGGCACGCCGGCCCCGGACGTCGATCTATCCCCGACGACCCAAGAAACACCGGTGACCCAAGAAACACCGGTGACCCAAGAAACACCGGTGACCCAAGAAACACCGGTGACCCAAGAAACACCGGTGACCCACGAGTCCCTGACGACTCACGAGCATGCGGCGTTCCGCGAGATCGCCCGCGCCCTGGGTGCGCGTTTCGCCGGCGACGATCTGGCGGAGGCTTCGCGCGACGAGGGACGTGCCAACCCGAGCGGCGCCGTGATGGCATTTCCCGGACCGCCGCCCCGGGCGCCTGAGCCGGAGGAGCCGGCGCCGGACGCGGCCGTGGTCGCCACGCTCGAACGCCTGCCCACGGGCGTACTCGTCTATCGGGGCGACGACGTCCTGTTCGCCAACCGCACGCTCCTCGATCTCGCCGGGTTTCCCGATTTCCCGGCCCTCGTGGCGGCCGGCGGCATTGCTCACCTGTTCCGCGGCCTGCCCCCGCACGAACGCCCGACGAGCGACGCGCCCGCGATCCTGACGGCGCGCGACGGCGCCCATCGCGGCGTCGAACTCCAGCGCTCGGCCATCGATTGGTGCGGCCGCCCGGCCGAAATTCTTCTCGCGCGCGACGCTGTGAAGGACGAACCGGCCCGCGCACGAACGGCTGAGCGGATCGCGCAGGATTTCGCCGCGCGCCGTGCCCAGGACGCCCTCGGCATCCTCGACGCCCTCGACGAGGGGGTCGTCACCCTGGACGACAGCGCCCGCATCCTCGCCCTCAACCGTGCGGCCGCCGCTCTGTTCGGTGCCGATCCCCGCGAGGTCGTGGGTGAGAGTTTCCTCAGTCTGTTCGCGCCTGAAAGCGCCGTCGACGTGCTGGCCGCCACGCATGGCGTTCCCGAACCGGGATCGTCCCCCGGCGAAGCGGCCTGCGAAGTGATCGCCCGCGGGCCGGACGGCCCCCTCCCCCTCCGGCTGACCATCCGCACGGTCCCGCGCGACGCCGAGACCCGGCTCTGCGCGATCCTTCGTCCGCAGCGCGGGCCGGATGTGCGGCTCACCCAGGATGCAGCGTCCTCCTCCTCGGAGGCCCTGCGTCTCGCCGAGACGGCGAACGTTCGGAAATCGGCGTTCCTGGCGCGCGTCAGCCACGCCATCCGGACGCCGATGAGCGGCATCCTCGGGTTCACGGATCTGATGCTCACCGAGCCCTTCGGTCCCCTGGGCAACGAGCGCTACCGCAACTACCTCGACGACATTCGCAAATCCGGTTCGGAGGTTCTGGGCCTCGTCGACGATCTCAACGACCTCGCCCGGATCGAGGCCGGGCATCTCGATCTCGACTTCACCGAGATTCCCCTGAACGATCTCGTCTCGCGCTGCGTCGCTCAGATGCAGCCGGAGGCCGCGCGCGAGCGCATCGTGGTGCGGACGAGTTTCTCCGCCGATCTCGCGCCGCTGCTCGCCGACGAACGCTCCCTGCGTCAGGCGGCCTTGACGGTCATCGCCAATGCGATCCGCTTCACCGAGGCCGGCGGTCAGGTCATCGTCTCCACCACCATGGCCGACCGGGGCGAGATCGCCCTCAGGGTCCGCGACACCGGCATCGGCCTCACGCCCGACGAGATCGAGACCCTGCTGGAGCCTTACCGCGCCGCGCCGGTGCAGGGCCCGCGCCCGGGTGGAGACACCGGCCTCGGCCTGCCGATCACCAAGGCCCTGGTGGAGGCCAACCGCGGCGAGTTCCGGATCACCAGCCGCAAGGACGAGGGCACCCTGGTGGAGATGCTGTTCCCCGCAGCCCAGGCGAGCCGGCGCGCGGAAGGCTAGAACCTCGCGCAGGCTCCGCGCGTTGTCTGAAAAAGCAGGAGGTTCCCATGCTCAGGATCGTATGGAGCCGTGTGTTCCTGGTCGCAGGTCTGATGGCCTTGGCCGCCACCCCCGCCCCGGCGCAGGGGACGGACGCGGCGCCCCTGAAGAACCTCGAATCCGCCGGCGAATTTCGCAACATCACCTCCACCGGGGTGACCAAGCCGCCGGGCCGGGCCCTCGACGGCGCGAGCCCCCGGGAATCCGCCGAGCCGACCCGACGGGAGCGCACCCTCGACCGCAAGATCGGGTCGGGAATCTGCACCGGCTGCAACTGACTGCGCCACCGCCCGATCTTCGGGCAACCTGTCCAGAAGTCTCGCCGGTAAGGTGCTTGCAGCGACTATCCCCCTAAGCATAAGAAGGTTTTGGGAAGCCCCGGCTGCGCGGATCATCGCGATACGATCGGGCACCGCTCAGGGAAAACGTCATGGACGAGAAGGTGGTGGCAGTCCGCACCGAGTGGGTCGAAGGTGCCCATGTGGACGATGCGAAGTATCAGGCCATGTACAGGGCCTCCGTCGACGACCCTGCCGCATTCTGGGGCGAGCACGGCAAGCGGATCGACTGGTCCACACCGTTCACCAAGGTGAAGCAGACGAGCTTCGAGCCGGGCAATATCGACATCAAGTGGTTCGAGGACGGACGCACCAACGTCGCCTACAACTGCATCGATCGCCACCTCGAGACACGCGGCGATCAGGTCGCGATCATCTGGGAGGGCGACGACCCGACGGAATCCAAGCACATCACCTACCGTCAGCTTCACGCCGAAGTCTGCCGGATGGCGAACGTGCTGCGCAATCGCGGCGTCTCGAAGGGTGACCGCGTCACCCTCTACCTGCCGATGATTCCCGAGGCCGCCTACGCCATGCTCGCCTGCGCGCGGCTCGGGGCGATCCATTCCATCGTGTTCGGCGGGTTCTCGCCGGATTCCCTCGCCGGCCGCATCGAGGGCTGCGCCTCCAAGCTCGTCATCACGGCCGACGAGGGCCTGCGCGGCGGCCGCAAGGTTCCGCTGAAGGCCAATGTCGATGCGGCCATCGCGCGTCTCGGCAAGGACGCCGTGGACCACGTGGTGGTGGTGCGCCGCACGGGCTCCGACGTCGCCATGGAGCCGGGCCGCGACGTCTATTACGACGAGGCCGCCGCTCAGGTCACCGACGAGTGCCCGGCCGAGGCCGTGGAGGCCGAGCACCCGCTCTTCATCCTCTACACCTCCGGCTCCACCGGCCAGCCTAAGGGCGTGGTCCACACCACCGGCGGCTACCTTGTCTACGCATCGATGACGCACCAATACGTCTTCGATTATCGCGAGGGCGAGGTCTACTGGTGCACCGCCGATGTCGGCTGGGTGACGGGGCACAGCTACATCGTCTACGGGCCGCTCGCCAACGGCGCCACGACGCTGATGTTCGAGGGCATCCCGACCTATCCGTCGAACTCCCGCTTCTGGGATGTCGTCGACAAGCACAAGGTCAACATCTTCTACACCGCGCCCACCGCCATCCGCTCCCTCATGGGCGGCGGCGAAGCCCCGGTGAAGCGGACCTCGCGGTCGTCCCTGCGGGTCCTCGGCTCCGTCGGCGAACCGATCAACCCCGAGGCCTGGGAGTGGTACTTCAAGGTGGTGGGCGATTCCCGGTGCCCCATCGTCGACACCTGGTGGCAGACCGAGACCGGCGGCATCCTCATCACCCCCCTGCCGGGCGCCACCAAGCTCAAGCCCGGCTCGGCCACCCGGCCGTTCTTCGGCGTGCAGCCGATCATCGTCGATGCCGAAGGCAAGGTCCTCGACGGTCCGTGCGAGGGCAATCTGTGTATCGCCGATTCCTGGCCCGGCCAGATGCGCACGGTCTACGGCGACCACGAGCGCTTCGAGCAGACCTACTTCGCGACCTATCCCGGCACCTACTTCACGGGTGACGGCTGCCGGCGCGACGCCGACGGCTATTACTGGATCACGGGGCGTGTCGACGACGTGATCAACGTCTCGGGGCACCGGATGGGAACGGCGGAGGTGGAATCCTCCCTCGTGGCCCACGCTAAGGTCTCCGAGGCGGCGGTGGTCGGGTATCCCCATGCCATGAAGGGACAGGGCATCTACGCCTACGTCACCCTGATGGAGGGCGAGGAGGGCTCGGATGACCTGCGCAAGCAGCTCGTGGCCTGGGTCCGCAAGGATATCGGCCCGATCGCGTCTCCGGACCTGATCCAGTTCGCGCCCGGTCTGCCGAAGACCCGCTCGGGCAAGATCATGCGTCGCATCCTGCGCAAGATCGCGGAGGACGAGTTCTCGTCCCTCGGCGATACCTCGACCCTCGCCGAGCCGGCGGTCGTCGACGACCTCATCGAGAATCGCCAGAACCGGACTCACTGAGCGACACCGGTCCGATCATCCGCGCGGGCATTCCGATGCCCGCGCACCTGCGTTCGCACACACGCTTCGTCACAACGGGATGCTGGTCCGTCAAGAGACAGCGCCCGGGGAGGATCATGTCATGTCGGATCTCAAGACTGCGCGCGTCGCGCAGAATCCGCGTTTCCAAGAGCTCGTCCACGAGCGCACGCGGTTCGGCTGGACGCTCACCGCCATCATGCTGTTGATCTACTTCGGCTTCATCGGCCTCATCGCGTTCGACAAGGCGCTGCTGGCCGTGAAGATCGGCGGCGGCACCGCCTCCCTCGGCCTCGTCCTAGGCGTCACCGTGATCGTGCTCGCCTTCATCCTCACGGGCATCTACGTCCAGCGCGCCAACGGCCGCTACGATGACCTGACCGCCGCGCTGAAGCGGGATCTCGGCCGATGATCCGCCTCCGGCACCCCATCGTCCTCGGCACCACCCTCGCGGGCCTCGCCGCCAGCGTCGCCTACGCGGCCGGCCCGGACCTCGGCAACGTCACGAAATCGGCGACGAACTGGCCGGCCATCGGCATGTTCGCGTTCTTCGTGATCTTCACCCTCGGCATCACCTACAAGGCCGCCAAGGGCACCAAGTCGGCCGCCGACTTCTACGCCGCCGGCGGCGGCATCTCGGCCGGGACCAACTCGCTCGCCATCGCGGGCGACTACATGTCGGCCGCCTCGTTCCTCGGAATCTCCGGCCTCGTCTACACCTCGGGCTTCGACGGGCTGATCTACTCCACCGGCTTCCTCGTCGGCTGGCCGATCGTGCTGTTCCTCATCGCCGAGCGCCTGCGCAATCTCGGGAAGTTCACGTTCGCGGACGTGGCGAGCTTCCGCCTCGACCAGACCTCGATCCGCATCATCTCGGCCACCGGCACGCTGGTGGTGGTGGCGTTCTATCTGATCGCCCAGATGGTCGGCGCGGGGAAACTGATCCAGCTCCTGTTCGGCCTGCCCTATCTCTACGCCGTCATCATCGTCGGCGTGCTGATGATCGTCTACGTCGCCTTCGGCGGCATGAAGGCGACCACCTGGGTGCAGGTGATCAAGGCCTGCCTGCTGCTGGGCGGGGCCACCTTCATGGCCGGCGCGGTGCTCTACCGCTACGGCTTCAACCCCGAGACCCTGTTCGCCGCCGCCGTCGCCACGCACCCGAAGGGTGACGCGATCATGGCGCCGGGCGGCCTCGTCAACAACCCGATCGAGGCGATCTCGCTCGGCGTCGGCCTGATGTTCGGCACCGCCGGCCTGCCGCATATCCTGATGCGCTTCTTCACGGTGTCGGACGCCCAGGCCGCCCGCAAGTCGGTGTTCTATGCGACCGGTCTGATCGGCTACTTCTATATCCTCACGTTCATCATCGGGTTCGGTGGCATCTCCCTGCTGATGTCCGATCCGGCCTACTTCAACCTCGATGCGGCCGGCGCCTTCGACAAGCTGAAAGGCATGATCGGCGGCACCAACATGGTGGCGGTGAACCTCGCCAACGCGGTGGGCGGTCCGTACTTCCTCGGCTTCATCTCGGCCGTGGCCTTCGCGACCATCCTGGCGGTGGTGGCGGGCCTGACCCTGGCGGGTGCCTCTGCGGTCAGCCACGACCTCTACGCCCAGGTGATCGCCCGCGGGCGCACCAACGAGGCGGCGGAAGTGCGTCTCTCGAAGATCGCCGCCGTCGTCATCGGCATCGTGGCGATCTACCTCGGGTACGTCTTCGAGAACCAGAACGTCGCCTTCATGGTGGGCCTCGCCTTCTCGGTGGCGGCGAGCTGCAACTTCCCGGTCCTGGCCATGTCCATCCTGTGGAAGGGCACGACGACCTGGGGGGCGCTCATCGGCGGTCTCGTCGGCCTCGTCGCAGCCGTCGGTATGGTGGTGCTGTCGAAGGCCGTCTGGGTGACCACATTCGGCAACCCGGTCGCCATCTTTCCCTACGACAACCCGGCCCTGTTCTCGATGCCGCTCGCCTTCCTGACGATCTTTGTCGTCTCGAAGCTCGACAACACCCGTCGGGCCCAGGCCGAACGGGCGTCGTTCGAGGCACAGTTCATCCGCTCGGAGACCGGAATCGGTGCCGACGGAGCGCACGCACACTGAGGCTGCGAGGACGGAAAAGCTCGAGATCTGAAGGGGCGCGGCGCAATCCGCGCCCCTTTACGCATGGGTGGACGCTTTAATCCTCGCCCAGAACAAAAAATAATTGTCATTTCACGGAATTCGTTTCGAATTCGGTACTCTCCGTTGCTGCGGCGCTATTGGGCGAAATCGAGGCGTCGCTTAGCATTCGGCCCGACGCATTCAGGAACGTCGCTCGCGGACCTGGGGCCGGTTCATGCCGCCCCGGGCCACGACAACTTGGATACGCACAAGGGTCCAACAGCTACGGGCGGACAACGTTCGGGCGATCGAAATACTGGAGAAACGTCGTTATGGTTGCGTCAAGCGCAATGCCCGTCAGCGATTCGGCCACGCGGCCGATGAGTGCTGGCGAGAAGAAGGTCATCCTGGCGTCCTCACTCGGCACCGTGTTCGAGTGGTATGATTTCTACCTCTATGGTTCGCTCGCAGCGATCATCGGGGCGCAGTTCTTCTCCGCCTACCCGGAAGCCACGCGCAACGTCTTCGCCCTGCTGGCCTTCGCCGCCGGCTTCCTCGTGCGTCCGTTCGGTGCCCTGGTGTTCGGCCGTCTCGGCGACATGGTCGGCCGCAAGTACACCTTCCTCATCACCATCCTGATCATGGGCATCTCGACCTTCGTCGTCGGCCTGCTGCCCTCCTACGCGACCATGAACGAGTACGGCGTCGGCTGGGTCGCCCCCGTCGCGCTGCTGGCTTTGCGGATGCTGCAGGGCCTGGCGCTCGGCGGCGAGTATGGCGGTGCGGCGGTCTACGTGGCCGAGCACGCCCCCCGCGGCCGGCGCGGCTTCTACACCGCCTTCATCCAGACCACGGCGACCCTGGGGCTGCTGCTGTCGCTGATGGTGATCCTGTTCACCCAGATCTACGTGAACGCCAACTACGCCCCCGTGGCCACCACCCTGGCCGACGGCACGGCCGGCACCATCACGCCGTTCGCCGCCTGGGGCTGGCGCATCCCGTTCCTGGTCTCCATCGTGCTGCTCGGCGTCTCCGTCTGGATCCGCCTGCAGATGCAGGAGAGCCCGGCCTTCAAGAAGATGAAGGAAGAAGGCACCGGCTCGAAGGCGCCGCTCTCCGAGGCGTTCGGCCAGTGGCGTAACGCCAAGTGGGCCCTCCTCGCCCTGCTCGGTCTCACCGCCGGCCAGGCCGTGGTCTGGTACACCGGTCAGTTCTACGCGCTGTTCTTCCTGCAGACGATCCTGAAGGTCGACCAGTTCACCGCCAACGTGCTCATCGCCTGGTCGCTCATCCTCGGCACCGGCGGGTTCCTGTTCTTCGGCGCGCTCTCCGACAAGATCGGCCGCAAGCCGATCATCCTCGGCGGTTGCGTGATCGCGGCACTGACCTTCTTCCCGCTGTTCAAGGCGCTGACCGCTGCGGCCAATCCGGCCCTGCACGCGGCCCAGCAGAACACCCAGGTGGTGGTGAAGGCCGATCCGGCGGATTGCTCGTTCCAGTTCAATCCCGTCGGCACCGCCAAGTTCACCAACTCCTGCGACATTGCCAAGGCGCTGCTCGCCCGGTCCGCGGTGAACTACACCACAGAGCCGGTCGCCGCCGGCACCAAGGCCACCGTCACCGTCGCCGGCAAGGAGTTCGCCGCCGCCGATCCGGCCTTCGCCAAGGATGTCGGCGCCGCCCTCACCGCCTCCGGCTACCCGACCGCCAACAACCCCAGCATCGTGAAGATCGTCATCGACCCGAAGGACGGCCTGTCGAACTTCGCCAAGATGATCGACATTTTCTCGGCCCAGAAGCTGACCATCATCGGCATCCTGACGATCCTCGTCCTCTACGTGACGATGGTCTACGGCCCGATCGCGGCTGCCCTGGTCGAGCTGTTCCCGACGCGTATCCGCTACACCTCGATGTCGCTGCCCTACCACATCGGCAACGGCTGGTTCGGCGGCCTCCTGCCGGCCACTGCCTTCGCCATGGTGGCCCAGACCGGCGATATCTACTTCGGCCTCTGGTACCCGATCGTCATCGCCCTCGCGACCGCCGTCATCGGGGCCCTGTTCATCCCCGAGACCAAGGATCGCGATATCTTCACCTACGACGAGGCACCGGCCCGCTCGGCCTGAGCCTCATGGACCCCGAAGGGGGACGATATCCGGCACATTCGTCCGGACGTCGCCCGCCTTCGGGCAGCGGATGAGAAAAGGCCCCGTCGCAGGACGGGGCCTTTTTCGTCGGATGCGAGCGGGATCGGCCGGAGCCGGCGTTCACCCCTCCGCGTCGACCATCGCGGCGTGATCGGCCTGGGTCTGCCGCGCGTAGCGGATGGCGAACTCGGCGATGGCCTCGTCGAAAGCCGACCCCCGTCCGAGGTAGCCCGCGATGGTGGTCGCGTCGCCGGAGCGCGCATGCGCTCGCGCGAGGGTGGTTCCGCACAGCTTCGCGTAGGCCTTCGCCCCGCTCTCGGCGAGGATCTCGGCCACGGCCGAGAGCTTTTTGTTCTTCAGCTGCCGCACGTAATAGGAGCGGCCGCTCGGCCCGGAATGGGACGTGCCGAGAAACGGGTCGCTCGCCGCCTGCATGATGCGCTGCCCGTCGATGACGCGCTGGCCCTCCGACGCAAGGAAGAACGGGCTCAGGGCCAGGGGAGCCAGAACCGAGGGCCGCGCTTCCTTGATCTGAAGGAACAGCGGCGCCCCATCGGCATCGGCGTAGATCCCGACGGCGCAGACCGTGCCCACGGAGCCGATCCCCACGACCTTGAAGGCCACGTCGCGCTGAACGTAGCGCAGCACCAGGAGGTTGCGGTCGGCGGTCAGGCTCTGCGGGTAGGTCAGCAGCGCCGCCGCCGCCTCGTCGACCGCCTCGGTCAAGCCGTTCGGTCCGGTATGGAAGATCGTCGGAGCCTTGTCGGCGATGCGCCAGTGCGCCGGGTCGGAACGCTGTGTGGCCGGATCGAGGTCGGGCGCGTCCCCGTGGCTGAGGCCGTCGGAGGTCTCGGTGGCGGCCTTGGCCAGGAGACTGCGGCAGAGGTCGCCATCGCCGAGGCGTCCGATCTCGTGGCCGAGGTCGATCCGGCTGTGCCAGACGCTCAGCGGAGCCAGGTCGGAGAGCGCCCGCATATGCTCGCGGTAGGCCCGCACGCCGGCCCGGGCCGCGCGGCGCGCCTTGTCCTCGCCTTGCGACAGGGCCGCGACGGCGACGCTGGCGGCGAGGCGCTTCACGTCGATGGTGAAGTCGACATTCCACAGGGTCTCGTCGAAATCGTTGATGTCGAACAGGGTCTGCCCTTCGGGGCTGCGATACACTCCGAAATTGCCAATATGGCAGTCGCCGCAAGCCTGGACCGGGATGCCCGGCGCCGGCGCACCGACGAGGTCGGCGGCCATCACGGCGGCGGCCCCGCGCAGGAAGGCGAAGGGGTTCGCCCGCATGCGCTCGTGGCGCAGGGGAATGAGTTCGATGAGCCGGCCGGAATCGCCGGCGTTCAGGATCGCCAGGGGATCGCGACCCGGCGCCGGCTGCCATTCGGCGTGGGACTCGCGCGGCACCGAATCGCGCAGGCGCTTGCCGGCCGCGCGGCGCTCGCCACGGCGGGATGAGGTCTGGGTGTCGGTCATGGAGGTAGGCCTCGGTCGGGATGCGGCACGTTGCGCGGGCGGCGCGCCCTGCGAGATCAGTGCCGGAAGTGGCGGTGTCCGGTGAACACCATCGCGAGGCCGGCGGCGTCGGCGGCGGCGATCACCTCGGCGTCCCGCATGGAGCCGCCCGGCTGGATCACCGCCGTCGCACCGGCTTCGGCCGCGGCGAGGAGGCCGTCGGCGAACGGGAAGAACGCATCCGAGGCGACCACCGCACCCTTGGCGAGGCTCTCGGCGGCTCCGATGCGCGCCGCACCCTCGGCGGCCTTCCAGGCGGCGATGCGGGAGGAATCCACCCGCGACATCTGCCCGGCGCCGATGCCGACGGTGGCGCCGTCGCGGGCATACACGATGGCGTTCGACTTCACGTGCTTGGCGATGCGGTAGGCAAAGCGCAGGTCGGCGTATTCCCGCTCGGTGGGCGCGCGCTTCGTCACCACATCCAGCGGCATGTCGTCGATGACGGCGGCATCCCGGTCCTGAACGAGGAAGCCGCCGGACAACGTCTTCACCGTCTCGCCGGTCGCGCGCGGGTCGGGCAGGCCGCCGGCGAGGAGCAGCCGGAGGTTCTTCTTTCCCGCCACGATGGCGATGGCCTCGGGGCTCGCATCGGGCGCGATGATCACCTCGGTGAAGATCTCGACGATCCGCGCCGCGGCCTCGGCGTCCAGCGTCCGGTTCAGGGCGACGATGCCGCCGAAGGCCGAGGTCGGGTCGCAGGCGAGGGCCCGCTCGTAGGCCTCGACGAGGCTCGCACCCTCGGCGACCCCGCACGGATTGGCGTGCTTGATGATCGCCACCGCGGCGACGCGGGCGGGATCGAACTCGGCAACGCATTCGTAGGCCGCGTCGGTGTCGTTGAAGTTGTTGTAGGACAACTCCTTGCCCTGGAGCTGGCGCGCGCTGGCGATTCCGGCGCGGACGAGCCCCGGCGCCCGGTAGAAGGCGGCCTTCTGATGCGGGTTCTCGCCGTAGCGCAGGCTTTGCGCGAGGCTCCCCCCGATGGCGCGGAAGGCCGGAGCCGAGGTCCCGGCCGTGCCCTCGCTCTGCCCTGCCATCCAGTTGGCGATGGCCGCGTCGTAGGCGGCGGTGCGTGCGAAGGCCTTGCCCGCGAGCGCCCGGCGCGTGCCGCCGCAGAGGGAGCCCCCCTGGGCATCGAGCTCGGCGAGGATCGCGCCGTAATCGGCGACATCGACCACCACGGCCACGTCGGCGTGGTTCTTGGCCGCCGCGCGGATCATCGCCGGACCGCCGACATCGATGTTCTCCACGCAGTCGTCGTAGGATGCGTCACGCGCGATGGTGGCCTCGAACGGGTAGAGGTTGACCACGAGGAGGTCGATCGCGGCGATGCCGTGAGCGGCGAGCGCGGCCTGATGCTCGGGATTGTCGCGCACCGCCAGGAGGCCGCCATGGACCGCCGGGTGCAGGGTCTTGACCCGTCCGTCCATCATCTCGGGGTAGCCGGTGAGATCGGCGACTTCCGCCACAGGCAGGCCCGCGGCCTGGAGTTCGCGGTGGGTGCCGCCGGTGGAGACGAGGGCGATGCCGCGTGCGTCGAGGGCCCGGGCGAACGCGACGAGCCCCGCCTTGTCCGAGACGGAAAGGAGCGCGCGGGTCACCCGCACCTGATCATGCGACATGGAAGGCTGTCCGGTCGAAAGCGATGGAACCGCCCGGCGCCTAACACGAAATCCCGGCAGGCGACCAGGGTGGTCCTCAGCCCGTCGTGGGTGTCGCCCTGGCGAAGCGCCAGCGCACACGGGTGTCCTCCGAAACCGTGAGGTAGAGGACGATCTGGTCCGTGCGTCGTGCGCCCGTCAGCCCGGCGAAGTAGACGCTCTCTTCCAGGGCCATCTGCGCGCCCTCGGCCTCGACATGCCAGACCTCGCCGATGGGCGAGACGAGCTCGAGGCCGCCCTCCTCTCGGCCGCGGGCGGCGATGGCGGGGTGGAGGTGGAAGCGGATCGCGACCTCGTGGGCCCTCGCGCGTGCCGACCCCGACCGTACGAAGGCATCCTCGCCTTCCACAACCGACCCGTCGGCGGCCAGGCGCCAGCGCCGCTCGTGGACGAGGCCGAAATCCGGGACGTAGCCGTCGTGGCGGGCGGCGAGCACCCGCGTACCGTCGGGATCGAGGGTGCGCTCCGCCTTCACGGCCTTGGGGCCGCGCAGGACCACGGGCCCGATGCGGCTGGCGAGCCACGTCACCGCCCAGCGCTCGTACCAGGCCCCGCCCCCGGTGAGGAACCGGCACGAAGAGGAATCGGCGATGGTCGCCGTGGAATGGGCGGCGGTGCTGCGGGCGAGGCGCCGGAGTTCCGGACCGCTCGCCGGCAGGCCGCAATTGATGACGATGCGCTGGGGGCCGCTCGAGAGTTCGAACGAGAGGCAGCCCGCTCCGGCGTTGATCGAGTCGACCAGCGGCGGCGGCGCACCGACATCGGCGACCAGGAGCACGCGGCCGGCCTCTAGGCGCTCGTAGCCCGAATTTGGCGCGTGCATGAGGGGCTGGGCCATGGCACCGTCATAGACCAGCAGGGTGGCCAGATGGTCGGCGGCGGTGGCGCCCATGCCGTTGAAGTGGCTCAGCGAGGCGTCGGCGTGGCGCAGGAGCCGCAAGAGGGGCAGCATCCGGTCGACGGCGTGAAGCAGCGCCTCCGGCGGGTCGATGCCGCGCCCAAGGAAACTTTGGCGCAGGGGCAGGAGGTCGAGGAGCAGCTCCATGGCGAAGCGCGGATCGCGGCTGCGGTGGCCGCCATCCGGCATGATCTGACGTTCGAGTTCGCGCACGAGGATGCGCGTGGCTCGCCTCAGGATCGGCTGAATGCCCTCGCAGCACAGCCCGGCGTAGCAGAGCGCGACGGCGGCGAGCAGCCGGGTCTGGGGGGAGATCCCACGCCGCAGGTCGCGCTCGAGATCGCGCGCAGTCCGGCCGATGGTCTTGAGGAAGGCCTGATAGAAGGCGTGGTCGGCCCCCTCCAGCACCAGGGGGGACTGGCACAGGAAGGCGATGAGCCGGCGGGCCGCCACGGGCGTCGGTTTGGCGAGCCCCGCCTCGCCGCGCCCGGCCATGAAGTCGGCCACGAACGCACGGGCGTTGGCGCGGGCCAGGGCCGTGTCGGCGGCGCGCAGGTGGCGCAGCCAGCCGAAACCGTAGAGGGCGTCGGCCCATTCGGGGGATGGCGGCGCGTAATCGAACGGCGAACGCCCGCTGACGGAAAGGGACCGCCCGGCGAAGACGAACAATCCGGCATAGATGTCGTCCGCGAAAGTGGCATCGCTGGTGCGCAAGTCATGGGGCGCGATGACGAGGCCGGTGACCCGGGCACCCGCAAGAATATCGGGTCGTCCGGTGGCGCCCACATAGATATTGCGTGCAACCTGAGCGACCTCGCGGCCGATCAGCCGATAGAACCGCCAGCGATCAGCCCCCCAACGCACGCCGTCTCCCTTCCCGAAGGACCGGCATATGGCCGGATTCCCTCGCCCTCAACCTAGGCCGTGCGTCTTAAGGGTTGGTTAACCTCATAAGACGGGGCGGTCGAGGGGGCGTGATCGCGATCGCGGGAAAGACGCCGTCGCGGGCGTTTCAGCGAGGGCTGCGCTGGCCGGGGCGATAGGCCTGGGCTGGAAGGTCCGACGATACGGCCTCACCGCCCGTCGGCCGCCCGACCGGATTGGGCGCGGGCGTCGGAACCCCGCGGGCCGGCGCCTCGGGCTGCTGGATTACATCGGTGATGTACCGGCCGCCGGGCGCGGGACCCGGTACGGCACCCGGCACCGGACGGGTGACGGGTGCCGCGACAGCCTCGTTCGAGGGCGCCGGGGCGATGAATCGGCGACCGGCCGCTTCCGGTACGGCGCCGGCCTTGGGCGCGGGCTCGGGTCTCGTCCGTGCCTCGACCGGCCGCGGCGGCGTGGCGCGCTCCCTCCGCGCCGTCTCTGCGCCCGCGACCGGGCGGGGGCGGCGCCGGATGCGGGTGGGCTCGGTGCCGGCAGGCGCGATCCCCACATCCGCCCGGGGACGCGCCACAAGGTCCAGTCTCATGCTCTCCACGGCTGCGATGAGGTCCGGCAGGCTGGCCTGCTCGGTCCGGCACAGGCGGATGCGGAGCGACAGCGCCCCGATGGGATCGGGTCGGCTCAGGGCGCCGAACAGGCGCGGTCGGCCGGAGGCCTGCATCATGGCGGGGGTCAGGTCGATCCACTGCCAGGCGTAGAGACAGTCGGCACCCACGGCCATGCCGACGGGGCCGTAGGCGTTCCGGCGCGGAACCGGAAGCACGCGCAGGATCTGACCGGGAAACAGGGCGGCGATCTCGGCGTCGATCCCGGCGCGGTTCGGCCGCGCCAGGTTCGCCGGAAAAGCCAGGACGAGATCGGCGGTCTGAGTGCGCAGGGCGAGATTCGCCGCATTGGTGCCGGCGCCACCGCCGAACTGGATGCGCTGATCGAAGCCGTCGCGCACGAGGGTGTCGTTCGTGGCGACCACCCGCCCGGCGCCCGGCAGGCGCAGTACGGGCGCCGCCTGCGCCGCCGGGCCGATGGCGAGCAGGGCCAAGGCCGCGGTGGCGGCGAACCGGGCAGCAGGAAATCGGCGCACGTGGTGGATCAAGGCAGGCCCCGTCGAGTGTCCGCGCCGGTTGCGTCGAGCGCCGAGGCGCGGCCGGGCGCCGAGAAACGATCGTCCTCGGAAACCGAGCGACCCGGCACCGCCGTCCGCTCCGCCTCCTGCTGCCGCCACAAGGTACCGGCGGCCGGAAGCGGCATGCCGCTCGGCTTGTCGCTCCCGTTGTAGCCGGGCAGCAGGGCGAAGCCGTAGCGCTCGTAGGGCATGGCGCCCGCGCCGGGAACCCGGCGTGCCACGAGGGGTGGCGCCGGCATGACCGGTTCCGGCGCATAAGTGCCGGGCGGGTTCTCGGTCACGAGGCGCTGCGCCGACGGCGCCGGAAAGCGCAGCGGGTTGTCGAGGGCGACGGCGAGGGGGAATTCCTTGCGCTGGATCGCGGGCGGCAGGCCGGCGGCGCCCGGGGCGGACGTTCCGGGCTTCGGCACCCGGCCATAGCTCGGCTCGGCAGCCGGCGGTGCGGCGGCGGCCTGCCGCGCAGCGGGTTGAGGCGTCGCCTGGCACGGCAGCGGCGGTCCGCCCACATCCTCGCGGAACAGGAGGTCCACCACCTTCGGGAACAGGCCGTCGTAGCGGTTGATCACCTCGAGATACTCGCGCTGGCGCTTGAGCCGTTGCAGGGTCAGGGCGTAGCCGAGCACCGTGGTCTCGCCCGGGAGCCAAGCGACGCCCCGCTGGAACCACTCCAGGGCCGCCTCGAACTGGCAGGAATTGTAGGCGTACCAGCCGAGGGCCTGGGCGCCCTCGCCCGAGCCGGACGCCGCGACCACTTTCGCGTAGCGCTCGATGCGGGCCGGCTCGACGAAGGGTGGGTTGGCCTGCGTCAGGCGGCGCTCCAGCAGATCGATGTAAAGGATTTCGTTGCCGACGAAACGGTCCCGCCACGCATAAGCTACCTCCTCGGCGTCCCGCACCCGATTGAGGGCCCGCAGGGTGTGGGCGAGGCCGTGCGCCACCATGGCGTCGCCGCCATGCGCGATGGCGAGCTTGAACCAGTCGAGGGCGTCGCGATACTGGCGCCGCTTGTAGCCGTACCACCCGAGTAGGCTGGTCTGGCCTGGATCGTTCGACGCCTTGGCGTAGGCCTGGAACGCCGCGAGGTCCGGAACCTTGGGTTCCTGGGCCGGGTCGTCGTGCAGAAACGCGGCGATCTGCGCACGGGTGATGTCGAGGCGGATCGGATCGAACTCGGCTTTCCCGTCGCCCTTCCGGTCGGCCTCGCCGCGGCCGAGGGCGATGAGTTCCTCGGCCTGAGCCATCTTCAGGTAGGCCATGGCCTTCTGGATCGTGGCCCGGCGCGCGCCCGCATCGGCGTTGCCCTGAAGCACTGAGCGATAGAGCGTCTGCGCCTCCTCGGTGCTGCCCATGGCGGCGAGGCTGTCCGCGATGGTCCAGATGCTCTCGACGTCGGACGGGTCGAGGGCGGCCTGGTCGGCCCGATACAGCGCGACCACATCCTCGGCGCGCTTTGCCCCCTGTGCGGTACCCAAGGCGGTGATCCGGCTTCGGAATTCGGCCCGCAGGAGCTTGCGCGTCAGTTCTTCGGAGGGTTGCCAGGCGGGGTCGGACGCCCGGCGGTTGGCGATCGCCTCCCGCAGGTCGTCGAAGCGGCCGGCGGTGAAGAGGTCCCAGAGCGGGGCTTCCTCCGGCGGGCTCGGCTTCAGGGTGTCGAGGTCCTCCGGCTCGGTCCAGCCCGGATACAGCCGCTTCAGACGGCCGATCTCGGCCTTCATCCGGGCCGTCTGCTTCTGGGCCGCGTAGTAGCGCAGGGCGCTCTCGTCCACCATGCCGGGGGTCGCGGCCGTGGTGGGAGCCGCCAGGATGGCGGGCGCACGCGCACCATCGCCATAGACGACCTGCCGACCGGGCGTCGGCGTCTGGGCGAATGCGGCCCCGGCGACACCGCTGGCGAGGAGGAGCCCGAGGCCAACGCGCACGGCTTCGCTGCCGAAGGAACGGTTCAGCGCTTCAGGCATGACGCGTACCTCATCCGAACCGCGACCATGCTGAGGAGCTGCACCGTCGTCGGATAGTAGTTCTCGGTGTCGCGCACCGTCTCGAAATCGGCCGGAACGGCCCGGCCATCGGCGGCGCAGGCCACGAGGCTGGCCAGCGCGGCGTAGCCCCTCTCCGTGAGCCATTCGACGGCGCGCCCGTCGCGGGTGTCGACGATGGGCAGGCGATCGACGTCCGTGCTGTTCCACAGGGTGGCGAACGGCGCGTAATCCTCCGGGCGTCCCACCCCCGCCCAGGCGAGATAGAGCGGCACGCGGATCGCGTTGTAGGAGAACAGCGCCGGAAAGCCGTCGGCCGGGCGGGGCTCCGCCTTCATGGAGATCCACTCCGTGGGAAGGCGTGACGGTCCGAACCGGGCTTGGCGCAGGATGTCGATTCCGCTCCGGATCAGGCCCTGCCAATCGTATTCCGGGGCAACGAGACCGAGGCGCTGGAACGCCGGAAACACCCAGTAGGACAGGTTCACCAGCGGGCCGTCCGGTCGGTCGGCCGCCGAGAACCCCGCCACCGCCGGAAGCAGGAGAGTGCCGTGCGGGTCCTTGAACAGCATCGCTTTGCGGCCGACCTCGACGGCGATGCGGCGCGCGGCCGTGCGGTAGGCGCCTTCGCCCCAGGCTTCCGCCGCCTCGGTGAGGGCCCAGGCGACGAGGAGGTCGCCATCCGTGGCGTCGTTCAGGTCGGACACGGCCGGGCGCTGGTCCGGCGCCCAGCGCCAGGCCAGGAGCGCGTCGGAGCGAACCATCAGGTTGGCGCGGGTCCATCCCCAGATCCGCTCGAAGGTGGCGCGGTCGTCGGCGGCCACCGCCAGGAGCATGCCGTAACCTTGGCCTTCGCTGTGGCTGATGGACCCGTTCGCCGTATCGACGACACGCCCCGCCGCGGTGACGAACCGGGCGCGGTAGGTGCGCCATCCGGGCGAATCCCCGAGGGCGCCCGCCAGAACCGGGACCGTGGTCGCTGGGCCGCTCCCATCGCCCGGGGCGGACGGCAGGGCGGTGGATGGCGGCACGGCGGTTCCCGTGGGAGCGGGACGGGACATCTCGCGCGTCGGCTCGTCGGCCGGCTCGGCTTTCTGGGCCTGCGCCGGTTTCGGTGTGGTCTGCGCGGGCGCGATGGACGGGGCGAGGCCGAGGGCGGCCGCCATGACGAGCCCGCGGACGCGGTGGACGAGCGGCTTCATCGGTTGCTCCGGCCGACATCGCGCACCAGGGCCGCCGTCGCCAGGCCGAGGCAGAGCGCCACCAGCAGCATGAGGACCACGTAGATCGCGGGATTGAGCGACAGCCACGCGGCGGCCAGCAGCCAAAGGTTCGACAGGCTGCGCGGCTGGGTCTCGATCACGCTCACGCTCTCCGGCTGGTCGATGGTGAAGGTGCCTTCCGCCGCGTCGAGGAAGGCGGCACGTCCGAAGAGGTTCGTCCAAACCCGCGGATCGACGAGGCAGGACGCCGAAGCCTTGAGGAGCCACGCATTCGGAGCGGTCACCAGGACGACGCTGGAATCGAACGAGGCACCGGCGCCCTGGGCGACGATCAGGGAGGCCCGGGCATCGAAGGTCTCGACGGACTTGCCCGGCGCCATCCCGACCCCGTCCACCAGGGCGTGCCACACCTGCTGGGCGCGATCCGAGATGGCATTGCCGGCGTCCGCCAGGGTGTCGAGGGAGGACGGGCCGGCGCGCAGGCGCTGGTCCCACTTGGCGACGAGGTCCCCCGACGAGGAGCCGCCGTCGCCGTCGGCGCCCGAGAGCTGGACGAGGGGCGAGGCGGTCTGCATCGGGGCCGGGACCGGTGTGGCGGGCGGTCCGGCGCGGCGCTCGCGGACCCGTTCGGCGGCTCCGTCCGCGAGGCGAAGCGGCATCACGGCGGATGGCAAGGCACAGCGCATGGGAACGTTGCGCCGGAGCCGGTCGAGGGTGAGGATCCCTTCGGCGCCGGCGGGTCCCAGCGCCGCGACGGTCTCGGCCCGACCCTCCCAGCCCTGCCGGATACGGTCGGGGTCGAGGCCCACGGACGCGACGGTGGCAGGATTGAGTGCACGGGCGGGGGCGACCACGAGGGCGGGGCCGCGCCCGCCCTCGTGGTCGGAGGTCACCTCGAAGTCGATGATCCGCTTGGCCGCGATGGCGAGGCGGGCGGCGATCACCGCGGCGGCGGCGGCCGAATCCCGGTCCGGCGTCGGCAGGACGAGCCGGGGCTGGCCTCCGGCGGCGATGAACGGGATCGCCCCGCCCTTCACGGCGGCGAGATCCGGATTGCGCACGGCGCGCGCGAGGCGCGGAATCACGATGCGCGTCTTCTGGAGGAGCAGGAAGCGCGCCTGGGTCGAGCCCGGCTGCAGGGTGTCGCAGGTCCGGTCGGCGTCCGTCGGCACCTGGGCGGAGATGTCGATCCGGTTCAGGCCGGGCCGCCACAGGCCGAGGGGGAGCGGAACCGCACTGTCCTCGAACAGCTCCCCATTGGCATAGGCCAGGGGGACGCTCGCGGCGTTCCGGCCGTTCACGTCGACGATGATCCGCGCCTCCGGCGACAGGCGCGCGGCGGAGGCCCCGGCCAGATGGAGCATCACCTTCCCGTAATCCGCCGGAACGAAATCGGCGGGCAGCCGGAGTTCGAACCGCGTGCGCAGCAGGCGGCCGTTGAATTCCTGCGAGGCGATGCCGACGGCATCGAGGCTCAGGGTCTCGCCACCCGTGACCTCGTAGCCACGAGTGAGGTCGGCGAGATCCTCGCCCCCGGCCCCCTCCGGTGCCCGCGCCCGCGCCAGGGTCTGGATCGCCTCGGCCACGTCGCCGTCGCCCGCACCCGTGACCACGAGGGTGGGGGCACGGTCGCTCCGGTCGGGAAGCAGCGCGAGCTTGGGTCCCGTGATCGCGCCGAGGTCGGCCACGCCGTCGACGCCGCGCAACTCTTCGGCCGTGCCGACCACGAGGTTGAGGCCGGCACGGCCCGCCATCGGACCGCCGAACTCCACGGCCGGCCGCGCGAGGCGCCCGACCAGGGCGATCGCCTGAACCGCCCCGATCATGCGTCGCAGGCGTTTCAGGCTCGGTTTCTCGGTGAGCAGGACACGCACCGGCAGGGCGCCGCTCTCGTCCGGTTCGAGCGCCGCGAGGTTGCGCAGGTCGAGGTCATGGCCGGCGGGTTGAACCACCAGCCCCGTTCGGGACGGATCGATCTGGGTCCACAATTCGTAGGTGGCATCGACGGAGCAATCGACACGGTGGCGTTGGATCACGCTGAGCCGCACGGCATTGTAGCCCGGCTTCAAGCGACCGTCCGGTATCGCGAATTCGACCACTTTGACCGCGCCCGGCGCCTGAACCCGGGTCCAACCGATCTTCTCGTCGTTGACCGTGACGGTCAGCTCGGAGGATTCCGGGGCCACCGAGATCGCCGACAGGTAGGAGACGCGCATCCGGGCCGGGCCGCGGGCCTGACCGGGGGTGAGGAACACCGGATATTGCAGGCTGTCGGCCTCGCCCGAGAGGCGCATGCCGCGCGTCCCGGAGGGCAGTCGTCGCGCCGACGCGATGGTCGATCCGGCCTCGGTGACCCGGCCCGCCGTGGGACCGCCCGGGGGCGAATTGCCGAGCTTGGGGCCGCCCGTCGGGGCGGTGGCCGGGCGCTGCGTCTCGGGAGCCGGGGGCCCGCCGAACCGGTCGGAGGGTCTGCCGCCGAGGAACGTCTGTGCGTTCGCCGCGCCTGCGAGCAGGACCGTGCAGAGGCCCGTGGCCCGCACGATGCGGACCAGACGGCGGAGCCGTGGGACAGGCCGTCGCGAGAGCGTGCGCATCAGGATGCCACCGACTTGCGGCGATCGGCACGACCGCCCGAAAGCCGGCGCTCGTTCTCGAACTCAAGCATCAGGCGGACCCAGTCGCCGGCCCCTGCCTCGTGTGCGTTCGCCGTAGCCGCTGCGGGGGCCGGCCGGATCGGCGCCGGGCCCGGGGCGGTGGGACCCGAGCCCGCTGGACCCGGACCGGCCGACCCTGGGGCCGTGCCGAACTGGTCGAAATTCGAGTCGGGCGGACGTAGACCCAGGCGCGGGCTCTCGCTCGGACGGGTCTGGGTCGCCGCCGGGGCCTCGGCCGCGGGTGCCGGCACCGGCTTCGGCAGGAAGGCGTAGCGCAGGGCGCGCACGGGCTCGACCAAGCCCCACCACACGAACTGCAGCGTTCCGGTGAACAGGTCCTTGTGGCGCCGGCGGCGCAGCTGAAACCGGCGCATGGCGTCGGCTTCGCCGTACATCAGGCCCGACAGGGCGACGTAATCCTGTGTCGAGAGCGCACCGAAGCCGAGGCGGCAGATCGCCTCGTCACGCGTGCGCTCGACGCCGAGCAAGGTCACCGAGAGCGGGCCGGCCCTGCGGGCGCCCGGCACCGGCACCACCGACAGGCTGCCGGGCAGCGGCTTCAGCCCCATGCCGGGGGCGAGGAAGGCGGCATTCAGCCGAACCGTGCAGGCCTCGGCCGAGACGCGCTCCACCGTCACGTCGGTGACGCGGCCGCCCAGTGTCAGCGCGCCCTGGCGGTCGACGACGAGGGACGGCGTCCGCTCCGTCACCTTGCGCTCGGCGCAGACGCCCAAAGCCGCGCCGGCCGTGATCAGGTTGAAGAAGGTCCACAAGCCCACGACCAACATCAGGTTGGTGACGCCGGGCTCGAACAGGTAGCGATAAGCGGCGACGCCGCAGCCTGCGAGCAATAGCAGATAGACGGCGACGAACGGACCGGCCAGGGCGGAGAGGTGGTCGTGGTCGAGGGTGGCACCTTTGTTGGTGACGTTGAAGGTCGGTTTCCGCGGAGAGGCTATGACGGAGACGATGGCTTTGGCCAGGAACAGGCCCTGGATGTACTCGTATAGTTCGGAGACGAACGGCCAGCGGAACTTGCCGTAGACGTAGTTCTGCAGCATCAGGTTGATGACGATGTAGGTCGCCGTGTAGGCGATCGACTCATCGACGCTTGCGACGAAGATCTTCAGGTCAAAGAAGATGTGCAGCAGCGGCGCGAACATGAAGATCAGCCGCGGCACGGGGAAGAACCAGAACGTCATGCTCGACAGGTAGGCGACCTTCTGGATCGGCTCGAGACCCTTCTGGAACAGTGGATTCTTGAGCATCAGGATCTGGAACATCCCCTGGCACCAGCGCGAGCGCTGGCCGATGAAGTCCGTGAGCGTGTCGGGCTGCAAGCCGGCGATGAGGGGCTTGTCGACGTAGACGCTGGTCCAGCCGCGCGAATGCAGCTCGAACGCCGTCTCGCAATCCTCCGTGATGGTGATGCCGGAGAAGCCGCCGGCCTCGTCGAGGGCGGTACGCCGCAAGAGGGCCGCCGACCCGCAGAAGAACGAGCCGTTCCACTTGTCGAGGCCGCGCTGCGTCACCGAATAGAACATCTCGTTCTCGGACGGCATCCGGTCGAAGGTGCGCAGGTTCCGCTCGACGGGGTCGGGGTTCAGGAACGCGTGAGGGGTCTGGACCAGGAAGAGCCGTGGGTCCTGCGCGAAGTGACCGACCGTCTCGGTGAGGAACGAGCGGAACGGCACGTGGTCCGCATCGAACACCACGACGACGTCGCCACGTGCGTGCGCGAGGCCGTTGTTGAGGTTGCCCGCCTTGGCGTGCTCGTTGCGATCGCGGGTGAGGTAATGGCAACCGAGATCGCCGCACAGCCGCTGGAGGTCGATCCTGCGCTGGCGCGCCGCCGCGGCCTTGGCGGGGTCGGCATCCGCACATTTCTGGTCCGTGCCGCCGTCGTCGAGCAGCCAGACGATGAGCTTGTCCGCCGGGTAGTCCATCTGCCGCGCGGCCGCGAGGGTCATCGCCAGGATGCTCTCGTCCTCGTTGTAGGTCGGCACGAACACGTCGACCTCGGGAAGGTCCGCCGCCGCCGCCAAGGGAGGTGGGGGACGCCTGAGGGGATCGGCGTTGATGATGAGGCTGACGAACAGAATGAAGACGCAGTAGAGTTCACCGAGCAGCAGCACCAGGCCGAAGCCGAAGCCGACGGGGTCGCCCGGGGATGGCAGGGTGTTCGTCACCCGCCACAGGACGTAGCGGAGCACCACCATGGAGCCGAGGGCGAGGAACACGAAGCGCGCACGCGGGCCGTCGAAGAACACCCACAACACCAGCATCGCCAGCATCGCGGCGAGACTCATCACGAGCTGGTTCTGAGCACCGACCGGCTGGCCGAGCAGGACGAGACCGGCAACGGTCGCGACGATCCACGCTAGCCATCGGACCCCGATCCTCACACGCCGCGCTCCTTCTTCGCCCACCGGACCTCGGTATGGCTCCGGGTTCTTTCCAAAGAGGCATGAAAGCCGGTTAATCAGGGCTTGTTTGCGTCGATGGACAAGCGCCGACAGTCGTCCTCGGGGCAGCCAGAAGGATCTGGAGCGGTCGCGTACGACCCGGACGGATCGGACACCGTCAAATCCGCGAAGGTGTCGATTTGCCAGAACGATGAATGCACGACGGCGATGCGAGGAGAGGATAGGTCCAGGATACGGAATCTATGACGTCGCGAGGGAATTCCCGGGCCCGACGATTGTTTTTCCCCCTGGTTCCAGCGGAAACGTCTCGCAAGGGCGCAACGGCGATCTGACAATCGGCCTCGGATGAAGAAATGTCTTGTGCACTGCACAGTAAGGCGGTGACGGCGCCGGCGCCGGGCGATCGATGGAGGTCGAGCCGTCCGGGCATTCGGTGCCTGTGGTAGAATGTCGCTGCACGGTGCGAGGGTACCCGGACCCGAGCGCGTGTCACGCGAGCGATGCCGCCGCGGGGACCGATTCGGGTGGCGAACGCGTCCGACAAGATCGCAGACGTGCCGTCAGATCCACGCGATACTCGAGCGGTCCAGATCCGATTCGGCGGACATGACGCCCGGCCGTGCGCCGAGATCCCCTCAGAACTGCATGCGTGCTTCGAGACTCGAATAGTAGCCGCTGCCCTGGATGCGATCCTGGACGAAGCCCGCCGCCACCGACATCGCCACGGGCCCGAACCGGACGCCGGTCAGGTGCGCGCCGATACGGTACTGCCGGAAGAAATCGTCGCCGAGGAACAGGGCCTCCGGGCCGAGATAGACGCCGTCGGCGACCATGTAGCCGGCCCGGACACGGGAGTAATAGGCGTTGAACTTGGTCGAGTACGAGCCGTAGGCCGAGACCATGGTCCGGTCCGTGGGGGTGGCGTAGAAATTGGCCGCGACCTTGAGGCCGACCCCGGTTCCGACGACGGGGTTGCCCGGATCGGCGATGGAAAGCTGGTTGCTGCGGACGTTGAAGCCGAGATAGCCGGCCAGTGCCGCATCGGCCCAGATCCACTCGTAGCCGAGCAGGCCCGCGCCCTCCTGCTGGTAACCGGTGACGCGCTGCGCGACGCCCTGTCCTGGATAGGAGTAGGTCCCCGCAGTGCCGTCGATGCGCACGCGCGGCCCGCTCTGGGTCAGGGTTCCGGCAGCCGCGATGGTCCCCGTCACCGAGCCGAAGGCGGAGCTGTTCGAGGTGACGCTGGTGGACCCGTCCACGGCGACGCGCCAGCTGTCGTCGATGCCTTGCGCCTCGGCGCCGGTGTACCACTCGGTGCTGGTGGTGCGGGGATTGGGAAGATCGGCGGCGAACACGGTCGCCGGAAAAGCGACGAGGGTGCCGAGAACGGCGGACGCCTTCAGGCCATGCATGGATCGAAGCTCGCTTTGTGCCTGCGAAAACCTGGGCTCAGATTCCTGAGAACCGCACGGTCCGATTCATGATCGATGAAGGTTAATATCCGTCTGCCGCTCAAAGTCTTCCAGAGCGCGGCCTGTGTCGTCCTGAGACATCGATGAGCATTCATGGACGGATGGCCGGTCGTACCATCGACGAACCCGACAGCTGCGCACGGCGAATGCCACAACGCAGTGCGACCGGCGAGGCGCATGCGGTACGGGCGAAACCGGACCGGCGTTCTGGCGGGTGAACGACATGGCCGCCTGGACCGGCCGTCGAGGCATCCCTGTCCCCCGGGCCGGTATCCCGGGGTGGCCGATCCCGTTTCAGGCGGCGTGGGCCAGGGGGGCCGCGGCGATGGCCGAGAGGATGGCGGCGAGGTCCTCCTCGCGGAACGGCTTGTCGAGCTGGAGGAACCGGCGGGCGGTGGCCGGCAGGTGGCCATGCGGTCCGGCAATGATGACGCGCACCCCCGGATGACGCTCGACCACCGTCGCGGCGAGTTGCAGGCCGGACATCACCGGCATGGCGTAATCGGTGATCATCGCGTCGAAGGCACCGTCCCGCATGAGCGCTTCGAGGGCATGTGCACCGGAGGCCGCCTGGACGACAGCATGGCCGAGATCGGTCAGCACCTCGGCGAGGCACGCTCGGACGAGACTGTCGCTCTCGACGAGGAGCACGCGTAGCAGGCGCGTCGCGCCAGCCCGCTCTGGGGCGGCCTCCGCGCGACGAGCCTCGGCCGGAAGCCAGAGGTCGGCGAGGAAGGGCTCGGCCCCCGACCCGTCCGATTGGATCGCGAAGCGGCCGCCGATTCCCGCGACCAGTTCCGCCACCGCCTCCAGCGGCGCGACCCCGGCCGGGGGCGATGGGCGTTGCCGTGCCGGGCGGCCGCTGGCCACGACGAGGCGGACATAGCGGCCCGCCAGGAGGCCGGGGAGGATCTCGGACTCGGTCTCGTGCGTGCTGCCCGCGACGGCGAACCCGTCGAAGCCGCAATCGCGGAAGTGGAAGGCGAGGTTGAGGAGTACGACCTCGATGACGGGTTCGCTGCAGCGCACGGTGGGCAGGTCGGCGGCCAAGCGGTTCATGACCGGCATCTCACCGAGCACCTGCGCCTGTAGGAACGGCAGGAACGACGCCACCGTCGCTGCGATGTCGGCCTCCGCGAGGCTTCCCTTGTCCGAACGGACCAGCCCGGCCATCCGGCGTGTCAGGGCGGCCCCGCGCGCGGCGCCGGCCAGGGCCCCATCCACCAGCCGCGCTTCGGCCGTGCCGAGGGCATGGCGCCGCTTCAGGATGCCGAGATTGGCCGTCACCACGGTGAGGGCGTTGTTGACGTCGTGGACGATGCCGTCGGTGACCCGTCGGAGGGGCGCGTCGCGCCGCCGCTCGTTGACGGCGGCCGTCGGTTCGTGGCTGTCGTCCATTTCGCGGCTGAGGGCGAGGAGCCGGACACCGCCCTCCTCTCGGGCTTCGCCGCGCCGGAAGCGCACGAGGAGGCGGCGCTCTCCGCCCTCCGGGCCCGCATGGGAGGTGCGCAGCACCACGTCGTGCGGACCGTCCTCGGCCATGGCGGCCTCCATGGTCAGCCGCATCAGGGCGCGATCGGTCGGAAGAATGCCGTCGATCAGTTCGTCCAGCGCAATCGAGCGGTCGCCGGCGAGTCCGGTCTCGTGGCTGGGGTCCGTCCAGATCACCTGCCGGGTCGAGGGATCGACCTCCCACAGGGTCCAGCCCGACATGGCCTCGAAGGTGCGTAGGCGTGCGCGGATCCGGCCGAGCCCCGTGCGGGCATCCCGCGTCCCGCGATCGTCGCGCGGTGCGAGGGAGTCGCGTGCCCGCTCGAGGTCGTCGATCTCGGTGATCCGTGCCGCCTCGTCGGGTGCCGAAACGGTGTCGAGGGGGCGGGCCAGGCGCCGCAGGCGCCGGGCGGGATGCATCGCGACGGCGTAGCCCAGTCCCGTGCCGCCGAAGATCATGGTGAGGACGAGGAGTGCGAATGTCCGGTCCGGGAGCCGGACACTCGCGGGCGCCGGCGCCATCACCGAGGTGACCGCCCAGCCGGTGCTCGCCAATCCCTGAGCGCCGCTGGTCTGCGTCGTGGCTTCGACGGCGCCGTCGGGCAGCGGACGCGGAGGGGCGACGCCCGAGAGCGGGATTCCGTCCGCACCCGTCACGCTGAGGGCGAGTCGGGATGTGGACACGGCGAGGCCGTCGCGCACGCGGGCTTCCAGTTCGCCGAACCAAGCCGGTCCGACGCGCAGCACGAGATGATCGCCGCCCAGTGCGACGCTGAGATGAACGGCGCCGCGCTCCGTCGCCACGGCGATGTCGGCCCCGCGGGCTCGGCGGAACCAAGCCTGACCCACCGGCGCGCTGCCACCGCCGCCGGAGACCCGCACGGCACCGTCGGCACCCACCAGCATCGCGTCGGCGTAGGTTGGATGGAGGCCGAGCCATTCGCGAAGGGTGTCGCCGCGCCGCTCGTCGTCCGCCGCCGACTCGCCCACCTTCAGGAGCATGGCTGCCGAACGGGCATCGGTCTCGACGGATTTCAATCCGAGGTCGATCGCTCCCGCGAGGTTGCGTGCCGCGAGGCGCGCGGTCTCCCGCATCTCGAGGGATTCCCGACCGGTGGGCAGAATCAGCCACGCGCCGACGCAGGCGAGGCCCGCCACGAGTCCGACCTGGACGCCGTTCACGACCTTCAGCGAGATCCGCAATCGCTCGAGCATGAGTATCCGGTTCCACCGCAATCGGGCGCGAAGCGTCACCGACGCGCCTATGTCTACCGGAGGCTGGAAGGGGATAAGGACGCGTTAACAAGGCGCGTGGCGAAAGCAGAAGACACTCCGGCGCCCGATGATTCGGCCGGAATGGGGAGCATCGGTTGCCCGCTTCCCCCGGACGCCCGAAACGGCCTTCAGCCGGATCATCCAGCACGAGGCCGTCATGGGGCTGACCCGCAACCCGGATCCGTTGCGGCCATCGTTCGGGACTTCAGATGAAGAAACGCTCGCTGTTTTGCCGCTCGCTCCAATGGTTGTTCGGTTTCCGGTACGTGTAGAATGCCGCCACTTCGAACCCGGAATCCGTTTCGTTTCTCATGAAATGAACGAATATCTTGTCACGATACTCGGCTTTGATCTCAGGCCGAGGAAGTGACTGATCGAAGTATGCCTGTATGATGACGTAAGTACCGGTCATCTCGAAAAGTCCATAGGGAACATAGGCGGCGGTCGCGTCTTCTTTTTTCTTATGTTCCAGGACGTTCGCTATCATCCGATCAAGAACCAGATCGATGTACGGGGAGTTCTTTCGTGCAGCCAGAACCCCGTTCATGAGGTCGAAATCCGTAACCTTCGTCATGCTCCAGCCTTTGCCGAACAGGATCAGGTCGTGAGAATTCAGCTTATCGAGCGTCTCCATCAATTGTGCAGGAGACGTCGGCCCGACATGCGCGTCGATATAGAAGCCACCGTATTCGCGTAGGAGGAAAAAGCGGGCGATGTCCGATTTGGCGGAAGGCAGACGAATAGCTTTGAAGATCGGCACAAATGCCTGCGGCATCAATGGTACGACATCGTCATCGGAAAAGACCGTGAACTTCGGGTAGATGGCACGCCAAGCCGGCGCTGCCGGAGGCTCCTTCAGATCCTGACTCACCCAATACATGAAAACCATACTGTTTTCGGCATGAGAATTGAGCAGCGGGTTGTCTCTAACGTATTGATGTCGTGCTACAGGTGCGGGGGAATGGGATTCCTTCTCCCATCCTTTCCGACCTTCTGCCAATCCATGACCGAGAAAGTGCACCAGCGGATTCAGACCGCTCGCTTTGACATCGGGATTCGCCGCGAGATACCCGTCGCCACTGAAGCCGCGGCTTGGATCTCGCCCCTCTTTCCATCCATGCGTCAGATAGTGCTGCAACGGGGTGCCCGAGAATTGTCGGACATCGGCATAGGCAGCGAGGTAAAACTTCTCGTCGAATCCCGGCATTCGGCTCGCCGGAAAGTCGGAATCGAGTTTTCGTGTGAAGTTTCGTAGTCTCATCGGCGATCTCGTAGCGCAGAGCGCAGCGCGTTGGAACCACCCACCAATCCGGAAGCGGGAAGCCGCGTGCCGGTCCCGGTCGCTGACGCCTTGCTGAGGCCCAGTGGTTCTTTTGACCGCCGTGAATTTCGGGCCGATCCGCTCTCGGCCGAATAAGGTTTAAAGCCGGACGCGCCTCAACTCGGTGCCGCTGTCGTCGCAGATGACGAGATGCCAACCGATGTAAAGTGTTCAAGTCACGCCTATGAATCTCAGTTCATCGATGGCCGACACAGCCTGAGCGATTGCGTGATCGAGATCGTCTGTTTCGACGCCGATCTCATCTCGGAATACTGTTCGATCATCTTCCAGGTCAAAGCGGTAGCGCGTCGGCACGTTGGTGTCTCTGGATTGAGGTATTACATCACTCTTCCTCACCTTAGCGCATTATGGGGAAGAACGCATTGTTTGACCGGTGCGGAAGCTTGATGTTTTTCGATCTTGTATCCTTATTGGTTCCCTCCTGCGTAAGGTCGATGACGGCGGACGAACCCGAGCTCCACGGTTGGGCGTTGCTGTTGGCATCGCCCGTTTCGAAGGTTGGAGGGCACATTTTCGTGTGCTTCTGATATATGTGAATGCCGAGGGCGCCACCTGGTCGCATCTTCCAATGACTATAGAAATCCGTCGGGGCTCGGGGTCTGTTTTGTCGGGCTGGACCAATGTTCAAGTCGCCATCATCGTAGTATAAGTATCTTTTGACCGAGTTGTTATTTTATTAATTACATAAATAATAGTTCGGTATGATCTGTCTGGGCGTATCGCTATGTTTTTTAAATAGACGCTCAAAAACAATTCGTCAATAAGAGAAATTTGATCATCAATATTTGAATATTCAAATTGCGCGATGATTTGTCTCTCCGGAATGTTATTAATTTCTGAAACGGTTCCATGAGTCGGATTAGCGAGAGATCAAAATCGTGACAGGCGCCATTGTGCAAGGCGGTTGTCTTGTCGATTTCAAGGTTGAGCGCCTGTAATATTTGCACTGATATTTCCGAGAACGTCGCCGCGCAATCGTGGTGGCGCAAAAGAGCGCAACGCCTTGAGCGAGGGAGAAACGATGTCCGATCCGCAGGATGGTAAGGAACTGGACGCTGCGACCCGTGAGCGGCTCGGTCGACTCACGCTCGCCCTCGCGGAGGACATCTTCGATTCGGGGGACGCCCACCTTGCCACGCTGATGCGTGTGTTGATGAAGGAGGTCGGCCGGGTGATCACGCGGAACCTCGACGACCCTCAGAACGAGTACTGGACCCAGTAGCGCTATTCGGCGAGCCCGATCGGACGGCTTCGGAAAAGCCCGCCGCAGCCGGAGCTGGGCGGGTGGAGGTAGCGTCTCACGAAGCGTCCCCTGTGGGGAGAAAGCGCTTTGGCAGAGAACGCCGCAGCTGCGAATCACACGGGTTATTTCTCGCTGCGTTTCGGATGCGGATCCCGTTTCAACGGTCTCGTGTCTTGGTCGTCCGAGAATCCTGCGTCTTGTTCCCATCGGCTGCGGGTGAGGCGCCTGGAACGCCCGTATTCCCGGAACCGCCACCCATCTCACCGGCCTTCATTTGCTCACCCTTATGCATCTCACCGGCCGTGCCCGCCGGTGAAGTCCTCGACGGGACCGTCGTCTCGGGTTCCTGTGCATTCGATATCCCCCCGCTGACAATCAGAAAAGCCGAGGCAAAGACATGGGTTATAATCTTCGGCATTTTGTTCTCCATGTGCGGCAGTATTAGAATTCGTTCGACAAATTATTGTTCCAATAGATATTAGTGGATCAATCAATTATAAAATCTTATTATTAGGGAATACGGATCTGGTCTGGCGTCGATCCATTTCAGCGAGTGGCAACCCATGGTGGCCGGGCCTCTCCCATGTCCGCCTTACTGTTTGAGCAATTCGTGTCTCCCCCTCCCTCGGCTTTCCGCTCGAACCGAGTCACAAAAAGCCCGCCGCGGATCGCTCCGGGCGGGTGAGGAGAAGTGAACGCGTGGCGCGTGCTACTCGGCTGCCTTCTGCGGGTCGATCGTTCCGGATTCCGTTCCGGTATCGTCGGTCGCGGCCTCGTCGAAGGCCTGCATCCACGCAACGTAATCCGCAGTGCCTTCGGTGTAGGGGCAGGCCTCTCGGCTCCTGCCGTTGAGGCGGGCGTTCCGACCCTTGATGAAGGGACTGTCACTCGCGGTGGCGCCGTAGCTCATGTCATCATCTCCCTGGCGATCTGGAGTTCGCCGGGGGAAACGCGAAATCCGCCGAAGAGGATCATTGGAACTCAGCGCGTGCGACGAAAAACCCGCCGGGCTTCGCGCCGGGCGGGTGAAGTCGGGTCGACGAAAGAACCCCTTGGGAGGGGTATTCGTTCGTCGCAGCGGTTGTGTCGGATGCCAAGGCCCTTCCCATTCACGAGTTCGCCAGCGTTCGCGTTCGAAGAGCACAAGACATCGTCGCGAACTCGATCCAGGTCGTCGGCCGCGATGCGGCTGCCGGCCGTCCGTTTGTGCCGTGAATCGTTCCACGTGTAGGACTTAGCAAGAACGACGCTCCCGATTACGACAATCGGCTCCGCCAGGCACGGCCGAGGTGCTGCGGTGAAGGCGCACCGAAACGTGAAGGTAGCCGCTCGGGGCGGCCCTATTTATACCAGTACTAAAGTACTAGATGACGTGGTGGGCTCCAAGGCCTCACGTGGGACGCAGCCATGATCGACGACCACGCTCCGACCGGCATCCGCCGCCAACTTCTCGTGTGGCTCGCCTATATCCGTATCGGGTTCTGGGTGCTGAAGGGGGCAGCACACGGGAGCCTCTCTTTCGCGAAGCGGCGTTCCTGAACTCCCCGCGGCTGGGATCTCGCCACGCGAGCGGGCGCAGGCCCACCGTCCCGTGGGCGCTCGTTCAGGAGCCGCACTGCTTCGCGCCGTAACCGACGCCAAGCCACCCCAAACGCTGCGTTCGGCGACCGGACTCTCGCCCTCTCGGCGGCAGAGGATGAATCTGGGCCGATCTCGCGCTCGGTCCATCGGTGGGAACGATCCACCGGTGCGGCGTCTGCGATGTGGGTTGCGGCGCAGGGTCGCCTGGGGTCGAAAGCCAGGAACGAGGCTCCTGCCGTCGGGTTGAAAACATACACCGGCAGCCCTCCCGGCAGGGCCGACCCAGCTAAGCAACAGGAGTCACCATGTCGAACAAGCATTTGAAGACCGAGACCCCAACGGACGCAGATCTCAAAGGAAATCCGGGTATCGGGCAATCCAAAGGGATGACCGGCCACGATTTCGAAGACATCGCGGCGGATTCGACCGTCGAGGGCGACATAGAGAACGAGACCGGGCCGGATGGCGGTATCGATCCGAACCATCGCGGGCGTGGCAACGCCTGAGCGACGAGTTGCGGCGGTCGCCGACCGAGGCGCCGCCGTGAGCGAACCCCGAATTCCGTGGTCAGGCCGCAAGCGAGTCGTTCCAGACCCAGCCACCATCGGCCGATGTCCGCGCATCGTCTGTTCGATCTCGCAGGCGTGACAGTCATGAACGCGCAGAGCCGGTCCACCGCGACACCGCTCAAGACAACTCTGGACGTCGTCAACGCCGATTCTATACCTGTCGGCAGCCAGAGTTCGACGATTGAACCGCAGCACCGCGTCGGAGACACCGTCGATAAGGTCGATCAGGTCAGCAGCATCACCCTGCTGGGTCTGGCCATCGTCGGCGCGGGGGTGACGCTCGTGTTTCATTGGCTTCTGGGCTGATCTCTCGCGGACGCACGATCGTCTCCGCGGAAGCGGCGAGGCGATCGAGTCGCACCTGTTCGTCTGATCGTGTGGGTCCTCGGGACGTTACTCAGGACCTTCCGTCAGCTGCCAAAGGGATCGATGACCCTCCACCCCGACACCCATGCAACCCGACTCGCGAACCAACCGCGCGGCACCGATGACGGGTGCGGCCGTCCGCTTCGGCCATCCTACGGGTCGGAGAACCATCCCGGCGACAAGGGCGTTCGAATCGTCAGTCTCGCTCTTCTCGGGATGACCGTCGTCGGAGCGATCGCGATGATCGGCTTCAATTGGACGACCGGCTGACGGCCATCCGGTCCACGACGGTAAAGACGTCCATCGACAGCCGCGGCACCGATGATCGGCCAATCAGATGGAATGTCGTCGCCTTCCCAGCCGGGGCCGATCGAAAAAGCCCCGTGTAGCGTCGCTCGAGTGCCCCATAAGGAACGTCGTGCCGCGCCACGCATTCACTGAACAATCCGTGCAACCCTGGCATATCAACGGGATCATTTGAATGCGGAACTACATCACGACCGACCATTTCGACTTCTCCGATGTGTCGATCGACGTCCGCCATACGCCGAGCGTCACGAATGGCAAGCGTCCCCTGGAGCTCGTCCGCGACGATCGCCGCGGCGAGGTCCGGGGATGGGACGACCTGCCGGCCAAGATCGTTCCTCCGACGTCCGACTTCGAGGGCTTCGGTTCGTTCTCGGGCTAGACCGTCAGAATCTTCGCGGTCGGGACGCTCAGTCTGGGCCACGTTCGACGCGTGTTCGCGAAAGGACAGCGGAGAGATTTGGTTCGGTCTCGTGCCGCAATGCCGCTGGCGTGGATACAGGCCATGGCTTAAGCGATCGCGTTGAGGTGCACAGGGGAAAACCAGTGATGCGTGGGACGAAGCAAGTGTTGGGGGGCCTCATGCTGGCAGTCACCCTGGGAAGTACGCTATCAACTGCTGCGTCGGCCGACTGCTTGCGGTCCGTCCACAATCGCTCGCCCTATACCCTGGTCGTGACACTGAATGACGGGCTTTCGATGACCGTGCGTCCAAGGTCGACCGGCGCGGTTCGGCTGTCCGGTCCAGGGAGCGTCGAGGTCGCGGCCTATTGTTCCGGCGCCGATGCAAGTGCCCCGATTCTCCGTCGGTCGTTCGATTATCAGGCCGTCCAGGACCGCTGCTTCTACGCCGTCGGGCACCCGTTCTTCGAGCGTGAGTTGGGTAACGGTTTCCTTCCGCGTGCGTCCGACACACCGTTTGCGCTGAACAATCCACGGCAGGGCGATCTCGTGTTGTTCGCGCGCGGATCAGAATGCTTGCCCACACGGTAGCCGCTGGTGCTTCGACCGTCCCAAACTGGAATGGAGGGCGGTCCGTTTCCCCTTCATGGTCAAGGAGATCACCATGTGGACCCTTCTCTGGGGCGACACCACCAATCAGGTGAGTGGGCAATGGAATCACGAGGAGCACGAGGGTTCGGAGAAGGCCCTCGCGGCTGCGAAGACGAAGATCGGCATGGGTTTGATCGCTCATTCCATTCACTCGCCCTCGGGGATCGCTTGGATGAGTGCCGATGAATTGAAGGGCTTGGCCGATAAGGCGGATGCGAAGGCGACGGGCTGAGCCGGTCCGTCTTCGCAGTCGTGCCGCGAAAGACGTCCTCAATGACAATGATGCGTCCGGCATCGAACAGCCACGCACAGCGCGCCGCCATGATCCCGAGCGGGCCGGCCCTGAACGCGAGGATCGTATCCCCCTGCTGGATCCCGGCCATTTCCGTGGACCGATAGCCCGTCGGAACGATGTCGGCGAGCAGGATTGCTGCAGGTGCCGGTGACCCGGACCACGGCATCCTGCACGTATTCGCAGACTGGAACGGGCTTGTGATCGGCTTGAACTCGGCCGGGGCTGGGATCGTTCACCGCTGACATGCCGTCGCTCCTCATGCCGGATGGTGCGAAACCGGCCCAGACGGGGCGGGTTTCCCGATAAACCGCCGAGCCGGAGCGCAGCGAACTCGCCCCCTCGCACCTTGGTCTTTTGTCGTAAATCCACACGTTGCCGTTCACGACACCCAGCCGGCTCCGTCGTGGCGGTGCGGACTCTGGCTCGGTGCCTCGTGTCACGACGGCCCGGTGTTCAACTGGACAGCCGAGGTCGTGTCCTTCCACCATCGGCGAGGTGAGAGAGGCCGAGGGAGCCGGTGATGGACGAGGCGAGGTTTCGGGCCCTGGAGGCGCGCATCGCGGCGTTGGAAAGCGCGCTGGAAAGCACACGGAACGACATCCAATGGGCGACGGCCTTGATCTTCGTCGTCCCGATCGGCCTCATGATCGTGCTTCGCGTGTGGTCCTGACGCCACCCTCCGACCGGCCGGGGCAATTGGAGCCCCGGGGACGACGGCAAGCGCGTTGCAACAGCAGAGCAAGCCGTGGAAACAGCAGCGCTTCGGCCGCACGCAGATTGCGGCCCGGTACGTCGTGGTGGCCGGGGAATTTGGTGAGCGCGTTGGGGTTCGAACCCAAGACCTACAGATTAAAAGTCTGAACCCGCTTCTGAAGCACGCTCAACGGGTTAGGCACTAAACCGTTGTTTTATATGGGTATTACCGCGCCGTACAATCCCTATGGGGATCATGTGGCCTCGACAATCCGCTAGAAACTGTGCACGGATTGTGCACGGATTTCGAATGGAGCGGACATTGGCGAACGTCGCGAAGCTCACGGTTGGGCGTGTGGGCGGTCTCGCTCCCGAGACGAAGGAGTACATCGTCTATGAGGACGCGACTCCGGGCTTCGGCGTGCGAGTCTACCCCTCCGGTCGTCGATGCTATGTGTTCCGCTACCGCGCTAGGACCGGAGGCGCGCTCGTGTCGCGGATGGTCACGATCGCCGACGATCGTAAACTCGGCCTCGACGAGGCCCGGAGGTTAGCGCGCGACCTCGCCGGGCGGGTAGCTCGGGGCGAAGACCCTTCCCATGCCCGCGCGGAAGCCGCTGTGAAGGCAGCGGCCCGCCGCTCCTTCGCCGAGGTCCGCGAGGACTTCTTAGCGAAGCACGTGGACGCCCGGTTGAAGCCGAGCACAGCGAGCGAGTACCGCCGGGTGCTCATACGGGAATTTGCCGCGCTCGACCGCAAGCCGTTCGAAGACGTAACGCAGGCGGACATTGCCAACGCGCTGCAAACGATCGCGGGACGCGGCAAGCTCAGGACGGCCAATCTCGCCCGCGCTTACGCTCGGAAATTTTACTCGTGGGCGCGGGCCAACGGGCTGTGCCCTGTGAACCTCGTGAAGGAAACTGAGCGATTCGGGTCCGATGTTCGCCGGGAGCGCGTCCTATCCCTGCCGGAACTCGGCCAAATCTACCTCGCCGCGTTGGGCGCGAAAAGCGACTTCGGCGCGATCGTTCGACTCCTGATGCTGACCGGGCAGCGCAAGGGTGAGGTCTTCGGAATGATCGCTGAGGAGGTCAACACCGAAGCGAAGGTCTGGCGCCTCCCGGCTTCGCGAACGAAGAATCGAAAGGCGCACGACGTGCCTCTTTCTGCTACGTGCGTCCGCATCATCGCAAAGCGATCGAGCCGCCGGGGTCTCGTCTTCTCGACGACCGAGGGCAGCGTGATAGGAAACGTCGATCGTTCGAAGAAGCGTTTAGACGCACTGATCGCGACGAACCTCCGTCGTTCCGATCCTGCGGCCACCGCCCTCCCCCATTGGACCCTTCACGACCTCCGAAGAAGCTTCGTCACCCATGCCCACGGTGAGCTTGGAGTGCCGGTGCCCGTGCTCGAACGCGCGATCAATCACATTTCGGGATCGTTCGGCGGCGTCGTCGGCATCTACAACCGGGCACCGCTTTGGAAAGAGCGGGTCGCGGCCTTCGAGGCGTGGGAAGGTCTAGTTCTCGCCGCTGCCGGCCTGCCACTTGGGCACCGTGAGACGGCTACGACCGAAAGGGCCGCCGCGTGAGAGATCGTCGCCGAAGCCTGCCCCCGAAGGTGCTCGAAGGCGCCTCAGCGGACGTTCAGGCCGCGAACGAGGTATTGCGGGCAATCTTCCTGGCGATTCTAGACGCCGGTCTCACGCAGGCCGAGTTCGCTGAGAAAGTGTGCCTCAGCGAGCGGACCATCGAGAATTGGCGGGCGTCGTCGGCCCTCACAGGAGATACGAAGGGTCCCGGCCTCCTGCTCGTCAGCCGAGCGCTCGACGCCCTCGGACTGGAACTTGACGTTCGCGCCAAGAGCGATCGCAAACGGTTTCCTCTCGGCGTCCGGAATGCCGTTGCGGAAGATGAACGCTTGCGAATTGCGCGGGGTATGACCGTCAAAGCGTGGCTCGAAGAGCACAGTAGGTGGGTCGACGGGCGTCGTCGCATGGGCCTCGCGTCTGATGACGATTAGCGTCCGTCGGCGTGCGGAGGATATGACGGATACCCACCTTGGCTTCGGGTACTCGCGGCCGCAGGTTGGTGAGGATGCGGGCAGCGAAACAAGCCCGTGGAAAGCCTGCCATGTCCGCACAGCCCAGCGCCATCCGTAAGTCTCAGTCGACCCTTCTCACTACGGAGGAAGTCGCCGAGCGGCTTGATATTCCTGCGAAGACCGTCGCCGCATGGCGCAGTCAGCTTCGGGGGCCGAGCTATATCCGCCTCGGCCCTGGCAAGCGGGCAACGATCCGCTATCGCCCCGAGGCAATTGACGAGTTCATCGCCGAAATGGAACGGCAGACTAACCGTCGCTGATCCACCATATCCGGTAGTTGCCCCCCCCCCATATCCTTTGCAATAATCACCTATTGACCCGAAGCTAGCTTCAGAATTAACAATCATTGGCCGCCCGACGCGGCGCCAACAACACTTCGCCGAAATTAATTGAACCGCCCGACCTAAAGTCGTCGGGCGCAACCGGACGCACGCCGTGCGGCCGAGGGGGAACCCATGTCCGAGTCCGAACACGCCGCAGCCCTCGCTCACGCGATTGAGGGTGCTGAAGACGCATGCCTTGGCCCTACCGACATTGCTCTCGTCGTGAGGGCGCTTCGAGCGCTTGCAGAGGGTAACGCGACCGTCGTGAAGCCTTCGGGGGGGGGGGGCGAGATGGCCGCGGGAGGACTGAGCCATCATTAACTCTCGGCAATCTAGGTAGATAGAAAGTTGCTTATGCGAGGGCGCCAACAAGAGCACACCATTCCTCTGCTATCCTCAGAAAGTAATTATCGCATAGTTGACGTAAATATTTCTGGTCGCACAGTTTGTATGTGCTTAAACGACTTTGGACGTCAACGAATGATTATCGCACATCGCATCGCCGATCTCGCAGCACATGGCCCGATTTCGCGGTCTTCAATATACAATGCGATTCGAAGCGGCCGATTGATTGCTCGCAAGGTCGGCGGTGCGACTGTGATCCTCGACGAGGATTGGCGAGCCATGCTTGCAAGTGCACCGCCTCCCAAGGTCGGCGTGCGCCGAGATCAAACGAGTTCCTGAAACGAGAAAACCCGACGCTTGCGACGCCGGGCTTCTCATAAATCTGAGGTATAACCGTGTTGAAGCCCGTTCGTATTCTCCCGACGAAAGAAGCGCAAACTTTTGATCATATTTCCGACGAAGATTTCTTCGCTCGGTTTCCCGATGTGACGCATCGCGAGCGGCCTTGGGCGCCCGTTCTTGTCGTTGATAAAGGGTGGAAAATTATCAGCCGCCGGGACGGTTTGCGCATGCGGGTGCGCGAGCACCCTGGGACGGTCGGGTGGCCCGAAATCGTAATGCTTGGTTTTGAGCCCGACGACAGCGATCTTTCGTTTCAGTACACCCCCTTCGGCATCACGGGGGCTGCGCGCCGTGCTCGCTGAAGGTCTTGCGCCGCAGTCTCAGATTTTGGCCGTTAGCCCCTTCGCCATCACCGGCCCGGCGCTGATCGAGAACGGCTATTCCGCGATCCCGATCGCCCCCGGCGACAAGATTCCCGGCCTGTACGCGGGCGGGGAATGGCGACTCATGCCGAACTGGCAGCGCTTCTGTGAGATGCCTGCCCCGCCGAACTTCATCAGGGGATGGTCTCGCATGCCTGGTGCGGGCGTCGGCATCGCGCTCGGTCGCGGCCTCGTCGCCGTCGACATTGACCTCGACGATGCGGTCGACGCCGTGTGCGCCGCCCTGCCCCCCGCTCAGGTCGCGAAGAAGGGCGCCAAGGGCCTGACCCTGTTCTTCCGGGGCGATACCTCGAAGATTCAGTCGCGGGCCTTCAGGATCGGCGGGGTCGGCGCCGTCGACCTTCTGTCGCACGGCAAGCAGTCCGTGCTCCCGCCCTCGATCCACCCGAAGACCGTGCGGCCGTATGAGTGGATGAGCCGCAAGACGCTCGCCGAAGTGCCGCTCGCCGAGTTGACCGAGGCCCCCGACAACCTCGCCGACCTGATCGCCGACGCGCTGAAGCCCTTCGGCTATAAGACCGAGTCGACCTTCGAGTGGGACGGCGCGGTTAAGGAGTCCGAGTCGCAATCGAACGACTTCTTCCGTCGGCTCAACGAAGACGCCCTCGCGAATCTCGACGCATGGGTTCCGAAGCTCGGGCTCTTCAAGGCGAACCGGGAGTCGGATGGCGGATGGCGCGCGGTTGCTCACTGGCGGCCGTCGAGCACGGGGCAACCGCACGATCGGCGGAAGCCGAACCTGTCGTTCGACTCGCGGGGCATCCGCGACTTCGGCGACGGCGGGAGTCCTTACACGCCGCTTAGCGTCATTATGCAGGCACTCAATTTCGATTTTGACGACGCCTTCGCGTGGCTGAGCAAAGCTCTCGGGCAAAACGATCCCGCGATTGTGCTCATTGCCGGGCCGTCGGCGCCTTCCGTTTTGGCTCGGCAGAGTGAGCCCGCTGCGGCGTCGAACGCCGTCAGTAACGTTTCTAATAAGGCCAGCGTCGTCGCTATGCCGTTCCGGTTGGGCGACCCTGCTCTGATCCCTCGGCGGCAATGGCTGTACGGCACGGCGTTGATCCGCAAGTTCATGAGCGTGCTCGTGGCACCAGGCGGTGTCGGCAAGTCTTCCCTCACGATCGTCGAGGCGTTGGCGTTGGCGACCGGACGCCCGTTGCTCGGCATTGCCCCCGCAGATCGCTTGCGGGTGTGGCTTTGGAACGGCGAAGACCCGCTCGACGAGCTTGAGCGGCGCGTCACGGCGGCCTGCCTCCATTACCGGATCGACGAAGCCGCCTTGGGGGACAGGCTCTTCCTCAACTCCGGCCGCGACACGCGGCTCGTTGTAATGCGCGAAGTCCGTAGGGAACTCGTTGTGGCCGAGCCGATCGTCGAATCGGTCGAACGGGAGATCGCAACCAAAAAGATCGACGTGCTGATCATCGACCCCTTCGTGACGACCCACGAAGTCACCGAGAATGATAATGGGGCGATTGCCAGGGTGGCGTATCTGTGGGCCGGCATCGCCGATCGAACGGGCTGCGCCATCCTTCTTGTGCATCATGCCAGGAAGACGAACGGCGCCGAGGTAACGGCGGAAGACTCCCGCGGCGGTGTTGCCCTCGTCGGGGCGGCCCGGATCGTGCGGGTGCTCAATCCGATGACCGTGGCCGAAGCTCAGGCGTTCGGCATCTCGGGCGACGAACGTCCCTCCCTCGTGCGGATCGGCGACGGCAAGGCGAACCTCGCCCGCCGTTCGGATTGTGGCGTGTGGTTCAAGCTTAAGTCCGTCTCGCTCGGCAATGGGACTGGCAATCTCGATTTTGGGGATGAAGTCGGCGTTGCGACGGCTTGGGCGCCCCCCTCCCGCGAAGAGGCGACAGCACTCAGTCCCGCGGAGGTTGCTGCGGTCCAGGCGGTGGTTCGCCAGGGAGAGCATCGGTTCGACGAGCGGGCGACGGCTTGGGTTGGAAACGCGATCACGCTGGCGCTCGCGGGCACGGCGAAGGAGCCGGCAACCAAGCGTCACGTGAAGGACATTATCGATCGGCTGATCGCCGAAGGGCACTTGAGGATCGTGAAGCGTTCTGATGCGTCGAGGAAAGTGAAGGATTTTGTTGAAGTCTGCGAAGGTGCGGCAGTTGCGGCAGTCTGAGTGGAGCACGACCGCCGCAACCCTGCTCCTGCTGCCTGCTCCAGTGCTCCAGTTGCGCCACTCCCTTTAGGGAGGGGCCACTGGAGTGGAGCGCCGCAGCGTATCGGCGAAGGGGGTGGGTGAAGGGGGAGACGAAGGAAAGAAAGCGACTTGAAAAAAGAAGAACTATTTCAGGGAAGTTAATTGACAAACTAAAACATCACAGTCTCGTTGTGTATTTACAACGCTTGGGTCCTTCCGTGGCGTCCCCCCTGCGGGTAACGCGCAATCCCGACCCCTGGCTAGATATGGTTGCGAAAAGCTTCATTTTTGATTTTGGAGCTTCAGGGAATGAAGCTGATTGCAGAGGCCACAACCTCAATCTCGGTTTTACGAGAACGTAAAATCAAACGTAAAGCCTGCACGACGTTCGACTGCTCTCTTTGAGGCCCAACAATTATTCGAACGATTGGAAGCTCTCCACCGTGATCGAATAGCTTTATGTAGGGCACTGGCACGCCGTTTTTCATTCTATATTCGATTTTTTTTTCAGGCTTATCGTAGATTTTTTTACCGCGGGGATTGAGCGCCGGCGCCGCAATAATTCTTACTTCCTTTTCTTCCATGAACGATTTGTGCTTGAGTTTAGGCCCAATAAGAAAGAGGGCATCGTGTAAATCATCAAGGCCCGGAAGGTCACTGATATCGATACCGTGTGACTTAGCCCGTAGGCGACGAACGAATAGCTTGGCGATATCTTGAATCTTTACTTCATCAATACAAGTAGAATGATCGTCGTATATAACATTTCCGATTGCAATTGGGGAGTATGGATGGGCTTTTTCTTCAGCGTTGAGCTTCTCTTGGAAAAGATCCACATCAAATTCAAGGGCGCACCCGCCCTGCGATCCATAACCTCTCCACTGCGAAAGTAGACCATGATCCCACTGAAGCGAGCCGGGATCATGCTCACAGAAAGATGCTAGAAACACTGGGGAAAGATAATCACCAGCATCAAAGCTCTTTCGAATTAAAAATTCAGCTTGTTGTTGAAATATATCAATATTATTGTCTTCAGCAAAGCCTTTTAGCTCGCCGGCAGCGCTTAGTTCGTCATAAGCACTTTTGAAGCCTTGCTCAAGTAGAGGGGATATGAGACTTTCTGCAATTTTTAGTTCGAGGCTATCATTTAAGTATTTGTAATGTGTAGCGAAAATTTGTCCTGAGCCTATAATTCCAAGCGCTCCATCATTTGTGGTGTAGTGAAACATGCTCGGCACTGTCGTCTCCTTTGTGGTTGTGTGGGCTACTAAAACACTCTCCCCCGCATACCGGCAATCTTCATGATTGCCACATGCCTGCCATTCAAAAATACAGCCGTCGTCATCCCGAGCCGAAAAAGCGCCGGCCCTCGACCGTCACGGTGCCCGACCATGCCGGCCCTCATGTGAAGCTGCTCTTCGCAGAGATGCGGCGGTTAAATATCACTTACGACGAGGTTGAAGAGCGCAGCGGCGTCCTTCGTGCAACGCTCAAGGCATGGCGTCACCGTACGAATCCAACACTTACGAGCGCGGAGGCTGCATTGGCCGTCGTCGGCTATGAGTTCGTGCCGATCCCGACCGAGCGGGCGCTTCCTCCCGAGGTTGTTGCGGAGCTTCGTCCGATCGCAAACCGTCTCGGTCTCGAAATGCCCGCGGCGGTGCGGCTTGCGGCTGAAATCGCCTATCGGGATCACCACAATCCTTCGGTTCCGGCCTAGCGGCGCTCGACGCTAAGCTGAGGAGAGCTGGGCGGGGGAGTTGGCTTCACCCCCGCCCGGTTTTTTGTTTCAGGGGTACGAGATTGCCCCTGACCCACGTGATGGAACGGGCCACATTTAACTTCCTGAGTGAACTCAGCGGGCGGCCTTCGGGCCGTCCGCCTTTTTCGCGTTGGGGGATGCCAAAACAGCCTCCCTAACGAATCGGTGACGGGCGAACCTCTCGTCGTCGGCCCTGAGCCGATGTCGGAATTTTCCAATGTCTCCCACTGCCATTCAGACTCCGAACGACGCTGCGGGCCGTCATCGGCACCAGCCCCATGCCGGGCATCGCCTCGGATGGGCGGCCGTTGAATTGGAGAGCGTCAAGCGCGCTCTCGGCGGCCGTCAGTTCCTTATGTTCGCCGATATCGTCGAAGTGCGAGAGCGGATCACTGAGGCTCAGGCCGAGATCGCCAAGGCGTCGGCCTCTCAGACTGCGGGGGTGCAGTCGTGAGTCTCCTTGATAAGCTGCTCGGGCGCCGGCCCCGTACCGCCGCCAACATCGCCGCCGAGCTTTCTGCTCGGGGGGCCGAGTTGACGGCCGCCAAGGCGCGTATGGCCTCCGCTGCCATGAAGCGGGCCGCCGCGCTCGATGCGCAGGATGCCGCCGCCTTAAAGGCCGTAGACGACGAGACGGCTGCGGATGGACTCACTGCCGAACTCGCGGCTCATGCGATTGCCGCCCTGGAAGCCGCGCACGCGGAGCGGATCAAGGTCGAAGAGCGGGAGCAATTCCGCGCCGATGTGGCGAGCGCCGAGCGTGAAGCCGTTGCTCTGACGGCCTCGCTTCAGGCCGAGTATCCCGAAGCCGCCCGGCGGCTCGCCGCTATCCTCGATCGGATGGCGAGACACCGTGCCAAGGAAGACAGCCTTCGTGAGCGAGGCCGCAAGCTCGGCGAGAGCGTCAAAATCTCGAACGTCACCGCGTTCCGTGACGGACCTCGGCGCTGGCGCGTAACGTGGCCGAACCCGAGTAGTACGGGAATCGCCCAAGGGCCGCCGGAGGCTGCGCCGCCCGGCATGATCCGATGGGTTAACGGAGAACCCATCGCGGCCTATGATGGCGTGACCGTCGAGCCCCGGCGCATCGAGTCTGCGGACTCCCTGCTCGATGCGATCAAGTACCTCCCCGGCCTGCTTTATGGCGATGCCCCGTACTATCGGGCGACGGAGCCTTGGGTGCCGCCGCCGCGAATGCCGGTCTGACGTCCGTTATCGACGTTTGTCGAGCTTCCTAAACGCATCCTAACGCCCGAGCGCCGATATGAGCCTTGCCCTGACTGTAAGCCTCGCATCGGCGTGGGCGATGGAGAACGACGCTCTTGCAAAGCTCTTCGAAATCGCCTCGCGCGAGTGCGAGCCGTCGCCAGTCGCCCTAGAAGCGTACCGCTCGCAAGCTCTGGCGCGTGCCGAGCGCGCGACCGTGCGCAACGGCGTGGCGATCATCTCGGCCGAAGGCCCGCTCTTTAAGCGCGCGAACTTCATGACCGAGTTTTTCGGCGCGTCGAGCTATGACGTTTTGCGCCGGGACCTTCAGGCGGCCGTCGACAACGGCGGCGTACGGGCGATCCTGCTCAACATCGACTCCCCCGGCGGCGAGGCGGCCGGCATCGGCGAGCTTGCGGCGGCCGTGAAGGGCCTTCGCGGTCAGGGCAAGCCGATCGTCGCCTATGTCGGGGACCTCGGCGCCTCGGCAGCCTATTGGCTTGCCTCGGCAGCCGACTCGATCGTCGTCGGAACCTCGGCCGCCCTCGGCTCGATCGGCGTGCGCGCAAGCTGCGGCGACACGAGCGCCCGCGACGAGCGGTCGGGCGTGCGTCGTTACGATTTCGTCTCGTCGCAGTCCCCCTACAAGGTCGCGGACCTTCAGAGCGACGACGGCCGCGCCCGCGTTCAGGCGCGCGTCGAAACCCTCGCTCAGGTCTTCATCGAAACCGTCGCCGAGAACCGGGGAGTCACCGTCGACCGCGTGCTCGCGGCCTTCGGTCAAGGCGACGTGCTGATCGGAAGAGCCGCCGTCGACGCCGGAATGGCCGACGCGACCGGCACCTTCGAAGGAACCCTCGCCGCGCTCGCGGCGGGCAAAGTAACTTCACGCCCCCCTCCGGTCGCGCGTCCGATTGCTTCGAGTGTGCCGGTGCGGTTGGCTCCCGTGAAGCCGCTCGCCCCGCCTCCGTCCGCGGCCGTCGTCGCCGAACGGACTCGGGCGCGCGAGATTTCTGCCCTCACGCCTGCCGGGGCGGAAGCCGATCGAAACGACGCGATCCGCTCGGGTATGTCGGTTGAGACGTTTCGGGGAGTGCTGGCGGCCCGCTCTATCATTGCGGCGGTACGGCTGGCGAGCGGCGAGCGCTAAAGCGGCCGATGGACGCCCATCTTTAGCTTCGGTGACGCTACCGATGATCGCTACGCGAAATGGCCGCAACGCTACGACGAACGAAGACTTTGCTCATTCTTCGTGAAAGAACTTGCTCGCTGCATCTGCGCTCATGAAGCGGCCACCGTCACCAAAAGATCCACGCTTCGTTGGAACCTCGTGTGCTATTCGACCGATAGTGCTACTTAGAATTGGAGGACAGGTACAGATTGAATGTCCACATTCTGCGCATCCGTCCGGATAAGACTTGGCCATCGCAATCTCAAGTGCCGCTCCACGCTCTAATGGAGGCTTGCCCGCTTTTGTGTCGGCAATATTTTGAATATGCATCAGCCAAGCAAAAACATCTGCGGCCTCACTCAAAACATATCCGGGTTCTGTTCTGAATACTCGGACAGCTTCAGCAAGCTCACCTAATTCTTCAGCGAGGCGGCCGAAGGAAGGGCCGAAATCCTCTGTTTGCTGCGCCGGATATATGCCGGAAAATAATCTTTGCCATTCGCCGAGGCGCATGGGCTTTTCAGTTCTATCACCAAGAGTAGATAGAGTGCTCCATTCGGGACCCTGCGATTCAGCTTTCTTGTGCGTGCATATATCCGGGTCGTGCGGTCTTTTGTGGCAGTAAGCGCAAACACCAGGAAATTTATCCCAGATCATCTGCTCAACACTACGAATGCCTAGCTTTCCACACAGCGCGAACCACCAGGCGAAAGCTTTCGCAATATGATTTTCGGAGTTGACGTTCGATTTTTTCTTTCCACTAGCAAGTGCGCTTAGACCGCCGATTACTTCAACCATATGGGTGAAGATACTCGACACGTCGCGGTGATAATTTTGGTTCCAGTATGTTCTGTTGGCACTACGATAAATTTGATCCAAAGTGCGACCGCGAAGTTGGTTCACTCGTGCGGTATCGAGACTCGGCAGGTCTGGTTGTTGCTTCTGCGATCTCGTAAATTCTCGGTTCAGCTCTTCAATCTGCGCCGCTATCTCTTTCGAGAACATATCGACAGCAATGTTGGCGTCACGCAAACGACGCATGCCGCGGCCCGATATAAGCGGATTCGGATCCACCATTCCAATATATACGCGCGCAACTTTTCTTTCGATAAGTCTTTCAACACAGGGAATCTTCGGAGGATTCCTCGTGGTGCACGGCTCAAGCGTGGTGTAAACAGTGGCACCAGCCACACTAACCTCTTTCATCTTCTTTTCGAGCGCGGTATACTCTGCGTGCTCGCCTGCACAACATTCGCCCCTATAGCTTTCTACTATGTTTCCATCCGGCAGAACTACGACTGCACCAACTTTAGGGCTGGTTTTCCCCGGCTCGGAAACGCATTTCCTCGCCTGTTCGAGTGCGAGGTTCATATAAAAATCTGGATCGGTCATGGATGGCATAGTGCCAGAGTGAGCCAGGCACTCAAGCCCTATTTAACGCGGGCTGCTTGTCGCAGCTTGGTCCGGCTCGATAAGCCCCCGTTCAACCAACGGTTTGAAGGCAACCCAGCACGGATGCAGGTTCTCATCCTTGAGATGCCCGGGAGCAAGCTTTTTGAGGTTCTGTAGTCTGTTGCTGGCGGACGGCCCGCAACCGCCGTGAACTCACGCGGCGCAAATCAAATTACGCCTATGGCCAGTCCGACAAACCCGCCTGAGTTGTTAGCTACCGCGGCCGCTCAGCAAGCGGTTCGCGCAAGGCCACTGATCATCTCCAGCCCGTCGGTATGGCCTTGGATCATCCAGGGCGGCCCGGAGGCGGCAATCCCCCGAAAGCGCCCCTACCATGCTCCCGTGAGTTGCCTGCACTCCTTCCGGGCCGACTCGACGCGATTGCCGATATCGGCCGCAAGGTTGGTCAAATGCACGCCCTTCGCGCACTTCTGACTTTCCTCGATCCGAACCATCGGGATCGCGATCTCACCCGCGGAAATTTTCCGAATGAGTTTGTCGGTCGTGAGATGCGAAAAGTAGTCCCGCGCGACATCCTCGATCGGAACGACGGCCTGCCTATCGTACTATGCCATGAGGAGAAAGACGGTTTTCATGCTGCGAACCTTGGGCGTGCGGCATAGGGACACCGCCTCCGTCGTGAGATCGAACGCAAGTCGCTTGGATTGCGCGAGGGCGGGGGCCGATAGGCCGCCGTGTGCACGATCTGTGCACGGGCACGAAAAATAGCGGTTTTTACGAGGTCGATTTAACTGCTAAAAAGCCAATGGAAACAATGTGGTGAGCGCGTTGGGGTTCGAACCCAAGACCTACAGATTAAAAGTCCGTTGCTCTACCAGCTGAGCTACGCGCTCGCGTCCGTGGCGGGGGCATTAAGGCCCGGGTCCGTTGGGAGGCGACGCCCGCAATAGGGGCTCGACGGGTGGGGGTCAACCGCGCCAAACCGCCTTCCTGTGGGCGTGGCGGTTGGGATGTGATGAGCGCAGTGGCGGAACGGGAGTGGCCGGCAGGAGCCTGGCAGGGGTTCGCCTGGGTGTTCGGCCTGTCGGTCGCCGGCTTCGGGCTGGCGGCGTTTGGGTTCGTCGCCGTGCTCGACCCCTATGGCCTGCGGGTCGGGCCCGGGCGGGCGCCGGCGCCCTTGATGGATGGCAACCAGCGCTTCATGTACCCCCAGGTCGCCCGCAGCGGCCTCTACGACGCGGCGGTCTTCGGTTCCTCCACGTCACGGCTCCTCGATCCGGATCGGCTCGGACCCGTGCTCGGCGGCCGCTTCGCCAACTTCGCCATGAACGCCGCGACGCCGTTCGAGCAGATGTCCATCGCCCGGGTCTTCCTGCGGTACGCCGCGCCGAAAGTCGTGGTGTTCGGCCTCGACGCCAATTGGTGCGCGGCCAATGCCGACACGAAGCGCCTCACGTTCCGGCCGTTCCCCGCCTGGCTCTACGCGGAGGGGGCACCCTGGGGCGTCCTGCGGCAGCTCAACGGGCAGGGCCTCGCCGCGGCTTGGCGGGTGGCGCTGGCCCGCTGGGCCGGTGTGCCGGCGCGGCTGCGGGCGGATGGCTACGCCGTCTTCACGCCGCCCGAGGCGGACTACGACGCCCGCCGCGCCGCGGCCCATATCCATGGCGGCGGCGCGGCGATGCCCGAGGCGTCCCCGGTCGATCCGCCGGTCGATGCCGTGGCGGCGCCGATGCCGGCGCTGGGCTGGCTCGACGATCTCCTCGGTGCGATGCCGCCGGACACGCGCAAGGTGCTCGCCTTCATGCCGGTGCACGTGGCGGCGCAGGGTCTGCCCGGCACGGCCAAGGGCGCGCGGGAGGCGGCCTGCAAGGCGCGGGTCGCCGCGATCGGCGCCCGGCGCGGCGCCCGCGTGGTGGACTTCCGAATCCCCTCCCCGGTGACGACCGAGGACACGAATTACTGGGACGCCCTTCATTACAGGCTGCCCATCGCCGAACGCATCGTCACCGCCCTGGGGGCTGCCGTCGCGACGGGCACCGACGATCCGGACGGCTTCTACAGGGTGTTGCCCCGCCCCTGAGGGGCGTTCAGGCGGCGCGCTCGGCCTCCGCCTTCGCCCAGGCCTCCCGGGTCCCGTCGCAGAAATCGGCGAGGCGGCCTTGCGCGATGGCGCCGCGCATCCCGGCCATGAGGTCCTGATAGTACGACAGGTTGTTCCAGGTGAGCAGCATCATCCCCAGGATCTCGTCCGTGCGCACGAGGTGATGGAGATAGGCGCGGCTGTAGTCCCGCGCCGCCGGGCAGGACGACGTTTCGTCGAGGGGCCGGGTGTCCTCGCCGTGGCGGGCGTTGCGCAGGTTGATCCGGCCGTGGCGGGTATAGGCGAGGCCGTGCCGCCCGGCTCGGGTCGGCATCACGCAGTCGAACATGTCGATGCCGCGGGAGACCGAACGCATGAGGTCGTCGGGCGTGCCGACCCCCATGAGGTAGCGCGGCTTGCCGGCGGGAAGATGCGGCTCCACCGTCTCGATCATCGCCAGCATCACCGCCTGGGGCTCGCCCACCGCGAGGCCGCCGATGGCGTAGCCCTTGAGGTCGAGATCCACGAGGGCGCGCGCGCTCTCCACCCGCAGATCGGGACTGTCGCCACCCTGCACGATGCCGAACATCGCCTTGCCGGGCTGCTCGCCGAACTGCACGCGGCAGCGCTCCGCCCAGCGAAGGGACAGGTGCATCGCCTTTTCGATGGTGGCCCGGTCGGCGGGCAGCCGAACGCATTCGTCGAGCTGCATCTGGATGTCGGAGCCCAGCAGCCCCTGGATCTCGATGGACCGTTCCGGGCTCATGTGGTGGGTCGAACCGTCGACATGCGAGCGGAAGGTGACGCCCTGCTCGTCGAGCTTGCGCAGGGCCGAGAGCGACATCACCTGGAAACCGCCGGAATCCGTGAGGATCGGCTGTGGCCAGTTCATGAACCGGTGCAGGCCGCCGAGCCGCGCCATGCGCTCGGGGCCGGGCCGCAGCATCAGGTGGTAGGTGTTGCCGAGCACCACGTCGGCGCCCAACTCCCGCACCTGACCCGGATACATCGCCTTGACGGTGGCGGCCGTGCCGACGGGCATGAAGGCGGGCGTCCGAATGGTGCCGCGCGGCATGCTGATCGCGCCGGTGCGCGCGGGTCCGTCGGTGGCATCCACCCGGAAGGTGAACGCGCTCGGAAGGGGGGACGTGCTCGGAAGGGGGGACGTGGCTGGTTCGGACATCGGCGCTCCTTAGCACCGGATCGACCGGGTGGGCAGGCGGGACGGTGCGCCGGCCTCCCCTACCGCCCCGCCGGAAACAGCAGGCTCGAATCCCCGTAGGAGTAGAACCGGTATCCGTGCTCGATCGCGTGCGCGTAGGCGGCCCGCATGGTCTCCAGGCCCGAGAAGGCCGAGACCAGCATGAACAGGGTCGAGCGCGGCAGGTGGAAATTGGTCATGAGGGCGTCGACGGCGCGGATCGGCGTCCCGGGCGTGATGAAAATCTCCGTCGGACCCGAGAACGGGTGCAGCCGCCCCTGCGCGTCGGCGGCACTCTCGAGGAGGCGAAGGGCGGTGGTGCCCACCGCCACGATGCGCCCGCCCGCCGCGCGGGTCCGGTTGAGGGCATCGGCCGTCTCCGCCGTGAGGATGCCGATCTCCGCATGCATGCGGTGATCCTGCGTGTCGTCGGCCTTCACCGGGAGGAAGGTGCCGGCTCCCACGTGCAGGGTCACGCGGTGGCGGTGGAGACCGACGGCATCGAGATCGGCGAGGAGTGATTCCGAGAAATGCAGGCCGGCAGTGGGAGCCGCCACGGCCCCGGGCCGAGCGGCATAGACGGTCTGGTAATCCGTGGCGTCCTGGGCATCCGTCGGGCGCTTTCCGGCGATGTAGGGCGGCAGCGGCAGGCTGCCGGTGGCGGCGATGGCGGCGTCGAGGGCCGGACCCGAGAGGTCGAACCGCAGGGTGATCTCGCCGGCCTCGCCCTTCTCCTGAATGGTCGCGTCGAGGCCACCGAGGTCGCAGGGCTCGCTCGTCCCGTGGCGGCCGAACACGACGCGATCCCCCGGCGCGAGGCGCTTCGCCGGTCGGGCGAAGGCGCGCCAGGTGTCCAGGCCGGCGCGCAGGTGCAGCATCGCCTCCATGCGCAGGCCGGGGGAGCCGGGACGATGACGGATGCCGGTGAGCCGGGCCGGGATGACCCGTGTGTCGTTGAACACCAGGGCGTCGCCCGGCCGCAGGAGGCCGGGCAGGTCGCGCACGGCCCGGTCTTCGAAGGGCTCGCCCGGCTGGACCACGAGGAGACGGCCGGCATCGCGGGGGGTCGGGGGCCGCAGGGCGATGGCCGCCTCGGGCAACTCGAAATCGAAGAGATCGACGCGCATGCCGCGCCAACAGCACGGTTTGACGGGTCGGATCAATGGGCGCGACTCTCGGATCGATGAGCGGGGACTCGGGAGCCCGGGAACGTGGGAACTCGGGCGCACCGCTCCGGTTCATGCTTCACCCGTACGGATGCCGTGCGAGAAGGCAGAGCGAGCTTCCGAATGACTTGGTATGCGTTGAGACCCCGCGATCCCGCCGATCCGCGCTGGCCCCTGCCCGACAGCCCGAGCATCACCCTCAAGGCGGACGATCCGCAGGCGGCACGGGACAAGTTCACGGCGGCCTATCCGAGTCGTCCGTTCGGCACGCCGGGTTCGCCCGTGGCCGATGCGGGCGATGCGGGATTCCGCGACGACCCCGATGCGCTGCTCGTCGAGGAAGCGCCGGAGCCGCAGAGCCCGCCGCCCGCCTGAGCACGGGTCCGCTCCCAACCCCTTCTCCATTCCGGGAAGCCGCGCCATGCCCCCGTCCGCTTCGAACACCAAGCCTCCCAGGGCGAAGCCGTCCGCCGTGTCGTCGCCCCGGCGCGTGACCCTGGATTCGCAGCTGCTCACCTATTGGGAGCGCGAAGCGGTCCGCCTCGACGCCCTCGCGGCCTCCACCCGGTGGCGTTGGATCGCGCGGGGCTACGCCAGAAAGGCCGAGCGAGCGCGCGCCCAGGCGGCCCGGAGCGCCGATCGGGAGGCCGCCCGGGGCCGGATTCCTGAGGGCATGCGCGACGGCGACGAACCGGCCACCTGACGGCAGGGGGTAGGGCAGCGGTTATAGCCGAGCCTCAATCGTTCAGTGGCGGGTTCAACCTTTGCCGTGGCCTTGGGGGCGTGCGGGCGCGTAAGGGCGGGTTCGATCGGACCCCGACCCCGACCCTGGAATGCCGTGATGGACCGCACTCAGAAGGCCGCCCTGGCGAGCGCCGCCATCGGCACCCTCGTCACCGGCGTCAAGTTCGCGGCCTTCGCCCTCACGGGCAGCCTCGCGCTCTACTCCGATGCCCTCGAGAGCATCATCAACGTGGTGGCGGCGGCCTTCGCCTTCGTCGCCCTGCGGGTGGCCGCACGCCCGGCCGACGACGATCACCCCTACGGCCACCACAAGGCCGAGTACTTCTCCGCCGTCATCGAGGGCGCGCTCATCATCGCGGCGGCGATGCTGATCCTGCGCGAGGCGTTCCACGGCATCCTCGATCCGAAGCCCCTCGACGCGCCGGTCCTCGGTCTGGCGGTGAACGGCGTCGCGACGGCGATCAACGGGGTGTGGGCGGTCTATCTCCTGGGCCGCGCCAAGGCCTGGCGCTCGCCGGCCCTGGTGGCCGATGCCCGCCACGTCATGGCCGACGTGGTGACCTCCCTGGGGGTACTCGTGGGTCTCGGCCTCGTACTCCTCACGGGAGCGGCGGTTCTCGATCCCATCATCGCCGGTCTGGTCGCCCTCAACATCCTGTGGTCCGGCTGGACCATGGTGCGCGACTCGGTGAGTGGCCTCCTCGATCGTGCCGCCCCGCCCGAGATGGTGACGAAGATCCGCGAACTCATCTCGCTCCACGGAGAGGGCGCCCTGGAAGCGCACGACGTCCGGACTCGCCACGCCGGGCAGGCCACCTTCATCGACTTCCACCTCGTGGTGCCGGGCGAGATGACGGTGCGGGATTCCCACGAGATCTGCGACCGCCTGGAAGCGGCCATCGAGGGCGCCGTCGAGGGCGCCGTCGTGGTGATCCATGTGGAGCCGGGCGAGCAGGCCAAGGGGCGTGGGGTGCCGGTGGTATGACAGTCGCATCCGGTCCTCGGTTCCCAACACTATCGGATTGCGCCGGGCGGGGCTGCCGTTTTCGACTCCGATATCTGGATGCGGGCGGCGAACCACGTGAATCCGGCCGAGATGATCAGAAGACCTGTGACGACTGTGTTAGCGAAGTGTAGCGGACCACTATCGGTTTCCTCGACGCCGATGGCGAAGGTCCACCAGGCGAGTTCCGCACTGCCGTAGAGGATCACGGCCGCGTAGAGCCAAGCAAACGCGTATCGCCAAAGGGCGACGGCCGCTCTCCGACCGAACAGGCTACCGCAAATCGTAAGTGCGACCGCTGGACCGAACAGGAGGACGAGAAGGACCAAGAGCGTCTCCATGGAAATCCTGGTAACCGCTGCTTTGACGCAACGATGGTCTTCGCGTGATAGAATGCGCCGTCCATACTGATCCAGCAGTATGGAGTATGCGCCGAAGCCCGGTGGTGGCGCTATGGTGCTCCATCGACCCTGAGTTGTAGCGTTTCCCCGAAGATCGCCTCGAACGCTGCGCGCAGCTGCATGTCCACCTCCGGCAGGGTCACGAGATGGCCGAGATCGACGAGGCTGGTGACGCCGTGGCCAGTGATGCCGCAGGGCACGATGCCGGTGAAGTGCGCGAGATCCGGCTCCACGTTGAGGCTGATGCCGTGGAAGCTCACCCAACGCCGAACCCGGATGCCGATGGCGGCGATCTTGTCCTCGACTCCCTCGCCGTCGACCTGCCCCTTCTCAGGGCGGCGCACCCAGACGCCAACGCGGTCCTCGCGCCGCTCGCCCCGGACGTTGAAGGCCTCGAGGGTTGCGATCACCCACGCTTCCAGGGCGGCCACGTAGGCGCGCAGGTCCGTGCGCCGGCGGTTGAGGTCGAGCATCACGTAGGCCACCCGCTGGCCGGGACCGTGATAGGTGTATTGCCCGCCCCGGCCGGTCCGATGAACGGGAAAACGCTCTGGATCGACGAGGTCGGCCGCCCGCGCCGAGGTGCCGGCCGTGTAGAGCGGCGGATGCTCCAGCAGCCATACGCACTCCCGGGCCTGCCCCGCCGCGATCTCGGCGGCCCTCGCTTCCATGTAGACGACGGCCTCCCCGTAGGGGACCGGCACGTCGCTGATCCGCCATTCTACGGGCGGCGAACCGGCGCGGGCGAAGAAATCCCCGGTTCGGACGCCGAGCCGTGGGGCGATTAGCGATTTGTTTACCAAGGCTTCACCATCGCGCATGGACAGTCGGTTCCGGGGCCGGTGCGGGTGCGCGCTCCCCAGGGTGAAGGAACGGGTCGCGTGGCGGTTCTCGAAGATCTCAAGGTCGACCTCAAGGTGGTTCTCGGGCGCCGGCACATGCCACTGCACATCCTGCTGCGCATGGGGCGCGGCGCCGTCATCGAACTCGAAGCCACGGAGAGCGATATGGTGGAGATTCTGGCCAACGACCATCCGATCGCGCGGGGCCAGATCGTGGTGACGGGAAACCGCATCTCCGTCGAGGTCACCGAGCTGATCCGCAAGGCGGAGGTGGTGCGCCTGCCCGGGGTCACCATCGGCGAAGGCGCTGTTCCGGTCCTCGACGGCGTCGATTTCCTCTGAAGCCGCGATTTCCTGCAAACCCGCGATTTCCTGCAAACCCGCTTGTCGGCTCCAGATCCATCTGCTAGTTGCTGCGCCGCGCCAGACGAAACGGACGCCTCGCCCGACCGGGCCGGCTTCGAGACGATGGTGACGACGATGCGGCCATGGCGGAATTGGTAGACGCGCTAGCTTGAGGTGCTAGTCCTGCAAGGGGTGGAGGTTCGAGTCCTCTTGGCCGCACCAACATAACGATGTTGGTGCTTGAGACTTCCGAGGTGTGGCGAGGATTTATCCGCCGACCTCGGCTCTGGGAACAGGTCCGCCGCAACGGTCGGCGATGTTCCCTCGCTCGGTGACGAGCGCGAAGATCATACATTCTCCCGCGTGGCTTTGCGAAATCGGTGGGTTGTCCGAGGTCCGATTCTTTCGGAGCCGGATGTGCTGGCGTCTGTCGGAGCGGAGTGGGATCGCCACCGCTCCGGGTTCGGCGCGGCTGGCGGTAACCCTGGACCTTCACGACCGCACGGCCCGGCCGGCCTCCGAGCCCCCCGAGAAACTTTCGCATGCGGGCCTGCGAGCGGCACGCCTTTGGTTTGGAGGAACGGACATGGCCGGGTTGAAGGACAAGCGAGACTTCATCGACAAGGACCGGCTCGATCTGTCGGAGCGCAAGGCCGTCGAGTTCTGGATGAAACGATGGGGCGTCACGCAGGATCAGCTCACCACCGCGCATCGGAAGGCCGGCCGCATGGTCAAGGACATCGCCGCGGAGCTGGGCAAGAAGCGATAGGCGATCCGGTCGGCGCACGCCGAACGCGGCGGTTGGGGCATCTCCCCTACCCGACGCCGCGTCGCCGGAACGGGCGACGGCACTTCGGGAGCCCGCGCGCAAGTTCGACGTTACCGCACATGACCCAGATGCCAGACGACAACCTCGACCATTATACCCTCGGCTTCCATGCGCCGCGCAAAGGTTTGCGTCGCCAGGATTGCCCCTATGCGGAGGGCACCGAGGCGCACGCGCAATGGACGGCCGGATACGATGCGGCGGTGAAGGACGGCAAGGAAGCGTGAGCGGCATTCCGGACGCCACCGAACCGCGGCCCACCGGGTCGCGTTGATCCGGTGCTTGTCTCAAGCCCCCCGACCGTGGACGCCCCATGAACGAGAACCTGAAGCCCGATCCGCATGCCCCGAGATCGGTGAACGTCACCGAGCCTTGGACGCGGGCCTATTGGGCGCGCTACTTCGAGGTCCCGGTGGAAGCCGTCGAGGACGCCGTCGCCACGGTGGGCGAGGATCCTAGCGCCGTCGCGGCCCATCTCGGCAAGTCCTGGCCGGCGCAGGATGGCGGCGGCATCGTCTGACGGCATTCCTAGACGTCCACCCCGTAGAGATCGACGGTGACGAAGCCGCGCGCTTCCATGCGCTCGGCCAAGACCCGGCGGTGGCAGCGGGCGGGGTCGCGCTCGAAGCACATCAGGCAGGTCGGACTTCGGGCGGCAAGGTCGCACAGGGCGTCTAGGGCGAGGCTGCCATCCGCGGTGTCGAGGACCTCCTCACAGTAGATCTGGCGCATGAGCGCGGGGTCGTCCGCTCGCGCGGCCTGCCGACCGGCTTTCGGGGTCCCAAGGGTCCGGGCGTGATTGTAGGATAGACCGGCCGCTTCGAGGCCGGCTTTCAGGGCGCCCTTGGAAAACCCGCGTTTGCGCGAGTTCGCCACGGCGCGGACATCGGCGAGTGTCCCGACCCCGGCATCCGTAAGGGCCAGGGTGAAGCGCTCGGGATCGAGGCCTTCGTAGCCGATGGTGAACACAGTCTTACGCATCCGGCCTCCTCTGCAAATGCTGCGTTTCGAGCGGGACTTAGGTGTCTTCCGGCCTGTGGCCAACCGTGGAACCTGCGGCGTATGTGGCTGACCGGTCACGACTTCCCGAAAACCGCCGCATTGCCGTCAAAGCTCTGTTAACCGCGCACGGGCATCCCTTACCCGTTGTTGCGTTCGTGGAAAGTGATGGGCCGGGCATTGATGTCGCTGACGAACAGGACTGCCCCGACCGTCCGCCGTACCCGCCGTGGTGAAACGCGCCTCGGTGGGTGGGCGAGCCGGATCGCCGGAATCGCCCTTCTCGCGGGCCTCGCCGCCTGCTCCGGCACGGCGACGGACTTCTATCCGACCAAGGGCGACGTGAAGCCCCATCCCGGCGTCGCGCGCGCCAAGCAGCATCCGATCCAGGGCATCGACATTTCGAAGTGGCAGGGCCCCATCGACTGGACGTCGGTGCGGGCGGCCGGCACACAGTTCGCCTTCATCAAGGCGACGGAGGGCGGCGACCACGTCGACGAGCGGTTCCGCGCGAATTGGGACGGTGCGGCCCGGGCCGGCGTTCCGCGTGGGGCCTATCATTTCGTGTTCTGGTGCCGCTCGGCCCAGGACCAGATCGAGTGGTTCAAGAAGAACGTCCCGCAGGATCCGACCGCCCTCCCCCCGGTTCTCGACGTGGAGTGGAACGGCCATTCGCAGCTTTGCCCGAAGAAGCTGCCGAAGGCCCAGGCGCTGGGAATGATCCGCTACATGCTCGACGAGATGGAGCGCTACACCGGCAAGCGCCCGATCATCTACACGGACATCACGTTCCACAAGGACGTACTCGAGGACGAGCTGCCGGATTACCCCCACTGGGTCCGCTCCACCGCGGCCGAGCCCGAGCAGCGCTTCGCCAAGCGCAAGTGGATGCTGTGGCAGTTCACTTCCACCGGCCGGGTGCCGGGCGTGCGCGGCGACGTCGACCGCAATGCCTTCTACGGATCGACGGCCGAATGGGCCTCGTTCCTGGCCACCGACTGCGACCCGCGCGACCACCATTCCCTATCCGGACGGGGCCTCTGCGCCGGCAAGTAGCGGAGGCGAAACGACACAACGTCCGAAGGGTTCAGGCCCCGGCCTGGACCACGGTGGTGAGCACCGTGCCGTAGTGACAGGCCGTGGCGGCCAGTACGAAGGCGTGCCAGATGGCATTCTGGTACGGCAGGCTGCGCCAGACGTGGAACACCACGCCGAAGGAGTAGAGCAGTCCGCCGATGGCGAGCAGCCACAGGGCGGTGGGCTCGAGCCGCGCGATCACCGAATCGTAGGCCGCCAGTCCGCTCCAGCCGAGAAGCAGGTAGAGCCCGATGGCGGCCCGGTCGAAGCGTCCCGGCAGCGTCAGCTTGAGGGTTATGCCGATGCCGGCCACCAGCCACACGGTGGCGAGTAGGCCCCAGGCGATGGCGCCGGTGCCGACCAGGGCGACCAGCGGCGTATAGGTGCCGGCGATCATGAGATAGATCAGCGCGTGATCGGCACGGCGCAGGAGCCACTTCCGGCGGCCCACCGGCCACATGTTGTAGGTCGCCGAAACGCCGAGCATCGAGACGAGGGCGGCGCCGTAGACAGCGACCGCCGCCTGATCGATGGCCGGGAGCAGCGTCAGGGCCGCGAGGATCACGATCGCGATGGCCCCGGCGAGGCCGAGGGCCACGCCGAGGAAGTGGACGATCCCGTCGGCGAGAAGCTCGCGTCGGGTGTAGTTCCAGTTCAGCCCCGCGGGGCGTCCATCCTCTGCCAGGAACATCGCTGACTCCGATCGGTCATACGAAAGCTACGCTCGGCCGTGCCGGAGCGTTCCCGGCGAAAACTACCGAGTTCGTGCTGTCCACAGGAATAGCTTCGTGCCGACACGCTTCCGGCAGCGTGTGACACGGATTCGCGCCTGCCCGGGTGTGGCTTGGCCTACCCCGGAAGCAGTCCGGAGTAGCGGCTCGCGATCACAACGGCCCAAGCGATTCCCAGCACACCCGTGAGGCCGAAGACGATGCGACGCGTCTGGCGATCGCGTGTGTGACGGCGGACAGGTCTTGCCGAAGACCGGGGCTCGATCTTCACGGTTTCGGTGCTCGAAATGGGCTCTACCAAAGGCTTACCAAGCGTCATGCAGTCGTGGTCCTCGTTCGTTGGGCGCGGAGAGAACGCGAAATGCCGAGCGTCGCCGGAGGCGTAACGCGCGTGCGTCGATCGGGTTCGCTGCATCGCAATAATGCGCGGCTTCCGAACGATGGTGTACCCTGGCGGCCGAGGGAAGCGCCCTCTCCCGAGCCGCGTGCGCGTCGACACGGAGCGCGAGAAGGCGGTGGATTGGAATCCGTCCCGCGCGCGTGAATTCCGTTCGGCGGGATCAGGTCGCGCGGTTGGTCAAGGCCTCGAAGCCGAAGGCCGGTGCCGCTTCCGGGCACATCGGCCGAGCCGTCACACCGGGGCTCAGGCGGGCGTGGACCGTCGCCATCGTCAGCACCGCCATGGCGAAGACCTGATGGCTCAGCCCGGCCCAGAGCGGAACCGCGAGAAGCAGGGTCGTGATCCCGAGGGCGGCTTGCGCCAGGACGAGGACGGCCACGCCGGTGGCGCGCCGTGCCGTGCCGCTGCCCGGCAGGGTCCGCCGCGCGTCGACGGCATGGAGAATTGCCACGGCAAGGAGGACATAGGCGATCAGGCGGTGGTCGAGTTGCACCAGGGCATGGTTGTCGACGAAATTCTCGATCCAAGGCCGGACGGCGAACAACTCGGCCAGGGGCGGCGCGAAGGCACCGTCCATCCCCGGCCAGGTGTTGTAGACGAGGCCTGCCTTCGATCCGGCGACGAGGCCGCCGAGGAAGATCTGCGCCAGCACCAGGGCCATCACGGCCACGGCGGTGCGGTTGAGCCTGGCCGGCACCGGCGCGGAGGGGGCGGCGCGCAGGCCGGCGGCGAGCCAGACGAGACCGGCGAGGATGAGGCTCGCGGTGGTGAGATGCAGGGCGAGTTTCAGCGGGGCGACCGCCGTCATGCCAGGCTCGAGGCCGGACGCGACCATAATCCAGCCGATGGCGCCCTGGAGACCGCCGAGGAGGCCGAGGCCAAGGAGTCCGAGCCCGAGGCGCCGGCTCAGGAGCCCAGGCCACCAGAACCACAGCAGGGGCAGGAAGAATGCGAGGCCAACGAAGCGTCCGAGGAACCGGTGGCCCCATTCCCAGGCGTAGATCGTCTTGAAGTCGGATAGGCCCATCCCCTGGTTGAGGATGCGGTATTGCGGAGTGCCCTTGTACTTGTCGAACTCCGCCGTCCAGGCCTCTGCCGAAAGCGGCGGGACGGCGCCCGTGACCGGACGCCACTCGGTGATGGATAGCCCGGAGCCGGTGAGGCGCGTGGCCCCACCCACGGCCACCATGCCGACCACGAGAGCCGCGAGCACGTAGAGCCAGACACGTACGGCACGGTATTCGCCCGCGCGGCGCGTGTGCTCCTGGCCGGCTGCATGTCTGGACATCATCGCGCCATCCCGTCCGCCACCCGACGATCCCTATCGGAGACCGGGGAGGTAGACGCAGGCTCGCGCGAGGGCAACGCCCGTTGGGGACGCAGCGGCCTCGTACGGAAGGCCGCTATTCGGCGGCGGCCAACTCCCGGCTGCGGTTCAGCGCCATGAGATCGAGGAAGGCCACCACGAGCCAGGGGCAGGCGATTCCGATGAAGAAGGCCATCCGTATTGCCTCGTTCCGCGTGACGATGCCCGATGATAGGCCACTGGCGCCGCACCGCAAGCGGTCAAACACAGCGTGACGGTCGAGGCGCTCTCACGCCACGGGCGGCCTCACGCCATGGCGGCCATGGTCCACCGGAGCGCGAGGCCGACCAGCACGCCGCCCCCGAGGCAGCGCCGCCAGGGATTGACGCCGCGGGCGACCTCGTCGACGGCCCAGACGACCAGCGCCCCCAGGCCGACACCCCGCAAAACCGTCCCCGCCGGCCCAGCCGGGGCGAAAGCCCAGTCCGCTCCAGCGCAGAGGCCGAACATCACGAGCGGCGCATTCGGCCATTGGGCGACGGTGATCGCGCCGGTGCGTCGGTCGCGGAACCACCAGTCGCGAGCGCGTGCGAGGGCGCTCAGATGCGTCGCGCCCCGTCGGCCTCGCGCATGGGCTCGCAGATCTTCGGGCTCAGCTTATCGAGATGCTCGCAGGCATTGCGCAGGTACCAGGCTCGCATGTCGGGTTGCGAGGGCGCCACGTACATCCCGACGAGGATGAACGCGATGGCGCCGACGATGACGAGGGTGAGTAGGCTACGCATGGAGTCGCTCCGGGGAATCGGGCCGTGGGCCTGCCGATAAAGGGGCTCGCCGATGCCCCGGCCCGCGCCCTTCGCTGCTCGTGGACACAGGAACCTCTCAACGCGCGAGGGCGCAAAAAGAAGCAGCCCGCCGCCGCTTGGGCGAACAGGCTGTTTGAAAGGCTTGGGAGGAAGCGAGGCTGTTGAGACCCTGACTTACAACCCGCGCTAGGGTTGGCCAGTTCCTCGCGAGCCGGCAAAAATAACACCGGGTTCAGGAGGCCTCGAACAGGGGCACGATGCGCATCCCCGGGACGAGGACGAGGCCCTTGTCGGTGATGCGGATCTCGGGAATCACCGAGAGCGGGATCAGGTTGAACCCCATATAGGGAATGGTGCACCCGGCGCGCGTCCAGGCGTCCTTCAGGACACGGACTTCTCCGGCCACCGCCGTGACCCGCTTGTCGGAGAGGAGACCGGCGACCGGCAGGGGCACCAGGGCGACGACGGCTCCGTCCTCCACGACGCAGACCCCACCCTGGATGATGCCGATGGCGTCGAGGGCCACGCGCATGTCGGCCTCGTTCAAGCCGGCGACGATCACGTTGTGCGAATCGTGGCCGACGCTGCTCGCCACCGCGCCGCGTTTCAGCCCGAACGCCCGCAGAAGCCCGTGCGCGACGGTGCCGGAGCGGCCGTGACGTTCGATCACCGTGACGAAGGTGAGGTCGTTGGCGGCCAGCGTCGTCGGCCAGTCGGCGCTGGGGGTGAGGTCGAACACCTCGTGGGTGAGCTCGATGCCCGGAAGCGTGGTGCGGATGGCGTTGACCCGCACCGGACCCGCCGGCAACGCCGGAACCAGGCCCGGCAGCGGATCGGGCAGGTGCACCGTCGCGTAGGCCGGGGCCGGGTAGCGGTAGGGCTGCGACAGGGCGGCGTCGAGGAGCGGGGTGATCGACCGGTCCTTCACCACGCATTCCCCGCCATACCAGGTCGATTGCGGCACGAGATCGTCGTCGAGGAGGACGAGATCGGCGCGTCGTCCGCCGCCGAACCCGCCGATCTCGCCGTCGAGGCCGTAGCGCGTCGCCGGGTGGAGCGAGCCCATGGCCCAGGCCTGGGCCTTCGGGATGCCGAGGCGCACGGCCTCGCGCACCACCCAGTCGAGACCGAAGGCGATGAGGTCCTGCGCGTCGCGGTCGTCGGTGCAGACGCAGACGCGCTTGGCCGAAGCACCGTAATCCAGCACCGTGCCGATGGCCTTCGGCAGGCTGTGCCACGGCGTCGTCGGTGGCCCGCCGCGCAGGTAGATCCAGATTCCCGCTTCCAGGAGGTCGTCGGCGATATCCCGGTCGATGGCCTCGTGGGTGTCGGTGACGCCGCTGGCCGCGTAGGAGGACACGAAGCCGCGCCCGTAGATGTGTCCGGAGACCGGACGTCCACGCTCCAGCGATGCCGCGATGATGGCGTGCGCGCGCGGATCGCCCTCGCAGACGGCGACGAAATCCATCTTTTCTCCGAGGCCGATGGCTTCCGGCCACTGGTCGAACAGGGCCGCGATCTTGGCCGCCGTCAGGTCGCCGCCGGCGGTTTCCAGATCGGGTGAGGTCGCCGGCACGGTGCTGGGCACCGTGAGATAGATGTTGAGCGGGGCCTGACGGGCATCCTCCAGCATCCATTCGACGCCGTTCACATCGAGCACGTTGCCGATCTCGTGGCTGTCGCACACGATGGTGGTGGTGCCGTTGAGGAGCGCGGCCTCCGCATAGGCACAGGCCGTCACCATACTGCTCTCGATGTGCAGGTGCGGATCGACGAGGCCCGGCGCCAGAAGGCCCCCGCCGAGGTCGATACGCTCGGCCGGGCCCCGATAGGTTCCCGCCGGCATGATGGCGGCGATGCGGCCGCCGCCGATCCAGACCTCACGGTCGGGCAGGATGCGGTCCGAATAGGTGGAGAGCAGGCGGCCCCCGGTGAGGACGCGATCCGGCTCGGCCCGCCCCGAGGCCACGGCCGCGAGTTGCCGCGTCATGCTGGCGAGGGGCGCGACGGAAAAGCGCGTCAGGTTTGGTTTCTCGGTCATGCCGGCTCCCTGGGCATCCGCGGCTGTCGCTCACGCGATCCTGCCGAGGGGCACGGCCCGTGCCAAGATCCCGCAGGGAGTCGGCACGGCCGGCCCCGAAACGGGTTGCCAACCGCCCGTCGCGATCCCATTTAAGGCCCATGCCGGTCGCGACCCACGTCGCTCGACCGGAGACGGCCACGATGACGGTTTGGGGTGACGCCGGATGTACGCGCACCTCGGGCCTCTCCGTGGCCGTTGGCTTTTGCCCTATCCCTTTGTTCCAGCGTCCGAGCATCGTCCCGTCATGGCCAAACGCACGAAGTCGAAACCGCAGGAGCGTGGCTCCGTCCTGTTCGATGTCCTCTACGAGGACGAGTCCCGCGCCTCGAACCGGCGCGTCCCCATGGAAATCCTCGGCGGCCTCGACGGCGATGCCCCGGCGCGGGAGATCATCGAGGAGCAGGACCGGGTCATCGCCGAGAAGTCGGGCCGGCCGCTGAAGCCGATCCGGAGCCTGACCCGTTCGCCGATCCGCGTGCCGAGCGCCGTGACGGGCGACTGAAGCGACCAAGGCTCCCGGGGCGGCCGGTCCGAAGCAACGGCCGCCCGCGCCTGGGTTCGCCTCAGGACCGGGTTCGCCTCAGGACGAGGCCTTCTTCAGGAACTGTGTCTTCAGAACCAAGCCTTTGACCTTCTCGGCGTTGCACTCGATCTCCTCGGGATCGCCGGTCAGGCGGATGTTCTTGATGAGGGTCCCGCGCTTCAGGGTCGTCGAGGTTCCCTTCACCTTGAGGTCCTTGATCAGGGTCACCGCATCGCCGTCCGTGAGCTTGGTGCCGTTCGAATCCTTGGTCTCGTCCATGACCGTGTCGCGCCGTCAGGCCATCGGCGGGGTGTAGGGCTGTCCCGCATCGGTCAGGGCCCGGTCGACCGCCTCGATGGCGAGGAGGATGCGCATCAGGTCTTCGGCGGCCGAAGCGGCGGCGAGTTCGCTGGCGCCGATGCGCTTCGACAGGGCGCTGCGCTGCCGGGCCAGACTGGCACGTGCCCGGTTCAGGTCGGCGATGTCCTCGGGCGTCATGGTCTCGTCTCCCCGTTCTGTGGTCGTGCGGGGCCGAACCGGCCGATGGACCGTCTCGGCCCCGCACGCAGTGTTGCGAGCGATGCCGCCTTTGGCCCCCCGACGCAACGTCGGAAATCACGGCGCCCTTCGGAACGGCCGGTCTCAGAACAGCGAGCCCTGCGCATCCTCGTCGCTGGAGCGCGGCCGATCCTTCGCCGGAATGCCTGGGGCCTCAGGTGCACCCCTCGGCTGCTCCAGCGGCACGACGAGGTCCGGCCCATCGTTGCGGGCGTCGTTCACGCGCGGGCTCACGGGATCGAGCGTCAGCCAGTCGTCCGGGCATGGCCGGCACAGGGCGGCGGCCGAAGCGGGCTCGACGCCGCGCGTGTCGAGCCAGGGCTCGACCTGATCGCGCGACAGGATCGCCGGCATGCGGTCATGGACCGCCGCCATGAGCCCGTTGGCGCCCGTGGTGACGATGGCTGCCGTATCGATCTCCGAGCCGTCGGCCCCGAGCCAGTTCTCCCACAGACCGGCGAGCGCCATCGGCGCCCCGTCGGCCCGGCGGATCATGAACGGCGTCCTCGTCGCCGTCTTGCCCGTGCCTTCGCGGCGCCACTCGTAGAACCCGTCGGCGAGGAAGACGCAGCGGCGGTGGCGCAGGGCCCCGCGAAACGTCGGCTTCTCGGTCATCGTCTCCACACGGGCGTTGATGACGAGGGGAAAGTCCTTCGGATCCTTGAGCCAGCTCGGCCACAGGCCCCAGCGCACGAGCCGGAAATGCCGGCTCCCGTTCTCGACGTGCACGATCGGCACCGGCTGGGTCGGGGCGATGTTGTAGCGCGCCGGAAAGTTCGGCTGCTCGGCATAGCCGTAGAAGAGGCGATAGATTTCTGGCGCCTGAAGGGCGAAGTAGCGTCCACACATTAGAGCCGGATCCTACGATTTATTGTGATCACCGGCAGTTATCTATTCGAAAGCAGGCGGTTAATTTTGATAGTTGGTGGCGTATGTGGGTCTGGAAGAAGACCTGAGATCATCTCGCATCATATCATCGATGAAGTGTGTGTTATAAAGGTGCTCGATGAGTGTCGATGGGCTTACTCGCAGGGACGCTGCTGCGGCTACCAGATCGTCCCAGTTTCTCAGGCCTCGGGGGAGTACTCTACGAACCAAGGCCCGGGGCATGAGCAGCATTGCCGCGAACGCGTTGGCACGCTTCTCAATTCCCGGCGGCGCCCATGGACCGCTGGTATGGGCGACGCGCCGAGCGCGGCTCCGATCGTAGAGAATATGGAAGAGTTCATGGGCCAGGGTGAATCGGCGCCCTGCTTCGGTCCCGTTGTAAGGGCTGGCCTCGTTGATCAGGATTCCAGGCGCGTAACCAATGCCCGCGATGGCGGCTCCCCGGATCGAGAGGGTCTCAAGGAGGTGATTTTCGACCTTGATGCCGAAATCTTTGACGAGGGATAAAATGTCCACGTGATCGGCATCGTCCGAAAGCGCGAGATCGTCGATCAGGGCTTCGGCGAGATCGTAGCCTTCCTCGTGGGGCGCAGTGAGGGGAGCGCCGATTCCGTCATCGACGAGAGCAGTGAGCTTATCGGACTCCCGTCCGCCAGACTGCTGGCCGAGGAAGCTGAGTAAGGCCTCGAAGTCGAGCGGTCCGATATCCGGACTGACGCCACCGAACATGAGCACCGCGTCATCGAGACGTTCGATCGCTGGTGCGACGTCCATCCGCACACTCCTATCGCCTCGATTTCGCTGTCGGCGCGCTGTCGACACGCGCCGCATCAAGGACTGCGACAGAAATCCTGCCTCAAGGTCTTCGATGGGGGATGCGCCAAGGTGGGCGATGCGGCTTTCGATTCGTTTGATCGAAAGCCGATCTTCCGGCAGATCGACCCGCGCCGTCGAGACGAACCACGCCAAAGCCTCCCACAAGGGACCGGCGACGTCGGCGACGGATAAGGTCGCTGCACCCGGCTCCAGGATCAGCCTATATCCATCGGGCGGATGATGTGGCTGACGCGCCGTCCATGAGAGTTCGATGTCGTCGCCAAAGCGGCGGAAGTACAGATCCGGAAGGAGCGCACTCGGATCGGCGGCGCGAAGCGCATGGCGGAGCCACCAATCTCGGCACTCCCGATAAGCTTGCCGCCCGTCCGGATCATCGGCATCCATGAGGCGGCGTAACATGAAAAAGGTCGCCGTCGCGGCAGGAGCCGCGCTGTTCTCGCGCCACGCGAAATGTTCTTCGTGCAGGAGCGAGACCCAGTGGTCCGCCAGCCATTCGAACAGCGGGAGCAGGTACCAGCGAACGTCGTCGCATTCGCCTTCGTTCTGCTCGTGACGCGTGATCACGAGTCCGCCGATGGTTAGGCGAAACACGCCGCTGGACCAGCCTCCATGCTCCGGACGGCGGTCACGGGGTTCCGGATCGTCGATCCAGCCGATGGTGATCGCGAACCGTGACGGGTCGCCGAAGGTCGCCAGTCCCGTCATCCTTCATCCGTCCTCAAAGCCCAATGGATATCGGACTTCACGAACCTCATGAAGACCTTGATCTGTTTCCTCGTCACCTGTCGAGTATCGAGCCACGCATCCTTGATATCAGGCGGCACGGTTTCCCACGGCACGGGGTAGCCATGCCACGTTCCATCCTGCGTCGGCTTCGCCTCGAACGCGACGCCGTTCTGCGTGGCGAAGCGGCGACCGCTTCCAGCGTCCACGGTCGCAGATGTGAAGAGAGCGGTCGCTCGCGTCGTCGTCCAGGGATGTGTGTCCATATCGTTGCTCAAGCCGCCCGCGTCGCTTCGATGAGTCCATTCGGGGCACAATGTCCCTTTGGCGCCGTCGGCCGGGCGGTTCTTGTGCTTGGTCGATCCGCGATAGGTCGGTACGGGCAGTGCTTCGGCCTGGGATTGCGGTGCTTTCCCGATGCGGCCCGGGATCCCTTTCACAGCCACTTCTTCCAGCGGAAGAACACGTAAGGTAGCACGGCGGCGACCACCATCATCACCACCGCCATCGGGTAGCCGAGACCCCAGTCGAGTTCCGGCATTGCCTTGAAGTTCATGCCGTAGATCGAGGCGATGAGGGTCGGGGGCATGAACACCACCGCCATCACCGAGAACAGCTTGATGATGTTGTTCTGCTCGAGGTTCACGAGGCCGAGGGTCGCGTCGAGGAGGAACTGGATCTTCGAGGACAGGAAGGTGGCGTGCTCCTCGAGGGACTGGAGATCGCGCAGGGTCGAGCGCACGTCCTCGCGCAGCTCGCGCGGAGCCTTGGCGGTGCGGTAGGTCGCCGAGAGCGAGAGCAGGATGCGCTCCATGGAAACGAGGCTCTCGCGTTGTTTCGAGATCAGGTCGCCGTGGCGCCCGAGTGCCCGCAGCGTGTCCTGCAGGGCGGTGTTGCGGGCGGACGGGTCGGCCTTCTCCTCGAAGATCTTGCCCGACAGGCGGTCGATGCGCTCGCCCTGGAGCTGGAGCACGTCCGCCGCCCGGTCGATCACCGTCTCGATGAGGCCGGCGAGGATGGTCTCGCCGGACGGGATGGCGGAGGGCCCGTTGCCCGTCGAGCGCCCGGCGCGCTGGGTGTACATCCGGAACGCCTGCGGCTCCTCGTAGCGCACGGTGACGAGGCGGTTGCCGCGCAGGATGAAGGTGATGCCGGCCAGCCCCGGCTCGTCGCCGTCGCTGACCTTGCTCAGCACCCGGCCGGTCATGTAGCGCGCCCCGTCCTCGACGTAGAGGAGCTCGGAGGGCTCGATGTCCTTCATCTCCTCGCGGGTCGGCACCGAGATGCCCATGAAGGCCTCGACCTTCAGATCCTCCTCCCGGGTCGGGCGGATCATGTCGAGCCACACGGTGTCGTCGGGGATCGGGTCCTGCAATTCGAGGGAGGTGCGCTCGAGCAGGGTCTGCCCGGCGCCGGCGACCGGCTGGTGGATGAAGATCACGGGTTACGTCTCAGGCGAGGGCCCCGGGAGGCGGTGAACTCGCATCCGGTACGAAGAAGTCCGGAGCAAGGGGGACGTCGGGTGTGACGCGGTATTTTGTAAAGTCCGTGACACCCTGCTCCGCCAGGAACGTGTCGTCGATAAGAAAGCGCCCGGTGGTCTCCCGGGCCGGCAGGCCGAACAGGGCGTGGGCCGCGTCCGCGATGATCTCGGGCGTGCGGCTCGCCTGCATCAGGGCTTCGCCGCCGAGAAGGTTCCTCACCGCCGCCGTCGCGATGGTGGTGCGCGGCCACAGAGCGTTCACCGCGATGCCCTGACGGCGCAGTTCGCCCGCCAACCCAAGGACGCAGAGCGACATGCCGAACTTCGCCATGGTGTAGGCGAGGTGCGGCGCGAACCATTTCTCCGCCATGTCGAGGGGCGGCGACAGCATCAGGATATGAGGGTTCTCGGACTTTTCGAGATGCGGGATCGCATACTTGGACACCATGTAGGTCCCACGCGTGTTGATCCCGTGCATGAGGTCGAAGCGCTTCATCTCCGTCTCGGGCGTACGGGTCAGCGAAATGGCGCTGGCGTTGTTCACGACGATGTCGATCCCCCCGAAGGTGTTCGCCGTGGTGGCGATGGCGGCGGCGACGCCGTCCTCGTCGCGCACGTCCACGATCAGCGGCAGGGCCCGCCCCCCCGCAGCCTCGATGGCAGCGGCGGCCGTGTGGATGGTGCCCTCCAGCTTCGGATGGGCCACGTCGGTTTTCGCCGCGATGGCGACGTTGGCGCCGTCCCGCGCCGCCCGCAGGCCGATGGCGAGCCCGATGCCGCGCGAGGCGCCGGTGATGAACAGGGTCTTGCCCTTCAGTGATCCGCTGCTGGGTCCCGTCATGGCGTCCTCTCAGGGTCCGATGTGGAAGCGCGCCGGGCGCGTGCCGTCGGCATCGGTGAAGCCGTACCGGGCGGCGAGGTCGCCCGCATGCAGGATGCGCCCGGCCTGCGCGGCGACGTCCGGGTCGGCGGCGAGCGCCGCCAGCGCGCGGCCGGCATAGAGCGGGCTCTCCGTGGCCATGTCGGCGTGCCCGACATCGATCACCCGTTCGGTGCGGACGAAGCCCGGCGACAGGCCGAGGGCCGTGACACCGTGCGGCGCCAGTTCCTGCGCGCAGGCGAAGGCGAGGCGGTTGGTGGTCGCCTTGGCCAGATCGTAGAACACGTCGCCGAGGTAGCCGGGTCCAGTGTCGAACGACACGATGGCGACGAGGCCGGCTTTCGCCGCGACCATGGCGGGCGCCACCGCGCGGGCGAGCAGCAGTGCCGGATAGGGTCCGCTGCCGAAGAACTCCGAGAATGGCTCGGCCGAGCGGCGCCAGAACGGGGTGCCCCAGGCGGCCCCGTCGGGATAGCGCTCGCCGTCATAGCCCTCGGCCCCGCCCCAGACGCTGGAGACGGCCACATCGATCCGGCCGAAGCGGCGCAAGGCCCAGTGGACCAGGGTGTCGACGGCCCGCTCACTGGTGTGGTCGCAGAGGTAGTGGTGGCCGGTGCCGCCGGCGGCGTCGACCATTCGGGCTGTGTCCTCCACGGTCTCGGGCCGTCCGTCCGTGCGCGGGCCGGTCTCGCTGGAGCGGCCGGTGACGATCACCGTGGCGCCGGCCTCGCCGAGTGCCTGGGCGATGCCGCGCCCGACGCCCCGCGATGCCCCGGCGACGAGGCAGACCTTGGCGCGAAGATCGGGCGCCGGGCTCACGCCTTGCGCGACCGGTTGAGGAAGGCCGCGAAGGCGCCTTGAGCCTCCGGCGAGCGCAGGCGCGCCTCGAAGGCCACGGCCTCCGTCTCCACCGCCGCCTCCAGGGCGGCCTGATCCCCCCGGATCAGGGCGCGCGTCGCCTGCAGCGGTCCCCCCGGCAGGGCGGCGAGGCGGGCGGCCTTGGCGAGCGCGTGGTCGAGGAGCAGGTCGGCCGGAACGACGGCGTTGGCGAGCCCGAGACGCACGGCCTCGTCGGCATCGTAGGCTTCCGAGAACAGCAGGATTTCGGTGGTGCGCTGCAGGCCGATCCGGCGTGGGAGCAGGTAGCTCGATCCCGCCTCCGGTACGAGGCCGAGTTCCACGAACGGCATGCGGAAGCGCGCCGCCGGGCTGGCGTAGACGAGGTCGCAATGCAGGGTGAGCGTCGCGCCGATGCCGACCGCCACCCCATCGACGGCCGCCACCATGGGCGTCCGGGTCCGGGCGAGCTGCCGGATGAAGTGCAGGGCCGGCGAATCCTCGAACGGGTGCCGCGAGGCCTCGACGAAGTCCGACAGATCGTTGCCGGCGCTGAACGCTCCGGGTGAGCCGGAAAACACCACGGCGCCGATGGCCCCTGACGCGTCGGCCTCCGCCAGGGCCTCGCGCAGGGTGTCGTACATGGCGCTCGTCAGGGCGTTGAGCTTATCGGGCCGGTCCAGGCGGATGAGGCGGACGCCGCCGGTGTCTTCGATGACGACGTGCTCGGTCATGGTGCTGTCTCGCCTGTCTTGCCGTTCCCTGCGCGCGGTCCCGTTCCCCTCCGCGGGAGGGGCGTCCCGCGCTCACCCCGCCAGGGCGAGGGCTGCCGTCTCGGTGAAGCCACCGCCGTCGATGACGCTGTCGGCGAGGCCGCTCGCCGCCGTCAGCTCGTTCTCGGCGAAGAACCGCGCCAGGGCGATCCGCCCGGCATGGGCTGGATCGGTCTCGCCGGCCTGGAGGGCGGCCCGTGCGGCGCGGGCTTCCCGCGCGAGGCAGGCCGCGCCCTGGACGAGGCCGAACAGGCGCAGATACGGCGTCGCCCCGGCGAGCGCCGTCTCCGGACGGTTCGAGGCGAGCGCCGCCAGCTGAAAGCTGGTGGCCCGGTCGAGGCTCTCGATGCCGGCGCGCAAGCGGGCCGCCATATGGCCGTAGGCCGAATCGGCATCCTTCAGGAGCCCCTCCGCCACGCGGCGCAGGCCGGCGATCTGGGCCCGAACCGTGGCCCCGCCCTGGAGCGGCAGCTTACGGCTGACGAGGTCGATGGCCTGAATGCCGTTGGTGCCCTCGTAGATCCCGAGGATGCGGGCGTCGCGCATGTGCTGGGCCGCCCCCGTCTCCTCGACGAAGCCCATGCCGCCATGGACCTGCACGCCCAGCGACGTGACTTCGTTGGCGATGTCCGTGGAGAACGCCTTGGCGACGGGGGTGAGGAGCGAAGCGCGATCGTGGGCGCCCTGCCCTTCCGGTCCCTTTGCCGCGTCGAGGGCGGCGGCGGTGAGGTAGCAGATGCCGCGGGCGGCCGCCGTGTAGGCCTTCATGGTCAGCAGCATGCGCTGGACGTCGGCATGCGCGACGATGGCGCTCGGGCCTTGCGCGCCCGGCGCTTTTCCCTGGCGGCGCTCGCGGGCGTAGGTCAGGGCGGCCTGCGTCGCCCGCTCGGCGATGCCGACGCCCTGCAGGCCGACATTGAGCCGGGCCGAGTTCATCATCGTGAACATGCAGGCGAGGCCGCGGTTCTCCTCGCCGATGAGCCAGCCGATGGCGCCGCCCGCGTCGCCGAAGGCCATGGAGCAGGTCGGCGAGCCATGGATGCCGAGCTTGTGCTCGAGCCCCGAGCACCGCAGGTCGTTGCGGCTGCCGTCGGGCAAGATCTTGGGCACGAGGAACAGCGAGATGCCGCGGGTGCCCGCCGGTGCGTCCTTGAGCCGGGCGAGCACGAGGTGGACGATGTTGTCGGTGAGATCGTGCTCGCCGTAGGTGATGTAGATCTTCGCGCCGACGATGCGGTAGCGGCCATCGCCGACGGGCTCGGCGCGGCTGCGCAGCAGGGCGAGATCGGAGCCCGCCTGCGGCTCCGTCAGGTTCATGGTCGCGGTCCACCCCCCCGAGACGAGCTTGCCGAGATAGCGCGCCTTCAGATCCTCGGACCCGTGCTGCGCCAGGGCCTCGATGCCGCCGGCGGTGAGCAGCGGGCACAGGCCGAACGCGATGCTGGCCGCGTTCCACATCTCCGTGCAGGCGGCGTTGAGGAGGAGCGGCAGGCCCTGGCCGCCGTGGTCCGGATCGGCGGACAGGCCGTTCCAGCCGCCCTCCGTCCAGGTCCGGTAGGCCTCGCGCCAGCCCGGCGCGGTGGTGATGGCGCCGTCGGTAAGGGGCGTGCCGTGGCGGTCGCCGACGCGGTTCAGGGGTGCGATGACGCCGTCGGCGACGCGGGCCGCCTCGTCCAGGATGGTCCGGACATCGTCAAGCGTCAGGGCCTCGCCCAGGGTCGCGTCCAGCCCGGCGACGTGGCGCAGGGCGAACAGCATCTCGGAGACCGGGGCGCGGTAGGTCATGGAAGCTCCCTATGAGCGTCTTCTTGTGTCGCGCTTGACGCGCTTGGCGTATCGTTCGCCGCCCGTGTTTGACGCAAGCCTCGGCCGGACGCTAGAGCACCGGCCGGCTCCGAGATCGCCCTGCGCGGGGAAGCTTCAATGGGGCAACGGCTTAACCCGGCCCAGCCGCTCCGCTCTCCAGGGATAGTTTAGATATGAACGATCTCCGGTCAAGCCTGCGCCTCGCCGCCGACGAGGCCGGCATCCTGGAGGCGGCACGGCTGCTGGGGCTCGGGCGCACCGTCGCCTTCCCGACGGAGACCGTCTACGGCCTCGGCGCCGATGCCACCGACCCGACGGCCGTGGCCCTGATCTACGCCGCCAAGGAACGCCCGCGCTTCAACCCCCTGATCGCGCATCTGGCGGATCTCGCCGCGGCCCAGGTGCAGGGGGTGTTCGATGACGCCGCCCTGGCCCTCGCGAACGCGTTCTGGCCCGGTCCCCTCACCCTCGTGGTCCCGGCCGGCCCGGGCTGCACCGTCTGCGATCTCGCCCGTGCCGGCCTGGCGAGCGTGGCGTTGCGGGTGCCGGGCAACACCATCGCCCGCGATCTCCTCGCCCGGGTCGGCCGACCCGTGGCGGCGCCGTCGGCCAACCGCTCGGGCCGGGTCAGCCCCACCCGTGCCGCGCATGTGCGTGCCGACCTCGATGGGCGGATCGACGCGATCCTCGACGGGGGTACGGCGCCGGTGGGTGTGGAATCGACGGTGGTCGCCTGCCTCGACGGTTCCCCACGCCTGCTCCGGCCGGGCGGGGTGACGCGGGGCGACCTCGAACGCATCTTGGGCTATGCCGTCGCCGGCCCGGCTCCGGACGATAGCGCGCGTCCCATCGGGCCCGGCCTCCTCGCCTCGCACTATGCGCCCCGTGCCCGTGTGCGCCTCGACGCGACGACGGTGGCGGCCGGCGAGGCCGTGCTGCGGTTCGGCGGGATGCCCGCGGTCACGGAGGCGCGCGCCTCCCTCGACCTCAGCCCGGGCGGCGATCTCGCCGAGGCGGCCGCCAACCTGTTCTCCGCCCTGCGGAGTCTCGATGCCTCGGGCACGGAATCCATCGCCGTCGCGCCGATCCCGCAGACGGGACTCGGCGAGGCGATCAACGATCGCCTGCGCCGTGCCGCGGCTCCACGCTGAAATCTTTTCAACGGGGGTGGAACCTTTCGGAGCCTTGGTCCGTTTGACTAGAACGAAGGCCAGTTCAGCCCCCAAATGGCCTTTTGCCTCTCAAGGCTCGGAGCGATCCGAGCCTTTTTTCTTGGGCGGGAATCCCCGGCGTCGCGTCAGCCGGCGAGTTTCGCGGCGATGCCGGCGACGTGGCGGCCCTGGTAGCGGGCACCGGCCAGATCCGTGGCGCTCGGCTGGCGCGAGCCGTCGCCGTCCGCCAGGGTGGTGGCGCCGTAGGGCGAGCCGCCCTTCACCTCGTCGACACCCATCTGGCCCTGGAACGCGTAGGGCAGGCCGACCACCACCATGCCGTGGTGCAGCAGCACCGTGTGGAAGCTCGTCAGTGTCGTCTCCTGGCCGCCATGCTGGCTCGCCGTCGAGGTGAAGGCCGAGCCGACCTTGCCGACGAGTGCGCCCTTGGCCCAGAGGCCGCCGGTCTGATCGATGAACTGCTTCATCTGCGCGGCCATGTTGCCGTAACGGGTCGGGGTACCGAAGATGATGGCGTCGTAGTCCGGGAGTTCGTCCACCGCCGCGATGGGGGCGGCCTGATCGAGCTTGTAGTGCGATTGGCGGGCGACCTCCTCGGGCACCAGTTCCGGCACGCGCTTGATCGTGACCTCGGCCCCGGCCTCGCGAACGCCCTCGGCGACGGCCTCGGCCATCTTCTCCACGTGGCCCCACGACGAATAGTACAGCACCAGAACCTTGGTCATCGGGTCGTCTCCTACGGTGTGGCACGGGTCGGCCCATCGGAGCCGGCACGCGTTTCGCCGTGCCTTATCGCTCGGAACTGCCTTTGCGAAAACGCCCTGTTCTGCAAAACGATCTTTGCAGGAATGCACGATCGGAGCCGACGGAATGGACTGGGACGATTTTCGCCTCGTGCGCAGCGTCGCTGAACACGGCGGCCTGGCGCGGGCGGCCGAGCATCTCGGCATCAATCCCTCGACGGCGTTCCGTCGTCTCGCCGGGATCGAGGCAGCCCTCGACACGACGCTGTTCGACCGTCACCGCGCCGGCTACGCACTGACGGGCGCCGGTCTCGCCATGGTGGAGGCTGCCGGGCGGATGGAAGCCGACGTCGCGCGCTTCACCCGCGAACTCGCCGGACAGGATCGCAGTCCCGTGGGCGACCTTCGAATCACCACCCCGGCGGGTCTCGTCGCCGATATGCTGATGCCGGTGCTGGCCCGATTCACCGTGCGCTACCCACGCATCCGCCTGCACCTGCTGGTTTCGGAGGAGGCCCTCAACCTGTCGCGCCACGACGCGGACGTGGCGCTGCGCGCCAGTGATGCACCCGCCGCGAACCTGGTCGGGCGCCGGCTCGCCACCATCGCCTGGGCCGTCTACGGGCGGTCCGAGTTCACCGGGCGACCGACGGAGGAATGTCCGTGGGTGGTGCCGGGTAACGGTGTGGCGGGTGGACGTTTCGTACGGTTCCGCGAGAGCCATGCCGCCGCCGAGCGCGTGGTCCTCACCCTCAACACGGTGCTGGGCCTGCGAGAGGCGGTGGAGGCCGGCATCGGCATCGGCCCCCTGCCCTGCTGGTCGGCCGACGCACGCCCGGGTCTCGTGCGGCTGTCGGACCACCTGCCGGAGCTGTCGGCCGGCCTGTGGCTCCTGACTCATCCGGACCTGCGCCATGCCGCGCGGGTCCGGGCCTTCATGGATTTCATGACCGAGGAGATCGTGACGTTGCGCCCCGGAATCGAGGGCAAGACGGCTCCGCCTCGATAATCTCCGAGCCTACTTGGTCTCGATGATCTCGATCTCCTGGCCGTTCACCTCGACGGTGTCGCCGACGCCCTTGCCGGTCAGGGCCCGTGCCATGGGCGAAACGTAGGACAGGCTGCCCTGGGTCGGATCCGCCTCGTCTTCGCCCACGATACGGAAGCTCTGATGACTTTCGTCCGCGCGGGCGATGGTCACTGTGGAGCCGAACCGCACCACGTCGCCGGGCTCGACCTCGACGAGCTGGGCCGATCCCAGCCGCGCCGTCCAGTAATGCAGGTCGCGGGTCACGCGGGACTCGTCCGCCTTGGCGTCGGGCGTCAGGGCCGAGAACGCATCGCGCAGGCGGGCGACCTCGGCCTCGATCTGCGCCAACCCCTCGGGTGTGACGAAGTTCGGGTGCTCCGAGATGGGGCGATCGGGGAGATCCTCGAAGGCTTCGCCGCCTTCGGTCTCTTTGACAAATGCACTGCTCATGAAACCAGCAATGCGCCTCGGTACGGCTAAGTTCCGCCCCGACCGACGATCCATTTAAGGAACGGTCACCACCGTCCGTCCGCGTACGCCGCCCGAAAGGATCCGTTCGGCGAGGCGATCCACCTCGGCCAGGGGCACCGTCGTGGTCATCGCGGCCAAGGCCGTGCGGTCGAGGTCGCTGGCGAGGCGCGCCCACGCCGCGCGGCGTTTCGGCAGCGGCGTGGTCACGCTGTTGATGCCGAGGAGCGACACGCCGCGCAGGATGAACGGTGCCACGGAGGTCGGCAGGTCCATGCCCTGGGCGAGCCCGCAGGCGGCGACGGCGCCGTCCGCCTTGGTCCCGGCGAGCACGTTGGCGAGGGTCACGGAGCCGACGGCGTCGACGGTGACGGCCCAACGCTCCTTCGCCAGGGGTTTGCCCGGGGACGAGAGTTCGGCACGGTCGAGGATCTCCGTGGCGCCGAGGCCGCGGAGGTAATCCTCCTCGCCGGTCCGGCCCGTGGAGGCGATGACCTGCCAGCCGGCCCGGGCGAGCAGCGCCACGGCGACGGAGCCGACGCCGCCGGATGCGCCGGTGACCAAGGCGGGACCGTCGCCAGGCCGAGCGCCGTGATGTTCAAGGGCCATGAGACACAGCATCGCCGTGTAGCCCGCGGTGCCGATGGCCATGGCGTCGGCTGCGTCGAGCCCTTCCGGCAGGGGCACGAGCCAGTCGCCCTTCACCCGCGCCCGCTCCGCATAGGCGCCGAGATGGGTCTCACCAACGCCCCAGCCCGTGAGGATCACCGCATCGCCGGGGGCGTAATTCGGGTGATCCGACGCCTCGACCACACCGGAGAAGTCGATGCCGGGGATCATCGGGAAGCGGCGCACCACCGGCGAGCGCCCGGTCATGGCCAGTCCGTCCTTGTAGTTCACGGTGGAATGGGTGACCCGGACGGTGACGTCGCCGTCCATGAGGTCGGCCGCGTCGAAATCGCGGAACGTCAGGGCTTGCCCCGTCTCGGTCTTCTCGACCACCCACGCCTTGAACCGGTCCATGCGCACCTCCCGCGTCAGCAGGGAGGTGTGGCATGGCCGGGCGGAATCAACCGCCCCGGCCGGTTCGGCCGGGGCGTCAGGCGTCTCAGTACCCGTCGTAGATGCTGCCCGTGGAGAAACCGAGGCCGACGCCGATATCCGCCGAGCTGGCGCCGGCGATGCCGACGGCATCCGGGATCGAGCCGATGCGGGGTCCGTAGACGCCCGGATAGCCGCCGCCGTTGCCGTAATTGGCCGGGACCCATCCGGCGCGGGCCGGCTGCACGAGGACGCGGCGGCGGATGCTGGCGTACTCGGCCGGGATCGTCTCGGGGATCGATTGGGCCGGCTGGACCAGCACCCGGCGATGGCGCACAGAGTATCGCGGCGGCACGTCGACCCAGCAACCAACGAGCTCGCCGTAGGGATCGCGACGGGTCTGCCAGACACGGCCGCCCGGGCTGACGACGACGCGCTCGGACACGGTCTCGTAGATCGGCGGGATCGTGCGGTAGACGGTCTCGGCCGGGCGCACGAGGACGCGCTCGGACACGGCGCCGTAGACCGGCGGGGTCGAGACGTGGCGGTAGCATTCGGCACCGCCACAGCCGCCCGCCTGGGCGGAGGCTGCGAACAGAACGGCGCCGGCGATGGCGGAGGCAAACGGGATGAATCGGGTGACCGGCGCGGTCATGCGGGCTTCCTCGGGCTGTGACGCGGATACTGGCGGGATGGCGCCGTTGTGGTGCGCGCATCTCGACGTATCAGAGGCAGCCAAGTTGCCGCTCGGGCAAGCCGAATTCAGACTCAGGGTAAAATTAACCTAAGCTTAGGACTACTTAGATCTTCCCCTACTTAGGTAGAATTCGATGGAACCGGATCACTTTTGCTCATTGGTTTGCGCTCGACCGGCCTTCAGGTCTGCCCGCGCTTGAGCTGGTAGAAGATGTGCCGCCCGATGACGTCCATCTTGCGCAGGCGCCGCGACCAGCCGGGTTTCACGTAATCGGCATGGTAATGCGTCGCCCCGCCGACCTCGTTGAGGTACGTCCGTCCCTCGATCACCGCGCTGGCAATGCGGGTGGCCGATTGCCACGACGGCCCGTCGGTGATGCGCAGGGACTTGCCCTCGCAGGCGAAGGAGAACTGGCAGCCCATGTAGCGGTGACGGTTCTGGTAGACCACACCGCAGACGTTGCTGGGGTAGAGCCCGCTCTTGACCCGGTTCAGCACCACCTGTGCCACGGCGGCCTGGCCGTCCTCGGGCTCGCTGCGGGCTTCGAAGTAGACGGCTTCGGCGAGGCAGCGCTGTTCGCGATCGAGGGCGTCGGGACCGATGAGGTCGGCGTAGCGATGGCGGGCGCTGTCGCCGACCGGCCCCTCGGCGTCGCGGCGCGGCGAGAACCCCGGAATGGCGAGCCCGCCCGGAATGGCGAGGTTCGCGGCCGCGACCTCGATGGGCGTCGCATCGGCCGGGGCCGGGGTCGTCGACGACAGGGCGACGGCGCGGGGGATCGCGGGCGTCGCACCGTCGCTTGTCTCGATGGCCTCCTCCCCGTCGGCCGGGGGCGGGACGAAGCCGAGATCCGGTTCGAGCTCCGGATTCCAGACGGCCGGTCCCGGCAGGAGGGCGCCGTTGGCCGAGCCGGAGAGGTTGGCATGCAGAACCGAAGCATTGCCGCGGTCGAGCTCGGCAGGAAGCCCCGCCCGCATCCGCTCGGTGCTCACCCGTCCACCGATGAGGGGGACCCCGTGCGGCAAGGCCGAGGCGATCCGCACATCGTGCGCGAGGGAGCGGGTCGCGCCTTCGGTGCCGGCGCTGGCCGTGAAGGAGACAAGGAAGCCCATGCCGGCGGCCCAGGGCGCCATGGCGGCGCTGAACCAGCGCAGGCTCGAATCGCGTTGTACCCGTTTCGTGCCCACGCCCAACCGATCCACGTTCCGCAACACCGTTCCGGTCGGCCGATCAGGTCACCCGAAGGGGTTCCCTATGCGGCAGCCGGTTCAGGCATATTTGCGTGGCATGGTTGCGGAGCGGTTAAGCCCGTTCCGCAACGGTTGGTTCAGAATGTGCCGGGGCGTCCGTGGGCGACGGCAAATGCCTTGACCAGGGCGGAGGGTGCGCTGTCGCCGCCCGTCCGCATCTCGGCGATCCGCTCCGCATCCGCACCGCTCTGGGTGGCGACGGCGAACACGAACAGCGCCAGGGTGGCGAGGCCGCCGAATGTCCAGAGAGAGGCCTGCTGGACCACCTTCGGGATCGGGGTGACGGCGGAATTTTCGTTGAGGTAGAGCGGGGTGGGCGTCGTATCGATCATGGCCGGCGTTCCCACGCGATGGCAGCCGCCCCAATGAGCTGGAATGCTCGCGCAATGGATCGGCACTAGCACTGAACGTGCCGGCACGAAATCGGTTCGCCGCGTTTTCGACAATTTGTTGAACGGATTTCGCCGCGACTCTCCCGGGCGGCGCGAAGCCACCCGGAAGAGTTCGGATCGAGCCTCCGGATCAGGCCTTCTTGACGGCGTCCTTGGCGGCGTCGCGGGCGGCCAGAGCCGCCTGTGCCGCAGCGAGGCGGGCGATCGGCACGCGGTAGGGCGAGCACGACACGTAGTCGAGGCCGACCTCCTGGCAGAAGCCGATGGAGGCCGGGTCGCCGCCGTGCTCGCCACAGATGCCGAGCTTGATGTCCGGACGCACGGCCCGGCCGCGCTCGACGCCGATGCGCACGAGTTCGCCGACCCCCTCCTGATCGATGGAGATGAACGGGTCGGCCGCGAGAATCCCCTTCTGGGTGTAGGCCCCGAGGAAGGTCGCGGCGTCGTCGCGGGAAATGCCGAGCGCCGTCTGGGTCAGGTCGTTGGTGCCGAAGGAGAAGAACTCCGCCGTCTCGGCGATGTCGCCCGCCCGCAGGGCGGCGCGGGGCAGCTCGATCATGGTGCCGACCTGATAGTCCACCGCGCTGCCGGTCTCCTCGGAGACGGCCTTCGCCATGGCGTCGATGCGCGCCTTGACGATGTCGAACTCCATCTTGGTGAAGACCAGCGGGACCATCACCTCCGAGGTCACCGGGGCGCCGGTCTCCTTGGCGGCCTGGACGGCGGCCTCGAAGATGGCGCGGGCCTGCATCTCGGCGATCTCCGGGAACGCGATGGCGAGGCGGCACCCACGGAAGCCCAGCATCGGGTTGAACTCGTGCAGCTCCGTCATCCGACGGCGCAGCTTGTCCTCCGACACGCCCATGCTGCTGGCGACGTCCCGCACCTCCACGTCGGTATGCGGCAGGAACTCGTGCAGCGGCGGATCGAGCAGGCGGATCGTGACGGGCAGACCCGACATGATCGTGAACAGCTCGACGAAGTCCTGGCGCTGGTAGGGCAGGATCTTGGCCAGCGCCGAGCGGCGTCCTTCGGCGTCGTCGGCGAGGATCATCTCACGCACGGCGACGATGCGGTCGCCCTCGAAGAACATGTGCTCGGTGCGGCACAGGCCGATGCCCTCGGCGCCGAAGTTGCGGGCGGCGCGGGCGTCGGTCGGCGTGTCGGCGTTGGTTCGGACCTTCATGGTGCGGACCTTGTCGGCCCAACCCATCAGGGTCGCGAACTCGCCCGACAGGGACGGCTCCAGCATCGCCACCTCGCCCAGCAGCACCTGACCGGTGGACCCGTCGATGGTGATCTTGTCGCCGGCCTTCAGAACCGTGCCGGCCACCGACAGGGTGCCGGCCTTGTAATCGACCCGGACGGTGCCGCAGCCCGAAACGCAGGGCTTGCCCATGCCGCGCGCCACCACGGCTGCGTGCGAGGTCATGCCGCCGCGCGTGGTGAGGATGCCCTCGGAGGCGTGCATGCCGTGGATGTCCTCGGGCGAGGTCTCCACGCGCACCAGGATACACTTCCGCTCGGCCTTGCGGGCGGCCTCGGCATCCTCGGAATTGAACACGATCTCGCCCGTGGCGGCGCCCGGCGAAGCGGGCAGGCCCGACGCGATCACCTTGCGCTCAGCCTTCGGGTCGATGGTCGGGTGCAGGAGCTGGTCGAGGGCCGCCGGTTCGATCCGGCCGATGGCCTCCTCCTGGGTGATCAGACCCTCCGCCGCGAGATCGACGGCGATGCGCAAAGCGGCCTTGGCCGTGCGCTTGCCGTTGCGGGTCTGAAGCATCCAGAGCTTGCCGCTCTCGATGGTGAACTCCATGTCCTGCATGTCGCGGTAGTGGTTCTCGAGGAGACCGTAGATCCGGACCAACTCGGCGTAGGATTCGGGCATCGCCCGCTCCATCGACGGCTTTTCGGACTTGGCCTCAAGCCGAGCCTTCTCGGTGATGTCCTGTGGGGTGCGGATGCCCGCCACCACGTCCTCGCCCTGGGCGTTGATCAGGAACTCGCCGTAGAGGGCGCGCTCGCCGGTGGACGGGTTGCGGGTGAACGCGACGCCCGTGGCCGAGGTGTCGCCCATGTTGCCGAACACCATGGCCTGGACGTTGACGGCCGTGCCCCAGCTCTCGGGGATGTTGTTCAACTCGCGATATTTCTTGGCGCGCGGGATCATCCACGAATCGAACACGGCACCGATGGCACCCCAGAGCTGGTCCTCCGCGCCCTGCGGGAAGTCGGAACCGTGCTCGGCCTTCACGATGGCCTTGTAGCGCCCGACGAGATGCTTCCAGTCGTCGGCACCGAGTTCGGTGTCGAGGCTGACGCCCTTCTCCTCCTTGTAATGCTCCAAAGCCTCCTCGAAGGCGTGGTGCTCCACGCCCAGAACCACGTTGGAATACATGGTGATGAAGCGCCGGTAGGAATCGTAGGCGAAGCGCGGGTCACCGGCGCCCGTCGCCAGGGCCTCGACGGTGACGTCGTTGAGGCCGAGGTTGAGCACCGTGTCCATCATGCCGGGCATCGAGGCGCGGGCGCCCGAGCGGACCGAGACGAGGAGCGGGTTCTTCGGATCGCCGAAGCCGCGACCGGTGAGCTTGCCGACGGTCTCCAGGGCTGCGGCCACCTCGGCCTTCAGCTCGGCCGGGTAGGTCTGCGCGTTGTCGTAGTAGGCGGTGCAGACTTCGGTCGTGATGGTGAAGCCCGGGGGCACCGGAAGGCCGAGATTGGACATCTCGGCGAGGTTCGCGCCTTTGCCGCCGAGCAGGTTGCGCATGGACGACTGGCCTTCGGCCCTGCCGTCACCGAAGGAATAGACCCACTTGCCCATCGTCACCCGTCCGGTTGCTGGAATGAAACGCGAATTGCGCGCCTATCGTACCCGGCGGGTTGGACCATCTCATGCTGCAACGCAAGATGAACGCCGCGCGGAGTGGGGACCCGCGTGACGGTTCTGTACCTCTGTCACCGACCGCCGTCGCGCCGGCTCACGATAGCGCGCGAAACACCCCGAGGCCAATCAGCCCGACGAGGATGAGGTAGGCCGCGACGATGAAATTCAGCATCCGGGGGATCAGCAGGATCAGCACCCCGGCGCCGAGGGCGACGAGGGGCTGCAGGTGGGCGATGGTGATGGTCATGGCCGAACGGTCCTCGTCTTACACCCGATACTTGCCGTTGCGCTTCACCAGCACCTGGGTGCCGACGGGGACGCGCTCGTAGAGGTCGACGATGTCCTCGTTCAGCATGCGCACGCAGCCGGACGACAGTTGCTCGCCGATGCTCCAGGGCTCGTTGGTGCCGTGGATGCGAAACAGCGTGTCGCGGTTGCCCTGGTAGAGGTAGAGCGCGCGGGCGCCGAGTGGGTTGTCGAGGCCGCCCTTGCGGGTGCGCGGCAGATCGGGATTGAGCGAGACCATGGTGGTGGTCGGGCTCCAATCCGGCCACACGCCCTTGCGGGCGATGCGAGCCTCGCCCTTCCACGAGAAGCCGGCCTTGCCGACGCCGACGCCGTACTGAACGGCGGTGCCGTCCTCCTGCACCAGGGCGATCTGCCGATTGTCGATGTCGACCACGATGGTGCCGGGCTTCTCCGGCCCGGTGTAGCGCACGATCTGGCGCCGGTACTTCGGATCGAGGCGCGACTTGTCGACGATGGGCACGTCGAACGGCTTGTCCGGCATGGTGCCGGTGTACCAGGCGGCATCGTCGTCGGCCGCGACGTTGACGGGGCCGCGCGCGTTGCAGGCCGCCAGGGGGGCGATGAGGAGCAGGCCGAAGATGAGGCGGCGGGTGGACATGGCTGGCTCCGCGGGGTGTGGGTTGAGGGGGGCGGGTTGCAGGATTCTTCCCCCTGACTAGCCGTCCCGGACCGCCGAGGGTGTATCTTTCACGCCGCAGGTGTGGGGAAGCGTCGCCCCCGCACCGCCATATTCAGGCGAGGCTGCGAGGCAACCGCGGCTCGATCAGGCGATCCGCGGTGTTGCGTCGGCGTCGCGCTTGATCGCATCATGAACGCCACACGAGGATCCGCCCATGGCCGACACCCAGACCCTGCCCGTCTCCGACGCAGGCGACGTCCTCGACTACCTCGCCCCGGCGATCCATCTCGATCATTGCGTGATCCACGTATCCGATTGGGCACGTTCGACGGCCTTCTACCGCGACGTGCTCGGGGCCGAGATCGTGGAGCGCCCCGTCGGGGCCGCCTTTCGCTTCGGTGGCGTGCAGCTCAATGTCCATGGTCCGGGCATCGAGGCGACGCCGCTTGCCGAGAAGCCGGTGATGCCCGGCAACAGCGACCTGTGCTTTCGCTGGTCCGGCCCCATCGAGGGGGCCATGGCGCATCTCGCGACGCACGGCGTGCCGGTCGAGCGCGGGCCCGTGGAACGCGACGGTGCGGCCGGTCGGGGCCTCAGCGTCTATTTCCGGGATCCGGACGGATCGCTGATGGAGTTCATCACCTACCCGGAGTGAACGTCAGCTCCGGCTCTGCGCCAATTGCTGGTTGGTCTGCTCGAGGCGCAGGGCGAGTTCACGCATGACCGCGATGCCGATCTGCGGGAACTGAGCGAGGAGCTCGAGGAAGACCGTGCGGTCGATGCGCAGGGCCGTCAGGGGTGTCAGAGCCGCGACCGTGGCCGAGCGAGGCTGGTCGGCCAGAATTCCCATTTCGCCGAGGAGGGCGTTGGCGCCGAGGAGCGCCAGCCGAAACGGTCCCTGCGGCCCTTCGATGGAAACCTCGGCTTCGCCTTCGAGAATCAGATAGGCCGCATCGGCGGTATCGCCGCGCGCGAACAGCTCTTGGGTGGCCTCGAAATGAACCCGCTCGCTGGTGAAGGCGAGGAGCTTCAGGCGCGACGGTTCGACGCCTCGAAACAGCGGCACCTGCCGTAACGACGAGACCTCGGTGTCGAGGGTCATTGGCGCACCCCAGCGTCGCGCGGCGGCATCGAACGGTTTTCCATGCCGCATCCATGCGGGTCGCACACGGATTGTCCAGTCCCGGCAAAGCCACGGGGCGGGAGAGCCGCCGTGCCGAGGCCGTCGAAGTGCCCTATACGCGAGCGTTTCCTATACCCATGCTTATAGCCACGCTTGTCCCGCTCTACGCTGATCAGCCCGGGCTTCCCTAAGGAACCATCGATATTGGTGAAGGTTGTCTTGGCAGTGAGAGCAAATCTGAGGAGGCGCTGATGGCATCGAACTCCACCTCGAAGCGGGGCTTTGCCTCGATGGATCTGGAGCGGCAGCGGGAGATCGCGAGCAAGGGCGGGCGCAGTGTGCCGGCCGAGAAGCGCTCGTTCTCCCAAGATCGCGAACTGGCGTCGTCCGCCGGTCGCAAGGGTGGTCAGTCCACCGGCACCGGTCGCCCAGGCGAGGATTGATACCGGTCATTGGAGCCCCTTCGGGGGTTCCAAGCTCAATTGAAACAAAAAGGCCTCGTCCGAAATGGACGAGGCCTTTTTCATGCCCCTTCAGAGTCTTCTCATCCAAGAACCAGTTCTTGGCGATGTCGGCCTATGCGCGACCATGACGAAGGTTGTGCTGGAGCGACTCCCGGTCGACGAAAATCAGGAAATGCAACGACCCGGGAGCATGCGGCGCGCCTCCGGTCCGGCCAGTGAGCTGATGGCGCCTTCGCAGCCTTCGCGCATCGAGCGGCGGACCTTCGGCTGATCCTTCTCACTCGCGGTCCGGCCGCTCTGTCCGAGTACACCGGGCTTCGGGGAGTATGACGGGCGGCTCACGGACGCGAAGCGCACCGGACTGATCGCCGTCGATGCCACGCGCTGCCCGGGAAGATCCGGTCCCGACAAGGTGACCTGAATGACGGTCGATGGTGCTGCCTGGGGTGCCCTCTGGTCGGCAGCCTGCTGGACGGTCGGCTGGATCAGCAATGTCAGGAGCGCAGCCGGTGCACTGACACTGAGGAGGAGGCCTGACCGAAACATCGTCGTAATCTCCGATGAGGAGCTTGACAGGATATCGAGCAAACGCGTCTCGCAGTCTCGGGTTCCTCGACTGTTTCGAATTGAGCAATCTCCAGTACAGCTCGAAGTACGGATCGTTACGATTTGACGGAAATCCTGCTTCCGCCGAGCTGCAGGTGTGGCGCAAAAACCGCTGTGCGCAAAAAATTCGAGCCGCCCATGCCGGGAGACGGAACGACAGCGAGGTCGGATCGTTGTCTGGTCACCCCGGCCGCCTGGTCCTCCCCCCGCATCCCCTTGTGCATAGGCCGGAACCTTTTCGACGGGCTGGAGAGCGATCTCCGGCCCGTTTTTTTGGTCCTTCAGCCGCCACGGGCCCGGTCCGAACAGGTCAGCAAAAAGGCCCCGGCATGTGACGGGGCCTTTCGTCGGTTGTTGCCGAGGATCGTGGGGTCGAGGGGCGTTCAGGCCGACTTGACCTCGCGGCGGCGTGCGCTCTGCTGGAAGAACAGCGCCTGGCTGATCACCGCGGAGACGTTCGCGGGCTGGAACGGCTTGGCGATGAGGAAGGCCGGCTCCGGACGCTCGCCGGTGAGGAAGCGCTCGGGGTAGGCGGTGATGAAGATCACCGGCACCTCGAAGGTCTTCAAGAGGTCGTTGACCGCATCGAGGCCCGAGCTTCCATCGGCGAGCTGAATGTCCGCCAGGATGAGTCCGGGGCGGGTCCCCTCGGACGCGATCTTGATCGCCTCCGTGCGGGTGCGGGCCACGCCGATGACGTTGTGGCCGAGCCCTTCCACCAGGGCTTCGAGGTCCATGGCGATGAGCGGCTCGTCCTCGATGATGAGGATCTCGGTCGCCATGTCGGCCGCGAGCTCACGGCCGGCCTCGTCGACGAGGTCGCGAACCTGGCTGACGTCGACGTCGAGGATGATTGCAGCGTCTTCCTCCGAGAACCCTTCAAGGCACGAGAGAAGGAAGGCTTGGCGCGGCAGGGGCGTGATCTGGCCGAGCCGGACTTCGGCCGGCAGGTCGTGCTGCACCTGCTCGCTCTGGCCGTTCACCGACAGGGAATTCCAGATGCGCGTGAACACGCGAAAGAGATCGGCCTTGACGTTGGCACTGCGGCCGAGCGTCTCGGGCTCGTTCACGAGGGTCTCGAGGGTGGCGGCGACGTAAGCGTCTCCGGCGACCTGACTACCCGTGAGCGCCCGAGCGTAGCGGCGCAGATACGGCAGGTGCTGCACCACGAGTTGGGCTGTCGACATACTATCCCCTTGGCTTTGCCGTTCTTGGCCGCGTGCCTTGGCCGCTTCCGCCACAACGCGGATTGGAGAGCTCCGTTCCGCCTGACGGGAACCGACTGATCGCATCGGCGTTGCAGCTGCAGCCATGACCTATGTCAAGCCGCAAAACAATCGCGGCGATGCCGGTGTCCGGCATCAAGGGGAATCGACGCATGAACACACACGACAAGGGCGATCCCGCCCTAGGGGATCGTACCGTGCGTGCCGACGAGGACACCCGTGGCCGTGGCCTCAGCGACCACACCCAGAAGCGCATCGGTCTGCACCTTCGGGCCATGTACGATACGGTCGTGCAGCAACCGGTACCCGACCGCTTCCGCGATCTCATTGCCCAGCTCGAAGCGTCCCCGCCGGACGAAGCGACGTCCTGAGGCGCCGATCCGGCGCCCGTACCATCCGAATCGATGAGAGCCGCACGGCAATGCGCCGGCGGCCCTCGTTGATCGCTTCGGGTGGGCCGATGCCCACCCGGCCGGTGCCGTGCGAACCGACGCCCGTCAGAGGGTCGGGGAACGTCCGCGCATCAGGCCGATGACGGCGGAGATGGCGAACAGAACGATGGCGACGAAGAACACGAGCTTCGCGGCTTCCATGGCGGTGCCGGCAATACCGCCGAAACCGAGCAGAGCTGCCACGAGGGCGACGACGAGGAATGTTACGGCCCAACCGAGCATCTGACTCTATCCTTCGAAAGATTTGGTGCAGCGTCAGGCTGCGACCTCATTGCAGCAATAACGCCAAGTTTTCGCCCCGGTTCCGGCGTCGTCCGGTCGGATTCACAGCGACCGCGAAGGATTTTCGCGCATGGCTCGTTTCAAACCTCAACGGCCGTGTGCCGCCTTGCCGGACCGGTACTCGGCGTGCCAGATTTACCGTCAAGCTCACGGCCCAGGGGGCAGCTGAGGGCGCAGCGGCGTGATGGTGCGACGGATCGACCTCCGGTCCTGCGCAGGCACGACATCGCTCCTTACCTGTCTCTCAACCGTCATCGGAACCGGCCCGTCGCCGGTCGCGTTCGGTACCCGTCGCTGATCAAGGAGCCCGTCATGAGTACATCGTTCGTCGGATCGATCGTGCGGCGCCTCGTGAAGGCAGCGGGTTCGGTTGGCGAAGCCGTGTCCCGTGGACTCGGCGCCCTGGTGGAAGGGTCGGCCCCCGCGCCGCGGCTCGTACCCGTGCGCGTTCGCCCCACGCGTCGGCGGTCGTGATCGCCTCGATCCGGGACGCGTCCGGTCAGTAGACCAGGGTCGAACGCATCCCGAAGACGAAACCACCCTTGATCCGTGTGTTGGGGCGCTCGGGGTCCGCGAGTCCGCCCCCGGGATTGGAGATGTACTGAAGATCCGGCTGCACGGTCCAGCCGGGTCTGATCTGGGCCTGATACGACAGTTCGAAGGTCGCTTCCGCCGTGCGGATCGGCTCCCCACTCGCCTGCAGGTCGACACGGTCGCGGTCGAAGCCGCGCGCGGCCTCACTGATCCGGGCGTAGATCACGCTGGCGCCGAACAGGTCGTCCGGCCGCCCCGGGATCAAGCCGGCGACGACGACACCGCCATCCGCCCACAGGTCGATCGGGTTGCGGTCCGAGGGGCTCGCCGAGACGCGGGCGTAGACCGACACACCGCTCGATGGACCGCCCCCGTCCGGGCGGTAGAGTTGCTGATCGGCGACGGCGTAGATCCCGCTGGTCCCGCGCAAGCGCCGCGCCGTCCCGAGGCTGGATCGATCCGCGAGACGTAGGCCGTCCGCGCCGAAGCGCAGATCGTCGAACCGGCCGAAATGCCGGTATCCCCCGAGTTTCAGGGTTCCCGCGAGCGCAGGTGTCTCCGTCTCCTGGTTCCGCCGCATCTGGATCTCGGCCATCACCAGGGGCGGGTCGCCGACGCGAAAGTTCGTTCCGTACCGGTTGACCACGCGCTGGTCGCCGGGATCGCCGTTGAACACCGCCACCAGAGCCGAGAGGTCCGCGCCGGCTTCGTAGCGCAGGCGGATGCCGGGGGTGGCCAGGGGATAGGCCGGTCCGCCGCTCGGAAGGTTGGCGCCGGTGATCGTCGGCCAGTCGTTGCTGAGAAACGGCTTGCCCGTCTCGGAGGCGAAGAACTCCCCGTCGGCGGCGAGCTGACCGATCCGCAGGCCGAGCCCCGAGTCCCACCGCCGTTCGAGCCAGAGTTCCGACAGGCGGGTGGTGGGATACGCTTCGATGTTGCTGACCGTGATGAGCCGTTGAAAACTTCGGTCGCGCAGGCCGCCGGTGTCGTGAATCCGGAAGGCGTTGGCAAAAGCGCTCACGCCGTCGAGGCCCGCGAGGCGCTCGAGGTCGAGGCTGATGATGGCTTCGACCTTGCCCGCGTAGATCGGGCCGGTGCGCACGCCGCCATGGGGATTCCCCAGCACTTCGTCGGTCGACAGCAGCGTCAGGTTCACGCCGCGTACGGCCCAGGCGGCGCGAAGGCCGCCGGGATCGCCCCACGGGCCGAGCGACGACCGGATCGAGACCGGGAAATCACCCTGCGGCTCGGCGGCGGCCGATTGCGGCGGCCGTTCGGGGATCTCCTCGGGAGCCTGCGCCAGGGCGAGGGGCGGGGTTGCGGAGATCATCAGGGAGGCGAATGCCGCCCGCCAGGCGCGGGGTGGACCGGACATGGTGAAGCCTCCGCTGGAAGAGTAAGCCACGGCTATGTTTTCGAGGTGTGTTTATCCGGCGGCGCCCTGGTTTGCCCCGGGTCCGTTTCCGTCGTGCGCTGGTTCGGAAAGAGGCGGCCCGCGACCCTTTCGGGCGACGCGCCGCCGGATCAGGCGCCCATGACGGTGTCGATCAGGAGCTTGACGTTGAGGACGACGATCAGCCCGGCGATGGCCCAGGACAGGACCTTCATCCACCCGGGAATCACCAGGGCGCCCATCTTGCTCCGATCGGAGACGAAGCGGACCAGGGGGATCACGGCGAACGGCAACTGCATCGACAGTACCACTTGGCTCAGGACGAGGAGGCGGGCGGTGCCCTGTTCGCCGTAGAGCGCCGTGACGACGATCACCGGCACGATGGCGATGCCCCGGGTGATGAGCCGGCGCGCCCAGTCGGGGATGCGCAACCGCAGGAAACCTTCCATCACGATCTGGCCGGCGAGCGTCGCGGTCACGGTGGAATTCAGCCCCGAGGCGAGGAGCGCCACGGCGAACAGGGTCGAGGCGATGCCGGCCCCGAGGAGCGGCGACAGGAGCTCGTAGGCCTGTTCGATCTCCTGCACGTCGGTCCGCCCGTTGGCGTGGAAGACCGAGGCCGCCAGGATGAGGATCGCCGCATTGACGAACAGCGCCAGCATCAGCGCGATGGTGGAATCCGTGAAGGCGAAGCGGAAGGCCGCGCGCTTGCCCTCGTCGGTGCGCGGGTAGGCGCGGGTCTGTACGATGGAGGAGTGCAGGTAGAGGTTATGCGGCATCACCGTGGCGCCGATGATGCCGATGGCGATGTAGAGGGCCGCCGGGTTCGTCACGATCTCGGGCGTCGGCAGGAAGCCGCCGAGCACCGCCTGCAGGGGTGGGCTCGCCAGGGCGATCTGCACGCCGAAGCAGACGAAGATCACGCCGAGCAGCGCGATCACGAACGCTTCGAGGGCGCGAAAGCCGCGCCGCATCAGCAGCAGGATCAGGAACACGTCCAGCGCCGTGATCGTCGCCCCCAGCACGAGGGGAATGCCGAACAGGAGCTTGAGGGCGATGGCGGTGCCGATCACCTCGGCGAGGTCGCAGGCGATGATCGCCGCCTCGCAGGCGAGCCACAGGACGAGGCCGACGGGACGCGAATAGTGGTCGCGGCAGGCCTGGGCGAGGTCGCGGCCCGTGGCGATGCCGAGCCGCGCAGCCAGCGCCTGCAGCACGATGGCCATGAGGTTCGAGAGCAGGATGACGGAGAGCAGGGTGTAGCCGAACTGGGCCCCCCCGGCGATGTCGGTGGCCCAGTTGCCCGGGTCCATGTAGCCGACCGAGATCATGTACCCCGGCCCGATGAAGGCCAGGAGCCGGCGCAGCCACGTCCCGGTTGCGAGCACCGGAACGCTGCCGTTCATGGCGCCGAGGCTCGGCTGCTCCTGCGTGTCGCGGTGGAAGCGCCACGCGTCGTCCTGATAACCCATCGCTCCGTACGGTCCCTCGGTGACGGCGCGGCTCCGCGCCCAGCTTGCCTTCTCGCGATATAGCATTGGCTATAATGAAAATAAAAGGCTTCATTCCCGTGGCGTTGTCGCGCGCCCGGGGATCGCGTAGGGGCGGGCATGTCCATGGACCTCCCCGGAGACCGCATGAGCGAAACGCGCGACGATCCGGTCTTCGACTCGGGCGCTCCCACGAGTGGCGAGACGCAGCGGCTGTCGGCCCTGATCCGGCGCCGCGTCTGCCCCAACGCGAGCCCGTTCACCGCGAGCGGCACCTGCACCTACATCGTCGGGACCGGTGCCGTCGCGGTCATCGACCCCGGCCCGGAGGATGCGGCTCACATCGACGCGCTCCTGGCCTCGATCGCCGGCGAGCGGGTCGAGGCCATCGTGGTCACCCACACCCATCGCGACCATTCGCCGGCAGCGCGCCTGCTCCAGGCCCGCACGGGGGCGCCCATCGTCGGCTGCGGACCGCACCGGGCGGCGCGCGATCTGGCCGAGGGCGAGTTCCCGCACCTCGACGCGAGTGCGGACCGCGACCATGTCCCGGATCGCCTCATGCGCGAGGGCGATACCCTGACGGGGGATGGCTGGACCCTGGAGGCGGTGGAGACCCCGGGCCACACCATGAACCACCTCGCCTTCGCGCTGCCGCAAGAATCCGCCCTGTTCTCGGGCGATCACGTCATGGCGTGGTCGACGAGCATCGTGGCGCCGCCGGACGGCTCCATGCGGGCCTACATGGCCTCCCTCGACAAGCTCCGCGAGCGGACCGAGACCGTGTACTGGCCGGGGCATGGCGGTCCGGTTCGGGACCCGCGCCGGTTCGTCCGCGGGCTCAGCGCCCATCGCCGGCAGCGCGAGACGACGATCCGTGCGCGGATCGAGGCCGGCGACCGCGATATCCGCGCCATCGTCGGGGCGATCTACCAGGGGCTGAATCCAGCCCTCCGGGGCGCCGCCGCCCTATCGGTCTTCGCCCATCTGGAGGATCTGGTGGAGCGCGGCCTCGTCGTCACCGAGGGGCCACCGCGCCTGGAGGGGCGCTACGCCCCCGCCTGACGCCTATTTGACGGCGATGGCGAGGTTGGCGACCTCGTCGAGATAGGCGCGGATGCGGTCGGCGTTGCCGCCGAAATCGTGGCTCCCGAGGCGGGACGCGGAGCGCACGTCGATCCGGGCACCATCGGCCCGGGGATGGACCCGGACGGTGACGTCGTCGGCGAGGTTGAGCAGGAGGCCACGCGACACTGCCTCGATCCGGCCGTTGCCGATCCGGCCGCCGGGGCGGATCGCCTCGACGATCTGCCAGCGCCGATTCACCGCCGCCTTGCGGGCGAGCTCGAACGCGACGTCGGCATCGAGGTCGAGGGTCAAGGGCGCGACCTGCGGATAGGCCGCGCGCTGGCTGGCCCGCGCCGCCGGTCCGGGGTCCGGCGGATAGCGCCCGTCCCGAGCCGCGAAGGCGGTGCGCGAGCGCGAGAACGCCGGTGGGTTGTCGATATCGGTGGAGATATCCGTGAGTGCGGGCAGGCGCAGGGCCCGCAGGCCCACGAAGGCCGGATAGGCGAGGATCAGGCAGGCCACGAACAGCCCGGCCAGCGCCGCGCCGAGGCCGCGCGCGCCCTCGCGCCAGACCCGTACGAAGGCGAACGCCGCGAGCCCCACGGCGGTGACGGCGAGGACCAGGCCGGCGCCGAGGGTCGCCAGGGCCGGACCGGCCTCCGCACGCGGATCGCGCACGAGCACGAGGGCGAACAGGCTGACGAACAGGGCGAGGCCGGCGACCGTGCGGGCGAGCGGGCCGGCGCGGGTGACGGGCTCCTCGAAGGGCAGACGACGCATGGGTTTGACGACGATCCCTGTCGGGCACGCTGCCCCTCGCGCGGCCGCGGGAGACTCCGAGGCGGCCCGCCGAGCTTTACCGGGCGTCGGCACCGCGCGCCACCCGCCCGTGCTTCCGCTGCCCACCGGTTCTGCTATAGCGAGGCGACCATGAGCGCGACCGCCCCAGACCGATCCGCGGCGTTGCCGGAGGCCGAGACCCCGGATCCGCTTCGGGTCTGGTTCCGGTTCATCCGCCTCAACCGCCGCGTCACCGCCGCCATGGGCGCGGAACTGCGTGGGCTGGGCCTCTCGATCCCGCAATTCGATGCGCTGTCCACCCTGACCGAGCGCGAGGGCGCCACCCAGCAGGATCTCGCGGCGCGGCTCTATGTCACGAAGGGGAATGTCTCCGGCCTGGTCGATCGCCTGGTGGAGGCCGGATGGGTCGAGCGCCGCGCGATCCCCGGGGACCGGCGCTCGCACGCCCTCCACCTCACGCGTGCCGGCGCGGATCTCGCCGCCCGTGGCATCGCGGCTCAGAAGGCCTACGTCGCCCGGACCCTCGGCCGTCTCGCTCCGGAGGACATCGCCGGGTTCGAGCGGCTGGTGCTGCGCTGGCGCGATGTCGCCCGCGAGGATGCGGCCGCTCCCCGGGGCTAGCCTTGAGTCTTCGCGCCTTCGATCTCGGCCAGCAGGGCGGGCAGGTCGTCGATGGAGCCGATGACGTGATCGGCCAGGGCCGCCATGGTCTCGCGGGCGCCCTCCCCCGCCGGTCCGCTGAGCACCGCGATGGCGACAGCCCCCGCGGCCCGTGCCGCCTGGGTGTCGGCGGGCGTATCGCCCACCAGCGCGACGCGGGACGGGTCGACCCCGAGATGAGCGGCGAAGGCCAGGACCATGCCGGGCTCGGGCTTGGCCCCGTGCCCGGAATCGTAACCGGCGAGGAATCCGAGATGCGGCATCAGACCCAGCACCGCGGACTGGGCCCGGGCGGACGCTTCCGCGTCGTTGGTGGCGATGCCGAGCGCGTAGCCTCCCGCGGCCAGATGCGCGAGAAGGTCCGCCGGTGCGCCGATGGGATGGAGCGAGCGCAGGGCGGCCTCGCGGAACAGCCGGTCCATCTCGGCGTACAGCTTCGGTCCGGCGGGACGGCCGAGCACCCGCGCCCAGAGCGGCCCGTAGATCGAGGATGCACCGGCGAGGAGCGGCGACGTCGGCAGGAAGCGCCGCTCGGCCTCGACGTAGTGGCTCACACGCATCAGATCTTCGAAGCGGCCGCGGTCCCCGCCCGTGAGGGTCGCCATCACCGCGTGGGCGGCGGGGCCCCAGGTGCGGTCGAAATCGACGAGCGTCCCGTCCTTGTCGAACAGGATGCCGCACAATCCCCCGCGCTCACGCTGCATGGGAAACTTTCTCGACCTCGATGACGATGCCGGTGGGCGTCACGCGCTCGCGGGCCACCATACGGTCGCCGGGCTCGAACACGCCGAGGTTCACGTCGCGGTCGGGCAGCACCACGGTGGTGACCTTGTTGAGATGGACCAGCACGTGGCGCTTCTGCGGCAGGGACGACGCGGCCCAGCGCTTGAGCTGGGTATAGTACGGCTCGCGCCGCCAGGCGTTGGGCTGGCCGGGATCGACCTGCACGTTCATGTGGCGCGACACGGGATCGAGGCTGAGCACCATCTTGGCGCGGTCCGGCTTCCATTCGGGGCCGAGCCAGGCCTCCGTCATCCAGAGGCAGTGGAAGGCCCGGCAATGGTCTGGCCGGCTGGCGTGGATGGCGCAGCCGCGGCCTTGGGCAGTGTGCCGGCACCATTGCCCGGCGGTGCTCTCGACGGCCGGCACATCGTAGACCTTGCAGCACAGGGTGCAGGGGCCGCAGGCCCGCCCGGGGGCGGGTGAGGCGATGACGCTCGCGGGGTCGAGGGTGGTGGGCGAGAGCATGACAGCGTGCGTCCGGTGCGACGGTGAGCGGGTTTATGCCCGGGCATCGGGCCGTTAGTGTGGCCGCTCCGATCAGGGCCCCGTGCGGCCCGCTTCATGGAACGGACACCCGATGCTCTCGAACCTGGCGGCCCGCGACGTCGAGACCCTCATCCACCCCTACACCAACCTCGCGACCTTCCGCGAGACCGGGGGGTTGGTTCTGGAGCGCGGCCATGGCGTCTGGGTCTACGACAGCGACGGTCGTCCGTATCTCGAAGGCATGGCCGGCCTGTGGTGCACGGCACTCGGCTATTCCAACGAGGAGCTGGTGGAGGCGGCGAAAGAGCAGATGTCGCGTCTGCCGTTCACGCACCTGTTCTCGGGCCGCAGCCACGACCCGGCCATCGAGCTCGCCGAGACCCTGAAGGAGCTGATGCCGGTCCCGACCTCGAAGATCTTCTTCACTTCGTCGGGCTCCGAGGCCAACGACACCCAGGTCAAGCTGACCTGGTACCTCAACAACGCGCTCGGCCGGCCGAAGAAGAAGAAGATCATCTCCCACGTGAAGGGCTACCACGGCGTCACGGTGGCCACCGCCTCGATGACCGGGCTGCCCGCCAACCATGCCGATTGGGACCTGCCCCTGCCGGGCTTCCTCCACACGGGCTGCCCGCACCATTACCGCTACGGCGAAGCGGGCGAGACCGAGGAGGCGTTCGCCACGCGTCTCGCCGCCGAACTCGAGGCCCTCATCCAGCGTGAAGGCCCCGACACGGTGGCGGCGTTCGTGGCCGAGCCGGTGCTGGGGGCCGGTGGCGCCATCGTGCCGCCGGCGGGCTACTACGCCAAGATCCAGGCGGTGCTCGACCGCCACGACGTGCGCTTCATCGCCGACGAGGTGATCTGCGGCTTCGGGCGGCTCGGCACCTGGTTCGGGTCCGAGGCCATGGGCATGCGGCCCGACAGCCTGTCCTTCGCCAAGGCGGTGACCTCCGGCTACATGCCGCTCGGCGGCATCTCCATCGACGAGCCGCTCTATCGGCACATGGTCTCTCAGAGCGCCAAGCTCGGCACCTTCGGTCACGGCACCACCTATTCCGGGCACCCCGTCGCCTGTGCGGTGGCCCTCAAGACCATTGCGATCTACCGCCGCGACGGGATCATCGAGGGCGTCGCCCGCAAGGCGCCGCATTTCCAGGCCCGCCTGTCGGCACTCGCCGATCACCCCATCGTCGGCGAGGCGCGCGGGCTCGGCCTCATCGGCGGTCTCGAAATCGTCGCCGATAAGAAGACGAAGCGGCAGTACGACCCCAAGCTGGGCGTTGCCGCCCGGTGCGTCGCGTTCGCTCAGGCCGAGGGTTTGATCGTCCGGTTTCTCGCCGGCGACCGCGTCGCCGTGTGCCCGCCCCTCGTCATCGCGCCCGACGAGATCGACACCCTGTTCGATCGCCTGACCCGTGCCCTCGATCGGACCCAGGCGTGGATCGCCGCGGAAGGGCTCGAAGCCATGTCCCACGCCCGTGGCTGACGGGCCACACGCCAGCTGTATTCAAGCAACGACCGCATTGCGGTGCGGGTTATTGCAATGCCGCAACGTCGATCACGGATCTGTTGCCTCGGCTGTCTGTGACGAGAAACAAGGCTGCCGTGATTTCGGGCATCCGCGTAGTCTTAATCCGCCATTCATATTGCGACCACCTTTATGGTTGCTGTGAAGCTCGACACGCGTCCGGGTCGAACCGCAAGGTGCCCGCGAGCGTGGGGCGACCGGGCGGGTCAGGACACCCCGGCGGCCGCCGTATGAGCGCAAAGCAGGACACCCGTTTCATGTACGCCCCCGATCAGACCCAGAGCGCCGCCCCCGAACTCGACCGTCGTACCCCCGCCTCCGGCCGGGTCGCGGAGAGCTTCCGGCCCGTGGCCCTTCCGGCGCTTGCCGCCGCGGTCCTCGTGTCGGCTCTGGCGGGCAAGGCGGTGGCGACCCGGGCAAAGGCTGCCCGGATGGCGGCGCGCTTCGAGCACGAGGACGCTCCGCAGGTCTGATGCTCGGGTGGTCCTTCGGTGGTGCGGGGACCGTCTGAATCGCCCTGCGCCGTCGTCAATTCGTCACCATTGGCGCCGAGGGAGACGGGATCGGCCCGTCACCCGAGGACCCTTTCGATGTTGATCCTGCCGAGTCGCAGGCAAGTGCTGGGCGGCCTCGGCGCGGCGGGCGTTCTCGGCCTATCCACCGGGGCCTATGCCTTCGTCATCGAGCCGCGCTTCCGCCTCGTCGTGACCCGGTACAGCCCGGTGCTTCCACGCTGGACGCCGGGCTTGCGCCTGCGGGTCGCGGTCCTGGCGGATTTTCACGTCGGCGAGCCGTTCATGCCCCTCGACCGCATCGCCGAGATCGTCGATGCGACCAACGCGCTGAAGCCGGACCTGATCCTGATGCTGGGCGACTATCCGGCGAGTCCGACCGTCACCTTCCGCAAGGTGCCGCTGATGGAGTTCGCCCGGGTGGTCGAGGGCCTGCGCGCACCCCTCGGCGTCCACGCCATCCTGGGCAATCACGACTGGTGGGATGACGCCGACACGCAGGCGGGCAGAAGCGACGTCACCGAGGCGCAGCGCGTGCTGGAGGCGCGCGGCATCCCGGTGATGGAGAACACCGTGCTTCGCTTGGAGAAGGACGGGCACCCGTTCTGGATCGCGGGCCTCGGCGACCAGGAGCCGTTCGTGAAGGTCGGCAATTACGAGGGTCGCGACGACCTGCCCGCCACCCTCGCGCAGATCACCGACGCGGCCCCGGTGCTGCTCATGGTGCACGAGCCGGACGTGTTCCTCGATGTGCCCGAGCGGGTGTCCCTGACGCTGGCCGGCCACACCCATGGCGGGCAGATCCGCCTGTTCGGCTACTCACCCGTGATTCCATCGCGAAAAGGCAACGACTTCGCCTACGGGCACGTGGTTCTGAAGAACCGGCACATGATCGTCTCGGGCGGTTTCGGCGTCAGTCGGGTGCCGGTGCGCTTCGGCGTGCCCCCGGAGATCGTTCTGCTCGAACTCGGGGGCGCGGCCGGACCGGGAATCGTCACGCCCGGCCCCGCCGTGCGGGACCACGGGCTCCGGCACGGCTGAGGCGCTGGAGGGGAAACCCTATTTCTTGGCGTTCTTCACCGCCGCGCTGACCATGTCCTTGGTCGAGGCCGCCGCCGCAATGGTCTTGACCACGGGCTTCTTCGGCTTCTTCGCTTCGCGACTGCCGCGTTTGTTTTCCGTCGCCATGGGTGTCTCCTCGGTCCTTCGAGAAGCGATCATGGCACGACTTTCCGGAACGACGGCATGGAAAGTATTTTCGCGAAGCCCTTGCGGTCCCCCGGAGCCGATCCGGGGGACTCGGTCGCCCGGTCAGAGTGGGATGTTGTCGTGCTTCTTCCAGGGCTGCTCCATCTCCTTGGTACGCAGCATGCCCAGCGCCCGGGCGATGCGCTTGCGGGTGGAGTGGGGCATGATCACCTCGTCGATGTAGCCGCGCTCCGCCGCCACGAAGGGTGACAGGAAGCGGTCCTCGTACTCGCTCGTCCGCTCGGCGATCTTCTCCGGGTCGCCGATCTCGCTCCGGAAGATGATCTCGACGGCGCCTTTGGCACCCATCACGGCGATCTGGGCCGTCGGCCAGGCGTAGTTGAGGTCGGCGCCGACGTGCTTGGAGGCCATCACGTCGTAGGCGCCGCCGAACGCCTTGCGGGTGATGATGGTGACCAGCGGCACGGTCGCCTGGGAGTAGGCGAACAGCAGCTTGGCGCCGTGCTTGATCAGGCCGCCGTATTCCTGGGCGGTGCCGGGCAGGAAGCCCGGTACGTCGACGAAGGTGACGATCGGGATCGAGAACGCGTCGCAGAAGCGCACGAAGCGGGCGGCTTTTCGCGATGCATCGGAATCGAGCACGCCGGCCAGCACCATGGGCTGGTTGGCGACGAAGCCGACGGTGCGGCCTTCGATGCGGCCGAAGCCCGTCATGATGTTGCGGGCGTAGGTCGCCTGGATCTCGAAGAAGTCGCCCTCGTCGGCCACGCGGCGGATGAGCTCGCCCATGTCGTAGGGCTTGTTCGGGTTGTCGGGGATGAGCGTGTCGAGGCTCATGTCGAGGCGCAGCGGATCGTCGAAGCTCTCGAGCTCCGGCACGCCGTCGATGTTGTTGGCGGGCAGGAAGTCGACGAGGCGGCGGATCTGCAGCAACGCCTCGACGTCGTTCTCGAACGAGCCGTCGGCGATGGAGGACTTGGTGGTGTGGACCTTGGCCCCACCCAGTTCCTCGGCGGTCACGACCTCGTTGGTGACGGTCTTGACCACGTCGGGGCCGGTCACGAACATGTAGCTCGTGTCGCGCACCATGAAGATGAAGTCGGTCATGGCCGGCGAGTAGACGTCGCCGCCGGCGCACGGGCCCATGATGACGGAGATCTGCGGGATGACGCCGGAGGCGGCGACGTTGCGGCGGAAGACCTCGCCGTAGCCGCCGAGCGCCGCGACGCCCTCCTGGATGCGGGCGCCGCCGGCATCGAAGATGCCGATGATCGGGGCGCGCATCTTCAGGGCCATGTCCTGGACCTTGACGATCTTGGCCGCGTGCGACTCCGACAGGGAGCCGCCGAACACCGTGAAGTCCTTCGAGAACAGGAAGACGGTGCGGCCGTTGATGGTGCCCCAGCCGGTGACGACGCCGTCGCCGGGGATCTTCTGCTTCTCCATCCCGAAATCGGTCGAGCGGTGCTGCACGAACATGTCGAATTCCTCGAACGACCCATGGTCGAGGAGGAGTTCGATGCGCTCGCGCGCCGTCAGCTTGCCGCGCTTGTGCTGGGCCACGACGCGGTTCTCACCGCCGCCGAGCCGGGCCTGGGCGCGCCGCTCCTCGAGCCGTTCGAGAATGTCTTTCATGCGGAGAACGCCTTGCCTTGGAGAGATGACGGGACCCGCGCCCATGGGCTCTCTCGCGAGAGCCCAACGGCTACGGTTTGAAACGCACTTAGCACGCGGCGCTTTCAGCGAAAATGGATTTCAAGTCTTCGGCGAACCACGTTCCGGCTCTCTGCGCGCCAGTGCGGCGAGGTGGGCTGCCGCCTCGAACTCGGCCGTGCGCAGGGCGTGGCGCGCCGCAGCCTCGGCGTCCGTGCCCCAGACGCTCGCCTGATAGGTCTCGTCCACGTGGGCGGCGGCCCAGGCCTCGGCCGGCGTGAGATGCCCGGCGAGCACGGCCAGCGCCAGGACGAGGGAGCCCGTGAGGTTCGTCAGGGTGTGGAGGGCCGCAAGCCGGAACGGCCCGTCCGTCGCCGCGATGGCCCGCCGCAGGGCCGCGACGGTGTCCTCCGGCTGGGCGACGTGCATCACCCCTTCGCCGAGGATGAAGCGGGCGCCGAGATTCTCGCGGGCCCAGTCGAGCACGGGGTCCCAGGCGGCGGATTGCGCAGCCACGAGGCGATCCGGCTCACCGGCCCGGTAGGCGAGGAGGTCGGTGCCCGCATAGGCCGAGAGGTCGTCGATCACCGCGTCGCGCCGGGGGGCGACGCCATCGATGGCGGTGTTGGCGAGCCGCGTCAGCGGCATGGTCGCGGGATCGATCACCCCGACCTGCGCCTCCCATTCCCTCGCCACGGCCTCGGCGAGCCCTCGGTTCGGCAGAACGAGGGGGTTGCGCGCCGGCGTGTGGGCAGGGCGGCCGTCGAGGGTCAGGCGCAGGCCGCCCTCGGCCTCGGCAAGTCCGGCGGCGGCCTCGGCGAGTCCGGCGGCGGCGTAGAAGCGCTTCGGCAGGGCCGGCTTGCCGGGGCCGCGGGCGGAGGCGGTGGGGTCGGCAGCGGGATTCGGGGGCGGGGCGTCGGCGCCGCCGAGCCAGTCGGATTTGGGATCGTCGCTCATGGGCCGGGGATAGCGCATCGGCGCGGCGCCCGCGAGACCCGCCGCCATCCCGGATCCGGGGATCAGGGGTGGGCGGGGCCGGGAAACAGCTCGCCGAGGGCGGTCGCAGTGTCCACCACCGTCGCGGCACCGGCGCCGAACAGGGCACCGGCCGGATGGTAGCCCCAGCCGACCCCGATGGCGACGGCGCCGGCGCTCACCGCCATCTCCATGTCGTAGGTGGTGTCGCCGATCATCACCGTGGTCTCGGGCGTGGCGCCGGCCTCCGCCATGGCCTGGCGCAGCATGGTCGGGTCGGGCTTCGAGGGCGCGTCGTCGGCAGATTGGGTGGTGGCGAACCAGCCCCGCCAGCCATGGGTCTCGATGAGCCGGTCAACCCCGCGCCGGGCCTTGCCGGTGGCGATGCCGAGCCGGATGTCGCTTCGGGCGTGCAGGCGCTGGAGCAGCGCCTCCATACCGGGGAACAGCGGCTCCTCGTAGTTCGGGTCGAGGCGCAGCAGGTTGAAGGCACGCCGGTAGCTTTCCGACAGGCCGTCCACCGGACCCTCGTCGCCGACGAGGCGCCGGAACGCCTGAGGCAGGGACAGGCCGACGACGGAGAGGGACTCGGCCCGGCTCGGGGCCGCGAGGCCGTGCTCGGCGAAGGCGAGGCCCTGCGCCGCCACGATGAGGTGCTGGCTGTCGATGAGCGTGCCATCGACGTCGAAGACGATGAGCGTCACGGGGGGGCGCCCGTCACGGCTGGCGCGCCGGTGCGGACTGGGGCTGACGCGGACGTTCGTAGCCGAGCTTGCACCGGATGAGAAAGCGGCGTCGCGCCCCGCCGCGCAGGCCACGGGCATGGGCCTGCCGGTTGCAGCTCGCGTAGGACGCCCGAGCGCGCCGGCCCGCACCCGCCGCGCGTCCGCCCGGCGCCTGGGCCGCCTGGGTCGGGAGCTGGCCGGGATTGGCCTGTCGTGGAGCGGGCGTCGGTTGCGGCGCCGTGGCCTGGTTCGGATTGGATTGGCCGGCGCCCGCTTGTCCAGGGTTCGCTTGTCCAGGGTTCGTCTGTCCAGGACCGGTCGTGCCGGAGGTCGCCGGGCGCTGCTGGGCGGGGGACGGGGGCGTGGGTGCCGGTCGCACCTGCGGAGCCGTCGGCGCCGTTTGCGCCAGGGTGCCGGACGCGAGTGTCAGCAGGGACAGGGACAGGAGCGCGCTACAGGCGACAGTCGCGGGGTTCATGGACGTGACCTTCGAGACGGCTTGCGAGACGACCCGCAGGCCAGCTTGGCGCGGTTGAGGTCCCGCCGCGGCGCGGCGGAGCCTTCAGGTTGCACGAGAGGATAAGGCATGCGGTCGGATTGCCAAGGTCGCCGCGTGCGGCACCGTCGCCTTGTCCGCCTCCGCGGTGGCCTTCCCGGCCGGATGCCGGTGGCCGCGCCTCAGGCTTCGGGTGCCTCGACGATGGGATCGTAGCGCGACGCGTCGAAGCCGAGGAGGTTCCAGCTCTGGGCCATGTGGGGTGGCAGGGGGGCCGTCACGTCCACGGGCTTGCCCGTGCGCGGATGCGGAATCACGATGCGGCGCGCGAGCAGGTGCAGGCGGTTCTGGATGCCGCCGGGCAACTCCCAGTTCTCGATGCTGAAGTATTTCGGATCGCCCACGATGGGATGGCCGATATGCGCCGCGTGCGCGCGCAACTGGTGCGTGCGCCCCGTCACCGGTTTGAGGGACAGCCATGAGAGCTTCTGGGCCGCGTTGTCCACCATGGCGTAGTAGGTCAGCGCGTGCGCCGCCCCGTCGTCGCCGTGCTGGGCCACCCGCATGCGGGCATCCGCGTCGGTGGGCTCCTCCTTGGCGAGGTAGGTCGAGATCCGGCCCTGCGGCACCCGCGGCACCCCGGCGGTGAGGGCCCAGTAGACCTTGCGGGCCGAGCGGGAACGAAAGCTCTTCGCCAGCGTCGCGGCGGCGAGCCGGGTCTTGGCCACGATGAGGCAACCGGCCGTGTCCTTGTCGAGGCGGTGGACCAGACGCGGCTTCTGCCCGTCCGCGCCGGCCAGGGATTCGAGCAGGCCGTCGACGTGCCGCACGGTGCCGGACCCGCCCTGGACCGCGAGGCCGAAGGGCTTGTTGAGGATCATCATCTCGGCATCCTCGTAGAGGATCAGCGAGCGGATGAAGTCGGCGTCGGTGGCGTCGCGCTGAGGGCTGCGCGGCCGCTCGCCCACGGCATCGAGCTTGAGGGGCGGCACCCGCACGCTCATGCCGGGCAGGAGCCGGTCGTTGGGTTTGGCGCGGCGGCCGTCGACGCGGAGCTCGCCCTTACGGACGATGCTCTGGACGCGGGTGAAGGGCAGCTGCGGAAACCGCGTGGTGAGGAAGCGGTCGATCCGCATCTCGGCCTCGTCCTCCTCGACCACGAGGGTCTGGACCCCCGACGCCAGGGTGGCGGAGGCGGCGGCGCGCTGCTCGCGCCGGGTCGGGCCTTCGACGGGGGCAGCCGTCTCGGCGCGCGGCGCACGGGCGCGGCGCGGCGCGTCCTCAGGGGTCGCCTCGGGCTTCTGCGGCCGGGGGCTGCGGATGCGGCTCGGAAGCTCCTGCTGATCGCGCTGCTCGGCTTGCGGATCCGGGGCGTCGCCGGGGCGCCAGGGCGCACGCTTGTCGGCCTCGCCGCGCATGGACGCCGCCCGCTGGGCCGCGTCGAGGGCGCTGGTGCGCGGCCCCGTGCGTTCGCGATCGGGGTCCTTGGCGTTGCGGAACGGGCGCTTGCCGCCGAACGCGCTTTTCGCGCCGAACGGGCTCTTGCCGGCGGGGCCGGGTCCGCGCCCGGGTCGCTTGGTCGCTCCGGCCCCGGAGCCCTTGCGTCCGGCGCCGCCGCGTGAAGGTGGTCGTGTGGTCATGCCCCGCTCGTACCACCGGCACCCGCCGGGGCATAGCGCAGGCCGCGCAAGGCCCCGCCGACCAACAGGAAATCAGGCGGCGCGCCGGGCCGCCTCGATGGTGAGACCCGTGCCGACGGAGCCGAAGGTGTCGCCGTCGACGATCCGGGCGTTGGGCACCGCCGCCGTCAGGGCCGCGCGGACATGCGGCAGCCCGGTGGACCCGCCCGTGAGGAACAGGGCGTCGATCCGGTCGGCGGTGAGTCCGGCCTGGGCGAGGCAGCGGCCGATCCGCTCGGCGATGCGCCGGGCGAGTTCGTCGGTGTGGGCGACGAGGCCGGTGCGGTCGATGTCGGCGACGAGCCCGCGCTCGACCCAGTCGAGATCGATGCTGCCGCGGCCCGCATCCGACGTGGCGATCTTGGCGCCCTCGACTTCCATGGCCAACGAATGCCCGCGCTCGGCCTCCACCACCGCGTAGAGCCGGTCGATGAGCTCGGGTCGGCGGGCGTCGCGGCGCACCTCCTCGATCTCCCGCAGGGTCCGGGGATTGTAGAGCCGGTTGATGCTCGACCACGTGGCGAGGTCGTGGAAATAGGCGTTGGGCACGTTGATGTCGCCCCGGCTCATGGGGCTGCCGAGGCCGAGCAGCGGCATCACCGTGCCGAGGCTGAGGCGCCGGTCGAAATCGGTGCCGCCGATGCGCACGCCGTCGTTGGCCAGGATGTCGTCCGCCCGCTCGGTCTTGGCGTGGCGCTCGGGCGACAGGCGCACGATGGAGAAATCCGAGGTGCCGCCGCCGATATCGGCGATGAGGGCGATCTCCTCGGCGCGAACCTGTTGCTCGTAGTCGAGGGCCGCCGCGATGGGCTCGAACTGGAAGGAGACGTGCTTGAAGCCGATGCCCCGGGCGATCTCCCGCAGGGCGTCCTCCGCGCGGGCATCGCCCTCCGGGTCGCCGTCGACGAAGTGGACCGGGCGGCCGTGCACCACCGTGTCGAGGGAGGCGCCGGTGGCGGTCTCGGCCCGACTTTTCACGGCGGCGAGGTAGCGGCCGATGACGTCGCGGAACTTGATGCGCTCGCGGCCGACGGGCGTGGTCTCTTCCAGGAGGGACGAGCCGAGCACGGATTTGAGGCTGCGCATGAGGCGCCCCGGCGTGCCCTCGACGTATTCCATCATGGCGGCGCGTCCGACGAAGGCGGTCTGGCCCGGCGGAAAGAAGATCGCGCTCGGGATCGTGACGTGCCGGTCTTCCAGGGGGACCAGGGCGGGCGCCTGCCCGGTGACAAGGCCGAGGGTGGTGTTCGAGGTACCGAAATCGAGGCCGCAGGCCGCCATGGTGGGTCTCCGGCGATGGATCGGTTGCGCTGGGCCGGCTCCCCTACAGGCTCGACCGTCTCCGGTCCACGAAATTTTGTGCAGCGCGGCGACGCGGCACGCCCCGCCGACGCAGTGGATCGGCCGCCGCGACGACGCGCGTCGCAGCCACCAGCGCCCCGCCGAACCTGCCGACGCGCCGCCCCGTCGTCCCTCCTCGACCATCACCCTTCCGCGCCGCGCCGCGCCTGCCGCAGGCGTTCCCAATGGGCGAGGCGATCGGTGTAGCGGCTCTCCATGCCCCGGTCGGTGGGTTCGTAGAAGTGCTGCCGGCCGAGCTTCTCCGGCCAGTAATCCTGGCCCGAGAACGCGTCCGGTTCGTCGTGGTCGTAGCGGTAGCCCTCGCCGTAGCCGATCTTGCGCATCAGCTTGGTCGAGCCGTTGAGGATGGTGCGCGGCGGCGGCAGGGAGCCGTGCTCTTTCGCGACCCGCGTCGCGGCCTTGTAGGCGTTGTAGACCGCGTTCGATTTGGGCGCGCAGGCGAGGTAGACGGTGACCTGCGCGAGCGCCAGTTCGCCCTCCGGGGAGCCCAGGAAATCGAAGGCGTCCTTGGCGGCGGTCGCGACCACGAGGGCCTGCGGGTCGGCGAGCCCGATATCCTCCACCGCCATCCTGACGAGGCGACGGGCGATGAACAGGCGGTCCTCGCCCCCGTCGAGCATCCGGCAGAGGTAGTACAGGGCCGCGTCCGGGTCGGAACCCCGCACGGTCTTATGCAGGGCTGAGATGAGGTTGTAGTGCCCCTCCTGGGACTTGTCGTAGATCGGCGCCCGGCGCTGGATGATGGTCTGCAGCGCCTCGGCGCCGAAGACCTCACCGGCTTTGGCCGAGCGCCAGACCTCCTCCGCCAGGGTCAGGGAGGCGCGCCCGTCGCCGTCCGCCATCCGCACCAGCACGCCGCGCGCCTCCTCGTCCAACGGCAGCGGCCGGCCGGTCAGGGCCTCGGCCCGAACCATCAGCTTGGCGATGGCGGCGTCGTCCAGCGCCCGGAACAGCAGGACGCGGGCGCGCGACAGCAGGGCGGCGTTGAGCTCGAAGGACGGGTTCTCGGTGGTGGCGCCGACGAGGGTGACCGTGCCGTCCTCCATCACCGGCAGGAAGGCATCGAGCTGCGAGCGGTTGAACCGATGGATCTCGTCGACGAACAGCAGGGTCCCCTGCCCCAGGGTCCGCCGCTGACGCGCCGCCTCGAACACCTTCTTGAGGTCGGCGATGCCGGAGAAGATCGCCGAGATCTGCTCGAAATGCAGGCTGGTCTCGTGGGCGAGCAGGCGCGCCACGGTGGTCTTGCCGGTGCCGGGCGGCCCCCAGAACACCAGGGAGCCGAACGACTTGCCCGCGAGCAACCGCGTCAGCGCCCCGTCCGGCCCCGTGAGATGCTCCTGGCCCACCACCTCGGCCAGGGTCTGGGGGCGTAGCCGGTCGGCGAGCGGACGCGGCGCGGCGTTCTGGAGGCCGGCGGAGACGAAGAGATCGGACATGGCCGCATCAAGACGCGGGGGCGCCGGCTTCGCAACCCGGAACGCCGCGCGAACCCCGCCCGCGGGATTCGCGCCGGCTGTTATCCCCCGAACACCGAGGTGAGCACCTCGCCGCCGCGGTTGATCGAGACCTCCCACATGTTCAGGCTGTTGCGGGTGATCCGCTCCAGGTCCTTCGTGGTCGAGATGGGGGCGCCGTTGATGGCGACGATGATGTCGCCCTTCTGGAGACCGGCGCGGGCCGCGATGGAATTCTCCTCCACGCCCGCCACGGCGACGCCCTCGGCGGGCAGGTCGACCTGGATCTCTTCCGCCACGGCCGGCGAGGTGTTGACCAGGGTGGCGCCGAGGAACGGCGAGCGGGTGCGGACCTTGAGGGTGTCGCGCGGCCGGGTCTCCGGCGCGGGGCCGAGCTTCACCAGCACGTTGGTCCGGCTGGTGCCGCGCAGGATGCCGAACTTCGTGGTGCCGGTGAGCCCCTTCAGGGCGAAACGGTATCCGAAGGCCTCCGGGTCGTCGACGGTCTTGCCGTCGACGCTGAGGATGAGGTCGCCGCGCTTGAGGCCGGCTTCCTCGGCCGGGCTCTTCGGCTGCAGGCTCGCCACCAGGACGCCGGTGGGGTGGTCGAGCCCCATGCTGTCGGCGATGTCCGGGGTCACGCTCTGCACCCGAGCGCCGAGCCAGGGCCGGCGCACGGAGGTGGCCCCGCCCTTGGCGGTCTCCACCACGGCGCGGACCATGCTCGCCGGAATGGCGAAGCCGATGCCGTGGCTGCCGCCCGATTGCGAGTAGATGGCGGTGTTGACGCCCACCAGCCGTCCGTTGAGATCGACCAACGCTCCGCCGGAATTGCCCGGATTGATCGCCGCGTCGGTCTGGATGAAGAACTGGTAGTCCGACGAGCCGACCTGGGTGCGGGCGAGCGCCGAGACGATGCCCTGGGTCACCGTCTGGCCGACGCCGAACGGGTTGCCGATGGCCATGACGAAGTCGCCGACCTCGAGGGCTTCCGAATCGCCGAACGGCATCGCCACGAGGCCGCCCGTCGGGCTCTTGATCTTGACCACGGCCAGATCCGTGCGCGGGTCGCGCAGCACGATGGTCGCCTCGAACTCGCGCCGGTCCGCCAGGGCGACCCGAACCTCGTTCATGTTCTCGATGACGTGGTTGTTGGTGATGACGAGGCCGGATTCGTCGAGGATCACCCCAGATCCGAGGGATTTCTGCGCCCGCTCCCCCGGTGCTCCACCCCGGCCGCGACCGCCGCCGTTCTCGCCGAAGAAGCGCCGCATGAACTCGTCCATGGCGCTGCGGCTGGCCCCCCGCGTCTCGACATGGGAGGCGTAGACGTTGACCACGGACGGCGCGGCCCGCTTCACCACGGGCGCGAACGAGAGATGCACCTGCCCCTTGGATTGCGGGACCGTCTTCTCGGCGCTGTCCGGGCTCGCCTTCTCGGGCGCGGATCTGTCCGGCGCGATCTTGTCCGGCGCGATCTTGTCCGGCGTCTGCGCCATCTGCGCGACGGCCGGCCCGGTGGCGAGCCAAGCCGCCACGAGGGGAACGAGCAGGGGGTACGAGCGCGGCATCGAGGACTCCCGGGAGAACGAACCGCGTGCCCCCCGTCGGCAACGGGTTATGGGGGGCGAGGCGGGGATCTCGGGTTATCTAGACGGGCCGGGGGCTCGGCGCGAGGGGGCCCGTCAGACCCGGCCGATCCCCGCTGCGAGACGGCCGGCCCGGCGGGCCAGGACGCTGAAGCAGGTCAGCGACGCATCGGCGGCCCGCTGCATCTCGTCCACTTGGATGCGGATGGCGTCGGCCGGCGTCCTGGCGCCGGACAGGCTGTGCCAATGCGCCATGGCGGCGCTGCCCTCGCTCCGCAGGAACGCCAGGATCGTCGCGTTCGCCTGCGTGATCTCGCCGATCATGTCGAAAGATTCCTCGGTCGGACGGGTGAGCGCGGGTTGGGCCATGGCCACGGCCTGCGCGACCGATGCGGTTTCCATCGCCGCGACGGGGAGCGTCGCCACCGCCGGAGCGGTCTCGGGCGCGACGTCCGGAATGGTGACGGTATCCGGGGCGGCCTCGAGGGCTTCGGGCGGCTGCATGACGGGGGCCGGCTCGGTCGCGTCGTCGGCGGGCTCCGCGGGCACGGCCGCATCCGCCGGCTCGGCCTCGGCCGGTCGATCGGACACGGGCTGCCCCGCCGCAGCTTCGAGGGCGTCGGCGGAGACCGTCTCCAGGAGGGCGTCGTGGACCGACGGCACGTGAGCCTCGGTGCCGAGGGCGGACGCCTCCGCGGACTCCGGCGCGATCTCGGGCTCGGAGAGCGTCTCGGGGAGACGGGATTCCACGACCATTTGAGCTTCCTCCGGATTGCGCCGCACCGCGCTCGACCGCGCGGGCGGCCCCTTACGCCGTTTCACCATGGTCATGTCTCCTCGAGCCGTTCGGACGCATCCTACCCAAATCGGAGCACTCCGCCGAAATCCCGTCCTCGCGCCGCTGGCGGAGGGGACGGGCCTCGATGGAATGCGCCGAAGGGGTGAAGCGATCCGTTCCGGAGCCGTGCCCGAATCGGTCGGATCACACCTCCGGCGCTTGTTTCATCCGACCGTCCCGCGGCGCGCCGATACGGGCGGCGCCGTCGGGGTAGGGAGCGGATCAGGCCGACGGGCGCAGGGTGTTCTGCGCGAGGGCGCCGAGATCCTTGGCCTGGTTCTGCAGGCTGGCGATCTGGCTGCGCAGGAACTCGGACTGCAGCTCGAAGGCCTCGCGCAGGTCGCGGGTCCGCACCAGCTTCTGGGCGAAGTCGAACGTCGCGGTGGCGTTCTCCTGGGCGTGGTCGAAGCTCTTGGCGAGGGCGGTCTGCATCGACTCCTGCACGGTCTTCGACTGGGTCTGAAGCTGTTCGGAGGTCTTGATCGCAGTTCCGATGAGGTTGCCGACGGCGCTGCGGGCCTGATCGACGCTCTTCTCGGCGAAGGCGCGCATCTCGGTCGGGATCTCGAAGGTCTGGCCGGTCATGGCGTATCTCTCTCTTGCGGGAGCGCGCTCCAAAACGTCGAGCCGCGAAGGCTTTATGTTGCAGTGCAACATAGACGTCAAGATCGTCGCGGAAGGAAAAGGCCGGCCGTCGGAAATCGTTCGCCCGACCGCAGGACGCGCGTCAGGCGGCCCGTCCCTTGCCCGACTGTCCCGCCGCGGCTCTCGCCGCGATGACGCGTCCATAGACGGCCTCGAGCGACGCGGCGTGGGCGGCCGGAGTCGTCGGTGTCGCCCAGTACCGCTCGCTCGCCGCACGCCCGAGGCGGCGCAGCCCCGAATCCTCGGACAGGCGCCGCATGGCCCCCGCCAGAGCCTCGATCTCGGGTTCCACGGTGAAGCCGGTGACGCCGTCGACGATCCGCTCGGCAGCACCCGCCCGAAGCGAGGCGATCACTGGAATGCCGTGGGCCAGGGCCTCGTAGACCGTGAGCGGACCGGTCTCGTACCAGCGCGACGGCGCCACGAGGGCCCGGGCCCGGGCCCGCACCGTCTCCCAGACCGCCTCGGGGCTGCGCCAGCCCAGGATCTCGACGTGGGGATGGGCGCCGAGTTCGGCTTCCAGGGGGCCGGCGCCGATGAAGACGGCCGGCAGGCCGGCACGGGCGGCCGCCGCGGCCACGAGGTCGGCCCCCTTCTCCCGGGTGAGGCGGCCGACATACACTACGGCGTCGCCCTGCGCCGGATCGGCGGGCTCGGTGCGCGCCACCCGCACGGGGTTGTCGACGCGGTGGTGGGTCAGATCGAGATGGCCGAGGAGGCGGCCCATCCGCGTGACGCTGGCGTCGCAGACATGGATCACGTCGAGGGCATGCCCCCGCAGGGTGGTGCGCAGAACGGCGTTGCGCCCGACCCGGACGAGCTTGTGCAGGCGGCTCCGGCCGTCGCAGGGGGCGGCGAGGCACCCCGTCGACAGGGGGGTGAGCGCGCAGGGCGCGGCGCGGTCGAACCGGTAGTAGACCCCGTTCGGGCAGGCCATGAAGTAATCGTGCAGGGTGACGACCACGGGCACGCCGCGGGCGAACAGCGGCGGAAACACGCTCGGCGACAGGCTGCGGGTCCATTGGTGCAGGTGCACGAGGTCCGGCCGCACCGGCAGGGCGTCGAGGGCGGCACCGAGGCGGGCGGCCGACGGCCCGTCCCAGATGCCCGAGACGGCGGCCCGGTGCGCCGGTCTGTCCCAGATGTCGCGATTGTGCAGTGTCAGGCGGGTGATGCCCGGATGGTCGAGAAGCGCGTCGGCCGGCCCGTCGATGGCCTGAAGATAGGTGACGCTGTGTCCGGCCTCGGCGAGGCCGCGGGCGGATTCCACCGCCACCTTCTCGGCGCCTCCGCTCGCCACGGCGAATTCGGCCAGGATCGCGATGTGCATGGCGTCGGCCGAGTCCCCGGGGCGAGCACGCCCGGACCTCGGTTTACCGGAGATCAACGCACGAGCGGTAAACGTTGCCGACGCATCATCTTCGACGGAAACGCCCGCCATGCACGTCGTTCTCGTCGTCGATCACGCCTCCATCAATGGCGGGCAGGCCAAGGTGGCCCTCGATGCGGGGCTCGGCCTACGGGCACGGGGACACGAGGTGACGGTGTTCGCCGCCGTCGGTCCGGCCGATCCACGCCTGGAGGCCGCCGGCATCCGGGTGGTCTGTCTCGGCCAGGACGACATCGCCTCCACTCGCAACAAGCTCGCGTTCGCCGTGCAGGCGATCTGGAACGCAAAGGCCGCGCAGCGCCTGTCCGAGGTCCTGGCGGGGCTCGACCCGCGCGAGACGGTGGTCCACGTCCACGCCTTCGCCAAGGCCCTGTCGCCCTCCATCGGGGTGAGCCTGCGGGCCTCCGGCCTGCCGCTACTCTACACCATGCACGAGTTCTTCCTCGTCTGCCCCAATGGCGGCTTCTACGAGTACCCGGCGCAGAGCATCTGCCACCGCACGCCGATGTCGCGGGACTGCCTGACGACGAACTGCGATGCGCGGAGCTATCCCCGCAAGCTCCTGCGGGTGGTGCGTCATGCCGCCCTCGACCACGTCGCCGGGATGCGGCGGCTGTTCCCCCACATCGTCACCATCAGCGCCCTGCAGGAAGCGGTGATCCGGCCGCACCTGCCGGCCACGACCCTGTTTCATCGGGTCGACAACCCGATCGCTGTCGCGAAGGCAGCGCCGCGTTCCGAACCGCCGGGGGATTTCCTGTTCGTCGGGCGCATCTCCACGGAGAAGGGCGCGCCGGTCTTCGCCGAAGCCGCGCGCCGCGCCGGGGTGCGCCCGGTCTTCGTCGGCGACGGTCCCGCCGCCGCGGATCTCGCGGCGCGCTACCCCGAGGCACGGATGCTCGGGTGGAAGGACGAGGCCGCCGTGCACGCCCTGATGCGCGAGGCCCGCGCCCTCGTGTTCCCGAGCGTCTGGTACGAGGGCCAGCCGCTGACAGTCTACGAAGCCCTGGCCTGCGGCGCGCCCGTCATCGTCAGCGATGCCTGCGCCGGTCGCGAGGCGGTGGAGGACGGCGAGACCGGATTCTGGTTCCGCTCCGGCGATGCCGAGGCCCTGGCCGCCCATCTCGTCCGGTTGAAGGACGACGCCTGCGCCGCGCGGATGAGCCGGGCCGCCCACGGGCGCTACTGGGCCGCCCCCCTCACCCTCGACGCCCATCTCGACCGGGTGAGCGAAGTCTACGAGACCGTTCTGCGCGAAGCCGCATCCCGGGTGCCGGTGCCCGGACGTCGGGGCAGTGCCGCCGTGGCCGCCCTGCCCCGCCGTGGCTCGGCGGTGGATACGGGGGCGGGTCACCCGCGTTGATCCCGCGAGGTTCGCCCGATGCGGCGGACCACGGGAATCGGAGAAACGCCGCCATGGCCGAGGACACCAAGTCACCGGAGACCGACACGATCTCCACCACGGGCCAACCCGCGCCGAAGGGGTCCGACAAGAGCCGGCCCGAGAACCAGCAGGGTGAACTCAGCGAACGCCTCGACGAGGCCCTGGAAGAGACTTTTCCGTCGAGCGATCCGGTCTCGGTGAAGATCACCAAGTAGCACCTTCCCGGGCAAGCGGCGCTTTCCCAGGCAAAAGTGGCGCCTTCGCGGAGCCGAAACGAAGAACGCCGGGGCCATGGGCTCCGGCGTTCTTCGTTCAACGGCTTGACCGTGCCGCTCCCCCAAGGGAGCGACATGGATGTCGGGATCAGGCGGCTTCGAGCAGGCGGCGGGCGATGACCTGGGCCTGGATCTCGGCCGCGCCCTCGAAGATCGAGAGGATGCGGGCGTCGCAGAGCACGCGGCTGACCGCGTATTCCAGCGCGAAGCCGTTGCCGCCGTGGATCTGCAGGGCGTTGTCGGCCGCCGCCCAGGCGACGCGGGCGCCCAGCAGCTTGGCCATGCCGGCCTCAAGATCGCAGCGCTTGCCCTCGTCCTTCTCGCGGGCCGAGAAGTAGGTGAGCTGACGGGCGATGTTGATCTCCACCGCCATAATGGCGATCTTGTCGGCGACGCGCGGGAAGTTGATCAGGGCCTTGCCGAACTGCACCCGGTCCTCGGCGTAGCGCAGGCCGAGGTCGAGGGCGTTCTGCGCCACACCGATGGCGCGGGCGGCGGTCTGGATGCGGGCCGACTCGAAGGTCTGCATGAGCTGGGTGAAGCCCTTGCCCTCGACTTCGCCGAGAAGGTTGGCGCCCGGCACCTCGAAATTGTCGAAGGCGAGCTCGTACTCCTTCATGCCGCGGTAGCCGAGCACGTGGATCTCGCCGCCGGACAGGCCCGCGACGGGGAAAGGCTCGGCGTCGGTGCCGCGCGGCTTCTCGGCGATGAGGAGCGACAGGCCCTTGTGGCCCTTCTCCTCGGGCTTGGTGCGCACGAGACAGGTCATGATGTCGGCGCGCACGGGGTGGGTGATCCAGGTCTTGTTGCCCGAGATCTTCCAGACGTCGCCGTCCTTGACCGCCTTGGTGCGGAGCGAGGCCAGGTCCGAGCCGGTGTTCGGCTCGGTGAACACGGCGGTGGGGAGCGTGTCGCCGGACGCGATGCCGGGCAGGAAGCGGTGCTTCTGCTCCTCGGTGCCGCCGCACAGGATGAGTTCGGCGGCGATCTCGGAGCGGGTTCCGAGGGAGCCGACGCCGATATAGGCGCGCGACAGCTCCTCGGAGACCACGCACATGGAGATCTTGGGCAGGCCCATGCCGCCATACTCTTCCGGGATGGTCAGGCCGAAGACGCCGAGCTCGGCCATCTTCGTCACGATCTCCATCGGGATGTAGGCGTTCTCGCTGTGCCACGCGTGGGCGTGCGGCACGACCTCGGCCAGGCCGAAGCGGCGCATCTCGGAGCGGATCGCCTCCATGTCCTCGTCGAGGCCGGACTTGCCGATGGTGGCCGAGCCGCCGTTGTCGCGGATGCGGGCGACGAGCGCCGCACGGTTCTCGGCCGTGTTGCCGTCGGCGATGAGGGCCTCGACGGCGTCGTTGCGGAACTGGGCGACTTCACGGGCGCCGAGGCCGAGGGACCCCGTCGGGCGCACCATTTCGCCCTGGCTCATGGGAATGCCGGAGAACATCTGGTCGAGGTATTCGCCGAGCCCGATTCTGACGAGAAGCGCCTCTGTCTCGCCGAACTCGCCCGACTCCGTCAGGCGGGCGGCGTAGGCACCGAGTTCGCGCACGCCCTCGGCGTAGGTGGCGATCCAGGCGAGCCCGTGGGTGGCGTGCTGCTCGAGCTCCATCTTCTCCGCCGAGATCTTGCCCTCGGGCGAGAGCACGCGGGTGCGGACCCGGCGGGTGGCCTCGGCGACGAGGGCCTTGGCCGCCTCGGCGGCCTCGCGGGCGAGGGTCAGCAGATCCTGCGGTTCGGAGGTCGTGACGGGAGAAGCGGACATGCGGCAACTCTTTCCAGAAAAGAGGATGGGTTGCCGCTCATTATAGGCAGGTTCGGCGGGTCTGTAGAGGCGTCTCGCCGCAGAGTGGCACTTTCCCGCTTGAATTCATTATTTTACGAGAGAAGAATCCCTCTTGTCCTTCGCGCGCGGCAGGTTCGCTAATTTAATTGCCGGTCGCATCAAAGAAAAACATCAGCCGCGGCTCGCCAGGGCGACCCCGGCGGCGGCGAGCGCCATGCCGGCAAGCTGCACCGGCGCGAGGGATTCGCCGAACAGGCCGTAGGCCATCAGGGCCGAGACCGGGGGGACGAGGAACAGCAGGGAGGCGACGCCCGCCACCGCCCCACGCCGGATCAAGAGCAGAAGCAGCAGGATCCCCGCAACGGAATTGACGAGGACCGACCAGGCGAGGCCGAACCAGGCCGGAAGGGTGGCGTCGAACCGGCCGGTCCCGATGAGAAGCGCCACGGGGATCGCCAGGGCGGCGGCACCAACGAATTGGATCGCGGCGTTGGACAGGAGGTCGGCGGACCCGCCCCGGCTCTTCTGCCACAGGGTCCCGCCGGTCATGGCGACCATGGCGGCGAGACAGGCGGCGAGCGCCGGCACCGGAATGCCCGAGGTGCCGCTTGCCCCGACCTTGGGGGCGAGCACCAGGGCGGCGCCTGCAAAGCCCAATCCAATGCCGGACCAGCGCCGCGGGCTCACCCGCTCGCCCAGTACCGGCCCGGCGAGGAGCGCCGTAAGAAGGGGCTGGAGGCTGCCGACGAGGGCGGCGATGCCGGCCGGCAGGCCGTTCTGCACCGACCAGAATACCCCGATGACGTAGATGCCCTGCATCAGGATGCCGGCCACGAGGGCGTCGGCCCAGCCCCGGCGCCCGCGCGGCCAGCGCGCGCCGAGCATCGCGGCGAGGACCGCCAGGACGCCGGCGACGCAGACGACGCGCAGGGCCACGAAGGTCACGGCATCGGCATGGGGCGCCACGAAGCGCGCGGCGACGAAGCCCGTCGCCCAGATGAGCACGAAGACGGCCGGCACGGTGGCCGTGGATCCGGGGGAGGATGGGCTGGTCATGCTGGTGGCGCAGGCACCACAGTGCGGCCTGGAACACAAGGCACGCCGGATCGATGCACCCCCCAAACGCCCCTTCCGCGTTGCGCCGGACCCCGGCGTCGCGTTTAGAGGACGGCCGATCCGTCGACCGACGACGCATCAGCAGAGGACAAGCCCGCCCCCGTGAGCCGCCTGACGAAGCCCCTCGAGATCGGAAGCGTCGCCGCCCGGCGCTTCATCGCCCATGACGGCTGGGCCATCGCCAGCCACATCGCCCTCTCGATCCTCATCGCGCTGTTCCCGTTCCTCATCCTGCTGGCCGCGCTGGCCGGCCTGTTCGGCACCAAGTCGCTTGCCGATGAAGCCGGGGTGCTGATCTTCGACGCCTGGCCGCGCGAGATCGCCAAGCCCGTGGTCAACGAGATGCACCGGGTGCTCACCGAGCAGCGCGGCGGCGTTCTCACCGTCGGTGCCGTGCTGGCCCTGTACTTCTCCTCGGCCGGGGTCGAGAGCCTGCGGGTCGGGCTCAATCGCGCGTACGGCCTGCGCGAGCAGCGGCCGTGGTGGCTCACGCGGCTGGAATCCATCGCCTACGTGATCTGCGGCGCCCTCGCGATGCTGGCCTTCGCCCTGCTGGTGGTTCTCGGACCCCTGATCTGGCGCAACGTCATCAACGTCGCCCCCGGCCTCGAGCCCCTGAGCCTGACGGTGGCCATCGGGCGCATCGGCATCACGGCCTTCCTGCTCGTGAGCGTCCTCGTCATCGCCCACAAATTCATCGCCACCGGGCGGCGCTCGTTCCTCGCCGTGATTCCGGGTGTCGCCGTGACCCTGCTGCTGTGGTTCCTCGCCGGCCTCGGTTTCGGCTACTATCTCGACCGGTTCTCCAACGCCTACGTCTCGACCTACGGGAGTCTGGCCACCGCCATGGTGGCCCTGGTGTTCCTGTACTGGCTCGCCGCGATGTTCCTGTTCGGCGGCGAGATCAATGGCACCGTCATTGCAGCGCGGCGCGTGCGGCTCCAGGCGCGGATGCGGGAGAAGCAGGCTCGGGCCCACGGTCTTTAGGGGTTCACCCGGCTTCGACGACCCGGACGCTTCATCTGCGCACAGGGGACGCAATGACATGCGCGTGTGACTTGCGCGGCCTATTCCCTCCCACCAGGGCCGGGCATAGGGCGGAGGTCGGCGCGGCGGCCGGCCGGAGAGGGTTTCCATGCGGATCAGGTTCGGTTGCGAGATGGGCTACGAGTTTTCCCATCCGACCCCGCTGATCGCCCGTCTCAACACCTATCCGGTCAAGGGGCTCGCGGCCGTCCCGCCCGACGTGCTGCAGCTCGATCCGCCGGTGCCGACCAGGACCTTTCGCGATGCCTTCGGCAATCGCACCGTGCGCTTCCTCGCCCCGGCGGGCTCCATCACCCTTAGCGTTCACGCCGAGATCCCCGACGACGGCGCCCTCGACGCGATCGTGCCCGACGCCGTGGAGCACCCCGTCGAGCAGTTGCCCGAGGAGGCCCTGCCCTTCCTCGTCGCGAGCCGGTACTGCGAATCCGACCTGCTGTCCGACGAGGCCTGGGACCGGTTCGGGCACCTCGAACCCGGCTGGGCGCGGGTGCAGGCGGTGTGCGACTTCGTCCACCACCACATCACCTTCGGGTACGCCTTCTCGCATGTGGACCGTACGGCGGTGGACGCCATGGCGGGCGGGCGCGGCGTGTGCCGGGATTACGCGCACCTGTTCGTCGCGTTGTGCCGGGCCCTGAACGTTCCGACGCGCTACTGCACCGGCTATCTCAGTTTCATCGGCGAGCCCGAGCCGCACGGGCCGGGGGATTTCGCCGCCTGGACGGAATGCTATCTCGGCGGCGCCTGGCACGTGTTCGATCCGCGCAACAACGCCCCGCGCCGGGGCCGCATCCTCGTCGCCCGCGGGCGTGACGCGGCGGACGTACCCCTCACACACACCTTCGGCGGCAACCGCCTGACCAAGTTCCGGGTGTGGGCGGAGGATGCGGCGACGCCGCATCGGGAATAGCGCGCCCGGCGCGCAGCGCCACCGCGACTCAGCCGAGCGCCCTCCTCGATCCCGGCCGAGCCGGAGATCGGGGAGGGCCTTTTCGTTCAGGCCGCGAGCTGCATCGCGACAGGCTCTTCCGCCGCCATGAACTGGGCTCGGGCCAGATCGGCGAAGCGGCCGTTCTGCTCCACGAGGCTGTCGAAGGTGCCAGACTCGACGATCCGGCCCTCGTGGAAGACGAGGATGCGGTCGGCGTTGCGGATGGTCGCGAGGCGGTGGGCGATGACGAAGGTGGTGCGGCCCTCCATCACGGCTTCGAGGGCGCCCTGGAGCTTGCGCTCGGTGGTGGCGTCGAGGGCCGAGGTTGCCTCGTCAAGGATCAGAACCGGCGGATTCTTGAGCAGGGCGCGGGCGATCGACAGGCGCTGGCGCTCGCCGCCGGAGAGCGAGCGGCCGCGCTCGCCGATGACCGTGTCGAGGCCGTCGGCCTGACGGGCCATGAATTCGGTGGCCTGGGCCCGCTCGAGGGCGTCGATCATCTCGGCATCCGTCGCGTCCGGCCGGCCGACGAGGAGGTTCTCGCGGATCGAGCGGGCGAACAGCATCGGCTCCTGGAACACCACGCCGATGTTGTGGCGCAGGGAGGACAGGCCGATGTCGCGGATGTCGGTGCCGTCGATGCGGATGGCGCCGTGGTCGGGGTCGAAGGCGCGGTGCAGCAGGCCGAGGGTCGTGGACTTGCCCGAACCCGTGGTGCCGACGAGCGCAATGGTCTCGCCGGCCTGCGCCGTGAACGACACGTCCTCCAGGGCCTTGCGGCGGGAATTGTAGGAGAAGCCGACGGCGTCGAACGAGACGGCGCCGTCGAAGCGGGCGACCTGAGCCGCACCGGGACGGTCGTGCACCGCCGGGGTGGTGTCGAGGATCTCGAAATACTCGGCGATCTTGGGCATCTGCTGGAACAGGCCGTTGATGCAGGTGGCGACCTGATCGAGGCGCGAGACCAGCATGGTGGCCAGACTCATGAAGGCGACGACCTCGCCGACGGTGGCCTGGCCGTGCTGGTGCAGGGCGATGCCGGTGATGAAGATGGCCGTCATGGTCAGGGTCGCGGAGGCGCGGGTGGCGACGTTGGCGAGCGCCCACCAGGACAGGACCGGGATCTGGGCCGCGAGCAGGTTGCGGATGATGTCGTGCATGGCGTCCTTCTCCGCCTTGGCGCGGGTGAAGGACTGGATGACGGCGACGTTGCCGAGCGCGTCCGAGGCGTGCTCGGCGAGGCCCGACTGATATTCCTCGACCCGGCCCTGCAGGGTCTCGGTGCGGCGCATGACCAGGGTGGTGAGCACCGTGAAGGCCAGCACCAGCACGACGAGGATCGAGCCGAGCTGCCAGTTCACGAACAGGGTCATGGGCAGGAGGACGGCGAGCGACACGAAGGCGACGAAATGGTCGCGGAAGAAGCCGAGCCACAGCCAGAACATGCCGTTCGAGCCTTCCAGCATCGCCTTGAGGACGCGGCCGGAATGGTTCGAGGAATGGAAGGCGAGCGGCAGTTCGAGGACGTGCTCGAAATAGTTCGCCATGGACGACAGGCGGTTGCGGTGGGCCAGCCGGTCGGCGTGGAGCGCGATGGTCACGCCTGCCGCGATGGTGAACAGTCCGAAGGCCACCCAGGCGCCGATGAGGGGCGCCAGGGTCGCGAAGGCGTTGGACTTGGCGTTCAGGTGGGTGAGCTGGTCGATGATCCGGCCCATGAGCAGGGGCTCGGCGAAGGCCGCGACGGCGAGGGCGACGTTCGCCGTCGCCAGAACCACCGCCAGGCGCTTGTCGGCCCCGAGGAGGCCCATGACGCGGGCATAGAGACGAATCAACGACATGATACCGTTCGCTCCGAGTGCCGATCCTGGCGCGGCCCGCATGGGGTTGGATGCGCCGTGACGCGTCGCCGGTCCGGTCTCCGCCCGCCGCGTGCGGGGTCGGCCAAATCCTTGACGTGACGCGCTTATGGCGTTCGCTCCCTGAACGGCGAATGACACGATCGGCCAAGCCGCGCGAGGTCTTTTACGGTTCGTTCACGCTGAATCCGCCAACGTGGGGACGGCGCCTCGTCCCGGGGCGCTCTCGCGGCCCCCGACGGCCGCCGAAGGCTCGGTGATCATGGACCTCGCAACCGGTATCGGGCTCATCGGCGGCTTCCTCACCGTCTTTGTCCTGATCATGATCGATGGCGGCAATTTCGCCGCCTATTTCGATAAGCACGCGGTCATCGTGATCTTCGGCGGCGCCACCGCCGCGACCATGATGCGTTTCCCGTTCTCGACCATGATGCACGGCCTGCCCATGGGTCTGCGCTACGCGTTCTCCATGCGGGCGATCAAGCCGCGCGAACTCATCGAGGAGATCACCCGGATCGCCGACGTGGTGCGCAAATCCGGCCCGATGGCCCTCGAAAGCATGGAGATCTCCGACCCGTTCCTCGCCCAGGGCGCGCGCTACATCGCCGACGGCTACGACCGGGACTTCATCCGCGACACCATGGAGCGGGACCGCGACAACTTCCTCATGCACCTCGACGAGGGCTCGAAGATCTACCGGGCCTTCGGGGATTGCGCGCCGGCCTGGGGCATGATCGGCACCATCCTCGGGATGGTCACCATGTTCGCCAACATGTCGGACCCGTCGAAGCTCGGGCCCGCCATGGCGACGGCCCTGCTCGCCACCCTGTACGGCGCGCTCCTCGCCAACATGGTCACTCTTCCGCTCGCCGACAAACTCCACGTCAAGCTGGAGGAGGAGGACGTCTCGCGCTCGCTCATCATCGACGGCATCCTGCTCATACGCGATTCCAAGAGCTCCTCGCTCGTGCGCGAAATGTTGATCGCATACCTGCCGCACAATCACCGCGACGAAGTCGGGGCCGAGGCGGCCTGACGGGCGCGACCGGTCCGACGGGCGAGAGGGAGACCAAGTCGTGGCCAAGAAGAAGCGCGGCGCGCATGGCGGCCACGGCTGGTTCGTGACCTTCGCGGACCTGATGGCGCTGCTCATGAGCTTCTTCGTGATGATCGCCGCCTACTCGACGCAGGACCAGAAGAAGATGCAGGCGGTGGCCGGCTCCATGCGCGACGCCTTCGGCGTCAACAAGGAATCGCGCTTCGCCGGCATCATCGAGAAGGACGGCTTGCCGACGGCGAACTTCGTCAAGCACAAGCGCGACATCCCGCCCGAGCAGTCCACCGACCACACCAATCCGCCGGACGTCGAGGGGACGGCGGACGACGGCGCACCGGACACCGGCATGCCGGAGGCGTACGGCCTCGCCGCCGCCAGCCTGCGCCAGGCCCTGCAGGACATGCCGGAGATCGCCGAGGCCTCGAAGAACATCATGGTCACGCCGACCGCCAAGGGCCTCGACATCGCCATCGTCGATCAGGACGGCGCCTCGATGTTTCCGGACGGGTCGAGTCGGCCGAACGACCGCACCCGGCGCCTGCTGGAACGTTTGGCGCCGACCTTGCGCAAGATGCCAAACCGCATCGCCATCGCGGGCTTCACCGCCTCGGAGCGTCCCGGCGCGCGGCCCGCCGCTCCGCCCTGGGAGCTCTCGGCCAACCGGGCCATCTCGGTGCGGGAGATCCTCGCCGGCAGCGGCGTGCCCGACGATCGCTTCGCCTCGGTGACGGGCAAGGCCGACACCGAGCCGCTGTTTCCCGACAACCCGTTTCTCGCGGCCAACCGCCGGGTGACGGTGACGCTCCTGTCCGAGGCGCCGGTGGTTTCGCGGAAGATGAAGTTCCCCTGACGGGGACGCTACTTCGACACCAGCAGCGCCCAGTAGACCCGATATTTCGAGTTCGGCGCGTAGGCCGTGGCGATGCCCATGCGGGTGGCGTCGGGCGCCAGCATCACGGCATTGTGGGCCGGGCTGTCGCGCCACCCCGAGAACGCCTCCGCCAGGGTGTGGTAGCCGGCCGACAGATTGGCGCCGGCCGACGGGTGGCCGAGGCGCTCCATGGCGACGCGCACGGTCTGGGCGCGGCTCGGCCGATCGGCGGCCGCCATGGCGGCGGCCTCGGCTTCGGCGAGCTTCTGCAGTTCGGGGTCGAGGCGCAGCGCCGTGCCGCCGGTGCGGGCGCGGTAGGCCGAGATCATGTCGCGGGCCGTGGCCGCGTCGACCTGCGCCGCGGCGGTGGTCATCGGCCAGTACAGGCTCGGCAGGGCCGTGGCGGTCTCGAGGGGCTGCTGCGTCGCGCACCCCGTGAGCGTCGCTCCGGCGACGAGGCAGGCTCCGAAACACACGCCCCGGACACCCGAAAATCCCTGGCCCACCTGCTCACCCCTTCGGCATCTCGGCCTCCCGCCGGCCCGCCGATCCGTTCGCGTCGCCCCTCGGCTCCGCGAACGAACTGGCGATCCGGCCCATGGCCTCCTGGAACGGTTCGAGCCCCTGCACGACGACGTTGCTGGAGCCCGGACCCATGGCCGGGATCATTCCGACCTCGGACAAGGACTTGAACACGGCAAAGTTCAAATCGTTCTGCACCTTCAGGCCGAAACTCACGTCGATGATCATGGCGATGAGCTCGAACTCGAGGAACGGGTCGCCGATCTTGCGGAAGACCACCCGGGGCGGAGGCTCCTTCAGCACGTCCGGGTGGGCGCTGGCGCAAGCGACCAGCATCTCGGCGGCGCGCACGGGGTCCTGGTTGCGCAGGACGTTGACCGTGATGGAGACCCGGCCTGTACGGTCGCCTCGGACCCGGTTCTTGACGATGCCGGAGATGAGGTTCGAGTTCGGCACGATGACGGCGGAGCGGTCGAAGGTCTGGATCTCCGTGGAGCGCACGGAAATGCGCTTCACGATGCCCTCGCTGTCGCCGATGAGCACCTGGTCGCCGACGCGGATCGGGCGCTCCCACAGGAGCAGCAGGCCCGAGACGAAGTTGTTGACGATGGATTGCAGGCCGAAACCGATACCGACCGACAGGGCGCCGGCCACGATGGTGAGTTTCTCGAGACTCAGGCCGAGATACGAGAACGCGAGCGCCAGGGTGAGCAGGAAGCCGCAATAGCCCGCGATGGTCGAGATCGAGTTGCGCAGGCCCGCATCGAGGTCGGTGGCCGGCAGGTAGGTGTTCTCGAGCCAGCGCTGGATCGCCCGGGTGACGGCCATGCCGAGCACGAGCAGGCCGACGGCCAGCGCGATGGTGGAGAGCGAGATGGTGACGTCGCCGACCTTGAATCCGAAGAAGGCGCTGCGCACGGAGGTGAACACGTCCGTCGAATCGAGGCCCCAGGGGGCGAGCGCCAGGAGGGCCGCGACCAGGATGAGGACGACGCGGGCGAAGCCCGTGGCCAGCACGGCGATCTGGTTCAGGGAGCGCTTGCGCAGGCCGGTGTTGGCCTGGAGCGCGGTCGCGATCTTGGTGTCGTCGCGCAGGGTCCCGCCGATGAAGGTGTCGGCGCTGCCGATGAACAGGAACAGCAGCACGAACAGGCTGGCGGTCCAGACGAGCTGGTCGATGAGGAAGGTCGAGAACGCGACGTAGCCGACGAGCGCGGCCGCGCCGATGACCGCCACCGCAGCCCAACCGAGGAGCCGGGCCGGGCCGCCGATGCCGGTGGCGGCCTCGGGCGCCACGTAGGGCCCGAAGCACGCCTCCTCCTTCTCCGCCGTGTCGGCGAAGCGGTGCAGGCCGATGGCGAGGATGAGGGCGGTGGCGATGGCGCCGAGGCCGCGCGTGGCGATGGAGATCGGCAGGGCCGCGGAGATCGCGGAGTTCAGGGCTTCGACGGATTTCACCACGGTGATCACCACCGCGATGCTCACCGCCAGGGTGGTGATCCGCGAGGCGGCCGCATCGGTCATCGTCGTGGTGCGCCAGGACGGCTTGTCGGGCGACAGCAGGGCGTCGGCCAGGGCCTCGACGAAGGCGATGAAGGCGAGCCCGATGAGGATCGCCCCGGCTACCGGCAGCAGCCGCATGGGCAGGAGGTTGGTGACGTCGAGGGCGTAGTAGACCGCATAGCTCCCGAGGACCGCCGGCACGGTGCCGAGGAGGAAGACCCGCCAGGCGGCCAGCAGCTTCTTGCGCTGTGACGGATCCGTGGCCTTGGCGTCGCGCCGACCGAGGCGCGGGGCGATGTTGCGGCGACCGAAATACAGGGCGATGGAGATGCCGAAGGCGATCCCGAGGAAGAGCAGATTGGTGAGGGTGCCGTTGCGCGCGAACAGGTCGGCGGTGTCCGAGACGGCGTTCTGAAGCGCGCGGACGTCGCGCGGGATGTCGGCGGCGATCCGCATCCACAGGTCCGGGGTGACCAGGGCGGTGGAGCGCTCGAACAGGCCGCGGGTGAAGGCCGCGCGGCGCTTGTTGGTGACCTGATCGACGATCTGGTCGCTCTGCACGAGGAGGGATTTCGCGAGGCGCTGGGTCTCGTCGATCTCGGCCACCGCCTGTTCGCGCTCCGTGCGCTCGCGGGCGACGTCCTCGCCCTCCGCCCCCTCTTTCGGCTTGGGGCCGAGTTGCGTCAGGCGTTCGCGGGCCGCTTCCAGACGCGGCGTTGTGAGATCGATCACGTGGCGGATGCGGTCGGCGATGGCGTCGACGCCGTCGCGCGCGCGGGTCAGGTCGCCGCTGCCGACTGTCTCGCCGGCGAGGATCTTTTCGCGGTGTTCGAGGTCGTCCTTCGCCTTGTCGAGGGTGTCGCGGACGGTCTTGATCTCCTCCGACACCACGGGCTTCGGGGCCGGAGGCTTGGCGGGTGCGGCCGGCTGGGCGACGGGTGGAGCAGCCGGCGCGGCCGGCTGGGCGGCGGGTGCCGCCGGCTGGGGCGCCTGTCCGAAGACCGCGCCGGGAACGAAGCTCGCGAGGCCGAGCCATCCCGCTGCCAGGACCGGGACGAGACGCAGCCTGCGCCCGGTCCCGCCGGGCATGCGACGCACCCTCCCCTCGGTGGGCCGATGAGCGGTCGGGGCGTTCGTCTCGTGCAAGGTGCCGTCCTTCGTGTCGGGGGCCCTGCCCGCTCGGAATGGCGCGGCGTGCCGGGGCGACGCTGCGGGATCGCACGAACGAGGCCAGGGCGATCAGGGTCGGGAGAGGCGGCAATCGCCGAGCAATGGGGCGAAAGGCTGACCGTGCCCCGCCCCGGCCGCATCGCTGGCGTGCGGATCGTGGGCAGACGACCTGTGGGGAAACGAGCTGCCGGCCCGGCGACCCGTGGGCATCGCTCCTTGTGGGCATGGCGTCGCGCGCATGCGGGGCGACCTTCACAAGCGTGTCATGCTGATATTAGACTAACCCGTGATGGACTTTGCCTTTTCGTATCGGTGCGAGGAGGTGGTGACGGTCGTCCGCGTCGAGGGACGTTGCCACCAGCCGGGCGCTTTCGCCCGATGCGACCGCTTTTGGCCTAAGCCTTTCGTGATTTCTGCCGCGCCTGCGCCGCTCCGACGGCGCCTTCTGCGCGCGCCCGTCCACCGGACGCACCGGTCCAAACTCCGAAAACGTTTGATCTTTCATCCGACAGGGGCAGCGCGCCGGGCGATTCCCGCGCGTTGTCCCCGTGTCGACCCGCCGAGAGGGGTGCGCCATGCTGGATCTCCAAACGCTCGTGCTGAACGCCGATTACCGGCCGCTGTCCTACAATCCGCTCTCGCTGTGGTCCTGGAAGGACGCCTTCACCGCCCTGTTCCTCGACCGCGTCACCCTGGTGGCGAGCTACGACGTCGAGGCGCGTAGCCCGAGCCGCTCCCTGCGGGTGCCGAGCGTCGTCGCCCTCAAGAGCTACGTGACCCTGGCGCGCAGCCCGGCCTTCACCCGCTACAACATCTACCTGCGCGACACGTTCTCGTGCCAGTATTGCGGCCTGCGCCTGCCGTCCGGCGGGCTCACCTTCGATCACGTGGTGCCGCGCTCGCGCGGCGGGCTGTCGAGCTGGGAAAACGTGGTCGCGGCCTGTTCGCCGTGCAACCTGCGCAAGGCCAACCGCACCCCGGCCGAGGCCGAGATGCCCCTCTTGCACGAGCCGCACCGCCCGACCCGGCACGAGCTGCACCGCCGCCAGCCGGAATTCGACCACCGGCAGTACCACCACACCTGGGTGGACTACCTCTACTGGGATTCCGAGCTGGAGAGCTGATCAGAACCGGCGCGGCGGCTCGTTGTAGAGGGGCAGATTGAGGGAGCGCGGCACCCGCACCACGGGCAGAGGCGGCGGCGGCGGCAGGTAGGCCGGATCGCGATAGGCGATCTCGGGCGGCGGCAACGGCCGGTGACGGAGTTCTCCCCCCGCCTGTGCCGGGCCGAGACCGGCGAGGACGAGGCTGGCCGAGGCCAGTCCGGCGCTGAGGACGAGGCGGATCATGGTTCGGGCGTTTCCGGCATCGGTGAAATCGATCGGGTGCGGCACCCCTATCCTACCCCGCCAAAAGCGAGTGCTGCCTTAACAAGCCCGCGCGTGTTCCGTCCCATTGCGTAGCGGCCGGCCATCCACCGGAGACGGTGTCGAGGCAAAATCAGAACTTCACGGCCGCACCGCCGCGCACGGTGTTGAGATTGACCTTGTGGCCGTCGAAATCGTTGAACAGCACGTACTGATATTCGCCGCGCAGAATGATGTTCGACGTCAAGGCGTATTCGATGCCGGCTCCCAGAGCGACGCCGGCGACGACCTTCGTCGATGCCCGCCCGACGATGCGTGGTGCCGCCACGACGCTGGCGTCGGGATTGTTTCGGTTGAACGCCGCGTAGCCGAAGTTGGCGACGTTCACCTGGGCTCCAGGTGCGGTGGTGGTCGTCGTCGTCACGCCGCCCGTCGTGGTCGTGGTGCTGCTGGTGGTAGCGGTTGCTACGTTGGCTCGATACGCCGCTTGATCGTAGCCATAATTGTTGATGGCGACGCTGTCGGTGATCTGCGCCCGACCGATGGCCACACCACCCGTCACGAAGGGCAGGAAGTTTCCGAACGCGAAGCCTGCGCGAGCACGGGCGGTTCCGAACTCCTGAATCTTGGTCGTCGAGACTCCGGACAGCGCGACGGTTTCGAAGAAGCCACCCGTGGTCGTACCGAAACGCGCGATCCGGTCCGATGTCAGGCCGGTCTTCTCGAACCGCGTGTAGTCGGCCTCGATACCGATGACGGTATCCTCGAACTGGTAGTTGAAGCCCGCATAGGCCCCGAAACTGGTGCCGTCGACGCGCTGCGACCGCGCCTGGAGCAACGTCGATGCGTTGAACTGCCCTTCGGCCGTTGTTGCGAGCAAGGCGCTCGCGACGAGCGGCTGAAACACATTCCTGTAGCCGAGCGCGGCCGACGTATAGCCGCCATGCCCACCGACATACACGCCGTTCCAATCGATGATCGGGGCCGCCGGCTCGTAGTCCGGGCCGCGCAGGACGCCGTAATCGAGGTCGGCGGCGCCGGCGGTGGAGCCGGCGCCGAGGGCGAGCGTCGTCAGGAGCGCGAGGGTCAGGGTCCGCATCGATGTCGTCCTCAAGGCGTCAGATCGACTGGGTTTTTACTGAGCCTGTTCTGGAATGTGTACTTGAGTAACCTTAACGGAGCGTTTCGATCTCCGAAGCCGGCCGGGCCTACTCGTAGGGGTTTCCGCTGCTCCACACCGTGGGCAGTCCCTGCAGGCTCGGAATGCCGTCGCGGAAGGCATAGCGCAGGCCGACGCGGACTTCGTTGGCGGCGAGGTCCTTGAGGCTGCTGCCGGACCGGAAGGCATCGAGGCCGGATTCGGCGCGCCCGAGATCGACGTAGCGGTAGCTCGCATCCAGGCTGAAGCCGGTGCCGAGCTCGTAGGCGACGCCGCCCGTGAGCGCCCAGGCGAGGTTGGTGACGGAGCGGTTGGGCCGGATCACCGCCGGGCGTGGGCCCGCGCCCGGCCCGCCGTCGCAGGCGTCGATGAGGCAGGTGGTCTGGGTGTAGCCCCGGCGAAAATCGTTTCGTGCGAAACCGACTCCGGCGCCGATATACGGGGTCAGGCCCCACCAGGTCCCGAGGTCGGCGTAGACGTTGACGAGGCCCGTGAGTGCGCCGAGGCGCCCGGCCTCGACGTTGTAGCCCGTGGCGAAGTTGGTGCGCGACGAGTACGCGCTGTAGGTCGAATCCTGGCGCTGGTCGAAGGTGGCGTCCACGCGCAGCCAGGGATTGATGCGGTAGCCGACGCCGCCGCCGTAGCCGGCCTCGCGGCTCAGGGTCCGCCGCACCAGGGGCGGCATGCCCGGATCGTTGGGATCGGGCAGCGTCGCGTCCGTCGGGCGCAGCGGAAAGCTCTCGGTGAAATCGGCGCGGAGATACCAGCCGCCGCCGATGGGCACGGGGGCGGCCTCCGGCGGCGGGGGCGGCAGCAGGTCGGCGCCCCACGCGGGCACGAGGGCTGCGAGCGACATCAGGGTCAAGGCCGATCCGGCGACCGCGGCGCGCGTCCGCCCATGGGCGCGATGCGAAGGGCGCGTCTGCTGTGTCATGCTGTCCCCGAACCGTTTGCACGCTGTCCCGGGCGGCACGCACCCGTAGGGACCGACCTGGCTGTCGTCATGTGCGCGAGTATCGGAGAGGAAGGTTAGGAGCGGATTAAGCTTAACGCGATTGCTGGCGAAGGTTTGCTGTCGCAAACCAAGACGGCGCGAACCGGAGGGTTCGCGCCGTCTTGGTCATGGGCGCTGTGACGCCCAAGGGTGTGTCAGTACTTGCGGATCAGCGGTACCGGCTCGGGCTGGTAATCGGCGATGACCGGAGCGGCGACGATACCGCCGAGCATCCAGCGCATGCCGATGCGCACATCATGGGAGGTGACTTCCTTGAGCTTGTAGGAGGCGCCGGCACAGCCCGGATCGTTGAAGCAGCTCACCGAGCCGGTGCCGACATGGCCGAGGTTCATGTAGCGGTAGCCGAGCTCGAGCTTGAGGTTCGGCGTGACGCTGTAGCCGAGGCCGGCCATGGCCGCCCAGGCGAGGTTGGTGGTGCGCTTGGTGGCGGCGATGCCGAAGCCGCCGGCGGCCGAACCGGCGCCGGTGTCGTTGAAGCCGTGCACTGTGTGGAAGGCCGAGCCGACGCCGCCGCCGATGAAGGGCGTCACGCCGTACCAGCTGCCGAGATCGACGTAGCCGTTGGCCATGGCGACCACGGTGGAAAGGTTGCCCTGGTCGTAGTCGATCCCCTTGGCCGGAACGCCGTTGCCGTAGGGCAGATCGAACTTCTCGACGAAGGAGAAGCGGCCGCCGCCCCGGTATTCACCGGTGATGTCGCCGCGCAGGAAGCCGTTGAACTGGTAGCCGACGCCGCCGCCGCCGAAGAACTGGTCGCCCATGCTCTTCTGATGGATCTCATAGTTCGGCGGCAGTGCCTTGCCCGGCACGGTGGTCACCACCTTCTCGTAGCTCGCGGCACCCACGCCGATATCGCCGCGCAGGTACCAGCCGCCGCCGATCTCGACGGGCGGGGGCAGCGGCTCGGGCGGCAGGGGGGGAAGCAGGTCGGCGGCGTATCCGAGGCTGGGCGCTCCCACGCTCGCAAGGAGCGTGAACGAGCGCACCAAGGCAGACAGCTTGGAGCGGCGCATGGAATTCAGTCCTTCACTCGACCGTTTGCCGGGAGCGACGAGGCGCCGGCTCGGATGACGAAGGCATGATTGGCGCAACGGGGTTAAATCAGGCTTAACGTTAAATCTTATCCTTGCCGGACTATGACGAGACAAGTGGAGACTCCGGGTCAAGTCAGGCGGGCAGGCCGGCGTCGATCCGGACCGGTGCATCCGAACCTGCACCTGTGTAGACACGCGGCGATGCGCCCCGAGGATGTCCGTGCCCTTGCCCTGTTGCTCCCCGGCGTGGTCGAGGCCGCGCATCAGGGGCATCCCGATTTTCGCATCGGCGGCCGGATCTTCGCGACCCTGTGGGTCGAGGAGGAGCGGGTCGTCCTGAAGCTCACGCCCGGCGACCAGGAACACCTGCTGGCCGAGGCGCCGGACCTGTTCGCGCCCGTGCCGGGGGCATGGGGGCGGCGCGGCTGGACCAACCTCGACCTGTGGGACGCCGACGAGGCGGTGCTGCGCGACGCCCTGCTGGCGGCGTGGCGCAACGTGGCGCCGGCGGCCCTCGACGGGGATTGAGGGCGATCAGGCCGCGGCTTTGGCCACGGCGTCCACGACGGTGTCGACCACCTCCGATACCAGGGCGCGGTCGTCGCCCTCGGCCATCACGCGGATCACCGGCTCCGTGCCCGAGGCGCGGATGACGAGGCGACCGTCGTTGCCGAGGCGCTCGCGGGCCTGCGCGATGGCGGTCACGACCGAATCCGCCCGCAACGGCTCGCCTGCGCGGTAGCGGACGTTGCGGAGGATCTGCGGCAGGGGATCGAAGCAGTGGCAGACCTCGCTGACCGGCCGGTCGGAGCGCTTGACCACGCTGAGGAGCTGCAGGGCGGCCACCAGACCGTCGCCGGTGGTGGCGTAGTCCGACATGATGATGTGTCCGGATTGCTCGCCGCCGAGGTTGTAGCCGTGCTCGCGCATGTGCTCGAGGACGTAGCGGTCGCCCACCGCCGTGCGCGCCAGGGACAGGCCTATGCCGCCGAGGTAGCGCTCGAGGCCGAGGTTCGACATGATCGTCGCGACCAGCCCCGGCTGGGTCAGGCGGTCGTCCTCCTTCCACGAGCGGGCGACGACGGCCATGAGCTGGTCCCCGTCCACGGACTGGCCCTTCTCGTCGACGATGAGAACCCGGTCGGCGTCGCCGTCCAGGGCGATGCCGATGTCGGCGCGGAGTTCCCGGACCTTGGCGGCCAGCGCCGCCGGCGCCGTCGAGCCGACATCCTGGTTGATGTTGAATCCGTCCGGCTCGACCCCGATGGCGATGACCTCGGCGCCGAGCTCCCACAGGGTCTCGGGCGCGACGCGGTAGGCCGCGCCGTTGGCGCAATCGACCACGATCCGCAGACCGTCGAGGGTGACGTTGCGGGGCAGCGAGCGCTTGGCGAACTCGATGTAGCGGGCATGCACGCTCTCGATGCGCTTTGCCCGGCCGAGATCGCGCGAGCCCGACAGCCGCTTGTGCATCTCGCCGTCGATGAGCGCCTCGATGGCGCGCTCCACGTCGTCGTTGAGCTTGAACCCGTCCGGACCGAACAGCTTGATGCCGTTGTCCTCGAACGGGTTGTGGGAAGCGGAGATCATCACGCCGAGGTCGGCCCGCATGGAGCGCGTCAGCATGGCGACCGCGGGCGTCGGCATCGGACCGAGCTGGAGCACATCCATGCCGACCGAAGTGAAACCGGCGATCAGGGCCGTCTCGATCATGTAGCCCGACAGGCGGGTATCCTTGCCGATCACCACCCGGTGACGATGGTCGCCGCGCTGGAACAGGAGCCCGGCGGCCTGGCCGACCTTGAGGGCGAGTTCGGGCGTGATCACGCCGTTGGCGCGCCCACGGATGCCGTCGGTGCCGAAATACTTGCGCGACATGGGTTCGCGATCCGTCTGCTGTCTGCTGCGGTGGGCCCGGAATCCGCCTCCGAGGCTATCCCGGCACGGTTAACGCGGCCCGGACATGCGTGAGCCCGCCGGGGGGCGGGCTCACGGGCTTATCCCAGGGGATTCGAAGCGTTCAGGCCTGGGGCTGCGGTTCCAGGCCGCCATCGGTCTCGCGCGGCCGGCCGCGACCGGCGGAGGGAACCGACGAGCCCCGGACGGTGCTTGAGGGACCATCGCCGGAATCGCGCACCGGCGGCTTGCCGGCGATGAGATTCTTGATCTCGTCGCCCGACAGGGTCTCGTATTCCAGCAGTCCCTGAGCGAGGGCTTCGAGGTCGTCCTTGTGCTCGCCGAGGATGCGGCGGGCCTCCTCCAGACCGGTCTCAACGAGGCGGCGGACCTCCGCGTCGATCTTCTGGGCGGTGGCTTCCGAGACCGTCTGCTGACGGCCCATGGACATGCCGAGGAACACTTCGTCGTTGTTCTCGCCGTACGCGACGGTGCCGAGTTCGGGGCTGAAGCCCCAGCGGGTCACCATCATGCGGGCGAGACGCGTCGCCTGCTCGATGTCGGACTGGGCGCCCGAGGTCACCTTGTCGGCACCGAAGGTCATCTCCTCGGCGATGCGGCCGCCCATCATGATGGCGAGACGCGAGGTCATCTGCTCGAAGCTCATGGACAGCTTGTCGCGCTCGGGCAGCTGCATGACCATGCCCAGCGCCCGGCCGCGCGGGATGATCGTCGCCTTGTGGACGGGGTCGGTGGCCGGCACGTTGAAGGCGACGATCGCGTGGCCGCCCTCGTGGTAGGCGGTGAGACGCTTCTCATCCTCGGTCATGACCAGGGTGCGCCGCTCGGCGCCCATCATCACCTTGTCCTTGGCGTCCTCGAACTCGTGCATCGTGACGATGCGTTTTCCGCGACGCGCCGCCAGGAGCGCCGACTCGTTGACGAGGTTCATGAGGTCGGCGCCCGAGAAGCCCGGGGTTCCGCGCGCGATGACCTTGAGGTCGACGTCCGGTGCCAGCGGCACCTTGCGGACGTGGACGCGCAGGATGCGCTCGCGGCCGACGACGTCGGGATTCGGCACCATGATCTGGCGATCGAACCGGCCCGGACGCAGGAGGGCGGGGTCGAGGACGTCGGGCCGGTTGGTGGCCGCGATGATGATCACGCCCTCGTTGGCCTCGAAGCCATCCATCTCCACGAGGAGCTGGTTCAGGGTCTGCTCTCGCTCGTCGTTGCCGCCCCCCAAGCCGGCGCCGCGATGGCGGCCCACCGCGTCGATCTCGTCGATGAAGATGATGCAGGGCGCATTCTTCTTCGCCTGCTCGAACATGTCGCGGACGCGGCTTGCGCCGACGCCGACGAACATCTCGACGAAGTCCGAACCCGAAATGGTGAAGAACGGCACGTTGGCCTCGCCCGCGACCGCCCGGGCGATCAGGGTCTTACCCGTGCCGGGGGGGCCGACGAGGAGAACGCCGCGCGGGATGCGGCCGCCGAGGCGCTGGAACTTCTGCGGGTCGCGCAGGAATTCCACGATCTCCTGCAGGTCCTCCTTGGCTTCCTCGACGCCGGCGACATCGTCGAAGCTCACGCGGCCCGAAGCCTCGGTAAGGAGCTTGGCCTTCGACTTGCCGAATCCCATGGCCCGGCCCGCGCCGGACTGCATCTGGCGGCTGAGGAAGATCCAGGCGCCGATGAACACGAGGATCGGCAGCCAGCTCACGAGCAACTGGATGAACCACGGCGTGTTGTCCGACGGCGGCCGCGCGGTGATCTGCACGCCCTTGCTCTGGAGCTTCGAGACCAGGCCGGGGTCGTTCGGCGCGTAGGAGGTGAAGTTGCCGCCGCCGACGTAGGAGCCGCTGACGTCCTGCCCGGAGATCACCACCGTCTGAATCTTGCCGGCATCGGCATCGTTCAAGAGCTGGCTGTAGGCGATCTCAGCGCCGCCGCCGCGATGTCCCGGATTCTGGAACAGCGTCACGAGGGCGAGCACGAGCAGGAAGATGACGACCCACAAGGCGAAATTGCGGAAGTTCGGGTTCATCGATCAATCCCTGGGGGGCATCCGGGCCCGCGGCGCGAATGGGGCGGATATCAGTCCGGACACTCCGAGCCAATGTAGGCAGCCCCGCCCCCCTTGCCAAGTAAATCGCGTACTCCTGCGGCAAGGCGGTCCCCAGCCCCGTCGCCGCCGGTCCTGGCCGGTGCCGGCGCGAGGGTGAACCCCCTCCCCCGCGTCAGGGAAACCAGCAGGCCCGCCAGGGTCCGGCGCAGGGGCGCCCGATCCCGAAGAGCCGGGCGCAGGGCGTCGAGCACGAGGGATTCGATTCGCTCCAGGCGCGGCCGTCCCGCCCCGGCCTCCGCGAGGGCCAGGGCGACGACGCGGATGAGGACCGCGTCCGGCAGGTTCGCCAGCCCCGATGGGTCGAGGCGGACCAGGGTGGGAGCATCGGCCGGACGGCGCGCGGTGACGTAGGCGGCGCGGGCGGCATCGGTGAGAGCCGCGTCGTCGCGGGCGCACCGCGCGGCAAGTCGCGTCAGGCGGGCGTCGCTCAACCCCTCCCGGGCGAGGTCCGGCAGGAGGCGGCGCAGCCGGGCGCGGGCGAAGCGGGGATCGGCGTTCGACGCATCTTGGATGGGGGTGAGGCCATGGGCGACGCAATACGCCACGAGGCCGGCCTTCGGCAGGTCGAGGAACGGTCGTCCGAGGCGGACCCGACCGACGAGGGGACGCACGGCCCGCATGCCGGCGAGACCCGCCGGGCCGCTCCCGGCCAGCAGGCGCATCAGCACGGTCTCGGCCTGGTCGTCGCGGGTGTGTCCGGTGAGCACCCAATCGAGACCGAGCCGTTGCGCGTGGGCGCCCAGCAAGGCGTAGCGCGCCCCGCGCGCCGCCGCCTGGAGGCCGTGGGCCGGCTTCGGGCCGGTCCAGGCGAGGATGCGGTGCGGCAGTCCGAAGTCCCGCGCCAGGGTGGCGACGCCCTCCGCCTCGACGGCTGAGGCGGCCCGCAACCCGTGATCGACGGTGGCGACGTGGAGCGGGATCGTGGGACCGACCCGCTTGAGGGCCTGCTTGGCGGCCCGCATCAGGGCCGTCGAATCGGGACCGCCCGAAACGGCGAGCAGCACGCCGCCATGCGGGATCGCGGGCGCGACGTAGGGAGCGAGCGCCGCCTCGATGGCGGCAGGGTCGAAGTCCGGCGCGGTCACGCCGCGCAGCGGGCGCGCTTCTGCTCGCGGGCCACACCCTGCCGCACGGAGGGGGCGGCACCGGGGAACTTGCGCTCGAGTTCGGCCAGCGTCGCGCAGGCCTGCTCACGGGCGCCGAGGGCGTTGAGCGAGGTCCCGAGCTTCAGCATCGCGTCCGGCGCCTGGGCCGAGCGGGCGTAATCCGTCGACACCTTCAGGAACTGCTCGGCCGCCTCGCGATTGCGATTGCGCTGGAGGTAGCTCTCCCCGAGCCAGTAGGTCGCCGCCGGCACCAACCCGTCGCGCGGGTGGGATTGGATGAACTGGCGCAGGCCCATCTCGGCCTGCTCGTACTGCCGCTGCAGGATGTAGGCGTAGGCCGATTCGTAATCGGCGCGGGCGTCACCCGTGGCGGTGGCGGCGACGCCCGGGCGGGCCGGCGCCGCGATGGCGCCCGTGGTCGGTACACGCGACGGCGGCGTGAGATCGACGGGGCCGCCGAAGCCGGGCGGCGACAGGCCGGGCTCCTCGTCGTCGGCCTCCACCACCGTCGGCGGCACCGTGCGGGCGCGGGGCGCCTCGGCCAAAGGCGCCGCGGACATGGCGTTCGACGACATGGCGTTTGACGACATGGCGTTCGAGGGCGTCGTGGTGCCGAGCTGCATCGGTGCGCCCGGTCGGCCGGGGTTCTGGTCGGGATCGAAGGCGTCGCTGCGTTTGGCCGGCTTCTGCGGCGCCGGATTGCCGCTCGGGGATGCCGCACCGCGACCGCCCTTGGCCTCCTGCAGGCGGAACTCGACATCCTCCTGGAACTTGCGAAGCTGTTCCTTGAGCTGGCGGTTCTCGTGTTGGAGCGTCTCGATCTGTCCCGCCTGCTGGCGCGACTGGTTCTCCAGCCGGTTCAGGCGCACGACGAAATCGGACCCGTCCTGGGCCGCCGCGGGCGACAGGGCCGCGAGCGCGAGGCAGGTGACGAGGAGGAGGCGACGGAGCATGGCGATCGGCACCGGTGAACGTGTCCCGCGAAGGCCATCGACTGGCCTCCCGCCCCATAACAGGTGTGCCGCATTGCGGCAAAACGCGGGCGCCCCGTTTCCGAAAGCGCCCGCCTCTCGCGTGATCAGGAACCGGCGCCGCGGTCGAGCACGGTGACGGCCCGCCGGTTCTGCGACCAGCACGAGATGTCGTTGCACACGGCGACCGGCCGCTCCTTGCCGTACGATACCGTGCGGATGCGGCCCGAGGCGATGCCGCGCGCGGCGAGGTAGTCGTTCACCGCCTGGGCGCGGCGGGCGCCGAGGGAGAAGTTGTACTCGCGGGTGCCGCGCTCGTCGGCATGGCCTTCGACGAGGAAGGTGTAGCGCGGGTAGCGCTGGAGCCAGGCCGCCTGTTTGTCGAGGGTGGCCGTCGCCGTGGACGTCAGGTCCGTCGAATCGGATTCGAAGAACACCCGGTCGCCGATGTTGACCACGAAGTCCTGGGCGCTGCCGGGCGTGCCCGCCCCGGCCCCGTAGGCCCCACCCGCGCCGGCGCCGAAGCCGGAGGCGTCGGCGAGATCCTTGTCGTTGCTGCAGGCGGCGACGCTGAGCGCGGCGCAGAGCGCCGCCGCGAGGCTGAACACGCGGGAGCGCGCGATCGTGGTCATGGTCCTGTTCTCCTCGAACGGCGCCGGCGCGCGGCGCGGCCCGATATCCGGGGCTGGTGCGGTGTCTTCAGCCCCGTTGTCTAAGCCGGGCAGGTTAAGCGAAGGTTCCGTCAACCTTGACGGAGCGTTTCCACCATCGATTCGCGGCAGATGACGTGCGAGCCCGCACGCCGATGCCGATGGGACTATCGTCATCCGACAATACGGCGGCGTCGGGACGGTTCGATCGAGCCCGATCTTTCGCGCATTCGTGTCGCTTCACCGCAACGGTCGGCCTCGCGGCCGTGCGATCGCCCGGTCCGGATCTGCCGCGTTCGGTCAGGCGGCGCAGGCCGCCAACGGGGTCTCGGGCCGCGCGCCGGCTTCCATCGCGCAGATGGCCGCGATCGCCCCTTCTGCCGCGGCGCGGGCCGCCTTCAGAGGAGCGGCCAGATCGGCTCCGAGGAGGCAGGCCTGCTCCATCTCAAGGCAGCACCGCGACAGGTCGAAGAACCCGAGCGAACCGCTGACCGAGAGCAGCGTGTGAGCATCGTGGCGCAGGGCCAGGCGGTCGGTATCGGGCCAGCCAAGCCGCTGCGAGATCTCGATCCTGAGATGGCCCAGGAGGTCCATCAGCCGCGCCTGGCCGAACACTCCTTCGAGCTCGGCCAGGGTCGCCGGATCGTAGACCGGCACCACGCCGGCGACCCGCGACGCGATGCCCGCTGCGAACGGAACATCGAGGGCCTGCGTGCTGTCGATCGGAGGCGCGGATGCGGGCACGGTCAAGCCACCGCTGGAGTTGAAAGAGGCTTAACCATTATCAGGATAGACGCGTCGTTGCAAAGAGTTGGGGCGAAGAGTTGGGACGGGTGATGGATTCCCACTGCCGGGTTCTGATCGTCGAGGATAACTACCTGCTGCTCGACATGCTCAGCCGTGTCTTCGATCAGGGTGGCCTGAGCGTCGTCGCGGTGTCGAGCGGCGAAGCGGCGCTGACATCCATCCGCGAGACCGGCCCGACCATCGACTGGCTGTTCACCGACATCAACCTGCCCGGCCTCGTCGACGGCTGGAGCGTGGCCGACGCGTTCCGGGCGCTGCATCCCCGCCGTCCCGTGGTCTATGCCTCCAGCGGCACGTATCCGCGCAATCGCGCCGTCAGCGACAGCCTGTTCGTCGCCAAGCCGTTCCGGATGCAGCCCATCGCCGAACTCGCCCGGGGCATCGCCGCCGCATCGGGTCTGCGCGCCGCCGGATAGCCCGGGGCCGGGGATTCAGGTGAACAGAGCCCGCACCGCCGGGTCTGCCCGCCAGGCCGCGACGCGCGGACATACGAGGCGGTCCGCCGGATGCCGGGCGTAGGCGGAAAAGCTGCCGGCGACGAAGGCGGAGCGATCGAACAGAATCGGGGCCGCGCCCCATTTCCGCTCCCTGGGCTTGTAGTGCGTGGTTCCCGGGAGGCCGTAGCGCCGCGCGATCTCCGGATAGAGCGGCCAGACCGCATCCGACACGAGGTCGTCGGCGAGATAGTCCTCCGCCGCGACGGACAGGGGCGCGAGACCCGCCTCGCGGGCGAGGCGGTGGGCGATGTCGGCGAGCACGAACAGCTTCGGATGGTTGAGGACGTGCATGAAGCAGCCCCGCCGCGACCAGCGCGCGAGTTCCGCGTCCAGGGGAAACGCGAGGTCGCGCGCGCTGCCGAGGAGGTAGGTGCTGGCGTGGTCCCAGGCGTCGTAGTAGCCGAGCCGCGCGTAGACGTCGTCGCGGAACAGGCGGACGGTCTCCGCCACGGTGCGCCCTTCGAGGTACGCGCAGAGGGCGATGGCCGAGTGATACGGCCCCATGGGCGAACGCACGAGGTGGGTCGCCGACAGCGCGTCGACATCGCCGACATGGACCATGTCCGGGTGGAAGGCCGGAAACAGGATCGTGGGGAACAGGCGTAGGCGTGCATCCCCCTGTGCCAGGGCGTGAACGTTGCCGCCCGTGACGAAGCCCTCCGGGAAGAACTGCGAGAACACGTGGTCGAAGGGCGCGAGGTGGTCGCGCAGGCGCGTCAGGGTGGCGTGGTCCCGCCGCAGGGTCGCCAGGGGGACGAGGCTGACGCGGGCCTCGGGCAGGAGCAGGCTGAGGGCGCGTGCGATGCCGTCGGCCTGGCAATTGCCCAGCACGGCGATGCGGCGACCCGTTCGGACCGGCTCTCCCGAAGCGACGGCCCGGCGCCATGGTCCCGCCCAGGATGGCGACCAAGAGCAGACGCGAGATCTGAACGATGAGACGGATCGCGTCAGGGTCTCGACCCGTGCGACGGCCCGGTGCGGCCAGCCTGTGAGCGAACGGATGAGAGGTGCCGCCGTGGTGATGAACCCTTACGCCGATCTACCGGCCGAGCGATTCTGGCGCAAGGCCGTGGTCGGGGTGCCGCCCTTCGCCCTGGCGCCGGGGCCCAGCGGAGTGTTTCTCATCCCGCCGGGGGCCCGGGTCGCCACCGCGGGAAGCTGCTTCGCGCAGCACGTGGCGCGGGCGCTCACGGAGGCCGGCTTGGGCCGCTACCTCGCCGAGCCGGCGCCCCCCGGCCTGTCCGAGGCGGAGGCGGAGGCGCGCCAGTACGGCACCTATTGCGCCCGCACTGGCAACGTCTACACCGCGCGCCAACTGCTCCAGCTCTTCGACCGGGCCTACGGAACCTATCGCCCCGAGGTGACCGCGTGGACCCGGCCGGACGGACGCCTCGTCGATCCGTTCCGCCCCGCCGTCGAGCCCGATGGCTTCGCTGACGAAGTGGCCCTCCTGGCGTCGCGCGAAACGCACCTCGCGGCCGTGCGAACCATGTTCGCGGACCTCGACGTGTTCGTGTTCACCCTCGGGCTGACGGAGGGCTGGGAGCATCGCGCCGACGGGGCGGCCCTGCCCGTGGCGCCGGGCGTGATCGGCGACGCCTTCGATCCGGCGCGCTATGCCTTCGTCAACGCCCGTGCGGGCGCCGTGCGGGACGACATGCTGGCGTTCCTCGACCGGCTGTTCGCGGTGAATCCGGGCGCCCGGGTGATCCTCACGGTCTCGCCGGTGCCGCTCATCGCGTCCTACGCCGACCGGCACGTGCTCGTGTCCAACGCCTACAGCAAGGCGGCCCTGCGAGTGGCGGCGGAGGAGGTGGTCGAGGCCGAGCCGCGCGCGGTGTACTTTCCCGCCTACGAGATCGTCACCAGCACGGCCAATGCCGGCCGGTACTACGCCGAGGATCTGCGCTCGGTGACGCCCGAGGCCGTCGCCCACGTCATGCGGGTGTTCCTCGGCGCCTTCACGGATGCGGCGCCCGTGGCCCGGGTGCCCCACCCGCTCGGCCTCGAATACGCCCGCGCGGCCGGCGTGATCTGTGACGAGGAAGCCATCGAACGCAGCCTCGCCTGAGGCCGTCCGGCCCCTACTGCAGGTGCTTGAAATAGGTGTCGCCGGCCGCGCGCTTCAGTTCGGCGCCGGCCTCGGCGCCGATACGGGCGGCATCGGCGACGGAGCCCGCGCGCTGGACCGCCCAGTGCGCGCTGCCGTCGGGCAGGAACAGCAGGCCGTCGAGGGACAGGCTGTCGCCGTCGATGCGGGCCAGCGCCGCGATGGGGGTGCGGCACGAGCCGTCGAGTTCGGCGAGCAGGCCGCGCTCGGCGGCGAGTTCGGCCGTCGCCCGTGCGCTGACGAGGGGGGCGAGGAGGGCCCGCACGTCGGAATCATCCGCGCGGCACTCGATGCCGAGCGCGCCCTGCGCCACCGCCGGCAGCATCTCCTCGACGGCGAGCACGGAGCGGGCCATGTCGGCCATGCCGAGGCGCTCCAGCCCGCACAGGGCCAGGAGGGTGGCGTCGCAAGTGCCCTCCTCCAGCTTGCGCATCCGGGTGTTGGCGTTGCCGCGCAGGGGGACGATGCGGAGATCCGGCCGCCGCATGAGCACCTGGGCGGCCCGGCGCAGGGACGAGGTGCCGATGCGGGCGCCGGACGGCAGGTCGGCGAAGCCGGATGCGCGTGGCGACAGGAACGCGTCGCGCGGGTCGTCGCGCTCGAGGATGCAGGCGATCACGAGCCCTTCGGGCAGCCAGGTCTCCACATCCTTCATGGAATGCACGGCGACGTCGACCACGTCGGCGAACAGCGCCTGTTCGAGTTCCTTGGTGAACAGTCCCTTCCCGCCGATCTCCGAGAGCGGCCGGTCGAGGATGCGGTCGGCCACGGTGTTGACCACCACGATCTCGGTCTCGAGCCCCGGATTGGCGGCCACGATCTTGTCCCGCACCATCCCGGTCTGAGCGAGGGCCATCGGGCTGCCGCGCGTGCCGATGCGGAGGGGGCGCTGGGTCTTGGGCGAAGTCATCGGCGCGGATCGCTCCGGGTGGGTGTCCTGACACCGTGGTACGCAGTCCGCACGGCCCTGTCACCGGGCATCCGGGGGCCGCACGGCGCATGCGAAGCGGGTTTCGCACAAGCGGCCCCGGTTCCGCCTCGAACCCCGCTGGGGCGCGCGTGAGCAGGTCCGCTCGCGACGAGTCGATCGGTTGCGTTATCGCAAACTTAGCGATTCATGACGCCTCCTGGTTGCAAAGCTTGGCGGGGATGCGGCCGGATGAGAGTGAGCAAGCTGGAGCGCTACTATCAGGCCGAGTTCGGCCCGCGCGACGATCCCGGCGCGCCGGAGCCGCCGCCCGTGCGATCCCGCGCGCCCGAGCGGATGCGCGGTCGCCGCCGCGGGCCCGGCCCGGTCAAGCTCGTGCTGCTCCTCGGCGGGGTCGGCTTCCTCGGGGCGTCCCTGCTGATGCCCTGCGGCTCCGGCGCCAAGCCGGTTTTCCTGCCGCAGGGCCTCATCGCCGCCGTCTGCGCCCGCCAGGCGGTCATGGGCCACATCCGCGGACTGGACGATCGTTTCCGCTCCATCGCCGGCGCCCTGCGCTAGGGCTGCGCCCGACCACATTGGGTCGGGACACATGGTTAGGTCTTTGTTTTGCTGCGTTCTTTTCTACCGAACCGGTATCGGATCCGGCGGTGAGCGCTCCTGGGCCGTTCCGGCCGCTTGCTCGAATTCCATCGCGAGATCCCGGCCATGACACCCACGTCCGACGCCTCACGCCCACCCGGGCTCGCCGACCCGGCCCCGTTGCGACGCACCGACCGCGACGGAGCCGCGGCCTTCGCCGTGGAGCGCCGGCGCCTGCGGGAGGCGCACGCGACGGAGCCGAAACGGGGCGGGATCGGCTGGAAGTTCGGCCTCGCCGTCGATCTCGCCCTGCTGTCCCTGCCGATTCCGGCGGTGATCGTGGTGCCCCCGCTCCTCGAATGCCGGCACCGGTCGGTCCATGTCGGCTTCTTCGCGGGCGATTCGTTCGAGGCCTGCGCCAAGCGCCGGATCGCCGCCCGTTGGAACCACCTCGATGCGCGCATCAAAATGATCGTCCGCAACTCCGGGCAGTGAGGTCTCGCGTCAGCGGTCTCGCGTCAGAAGGCCTGAAGCGTCAGTTCCGTGTGCTCAACGCTCGGCGGCGCCTCGAAGAACGGCGAGACCATGGCGCGGTAATCCTGCCAGGCCTGGGAGCCGGTGAAATCCTTGGTGTGGTTCTCCAGGGTGTCCCACTCGATGAGGAGGCGATAGCGCTGCGGCTTCTCGATGGAGCGGCGCACGGCGAAGCTGCGGCAGCCCGTGGCTTCGCGAAAAATCTCGGCGGCCCGGGCGATGCCGGCCTCGAAGTCGGATTCCGTGCCGGGCTTGAGGTCGATCTGCGCGATTTCGAGGATCATGGCGGGTCCTTTGTTCGGGGAGGGGTCAGCGCAGGGGGCGGCCGAGGGTGCGGGCGAGGATGCGCTGCGGGCTGCGCTCGGGGTCGGCCTGGTCGGCGACCCGGATGTAGGCGGTCTGTTCCAGCATGTAGCGGCCGCCCATGGCGCCGTGCATCACCAGGTCGGAGAACGTCACCCAGGTCTGGCCCGGCGCGAAGCGCACGTCGGCCTGCGGGGCATCGGCCTGATAGGCCATGTCCTGCTTCAAAGCGTCGTGCAGATGCAGCATCAGGTGGTCGTATTCCGAGCGCCTCGCCTTGGTGATCTTCAGAGCCGCGAGCAGCCGCGCCGAGAGCGGCGAATAACCCGGCAGCTTCGGCACGAACTTCTGGGCCATCGAGGCGAAGTCTTCGCCCACCCGCCACAGGCGCGGCTGACCTTCGGGGTTGATGTTGCGGAAGATCCGAAGAATGCGCTTCTCGCCGATGGGGTTCGACGGGAACGCATCGACGTGCAGGCGGGTGTCGTCGCGCCGCCAGCTCAGCTTGCGCTGGTCCACCTCGAACGGGCGGTAGGAGGTCCCCGCGAGGGCGATCTTGCCCGCATAGGTCGGGAGATACCGGGCGATGAGGGCGTCCGCGAAGGCGCGGTAGCGGATGAGAAGCTGGCGCAGTGCCTCCTGTTCCTCAGGGGTGCCGGCCGCGCCCCGCAGGCTCGCGGCCCCGCCCCGGATGTTCACGTTCTTCGCCTTGCCGTCGGCGAAGGGCCGTTCGACGAAGCGCTCCTCGAACGGGCTGAACGGAAAGTCGAGATCGGGGAACATCAGGACCGCCCCGCCCTCCAGGGCATCGACCAGGGATGGCGCACCGGGGGCCGAACCTTCTCGGGAGACGGAAACGATCGGGCTGATCATCGCGGGCGGCGTCCTGGGTTTCCGGCGGGTGGAGACGGGGTTTATCCGAAGGTGACGCCCGAAACCAACCCGGCCGTCGGGCGCGCGAATACCGGTGGATGACGGCTCTGGCCGGTTGTCAGGGTGCGGCGGGAGGCTCAACCATGCGGTTCCCGTTGCGCGCAACTTCACGGCGCGCGGCACGTTTGTATGGCGGTCCGGGATCCGAGCGCGGATCCGGCACCGGCAAGGAAGCCAGCATGGCGACGTTGAAGGAATTCGAGGAGTCGCTGCGCGAGCACGGGATGCTCATGGCGCTCGCCCTGCTGGAGCGCCTGCGCGAGCGTGACCGCGCCACCCGCACCATCAAGCCGGCGCGCCGCCTCACGGGGCAGAAGATGACGCCCGAACTCGCCCGCGCCATCCTCGACCTTCACGCCTCCACGGGCATGACCCAACAGGAGATCGCCTTCAAGGTCGGGGTCAACCAGGGCCGGGTCAACGAGGTGATCAAGCGCGGCAAGTGGCTCGATGACGATCCGAACGCCCCAGAGGCCATCGCCCGCGACAAGGCCAAGGCCCGCCTGCGGGCCGAGCCCGTGGCGAAACGTCCGCCAATCAAGCGCAGCGTGAAGCCTGCCGCGCGGCCGGGAGCCCCGGCGCGGCGTCCGAGCCCCCAGGGCCAGCTCATCTTCGGGGATCTCTAGGACGGCGCGGTGTCCCGCCGCAGGATCACGGGGCACGGCGAAGCGTTTTCCCATGTGCCGTGGACGGGTCCACGGCGTGAGGGATCGATCATGACGCGCATACTTCTCGCGCTGATCTGCGTCGGCGCGGTCAGCCCGGCTTTCGCACAGCGGCCGTCCACCACCACCATGAGCTGCGCCCAGGCGAAAGGCATCGTCGGGCGGGAGGGCGGCATCGTCCTTGGCACCGGCGGCCCGACCTACGACCGCTTCGTCCGAGACCGCAGCTTCTGCGAGATCACCGAGATCACGATTCCGGCTTTCGTCCCTGCGGGCGACACGCCGCGCTGTTTCGTCGGCTATCGCTGCAAGGAGCCGGGCCGCGGCGACCGCTTCGACGACGAATCCTGACGGTTCGAAATGAAAGCGCCCCGGCCTTTCGGCCGGGGCGCCCCGCTGGTTTTAAGAGCGGAGCGGCGTTTACGCCGCCTGCTGTACCGAACCCTCGATGGTCGGGGTCGCGGACGCGCGACCCGTGGCGATCTGGATCTGGCGCGGCTTCTTCGCCTCCGGGATCTCGCGGACGAGATCGATGTGAAGGAGGCCGTTCTCCAGCACCGCACCCGTCACCTGTACGTAGTCGGCGAGCTGGAAGCGGCGCTCGAAGGCGCGCGCGGCGATGCCCTGGTGCAGGAACGTAACCGGCTTGTCGGGATCGGTCGCACGCTCGCCCTTCAGCGTCAGCGCGTTCTCCTTGACCTCGATGGCGAGATCGGAGTCCGTGAACCCTGCGACCGCCACCGTGATCCGGTAGGCGTTCTCGCCGGTGCGCTCGATGTTGTAGGGCGGATAGGTCGGGGCCGGATCGGCGGCGACGTACTGGTCGAGGGCCGAGAACAGGCGGTCGAAGCCGACGGTGGAGCGGTAGAGGGGAGCAAGATCGAACTGGCGCATGACATATTCTCCATAAGAAGCAACATGCTTAGATCGGGTCCGCCCGAGGGCCGGACCTGTCGCACCGCCGTAACGGCCGGTGCCCCCGTGATATTGGCGGAGTCGTTTGTCTTCGCAAGAGCCTGAAACCCGCGCGTCGCGGTGTTTTTCGCAATTTTTTCGATGTGGTGACAGGCCGGAAGGGATGGCATGGCACAAGAGGCGCACCGGTGGGGTAAGGCCTGCCGCACGAGGATCGGCCGATGCTGACGCTGGGTTCCACACCCGACAATCCTGTCCCGCCCGGCGGCGCCCTGAAGGCGGTCCGCACCGAGGACGGCGTCGAGCTGCGGGTCGCGCATTGGCGCCCCACCACCCGTCTCGTGAAGGGCACCGTGTGCCTGCTGCAGGGCCGGGCCGAGTTCATCGAGAAATACTACGAGACGGTCGGTGATCTGCGCGGACGCGGCTTCGCCGTCGTGGCGTTCGACTGGCGCGGCCAGGGCGAATCGCAGCGCCAGGTCGCCGACGCGCACAAGGGCCACGTCGCCCGGTTCGATGATTATCGACGCGACCTCAAGGCCGTCGAGGAGGCGGTCCTGCGGCCCCTGATGCCGTATCCGCATATCGGTCTCGCGCATTCCATGGGCGGCGCCGTGGCCTTTACCGGGGCCTACGAGGGCTGGCTACCGTTCAGCCGGATCGTCACCGTGGCGCCGATGGTCGCCCTGCGCATGGTGCGCTGGCCGGCCGGCGCCTCGGCGCTCGCGCGCATCCTCCACCGCCTCGGCCTCGGCCGGCGCTACATCCCGTTCGGAACGCCGACCTCCATCGCCACGAAGCCGTTCGCCCGCAACCGCCTCTCGAGCGACCCGGTGCGCTATGCCCGCAACGCCGCGGCGGCGCGGGCCGTCGGGGCCGGGGCCGTAGGCGATCCGACCATCGCGTGGCTCGCGGGCGCCTTCCGCACAATGCGGCGCCTGCGCGACCGTCGGGTGGCCGCATCCATCGCGATCCCGGCCCTCGTCGTCGGCGCGGGGGCGGACCCTGTCTGCGAGACGCGGGCGACGGAGCGGTTCGCCCGGCTGGTGCGCGGGGCGCACATCCTGGTCCTGCCCGGCGCCCGCCACGAGATCCTGTCGGAAACCGACGCGATCCGGGACGATTTCTGGGCGGCGTTCGACGCGTTCGTGCCCGGCACCGTCGTCGAGTCGACCAGGACCGCCGGGGCCTACACCGATGCCTGAGCCCTACGGGTTGAGGAGACGAAGGGCCTCGGCGTGCAGTGCCCGGTCGCCAGCGGCGACGATGCGGCCGCCGGCGGCGGCCGGTCCGCCGTCCCAGGCGGTGATGACGCCGCCCGCCCCCTCGACGATGGGGATGAGGGCGACGATGTCGTAGGGCTTGAGCCCGGCTTCCACCACGAGATCGACCTGGCCCGCCGCCAGCATGCAATAGGCATAGCAATCCGTGCCGTAGCGCGACATCCGCACGGCCGCCTCGATGGCTGTGAAGCCGTCGCGCTCGGGGCCGTCGGCGAACAGGCGCGGATCGGTGGTGGCCAGCAGCGCGTGCTTCAGGACCGTACCGCGCCGGGCGCGCAGGATCCGCTCGCCCCGGGAAGAGCGCATCCGCGCCGTGGCGCCGTCGCCGGAGAAGCGTTCCCCGAGGAACGGCTGGTGCATCAGGCCGCGGACCGGCACGCCGTGCCGGGTGAGGCCGATGAGGGTGCCCCAGGTCGGCAGGCCGGCGATGAACGCGCGGGTGCCGTCGATGGGGTCGAGCACCCAGACGCATTCGGCGTCGAGGTTCTCCGAACCGAACTCCTCCCCCAGGATGCCGTGGGTCGGGAAGCTGCGGCGGATCAGGCCGCGCAGGATCACCTCCGCCCCGCGGTCAGCCTCCGTCACGGGGTCGAAGGTCCCGCCATGGCCCTTGTCGTCCATGCCGAAGGCGGCGCGGAAGAACGGCAGGATCGCCTGCCCGGACTCGGTGGCGAGATCGTCCATGAACCGCGCGAGATCGACGACGCTCATCGAAACTTCCTGTCCGGGACCCTGACGGCAGCGAAGCGGACGCGACGCCTCGCCGTCAAGTCCCGACGGACACGCGACCCGCGATCGGACGGGCGCCCGGCCCCTAGACGGGCACGGGCGCACCGACGGGATGCGCGGCCGGCCGCTCCGCCGCCACGGGATCCGGGGTGGCCGGATCGGCGGCGGCCACGATGGCGTCGATGGCGCCGCGCAGGGAGGTGACGTGCATGTCCGCCGGGATCGCCCGGCGCTGGGCCGCCTCGTCGAGACCGTTCTCGTCCGCCTGCCACAGGCCGACGACCAGGCGGGCCCGGGGCAGCTTGCGCCGCAGGCGTTCGGCCAGCCGCCGGAGGTGGGTCGGCTCGCCGCTGATCGCCGTCGAGACGATGCAGGCGAGGCGCGCCGGGCCTGGATCGAAGGTGTCGATCCGCGCCCGCGCCAGCTCGGCGAACGGCACCGTGCGGGCGCCGATCCCGCGCGTCCGCAGGAGCTGGGCCAGGATCGCGCAGGCGGATTCGTCGACGAAGCTGCGCCCCGACACGCACAGGACGGTTCCGGGTTCGGCCCAGGCCTCGGTGACGCCGGTCCGCGCCTCCTCGGCGTCAGGAGGCTCGGCCCCCTCGTCCTCGCGCTCCGCGAGATCCTCCACGAGGCCGGCCAGACTCTGGCGGATGTCGGCTTTCTGCTCGGTGGTGAGCACGCCGCGCGCCGCGTCGCGGGCGGCGAGTTCGAGGCCCCGGATCACCACCTCGTCGTAATAGGCCGCGAGCGAGCAGGACTTGAGGATGAGTTCGGCGTGCTCCTGCACCTCGTCGGCATCGCCCGCGAGGATGCGCTGGTAGAAGTTCTCCACCGGCGTCAGGGCGGGCCGGTCGCCGAACAGCACGTCGAGGAATTCGAGCTTGTCGACGTGGCGCCCCAGCACCACGAGGCAGACGGTGAGCGGCGTCGACAGCAGCAGGCCGACGGGCCCCCACAGCCATGTCCAGAACAGGGCCGAGACGAGGACGGCGAACGGCGACATGCCGGTGGAGTGGCCGTACAGCATCGGCTCGATGAAGTGGCCGACGAGGGGCTCGAGGATCGCGAACAGGATCAGCGTCTCGACCACCATGGTCCAGCCCGGATCGACGGCCGCGGCCAGGGCCAGGGGAAACACCGCCGACAGCACGGCGCCGATATAGGGCACGAACCGCATCAGGGCCGAGAAGATGCCCCACAGCACCGGGCTCGGCACGCCGATGACGTAGAGGCCGACGCCGACCACGAGGCCGAACGAGGCGTTGAGGGCGAGCTGCACGAGGAAGTAGCGGCTGAGCCGCTTGGCGGCGTCGTCCATGGCGACGGTGGTGCGGTGCAGGTCGCTCGATCCGGCGAGGCGGATCATGCGGTCGCGCAGGTCCTCGCGTTGCATCAGCAGGAACAGCAGCACAACGAAGACGATGCCGATGGTGGCGAGGGGATGCAGGATCGGCGACAGCAGGGTGCCCGCCATGGTCAGCGCGTCGGGCGCGCGGTCCTTCACCTCGACGAGGATCGCCTTCTCGGGCGGCGGGGCGGCCGGGGCCGCGTCGGGCTTCGGTTCGGGTTTCGGCTCCGGCTTCGGGCCGTCCTGGTGCATGGTCCGGCCGATGCCGGCGACATACTCGGCCATGCGGCCGGCCGGGGTGTCCTTGAGGCCCTCGACCTTGCGCTCGATGGTGGTGCGGTAGCGCGGGACATCGCCGGCGATGTCGGCGAGCTGGACCCCGATGAGGGCGCCGAGGGCACCCACGACGCTGAGCGTCATCAGTACCGAGGCGGCCACCGACAGGAAGCGCCCGAGGTGCCAGCGCCGGAGCAGGTTCACCAGGGGGCCGAGGACGAAGGACAGCAGGATCGCGATGGCGATGGGAATCAGCACGTCGCGGCCGAGATAGAGGCCGGTGACGATGAGTGCGGCGACGATGAGGGGCGAGCTCATGGTCGGGGCCGGCGTCTCGGCGGCGGCGATCCGGGTCGGGCGCGGCGGAATCAGCGGGGGTTTCGTGGTGGGTCTCGTCGCCATGCCGGTTCCGTCTCGACGCTACGCCGGCCGCCCTCGGATCGGGCGCCGCATCGGGGGAACGGTGCGGCGCCGCAAAACGATCCCTCCGCGGGATGCTCCGGATCGCGGCTCCGTGATCAGGCGACGAACGGTGCCAGGGTGAAGCCGGCCTCCTCCAGGGACCGGCGTACGGCGCCGGCGGTCGCCACCGCATGCGGATCGTCGCCGTGGACGCAGACCGTGTCGATGGCGACGGGGATTCGGCGGCCGGACAGGGTGAGGAGCGCGCCCTCCTCCACCATGCGGCGGGTTCGCTCGGCCACCTCGACCGCGTCGGTGATGACGGCGCCGGCCTGGCTGCGGGGCGCGAGCTGCCCGTCCTCCGCATAGGCGCGGTCGGCGTAGATCTCGCGCACGACGGCCAAGCCCGCCGCCTCGGCCGCCCGTTCGGCTTCGAGGCCCGGCATCACCATCACGACGAGGCCGGGATCGACGCCGCGCACCGCCCGGACGATGGCTCGCGCGACGCCGGCTTCGGCGTTGGACAGGTTGGCGAGCGCCCCGTGCGCCTTCACGTGGGTGACGCGGTGGCCGGCGAGCGCGGCGCAGGCCTGCAGCGCACCGATCTGGTAGGCAACATCCGCTTCGATCTCGCCGGGCGTGGCGCGGATCACCCGCCGTCCGAAGCCGCGCAGGTCGTCGAAGCCCGGATGGGCGCCGAGCGCCACCCCGCGCGCCTTCGCGGCCCGGGCGGTGGCGACCATGATGGACGGATCGCCGGCGTGGAAGCCGCAGGCGACATTGGCCGAGGTGACGATGTCGAGGAGCGCGGCATCGTCGCCCAGGGTGTAGGCGCCGTAACCCTCGCCGAGATCCGCGTTGAGATCGATCCGCATGCAGGTCTCCGTTCGAGGGCTGCCCTGGAATGCTCGGGGCGACGCGGGGTTGCGGATGCCCGAACCCTCATTCGCATCGGCGCTCGCGAGACTCTGTCTTCGGGATTCTTCACGGAAGTATCGTCCCGTTCTATAAGACCTTCGGACGCCGAGAATACAAATACAAGTCGCCGCGAGCGGCGGATTTAACACGATCTTAGGCGTTTTCCCGCAACCTGACGCTGCGTGTCGAAGACCAGCGAGAGATGGATGTCGGGTTTGAGCCTCCTGCACGGAGCCGTGGCGTCCCCCTCCGGGACCGGGCTGCGCGGCGTCGCGGCGGAGATCGCGGAACTCAAGCGCATTTCGTCGGAGAAGAGCCGCCGCATCCAGGGCATCACCGGCCAGGTCAAGATCCTGGCCCTCAACGCCCTCATCGAGGCGGCGCGGGCGGGCGAGATGGGACGCGGGTTCGCCGTGGTCGCCCAGGAAGTCCGGGCCATCGGCGGCGAGGTCGAGGGCATCGCCCAAGCACTCGAGGCCGAGCTGTCCGACCGGATCGCCGGGCTGCAGGCCCAGGTCGAGGATCTGTCGACCCGCACCCGCGACGACCGCCTCATCGATCTCGCCCTGAACGCCGTCGAACTCATCGACCGCAACCTCTACGAGCGCACCTGCGACGTGCGCTGGTGGGCCACCGATGCGGCCATGGTGGCGTGCGCCACTGCCCCGACGCCCGACAGGGTGGCGCACGCGACGGCGCGCCTCGGCGTGATCCTCGACGCCTACACGGTCTACCTCGACCTTTGGCTGTGCTCGCCGGAGGGCATCGTGCTCGCCCATGGCCGCCCGGAGCGGTTCCACGACGTGGTCGGCCGGGACTGCTCGGCCGAGTCGTGGTTCCGCGAGGCCGCCGGCCTGCGGGACTGCGATTCCTACGTCGCCGCCGATGTCGCGCGGCAGCCGCGTCTCGGCAACGCCCAGGTGGCGACCTACTGCGCCGGCATTCGGGCGGGCGGCGTGAGCGATGGGCGGCCCGTCGGCGTGCTGGCCATCCATTTCGACTGGGAGACGCAGGCGCGCGCCATCGTCGAGGGCGTGCGGGTGGCGCCGGAGGATCGGGGCCGGACCCGGGTGCTCCTCGTCGATGCGCGGTGCCGGGTGCTGGCGGCCTCCGACGGGCGCGGCGTCCTCGAAGAAGTCCTGCCCCTCCAGAAGGCGGGTCGTGCGAGCGGCGCGGACCGTGATCCGCGCTCGGGCGCCGTCACGGCGTTTCACCGGACGCCCGGCTACGAGACCTATGCTGGCCTCGGCTGGTACGGCGTCATCGTCCAGGGGGCGGAGCCGTGACCCCGGCTCATACGAGAACCGGCATCGCCGGCCCGTCCGCGACCGCGAACACTCGGCGATAGCGCGCGATCTGGTCCGCCGGCCCGATGGCCTTCGATGGGTTGTCGGAGATCTTCACCGTGGGCCGCCCATCCGCCGTGATGACCTTGCAGACGATGGAGATCGGATCGAGGCGCCCATCCGGTACGAGGCCGCGGAAGTCGTTGGTCAGCAGGGTGCCCCAGCCGTAGCCGATGCGCATCCGCCCGTGGAAATGCGCGTGGATGGCCTCGATGGTCTCGACGTCGAGGCCGTCGGAGAAGATCGCCAGCTTCTCGCGGGGGTCGCAGCCCCGCGACCGCCACCACGCGATGGCCTCCTCTCCGCCCGCGATGGGCTCCTTCGAATCGATGCGGATGCCCGTCCAGGCGTTCATCCATTCGGGGGCGTGCGCGAGGAAGCCGCTGGTGCCGTAGGTGTCCGGCAACATGACCAGGAGATTGCCGGCGTAATCCTGCTGCCAGTCCGCCAGCACGTCGTAGGGGGCCCGCGCCAGGGCCTCGTCGCCGTCGGCCAGCGCCGAATACACCATGGGCAGTTCGTGGGCGTTGGTGCCCACGGCCTCGACCTCGCGGCGAAGCGCGATGAGGCAGTTCGAGGTTCCGAGGAACCGGTCGCCGAGGCCGGCCCGCATGGCCTCGACGCACCAGTCCTGCCACAGGAAGCCGTGGCGGCGGCGCGTGCCGAAATCGGCGATGGACAGGTCCGGCAGGGCGCGGAGGCGCTCGATCTTCTCCCACACCCGGGTCATCGCCCGGGCGTAGAGCACCTGGAGTTCGAGCTTGCCCATGTGGCGTACGACGCCCCGGCTCCGCAGCTCGTTGAGGATGGAGAGGGCCGGCACCTCCCACATCGACGTTTCGATCCACGGGCCGTGGAAGGTAAGCACGTACTGCCCGTCGCGGGCCTCGAGTTCGTATTCTGGCAGCCGGAACGTCTCGAGCCAGTCCATGAAGTCGGGGGCGAACATCTGGCGCTGGCCGTAGAAGGTGTTGCCGCGCAGCCAGGTCGATTCCCCCCGGCTCAGCGTGAGGGTGCGGGCGTGATCGAGCTGCTCGCGCAGTTCCCCGGCATCGACGAAGTCGGCGAGCCGCACGCTCTTCGACCGGTTCTGGATGCCGAAGGTGACCCGGGCGTCGCGACGGCGGCGGAAGATCGATTGCGCCATCAGCAGCTTGTAGAAATCGGTGTCGAGCAGCGACCGGACGATGGGATCGATCTGGAAGTTGTGGTTGTACACCCGCGTCGCGAGGTCGATCATGGTCGGGCACCGTCCGGCGCGGGACCGAGACGCCCGCTCAGCCGCGAAAGGCGCATAGGCCTCGCCTCCGAGTCAATCGGCCGACCGGATGCCGGAACGCGAAAGGGCGGCCCACCCTCCGGTAAGCTGCCCCTCGCAAAACGCGACGTGTGAGACAATCAGGCCAGATCGACCTTCTTGGTCTCGGTCTTGGGCGACTCGCCGGTCAACGCGGCCTTCACGTAGCCGTAGATGTGCAGGGCGGTGGCGTTGGGGCTGTCCCAGTACTCGCCCTTCTCCGGGTGGACGCGGATCAGCGCGACCTCGGGGTCGTCCTTGCCGTTGGGGAACCAGGTCTTCAGGCTCTCGGTCCACTTGTCGTCGATGACCTTCTGGTCGGTCACGATCTCGGCCTTGCCCGCCACGGACACATAGGTCTGGCTCGACGGGTCGGAATAGGCGAGGTTGATCTGGTTGTCCTTGCTGATCTCGGCGGTCTTGGGCGAGTGCAGCTTGGAGAAGAACCACAGGTCGCCGTTCTCGTCCGCCTCCTGGCACCACATCGGGCGGCTGTAGAGCTTCCCGTCGGGGTCCGCGGTGGTCATCATCGCGACCTTGATGTCCTTGATGAGGGCGAAGAGCTTCTTGGCGCCCTCGTGATCGCGGTGGTTGCCCTGGTGCATGGGGTTGAAATCTCCGACTCGGTCTCGACGCATCCGGACGCCGCACCTCGAAGGGCGCCGGCGATCGGTTCGAGGGCACAACGGGCGAGCTTCGCTTTTGTTTCGGCCCTTCACCGTTTCGCCAAGCCTCGTTTCCGGCGGTCGTCCGCGTCCCGATTCGAGCCCGCGATTCACGGATTCGCGATAAAGGGCCGCGCGGCCCGGGGTTGCGCTCGCCGCGTCCCCATGCTGTCCCCTTGCGGGCATCCGCGCGCGAAACCCCAGTCCGGGGCGGAGGGCGCCGCCCGTTTCTGCGTCCGGCCCGGGCCCGCCCGCCCGTAGCGCCAAGGAGCCCGAGTGTTGGCGATCACCCGCGACGATGTCCTGAAGATCCTGTCGGCCGTCACCATCGACGCCGGGGGCACCACCCTGCCCGCGTCCGGGCGCCTGTCGCAGGTGGTCGTCGATCCGACGGGCCGGGTAATGTTCTCGATCCTCATCGATCCGAGCGAGGCCGAGCGCTTCGAACCGATCCGCCGCCAGGCCGAGGGCGCGATCCTGGCGACGCCGGGCGTCTCTGGCGTGTTCGCCAGCCTGACCTCGGAGCGCGGCCCCAATCACTCGGCGCAAGGCCCGCACCCGGCGCAAGGCTCGCATCCGGCGCAAGGTCAGGCCGCGCCGCAGCCGCCCGCCCCCGGTCGGCCCCCCGCCCCGCAGCCGCCCCGCACCGGGCCGGCCCTGCCGGGGGTCCGCCACATCGTCGCCGTGGCCTCGGGCAAGGGCGGCGTCGGCAAGTCCACCACCGCCTGCAACCTCGCCCTCGCGCTCTCCGCCCAGGGCCTCAAGGTCGGGCTGCTCGATGCCGACATTTACGGCCCATCGGTGCCGAAGCTGTTCGGCCTGTCGGGCAAGCCCAAGGTGATCGAGGAGCGTCTGCTCGCTCCCATGGAGGGCTACGGCATCAAGGTGATGTCCATCGGCTTCCTCATCGAGGCCGAGACGGCGATGATCTGGCGCGGACCCATGGTCCAGTCGGCCATCACCCAGATGCTGCGCGAGGTCGCCTGGGGCGATCTCGACATCCTCGTGGTCGACATGCCCCCCGGCACCGGCGACGCCCAGCTGACCATGGCGCAGGCGACACCGCTGTCCGGCGCCGTCATCGTCTCGACCCCGCAGGATCTCGCCCTCATCGATGCCCGGCGCGGCGTCACCATGTTCCGCAAGGTCGCCGTGCCGATCCTCGGCGTCATCGAAAACATGGCGACCTTCGTCTGCCCGAATTGCGGCCACGCCTCGCACATCTTCGGCCATGGCGGCGCCCGCGACGAGGCCGCCCGCCTCGACGTGCCGTTCCTCGGCGAGGTGCCCCTGGACATGACGATCCGCGAGAGCTCGGATGCCGGGCGGCCCGTGGTGGCCGTCGATCCCGACGGGCCGCACGCCAAGGTCTATCGCGCCATCGCCGCCAAGCTTTGGGCGAACCTCAACGGCGCCTCGGCCCCCCGCGCGGCCCCCCGCATCGTCATCGAATGAGGCCCGATCCCGGCGCCGTGCTGGGCGTCGTCCTGGCCGGCGGCCTGTCCCGGCGCATGGGCGGGGGCGACAAGGCCCTGCGCACCCTTTGCGGCCGAACCCTCCTCGACCGGGTGGTGGAGCGGTTCGCGCCCCAATGCGCGGCCGGGCTCATCCTCAACGCCAACGGCGATCCCGCCCGGTTTTCGGAGTTCCCCGGTCCGGTCGTGCCCGACGGCGTGCCGGGCAACCCCGGCCCCCTGGCGGGAATCCTCGCCGCCCTCGATCACGCCGCCCGCCTGCACCCGGGGGTGGGTCACGTGGCGAGCGTCACCGGCGACGCGCCGTTCCTGCCGGTCGATCTCGTCGCCCGCCTGTCGGCGGCCTTGGGCGACGCGTCCGTCGCCAGCGCCCCGATCGCCGGTTCCCCCATCGCGATGGCGGCCTCGACCGGGCGGGAGCATTTCACCGTGGCGCTCTGGCCCGTCGCCCTGCGGGCGGCGCTTCACGACGCCCTCGTGGTCCGGGAGGAACGCCGGGTCGGCGCCTTTCTGCGCGCCCACGGCGCCGTCCCGGTGGACTGGCCGGCCGAGCCCCTCGATCCGTTCTGGAACATCAACACGCCCGAGGATCTGGCGGCGGCGGAGGCGCGCTTGTCGGATCCGCCGTCGATCTAGGGCCGCCAGCGCGGATACAGCACGCCGATGGCAAGCCCCGTCATGACGAGGGCGGCGGCGCCGATCTTCCAGGCCGGCAGGGGCTCGCCGAGCCAGAGGGCGGAGGCGCCCATGCCGAAGATCGGGACCAGCAGGGCCATGGGGGTGATCAGGGCGGCGGGGTGCCGCGCCAGGAGCCAGCCCCACACGGCGTAGCCGAACAGGGCGTTGCCGACGGATTGCCACAGCACGGCGGCCCAGGTGGCGGCATCGGCCCGCACAAGGCCGTCCCGGATGGCGTCCCAGCCTTCGAGGACGAGGGAGAGGGCAAGCAGCGGCGGCGCCGAGAACAGGCCGCCCCAGATCACGTAGGGCAGCATGTTGCGCACCCCGCTCGCCCGCGCCACCATGTTGCCGCCGGCCCAGCTCAGGCCCGCGAGGATCACGAGGCCGAGGCCCAGCGGCGTAGTGGTGGCGTCGGTGTGGCCGGCGATGACCCCGATGCCGGCGACGGCGAGGGCCAGGGCGGCCCATTGGTAGCCGCGCACCCGCTCGTCGGTCAGCCAGATGGACAGGCCGATGGTGAAGAACACCTGCACCTGCACCACCAGGGAGGCGAGACCCGGCGCGATCTCGCTCCGCAGGGCGATGAACAGCAGGCCGAATTGCCCGGCGCCGATGAGCAGGCCGTAGGCGGCGAGATTCTTCCAGGACGCCGCGGGCCGGGCCACGAGGAACACGCCCGGCAGGGCGGCGAGCACGAAGCGCAGGCCGGCGAACAGCAGGGGCGGCAGGTGATCGAGCCCGATGCGGATGACCACGAAGTTCGTGCCCCACACCGCCACGACGGCGATGGCCAGCAGCAGGTCGCGCGGGGGAAGCGTGGCGGCGTGCATGATCGACTCGCTTCCGACGCGCCGGAATACCCGGACGGCGCGCGACTCCGAAACGCGAAGGAGGGCCCGCACGCCTGGCGCGCGGACCCTCCCCGATGCGGAACCCGTCGGGTTCAGGCGGCCGAGACGGTCGCCTTGACGATCTTGTCGGGGGAGCGCGGCGGCTCGCCCTTGTTGAGGGTGTCGACGATGTCCATGCCCTCCGTCACCTTGCCCCAGACGGTGTACTGCTTGTCGAGGAAGCGGGCGTCGCCGAAGCAGATGAAGAATTGCGAATTGGCCGAGTGCGGGAAGTTGGTGCGGGCCATGGAGCAGGTGCCGCGCACGTGCGGCTCGGCGTTGAACTCGGCATTGAGGTCCGGGAGGTCCGAGCCGCCCGAGCCCGTGCCCGTGGGATCGCCGGTCTGGGCCATGAAGCCGTCGATGACGCGGTGGAACGGCACGCCGTCGTAGAAGCCCTGGGCCGCGAGGGTCTTGAGGCGCTCGACGTGGTTGGGGGCGAGGTCGGGGCGGAGCCCGATGACGACGCGGCCCTTGGTGGTCTCGAGGGTGAGGGTCTCGGTGTCTGCCATGGGTCTAGATTCCTTGTCCTCTGGGTCCGTGATGGATGAAGCGGAGCGCGATGGGACGCCCCGCGATGGCCGCCCCGAGGGCGGCCGTGACCCGCGCGGGCGTGCAGCGCCGGATCGCCGAAACGGCGGCCTCCGCCAGCAGGGCACGCGCCCGCCCGTCGCCAGCTTCCGTCGCGAAGGTGACGCGCGGGGTTCCGATGACCGATCCGTCCCGGCGAAGGGCGAACCGGGCGGTGATCTCCGTGCGCTCGAAGCGGGCGAGGCCTTCCGGCACGATCCAGCAGGCGGCGAGCGCGGGATAGAGATCCTTGAGGGTGTCGAGGCGCTTGCCGTCGGGGGCCTGCGCCATTCCGTTTTCGGTCGTGCCCGTCTCGGTCGTGCCGTTCCGGGACGGGACTTGCACGGTGCCCCGCAGGGTCTCGGGCAGGGTGAGCGGGCCCGTCGAGGGCGCCGACTCCGCCCCGACAGTGCCGAGCGGCAGCGCGAACGCGAGGCTACAGAACCCCCAGGCCCGGCCGACGCCCGCCATGCCCCGCGCCCCCCGGATTACTTCGCGCCCTGGGCCAACTGCATCTTCACGATCTTGTCGGGATCCTGCACGGCGCCGCCGGCGGCACCGGGGGCCGCCTTCTTGATCTTGTCGACGGCGTCCATGCCGGACGAGACGAGGCCCACGACGGTGTACTGGCCGTTGAGGAACGGCGCATCGCCGAGGCAGATGAAGAACTGCGAATTGGCCGAATTCGGCTCGGACGAACGCGCCATGCCGAGGGTGCCGCGGCGGAACGGGGTCTGCGAGAACTCGGCCGGGATGTTGGGCAGGCTCGAACCGCCGGTGCCGTTGCCCTTCGGGTCGCCGGTCTGGGCCATGAAGCCGTCCATGACGCGGTGGAACTTGAGGCCGTTGTAGAAGCCCTGCTTGATCAGGGTCTTGATCTGCGCGACGTGTTTCGGCGCCAGATCCGGGCGCAGCTCGATGGTGACGCGACCGTCCTTGGTGTCGAGGAACACGGTGTTCTCGTCCGCCGCCAGCGCCGCGGGCGCCGTGCCGAGGAGGGCGGCGACGGCCAGGAGGGCGATCCGGCGATTGATTCCGAAGTTCATGAGCGGGTGTTCTCTCTTCAGGCGAAACAGGATCAGGATCCGGCGAAACGTCGTGCCAGGCGCTCGGCCACCAGGGCCGGCACGAAGGGCGAGACGTCGCCGCCCATGGCGGCGATCTGGCGGACCAGGGTCGCGGTGATGGGGCGGACGCCGGTGGAGGCCGGCAGGAACACCGTCTGGACTTCCGGCGCCATCGCGCCGTTCATGCCGGCGAGCTGCATCTCGTAGTCGAGGTCGGTGCCGTCGCGCAGGCCCCGGATGAACAGGGTGGCGCCGTGGCGCCGGGCGGCGGTGACGGCGAGGTCGTCGAAGGCGACGATCTCCAGGCGCGCATTCTCCGCCTCCGCCAGCGGCGTGCAGGTGTCGCGCAGGAGGTCGGCCCGCTCTTCGGCGGTGAACATCGGGGCCTTGCCCGGATGCACCCCGATGGCGATGACGAGGTGCTGCACGAGCCGGCACGCCTGACGAATCACGTCGAGGTGTCCGTTGGTGACCGGGTCGAAGGAGCCGGCGTAGAGCGCGGTGCGGATCATCGCGGCCCGGGGTAGAGCATTTTTCGCCCGAACGGAACCGGGGCCCGGTCGATCGGTGGGCGAGGCCGTCCAAGCGGGTGCGGTTCAACCGGATCGGCCGTGACCAAGACCTCGTCGGATGTTCGCGAACCGCCGATGGATGTCGGATGGCTATCGGGTGCGACCCGGTCGCGGATCAGCTTATTGCCCCATGCCGGTGCGCCGGTCTCGCATGCGAACGGCATGATCAGGCCGCCGCATTCGTCTTCGCAGACGTTCCGACGCGCGGGATCGACTGCCGAGGGTGCGAATCCGCACGATCGTCTATACCTCGTGGTGTGAATGTTAACCCAACGCATGCGAGCGGTCGAAGGGCGGCCAGCACCCGGTGAGCCGCAGGAGAGTCGTGGACGGCGAACCCCGGTTTCGCCGCCCGCGGGCCGTCCCACCGCCGCCGAGTCGCTCCATGCGCAACGATCTCCTGCTGTTCAGCCTGCCCCGTTGGCGCGTCACGCGGTGGCTCACCGATGCGGGGCGCGACGTTCCGGACGAGATCCGCGCCGCCCTCATCGCGAGCCTGTTCGGCACGCTTCCGATCTTCGCCGGGGGCGTCCTGAACACCCTGACGGTGTCGATGCTGGTCGCCGTCCGGATCCCGCAGCCGCACTTCGTGGTCTGGTGCGTTCTCGAATGCGTCATCTGCCTCGTGCGGCTCGTCGTGTTGGTTCAGGCCCGGCGGGCGGCGGCCAGGGGGGGCGAAACCCCCACGGACCTCTACATCCTCCTCGGCCTCGCCTGGGCGGCGAGCGTCGGCTACGGCACCCTGATCAGCCTCACCAGCGGGGATTGGGTGGTGGCGACCCTCGCGTGCCTCTCGGCCGCCGCCATGGTCGGCGGCATCTCGTTCCGCAACTTCGGCGCGCCCCGCCTCGCCGGCGCGATGATCGTGCTGACCCTCGGCTCGTGCTGCCTCGGCGCGCCGTTCACCGGCGAGCCGGTCCTGCTGATCACCTTCCTGCAGATTCCGTTCTATCTCGCCAGCATGAGTGCGGCCGGCTTCCGGCTCAACAAGATGCTGGTCGCCACCATGCGGGCCGAACGCGAGAACGCGTTCCGGGCGCAGCACGACAGCCTGACGGGGTTGGCGAACCGGTTCGGCCTCGCGGACGCCATGGCGGGGCGGCAGGATCGCCCGACGGCCCTGTTCTACCTCGACCTCGACGGGTTCAAGGCCGTCAACGACACCTACGGCCACGGCATGGGCGACCAGCTCCTGCAAGCCGTCGCCGATCGCCTGCGACAAGCGGTGGGACCGCACGACGTCATCGCGCGGCTCGGCGGCGACGAGTTCGTGGTCCTCGCCGATGCGCTCGCCCCGGAGGCGCTGATCACGTTCGGCGAGCGGCTCGCGGCGCGCATCTCGGTGCCGTACGGCCTCGGGCGCGACCGCACGGCGACCATCGGGGTCAGCATTGGCATCGCCGCGTCGCCCCAGGACGGCGCCGGTCTCGCGAGCCTGGTCTCCGCCGCCGACGCGGCGCTCTACGAGGCGAAGGCGCGGGGCAAGGCCCGCTGCACCCTCGCCTCCCCGCGCAGGGCGGCTTGAACCGGCGCGGATGACGGCTCTCCCGCAAGCGAGGCCGCATCCCCGCCATCCCGACGGGGCCCGAACCCGTCCCGGACCCCCGTCGCCGTGACGACGGGGGTCCGGGCGATCACAGTGCGGCTTCGCCCGTGATCTCGCCGGGGGCGTCGCCCGCCTCGTCCTCGCCCTCGATGTGCTCCACCGAGACCACGCGCTCGGTCTTCTCGGTGTTGAACACCGTGACGCCCTGCGAGGCGCGCCCGACGATGCGGATGTCGTCCACGGGCACGCGGATGAGCTGGCCCGCATCGGTGACCAGCATGATCTGGTCCGAGGGCTGCACCGGGAAGGAGGCCACCAGGGTGCCGTTGCGGGCGTTGACCCGCATGGCCGTGATGCCTTTGCCGCCGCGTCCGGAGGTACGGTACTCGAACGACGAGCTACGCTTGCCGAAGCCGCGCTCGGACAGTGTCAGCACGAACTGCTCGTGGGCGCCCATCTCGTTGTAGCGCTCGAGGGAGATCGCACTCGCCTCCTGGACGCCTTCTTCTGCCTCCGTGCTCGCCTCTTCCCCTTCCGTGCCGTCGCCGATGACGGCCCGGCGCATCTTGAGGTAGCCGGCTCGCTCCTCGGGGCTGGCCTCGAAGGAGTTGAGGATCGTCATGGAGATGACGCGATCGTCCTTGGCGAGGCTGATGCCGCGCACGCCGGTGGAATCGCGCCCCTTGAACACCCGCACGTCCTCCACGGGGAAGCGGATGCACTGCCCGTCCTTGGAGGTGAGGAGCACGTTCTGGTCGGCCCGGCAGATCTCCACGTGGACGATGTGGTCGCCCTCATCGAGCTTCATGGCGATCTTGCCGGCGCGGTTCACCTGCACGAAGTCCGAAAGCTTGTTGCGCCGCACCCCGCCGCTGGCGGTGGCGAACATCACGTCGAGGGTCTCCCACGACGCCTCGTCCTCGGGCAGCGGCATGATGGTGGTGATGCGCTCGGTGCCCGCATCCATCGCGAGGATGTTGACGAGGGCCTTGCCGCGGGCGTTCGGCGCCGCCATGGGCAGGCGCCAGACCTTTTCCTTGTACACCTGACCCATGTTCGAGAAGAACAGGATCGGCGTGTGGGTGTTGGCGACGAACAGGCGGGTGACGAAATCCTCGTCGCGTGTCGCCATCCCTGAGCGTCCCTTGCCGCCCCGGCGCTGGGCCCGGTAGGTCGAGAGCGGCACGCGCTTGACGTAGCCCGCATGGGACACGGTCACCACCATGTCCTCGCGCTGGATCAGGTCCTCGTCCTCGACGTTGGAATCCCAGTCGAGGATCACCGTCCGGCGCGGCGTGGCGAAGGATTCGCGGACTTCCGCCAGCTCGTCCTTGACGATGCCCATGATGCGCGGGCGCGAGCGCAGGATGTCGAGGTAGTCGGCGATCTCGTCGGCGAGCTTCTGCAACTCGTCGCCGATCTCGTCGCGGCCGAGCGCCGTGAGGCGCTGCAGGCGCAGGTCGAGGATGGCGCGGGCCTGCACGTCGGACAGGCGGTAGCTGTCGTCGTCGTTGATGCGATGGCGCGGGTCGTCCACCAGCGCGATGAGGGGCGCGATGTCCTTGGCCGGCCAGTCGCGGCCCATGAGGGCCTCGCGGGCGGAGTTCGGATCGGGCGAGGTCCGAATGAGGCGGATCACCTCGTCGATGTTGGCGACCGCGATGGCGAGGCCGCACAACACATGGGCGCGCTCGCGGGCCTTGTTGAGCAGGAACTTGGTCCGTCGGGACACCACCTCTTCGCGAAAGTCCACGAAGGCCTGGAGCAGGTCCTTGAGGTTCATCAACTCGGGGCGGCCGCCGTTGAGGGCGACCATGTTGCAGCCGAACGACGATTGCAGGGGCGTGAACCGGTAGAGCTGGTTCAGCACCACGTCCGCCATGGCATCGCGCTTGATCTCGACGACGATGCGCATGCCGTCGCGGTCGGACTCGTCGCGCAGATCCGAGATGCCCTCGACGCGCTTCTCCTTCACCAGCTCGGCGATTTTCTCCATGAGCGTCGCCTTGTTCACCTGATACGGGATCTCGGTGAAGATCAGGGCCTCGCGCTCCTTGCGCAGTTCCTCCACGTGGGACTTGGCCCGCATGATGATGGAGCCGCGCCCCGTGGCGTAGGCCTGGCGCGTGCCGGCCCGGCCGAGGATCGAGCCGCCGGTGGGAAAGTCGGGGCCGGGGACGATCTCGGTCAGTCCCTCGATGGACATGCCCGGATCGTCGATGAGCGCGACGCAGGCGTCGATGAGTTCCCCGAGGTTGTGCGGCGGGATGTTGGTGGCCATGCCCACCGCGATGCCGCCGGCGCCGTTGGCGAGCAGGTTCGGGAAGCGGGCGGGAAGGACCGTCGGCTCTTCACGCGACTCGTCGTAGTTCGGCTGGAAATCGACGGTGTTCTTGTCGATATCGGCCAGGAGCGCGTTGGCGGGCTTGGCGAGGCGCGATTCGGTGTAGCGCATGGCCGCCGGCGGATCGCCGTCGACGGAGCCGAAATTGCCCTGCCCGTCGATGAGCATGAGCCGCATCGAGAAGTCCTGCGCCATGCGCACCAGGGCGTCGTAGATCGATTGGTCGCCGTGCGGGTGATAGAGACCGATGACGTCGCCGACGATGCGGGCCGACTTGACGTACTTGCGCTCGGGCAGGTGCCCGCTCTCGTAGGCCGAGTACAGGATGCGCCGGTGCACGGGCTTGAGCCCGTCGCGGGCATCGGGCAGCGCCCGGCTCACGATCACGCTCATGGCGTAGTCGAGATAGGACCGGCGCATTTCGTCGACGATGGATACGGGCTTGATGTCGGAGGCGGGGGGCGCTCCGGCGCCAGGAATGTCGTTCTCTGCCAAGGCTCTGGATCTCTGCCGGGTGGGCGCCCGAAGCGCGGGGCGTCGATGGACGACGACCCCTCACGGGGAACTTTTGGGGTGCCGGATCGTCGTCTCGGCTCGCCTGGGCGAACCGGCCTCGACCGGCCTCACCGCCCCGTATACCCGATCCATCCGGCCCTCGCCACAGAGCGTCGCCTTGCGCGCACGGGAAAGCCGTGGACCCGCAACGGCTTGTGTGCACGGGCGCGGCCTCGTCCCGGGCCCCGACGGTGTCGCCCGGGCGAAGGGGTTTCCACCCGTGGAATCGAAGACAGCGCGGCCCCGTCCGGAGCCGCGCCCTCTTCGTAAAAGACCTAGAACGGGATGTCGTCGTCGAGGTCGTAGTTCGGCTTGGAGCCGCCACCGCCGCTCGACGGGGCCGGGCGGCGGTCGCCGCCGCCGGAGGGACGACCGCCACCGGACGAGCGGCCACCGCCGCCACCGCCGCCGAAATCCCCGCCGCCGCCGCCGTAATCGCCGCCGCGGCTGATCTGGCCGCCGCCCTCCTCGTCGGCGCCCATCTCGCCGCCGGCGCCGCCGGAGCGGCCGTCCAGCAGGGTGAGTTCACCGCGGAAGCGCTGCAGCACCACCTCGGTGGTGTACTTCTCGACGCCGGACTGGTCGGCCCACTTGCGGGTCTGGAGCTGGCCCTCGATGTAGACCTTGGAGCCCTTGCGCAGGTACTGCTCGGCGACGCGGGCGAGGTTCTCGTTGTAGATCACCACCGCGTGCCACTCGGTCTTTTCCTTGCGCTCGCCCGACATCTTGTCCTTCCAGGACTCCGATGTGGCGATGCGCAGGTTGACTACGGGATCGCCGGAAGCGAGGCGTCGCGTCTCGGGATCGCGCCCGAGATTGCCCACCAGAATCACCTTGTTCACGCTGCCGGCCATGCCGCTCTCTCCTCTCGATCGATCTCACCGCGTGCCGAAGCAATGCCCGGCCCGGTGACGGGCCGAACCGCACTCGACAGCGCCTGTCATGGGCCGTCCCGAAGGCCCCGGCAATCATCGCGGGCGGGTTGTCCCCGTGACTCACGGGGGTTCCGCCGCGTCACCGGTGTTCTACATTCGTTCTCAAGCGTCGGCAAGATTCGGAGGGACCGACTCAGGCGATTCGCACCAGCAGCTTACCGAAGTTGCGGCCCTTCAGAAGCCCCGCGAAGGCGGTCGGGGCGTTCTCCAGGCCATCGACGATGTCCTCCCGGTGGACGATGCTCCCCTCGCGGAGCCAGCCTCCGACCTCGCGCAGGAACTCGGCCTCCTGATCGGCGAAGTCCCAGACGATGAAGCCCTGGAGGTGCAGCCGCTTCGACAGCACCGCCCGCATAAGGAGCGGGATGCGGTCGGGGCCGGGCGGCAGGTCCGTGGCGCTGTAGCCCGAGACGAGGCCGCAGACGGGAATGCGCGCGAAGGTGTTGAGCAAGGGCAGCACCGCGTCGAACACCGCGCCGCCGACATTCTCGAAATAAACGTCGATGCCGTCCGGGCAGGCCGCCGCGAGGGCGTCGGGAAAGTCATCGGCGCGGTGGTCGAGGGCCGCGTCGAAGCCGAGAACGTCGCGCAGGTAGGCGCATTTCTCGGGACCTCCGGCGATGCCGACGGCGCGCGCGCCCTTGCGCTTGGCGATCTGTCCGACGAGGGAGCCGACGGGCCCCGTGGCGGCGGCCACCACAACGGTCTCGCCGGGCTTCGGGGCGCCGATGTTGAGGAGGCCCGTATAGGCGGTCATGCCCGGCATGCCGAGAACGCCGAGCGCGGTGCTCACGGGCGCCGCGGCGGGGTCGAGCTTGCGCAGGCCCCTGCCGTCCGAGGTGGTGAAATCCTGCCAGCCGCCGAAGCCCACCACGGTCTCGCCGACGGAAAAATCGGGATGGTGCGAGGCGACCACCTCCGCCACCGTGGCGCCCACCATGGTGTCGCCGATGGCCACCGGCTCGGCGTAGGATTTGGCCGCGCTCATGCGCCCGCGCATGTACGGATCGAGGGACAGAATGCGGTTGGCAAGCAGCACCTCGCCGTCGCGCGGCGTCGGCACCCGGCCCTCCTCCAGGCGGAAATGGCTCTCGTTCGGCTCGCCGTGCGGACGGGCGGCCAGGACGATGCGGCGGTTGACGGTGCCGGCGGTCGGGTTCGTCGCTTCGGTCATGGGCAATCTCCGATCGTGAACGCTGTCCCGAGGTTCAGCAGATGGGGCCCCGGGCGGGGAAGGCAAATCGGGTCCTCGCGCGTTGACGGACGTGCAGGTACGGACGTGAAGGCGAGGAACGCGCGATGGTTCGGGGGCTGTTGCTGATGGGGATGGTGCTGGCGAGCGGAACGATGGCGGCCGAGAATCCCCTGGCGGCCCATCGCTGGAAGGCCCGCGTGGTGGTGATGTCGGCCCCCGGGCTGGACGATCCGCACCTGATGCGCCAGCGCGCGCTCCTGGCGGCGGTACCGGACGGGGTGCGCGACCGCGATCTCGTAGTGCTGGAGGCGGTCGGCACCACCGCCGAAGCGCGGGGCCTGCGCGCGCGCCTCGGCCTTCCCGATGCCTCGTTCCGGGTGGTGCTCGTCGGCAAGGACGGGGGGACGAAGCTCGACAGCGCGACGCCGCTGCCCGCCGAGACCTTGTTCTCCACCATCGACGCCATGCCGATGCGGCGGGACGAGATGGGGCGCTGAAACGAAGAAGGGGACTGCCCGCAGGCAGCCCCCCTGAGTCGCGACCGGGTCTCTGTGGTCAGTAGCAGCGTTCGACCAGCACCCGGCGGTAGCCGTAGGGCGTCCAGCGCACGCGCGGGACCGTGTAACAGCCGCCGCCGTAGCCGACGTCGTAGGCACCGTAGCCCACCGGGGCGTATCCGCCACCGTAGCCGTAGCCGTAACCCGGGCCGTAGCCGCCGTAGAGACCGCCCGCCGCGAGGCCGAGGCCCACACCGAGGCCGAGGCCCCCGAGTCCGTAGCCGTAGCCGCGTCCGAACCCACGACCGCCGTCGAAGCCGCCGCGATGCCCGTAGAACCCGCCGCGATAACCGCCGAAGCCACCGCGGTAGCCGCCGAAACCGACGCCGCGATACCCACCGAACCCGCCCCGGAAGCCACCGCCTCCGAAACCGCCGCGGAAGCCACCGCCGCCGAAACCGCCACCGTGGAACCCGCCGCCGTGGAAACCGCGGGCCTCCGCCGTCGCCGGGATCATCGCGAGGGCGCCGATCATCGCCGCCGAGGCCAGAACAACTCGTTTCATCTCACACTCTCCGAGAGATACCGTTGCGTCCCCCAACGGCACAGGAACGCGGAACGCCCTGCAACGGTTCAGCGAGCGATCCGTTTTGCCGCAATCGTGAAGGCGCACGCCCCGCCCGGCCAATCGGCGCGCCGGGCGACTTGAAAACCGTGCCGCTTTCGGGCGAGGAAGCGCGTCCCGGCTCTCCTCCCGGCCGCAAGGGTTTCGCGATGCACGGTCTCGCCCTTCAGGATGCCGCCGTCCGGACGCGGCGATGGCTCGCTCCAGCCCTCGCCGCATTCCTGGCCTGCACGGCTCCGGGCTCCGCCGCCCCTGCCCCCGCTTCGACCCCCGCCGCCGCACCGTGCAGGCCGGTCCAGGCCGAGGGCGAGACCTACACGGTCTGCACCGTCGATCTGCGCCGCGAGAAGGTTCGGCTGTTCTGGCGCGGCGCCGACGGCCAGCCCTACTCGTCGCTCTCGACCCTCGGCGACAGGCAGGGCCCGTCCCTGCGCTTTGCCATGAATGCCGGCATGTACGACAAGGATCAGGCCCCGGTCGGCCTCTACGTCGAGGAGGGGCGCGAGCTGAAGGGCGTGTCCACCGCCAACGGCCCGGGCAACTTCCACCTCAAGCCCAACGGCATCTTCTACGTGAAGGGCGACCGCGCCGGCGTCCTCGACACCACCCGCTATCTGCGCGTCAACCCGAAGCCCGATTTCGCCACGCAATCGGGGCCGATGTTGGTGGTGGACGGCCACATCCACCCCAAGATCTCCAGCGACGGGCCGAGTCAGAAGATCCGCAACGGCGTCGGCGTGCGCGACGACGGCCGCACTGCCGTGTTCGCCATCTCCGAGCGCCCCGTGAGCTTCGGCGCTTTCGCGCGCCTGTTCAAGGATGCGCTCGGCTGCCGCAACGCCCTGTTCCTCGACGGCAGCGTGTCGAGCCTCTACGCGCCGTCCATGAACCGCTCCGACCTTAGTCGGCCCCTCGGGCCGATGGTCGGTGCCGTGACGCGGTAGGCGGGCGGAGACGCGATCCGTCGTGCCGAGCCTCGCCGCCCACGCCCTCGCGCTGCTCATTCGCCTCACGGGCGGTCGGCGCAAGTTCGCCCGTGCCGACGTGACGCCGCGGGAATTCCTCGGTTCCGATCCGAAGCCCGCCCTCCCCCCGCGCACCCTGCGCCGCCGCCTCGACGTCGGGCAGACGCTGCAGGACGGCCACGCCGTCTACACCGTCATGCCGCGCGGGCGGGCGCCGTCCTGCACGGTGATCTACTTCCACGGCGGCGCCTACGCCGCGCCGATCACCCGAATTCATTGGTGGTTCGTCGCCCGCCTCGCCGAGCGCCTCGGAGTGCGGGTGGTGGTGCCGCTCTATCCCCTCGCGCCCGCCCACACCTGCGCCGAGACGATCCCGTTCGCCCTCGCACTCTACCGAAACCTGGTCGCCGGTGACCCTATGGGCCGGGTGATCGTCATGGGGGATTCGGCCGGCGGCGGCCTGGCCCTGGCGCTAGCCCAGCAGGCGGTGGCGGCGGGCCTGCCCGCGCCGGGCGGCCTCGTCCTCATCTCACCCTGGCTCGACGTCACCCTGAGCGATCCGGAGCAGGCCGCGATCGAACCCCGCGACGTGATGCTGATGCGCCCCGGCGCCCGCGCGGCCGGCCGCTGGTACGCCGGCGCCCTGCCCGTCACCGACCCCCGCGTCAGCCCGCTCTTCGGCTCCTTTGCGGGCGTGCCGCCGATCCTGATGTTCTGCGGCGGTCACGACATCCTCGTCACCGACGCCCGCCGCCTCGCCGCACGCACGGGCTGCGAGGTGATCTATCACGAGGAGCCGGGGTTGATGCACGTGTACCCGATCCTCAGCGTTCTGCCGGAGGCGCGGGCGGCGCAGGATTGGATCGCCGGCTTCGTCGAGCGGGTGCTGTGGGATTGAGCGACGGCCGGGTCCAGTCGGCCTCAGGCTTCTCTCTCGGCCACGGCGAGCCGCACCTGGAGGAACGCGCTGATCTTCTTCAGGTAGGAGGCGAGCCCCTGCTCCCGAAGTTCGGCGTCGACGGCCCGGGCTTCGGCGTCGACGGCCCGGGTCTCGGCCTCCCGCGCCGCCACCTGGGCTTCCCGCCGCCCGAGTTCGGCTTCCCGCAGGCGCAGGTTCGCCCGCGCCAGGGCCTGCTCGGCGTCCCGCATCTGCCGCTCGACGGCCGCCTTGTCCTCGCGAACCTTGCGCAACTCGGCCTCGACCTGTGCCCGTTCGAGGTTCGTCAGCCGGATCAGATCGTGGGCCTGGGCCGTGATGTAGTCCGCCCGCTCACGCAGGGCCTGCATGGATTCGACGGCCTGCTCGACCAGGCGCAGGGTTCTGGCCCCGTCGCACTCGGCCTCTTGCGCGGGCTCGTAGAGGACCAGCGCATGGGACACACGTCGGCCGCCCACGGGGAACGGCTGGGAATGCGGTGCGGGTTCGATCAGCCGCGAGGAGGACGCCATGGCACGGGCTACGCGACGGACGAGCGTTGGACATCGGGCTGCGCGGGTTCCGACGACGCCCGGGTGAATCCGCTGACCACCGCCTCGTGAAGCCGGTTCAGCCACTCCTCGGCCTCTTTCGCCCGACCTTCGGCGAGCTCGGCGCGCGCCTCCGTGGCGGCGATCTTCTGCTCGAGGAAGCGCTCGCGCTCGATGGCCTGCGTCACGGTGCGCTGCAGTTCGAGTTCCAGCTCCGTCGCACGCTCCTCGCTGATGCGGATCGCCGTGGTCGCCTCGTGGATGAGGTCGAGGGTCGACGACCAGTTGCGCTTGTCCGGCTTCGCCACCTCGTCCATCGGTACTGCCTCGTGGGTCGGATGCGACGGGATGAAGTTCTGCGGGACCACGTCCTGAACCAGGACGGGAATGCTCTCCGCCCGTCCCCGCATGAGCCATGCGGCGGCAGCGGCGGACGAGGTCTCTCGGTCGCGCAGGGCGTTCTCGGTCATCGTCCGCTTTCCACCGAATGTCGTGTCGTTGTCCGCCGCACGGTGACGGCACCGATCGTTCCGATTCGCAGGGGGGTCAGGTCGACTTCTCGACCGGCATGAACGGCCGGACGTTGTTCGCTTCCTGCGGTGCCGCCGGCGCCGTCTCGGCCCGTGATCCCGTTCCGTCCGCCCCATACGAACGCGTCGCGCGCTTCAGCATGTCGTGCTGTTTCTGAAGGGAGACGCGGCTTTCGCGAGCGATGTCGAGGGCCCCCTGCGCCATCTTGCGCTCGGAGCGCTCGTGCTGGAGTTCCTCGACGAGGCGGTGATTGACGGTCTCGAAATCCGCACGCTCGGCTTCCTGGCGATGCACGAGCTGCTCGATGCGCTCCATGAGGCTGGCGACCCGACCGGTCGCCTGATCGAGGGCCGCGTCCTTCGCCGCGATGGCCTTGGCGAACATCTCGCACCGGTGATCGAGTTCGGAGCGCAGGCGCTGCATCTCCAGGAAGCGCTCGGTCTGTCGCGCGAGGTCGGCCTGCGTACTCTCCAGGCGGCGCTCCAGGGTCAGCCGCTCGATGGACGATTCCTTGAGACCCCGCTCCGCCACCCGGCCGGCCTCGTCACGGTCGCGCAATTGATTGCGGACCTGCTGAAGCATCTGGTCCGTGGTTCCGAGGCGGCTCGTGGCGGCTTCGAGCCGCATCGCCAGGGTGGTGCGCTCGGTCCGGTGGGCGGCGATCTCGGTCTCGTACTGGACATCGGCCTTCTGCGCCGCCGCGACGGCATTCGACAGCTGCTGTTCGAGGTTTCGAAGCCCCATCCGGGACAGTTCGAGCTGCGTTTCGGACTCCTGGGCGCGAACCGCGAGCTCCTCGATGCGAACGACTTGGTTCTCGCTCAGGGCCTGCAGGCGCTGATTGTCCTGCTCCAGCAGGCTGCGCGTCTCGCGGATATCCTGGAGTTCGCTCTCGGAACGGGCCAGTGCCTGATCGAGAGCCTTCGCCTCGCTCCGCAGGGCCTTGCTTTCACCCTGGAGCGCCCGGGTCTGCTCGGTTTCTGCATGGAGTTGCCGCTCGAGATTCTCGGCGACGAGCGTCTTGTCGCGCAAGCCGACGCGCAATTCCTCGCCCGTCGTATCCCGGTCCCGCAGGCTGGCCTCGAGGTGCTGCAACTGGATGGTGGCCGCGGAGAAGTTGTTGGTGACATCGACGAGCCGTTCCGCCCTGTCGGCCAACTCGCGCCGCATCCCGGAGGTGTTCGCCTGTTCGAGGGCGAGAAGCGCTTCGATCTCGGAGATTCGAATCTTCGCCTTGGGCAGTTCATCCGTGATCTCGATGATCGGCTCGAGGATCGAGGCGAAATCGTCCTTCAGGGACCGGAGATCTTCGAGGCGGTCCGACATCTCGGAAATCCGGAACCGAATGATTTCCGATTTCTGTCCGACGGAGTCGATGGAAAAATCTTTATCGTTCTTCATCAGAAAAGGGATGGGCTGAGCCGATCGCTGCGAAGTCTCGTGCGAGGCGTCCTCGACATCCTCTATCTCGGAATCGCTGGCGCTACGAAAATCGATGCTTCTGCCATCGTTCTTCAAAGCTTTGGATTTTCCAAAGAGCGACCAGTTCATTTTCGATGGTCCGTCGTCATGTCTGTGTGCAGATGCATACAACTCGAAGGTGCCGTCAACGTGATATCGGCGTTCGAATTAACGAAATTTTTAGGTGTGTCCTCAGAGCCGACAGCTCACTTCGCGCGTGTCCCTCATCACGGAACATCACGAAAAATTGTTGGCGATACTTCCGACCGGCGATGAACTGTTTCGACTCAGCGCGCCACGGATCTGTCGAGGGGGGAGCTCGCGAGGTGAAAGCTCGGCGTCGGGTGCGTGGCCGGAGCGGGGCGCCCACGACGAAGGCATAGTGCCACCCTCACATGGCTGGCTGCAGGGCGCGGGAGGACTGGTCTGCCACGCGCGAACGCCTTTCGTTCCGAACGTATGACGAACGCTTCCCAGGAATTCGGTTTGGTCGCGGCAACGGACGCCCGTTGCCTGCGCGTTTCAAAATCGCTTGCCGTCGTTCCAATCCTCGATCCTGACGGCGGACCACCCAAATTCGGTCGGTCGCTTGCGGACTGCGCCCCCGAGGACGTACCAGAGGAGACGCGGGCCTCGGCTCGAACGCCCCGCCTGTGCGCCGGCGCGCGGTTTTCTGCCTACGACGAGGACGGTCTCTTCACGCGACCGACGAGCGCGGCCCGGTCCCTGACCGGTGCCATCGCGTTTCTCCTGCGCGGCCGTCTTGCAAAACCGATCCGCCGAAACCCGGCTCACGCCCGCTTGGCGCGCTTGCCGAACGCCACCGCCAACCGCGTCCGCGCCCGTTCGGGAATCTCGGTCTGCGACTCGATACGCACCATCGGCATCTCCGCACCGATGAGGCTTTTCGGGTCGAAGGTGAACTGCAGGGAGCGCAGGCCGATTTCCAAGGCTTCGACGCCGTCCGCCTGGGTCAGGTCCTCGCCGAAGATCTCGATGAGGGGACCGTCGGGGTCGCCCTTCTCGATCTGGATGATGAAGTAGCCCGCCGGCTCCTCCTCGTCGTCGGCGCCGGAGATGAGGCAGATGCCGTTCTCCTCGTCGTAGCGGACGCGCTGGACCGAGAAGGTTGTGATGTCGTCGTCCATGCTCAGCGTTGTCCGTGACGGGTCTCGTGGAACAGGTCTTTGTACTGGCGCGGCTGGGAGCGCCAATATTGCTTGGGCGCCCGCACCTTCGCGCCGAGTTCGGCCGCCGCGTGCCAGGGCCAGCGCGGGTTGTAGAGCAACGCGCGGGCGAGCGAGACGGCGTCGGCCTGGCCCGCGGCGAGGATCGATTCGGCGTGGGCCGCCTCGGTGATCAGGCCGACCGCGATGGTGGTCAGCCCGGTCTCGGCCTTGATCCGCTCGGCGAACGGCACCTGATAGCCAGCCGACAGGGGGATCTTCTGCTCCGTCGAGAGGCCGCCCGTGGAGACGTGGATGGCGGCCGCACCCCGGCGCTTGAGGGCGTGGGTGAGTTCCACGGTCTCCTCCACGGTCCAGCCGCCCTCGACCCAGTCGGTGGCCGAGACGCGCATCCACACGGGTTTGCCCGCCGGCACGGCGTCGCGCACGGCCTCGAAGCATTCCAGTGGAAACCGCATCCGGTTGGCCAGATCGCCGCCGTACTGGTCGGTCCGCCGGTTCGACAGGGGCGAGAGGAACTGGTGCAGCAGGTAGCCGTGCGCCCCGTGCAGCTCGAACCCGTCGATCCCGAGCCTGAGCGCGCGCCGCGCGGTGGCGACGAAGCCGTCGCGGATGCGCTTCATCCCCTCCGCATCAAGGGCGTGTGGCGGCACCTCGTCGGCGCCGTGGGCCACCGCCGAGGGTGCTTCCGTACGCCAGCCGTCGGGGGCGTCCGGTGCGATCTGGGCGCCGCCCTCCCAGGGGGCGTGGCTCGAGGCCTTGCGGCCGGCGTGGTTGATCTGGATCGCCAGGGGGATCGGCGCGGAGGCCCGGATGGAATCGAGGACGCGTCCCAGCGCCAGTTCCGTCGCATCGGAGTAGAGGCCGAGGTCGGTCGGCGAGATCCTCGCCTCGGGGGAGATTGCCGTCGCCTCCAGGGTCAGGAGCCCGGCGCCGGACTGCGCCATCTGCCCCAGATGCATGAGGTGCCAGTCGCCCGCCTGACCGGCATGGGCCGAGTACTGGCACATGGGCGCCACGATGATGCGGTTCTCGATTTCTAGGTCATCGAGGCGCAGGGGCTCGAACAGGCGGACGGTCATGTGTGGCTCTCCCGGGCGGTCCCGTGCTTTTGGCCGAACCCCGCGGCGCCCGCTAGGGTTCCGCGCCCGGGAGGGCTCCGTCTCCCCCGGGGCATCTGCCCGTCAGGGTGTCTGCCCGTCGGACACCAAGCCACGCTCCCGGAGGCTCGCGCCGATCTCGTCGAGGGTGCCGGGGTCGTCGATGGTCGGCGGCAGGGTCCAGGGTTCGCCGTCGGCGATGCGCTTCATGGTGCCGCGCAGGATCTTTCCGGAGCGCGTCTTGGGGAGGCGCGCGACCGTCAGAGCCAGCTTGAAGGCGGCGACGGGGCCTATGCGCTCGCGCACCAGGGCGACGAGCTCCGTCTCGATGACACCGGGGTCGCGGTCGACGCCGGATTTCAGCACCACGAAGCCGCAGGGCTGCTCGCCCTTCAGGGCGTCGCGGATGCCGATGACGGCGCATTCGGCCACATCGGGGTGCGCGGCCAGCACCGCCTCCATCCCGCCCGTGGAAAGGCGGTGGCCGGCGACGTTGATGATGTCGTCCGTGCGCCCCAGCACCGTGACGTAGCCGTCGGCATCGGCCACGCCCGCGTCCGAGGTGTCGTACCAGCCCGGATAGGTGGTGAGGTAGCTCGTGCGGAAGCGGTCGTCCGCTCCCCACAGGGTCGGCAGGCAGCCGGGCGGCAGGGGGAGCTTCAGCGCGATGGTGCCCATGGTGCCCTCCGGCACCGGACGTCCCGCCTCGTCAAGCACGGCGAGGTCGTAGCCCGGCATCGGCACGCAGGCGCTGCCGTGCTTGACCGGCAGCAGGCCGACACCCAGCGGATTGCCCGCGATGGCCCAGCCCGTCTCCGTCTGCCACCAATGGTCGATGACGGGGCGATCGAGCGCCCGCTCGGCCCAGGCGACGGAATCCGGGTCGGCCCGCTCGCCGGCGAGGAACAGGCTGCGGAAGCGGGAGAGGTCGTGGTCCCGCACGCGCTCGGCCCGCGGATCGTCCTTCTTGATCGCCCGGAGGGCCGTGGGCGCCGTGAACAGGCAGGCGGCGCCGTATTCCGACACCACCCGCCACAGGGCGCCCGCATCGGGGGTGCCGACGGGCTTGCCCTCGTACAGGATCGTGGTGCAGCCGTGCAGCAGCGGCCCGTAGACGATGTAGGAGTGCCCCACCACCCAGCCGATGTCGGAGGCGCAGAAGTAGGTCTCGCCGGGCGCCACGTCGTAGAGATTGGGCATGGTCCAGGCCAGCGCCGTGCAGTAGCCGCCGGTGTCCCGGACCACGCCCTTCGGCTTGCCCGTCGTGCCCGAGGTGTAGAGGATGTATAGCGGGTCCGTGGCCGCCACCGGCGTGCAGGCCGCCCGGAGACCCGCCGCCCTGGCGGTCGCGACGGCCTCGGCCCAGTCCCGGTCGCGCCCCGGCACCAGGGTCGCCTCCGCTTGCGGGCGCTGCAGGATCAGGCAGGCATGCGGCGTGTGCGACGACGCCGCGATGGCGGCATCGAGCAGCGGCTTGTAGGCGACGACGCGGTTCGGCTCGATCCCACACGAGGCCGCGAGCACCACCTTGGGCGTGGCGTCGGTGATGCGGATGGCGAGTTCGTTGGCGGCGAATCCCCCGAACACCACGGAATGGACGGCCCCGAGGCGGGCGCAGGCGAGCATACCGAACAGCGCTTCGGGCACCATCGGCATGTAGATCACCACACGGTCGCCGGGGCCCACCCCGCACGTGGCCAGGAGCCCGGCGAGGGTCGCCACCTCGTCGAGCAAGTCCGCGTACGTAATGGTGCGGCGGGTGCCGGTGACGGGCGAGTCGTACCGGATCGCCGCCTGCGTGCCGCGACCGGCCGCGACGTGGCGGTCCACGGCGTTGTGGCAGGCGTTGAGGCGTCCGTCGGGGAACCAGCGGCCGCAGGCCCCGGCCGATGCGTCGAAGGCACGGGTCGGCGGGCTCGCCCAGTCGAGGGCCTGCGCCGCAGCGAGCCAGAACGCCTCGGGGTCGGCGAGGGAGGCGGCGTGGATCTCGGAATAGGCGGCGTTGCCGGGCCGGGCGTTGGCGGGGGCGTCCATCGAATCCTCCGGTCGTCGGACCGGTCGTGGTCGCCGGCTTGAGCCGGACCTTATGCGGGACGGCGGGCTTCCCGCAAACGAGAACCGCCGCCCTGGAGACCAGGGGCGGCGGCGAACGCTCAGAGAAAAATTTGGGCCTGTACGGGCTCAGTGCAGCGAATCGGTGTCGCTTCGAAGCCGGTTCATCTCGTCCTTGAGAAGGAGTTTCTTTCTCTTGAGTTCTGCGATGCGCAGGTCGTTCGCCGAGGGACTGTGCTTGGCGTCGTGGATCTCCCGCTCGAGGGCTTCGTGCTTCCGGGCGAGCTGGGTGAGGTGCGTCTGCAGTGACATGAGTGTCTTCTCCTGTCTCGTTTCGACGAATCGGAGACTGACATATGTGAAGCGGGCTGTCGAAGGCTATTGGCGGCCAGGCTTGCGGGTTTTTCCGGACCGGCCTCGGGCGTGGTTAACCGGCTCCTGTGAGACCTTGCCTGTGCAGGCCGCGCCGGGGGTTCTTGCCGTCGGCGGAGCGGTGCCGCATGGTCGGAGCACGGGGATCCCGGGGCTACAGGGTGCGATGGCGAGTGCGTTGAACGACGACGAACCGACGGCGTTCGCCGACGAGCTGGAGCGGCTCAAGCAGGAGCACCGCGACCTCGACGGCGCCATCGACGCCCTCGAACTGAGCGTCGCCGGCGACCAGCTCCAGATCCAGCGCCTCAAGAAGCGCAAGCTCTCCTTGCGCGACCGGATCTCCTACATCGAAGACCAGATCACGCCGGACATCATCGCCTGACCCAGGCCGGCCAGTTTCGCCGAACCGGGATGACGCGAGGGCTATGCGGGGCCCGCGAGATCCACGCGCGGAGAACGGGAAGGCCAAGCGTCGCCGGTAGGACGTGCGCCTCGACCGGCTGCCTCGCAGGCTGTCGGTCCCAGAGCGTCGAAGTTTGGAAGCGGACGATCCAAGAAGGCGACGCTGCGGACCGAATTTCTCCTGACCGTCCTCTCAACGCAACTGACGATCGCCATCCCCCCGGGCACCCATGGGTGGGTTTCTGGGGACGGACGATCCTAAGACCCGAGGGTTCGCGTGGTCGCCCGAGACGCCGACGCCGAGCTTCGCGATTTCCCAGCAGGGGGACGCACTCTAAACGGATCGCGTTCTCACGACGCTCGCTGATCCGGCCTGAAAGGGCCTCGGATCATCGATCACCCATGCCGCAGACCGAGGGTGGGATCGCAGTGCGTTCGCGAGCACCCTGTCACGCTATCTCGCCCGCGTTGTACGCTACCAACGCCAGATACGATTTGTCCGATTGCAAAGGATGATCAGGATCGTCTCGCGCAAGCATCCAGGCACCCTCAAAGCACAGCAACCATTCCCCGACCTCGAAGAAGCGTTCCATATTGGAAGTGATCAGTTCTAGTTCCCGCAATCTCTGCATGACCGCCTCAAGCTCGGCGATCAGTTCGTTGTCGGTTCGGATCATAGCCGCCACCACTTAGTAATTACCCACCCCTGTGACGGCTGTGTTCAGGCTCCGACGTGGCCTGCCCCCTGGAAAGTGGCTCTTCGCCAAGTTTAGTGGATCAGGCTGCGAGGAGGAACCGTCGTCGTAAGAGGTCGAGATTGGCGCGACCGTACATGGCGCGCTTCAAGAGCTTG